>JADKIC010000005.1 GCA_016721435.1 Bacteroidota bacterium
GTCGGAATGCATATCGCGAATGGCATGTATGGTCTTATTCTGGTTGAACCTGCGGGCGGACTTCCAACAGTGGATAAGGAATATTATATCATGCAAGGCGATTTTTATACGCAGGGTGAAAATGGTGAAAGCGGTCTGCAATCTTTTGATATGAAGAAGGCAATAAAAGAGCAACCTGAATATGTGGTCTTCAACGGAAGTGTTGGAGCTCTTGCCGGTGATAAAGCCATCACTGCAAATGTGGGTGAGCGTGTACGACTATACGTGGGTAATTGTGGACCAAATCTTGTTTCTTCCTTTCACGTCATTGGAGAAATCTTTGATAATGTACATGTTGAAGGAGGGACACTTATCAACAAAGATGTTCAAACGACTTTAATTCCTGCAGGAGGATCAGCCATTGTTGATTTTAAAGTAGATGTACCGGGCACATTCATCATTGTAGATCACTCCATCTTCCGAACATTTAATAAAGGCTCATTGGGCATGCTGAAAGTAAGTGGTGATGAGAATAAAATTCTCTACTCCGGTAAACAGCAGGAAGGTATTTACAATCCTGAAGGTAGCGCCATTCAATCCATGCCATCTGATAACGGTAAGGCAGAGACGAAAAAAGCAGCGAATATTACAGAACGAATTGCCATGGGAAAACAAGCATATATGCGTACGTGCTTCGCATGTCATCAGGCCGAAGGACAAGGTTTACCCAATGCCTTCCCTCCTCTTGCCGGTTCCGACTATCTGAATGCAGATGTTGAACGCGCTATTGATATTGTTCTTCATGGCAAAACCGGTGAAATAACTGTAAATGGGAAAAAATACAACAGCGTAATGACCAAGCAGGAATTAAGCGACGAAGAAATCGCCAATGTGTTGACTTATGTCTATAGCTCCTGGAGCAATAGCAAAAAAGAAGTTACACCTGAAATGGTAGCGAAAAGAAGGAAAAAATGAAGTGTAAAGGTACACTTGGAATGACAATTGGCTTGTGTATACTGATTGCCTGTGAAAAATCAGAGAAAAACAGGAAGGATCAGTATATGCAGGCTGATGTCACTATTGAAGTGATATCGAATAGAGACACTGTAGCCGGTTCCTCCAGCGCAAAAGTTCTAGTTACTGCCGGCGACTACTTCCCGTTGTATGGAAAAGATTCGATTACTGTACATGTCAGTAATCTGTTGGTAGATGTACATCCGGTCACGAATATCCGTTTTCTGGAACATGTCCAAAAAAATAAACGCTGGCGCAAATCGAAATTAAAATCCCTTTATGGTGATGAGAATTACCTTGTGGAATGGCCCAATGACACCACTCTTCCCTTTATGACTGACAGTACTTCTCCGGTAACAAATATATCCTGGTTTGCAGCAAAAGCTTATTGTGAATGTCGTGGCGAAAGATTACCAACCGTTGATGAATGGGAATATATTGCCATGGCCAATCAGGATATGCCCGATGCCAGAGCTTTGAAGACCTTCAATCAGTATATCCTTGACTGGTATGAAAAACCACGCACAAATACCAAGAAGGTTGGAAGCACATTCCAAAACTACTGGGGTGTTTATGACATGCATGGTTTAGTTTGGGAATGGACGATGGACTTTAACTCCGTAATGATCTCCGGTGAGTCACGAAAAGATGTTACTAACGACCCCCTCCTATTCTGTGGTTCGGGATCAGAAGGAGCCAATGATCTCATGAATTACGCTGCATTTATGCGTTACGCTTTCCGTGGAAGTTTGAAAGCAAAATACTCCATTCAGAATCTTGGATTCAGATGTGTAAAAGATACGCTTATCACAAAATGAGAACAAAAAACTATTTACTCGTCTTGCTTTACTTTGCATTAGTTTGCTCTTGTAGTAAAATACAAAATGATTCAAATACTAACATTGATAAGAAACTTAGTGAAAATTCGATTTTCAATTTGCAAACCGTATGGAATACGCAAGATAGCTCACAAATTAAGTTAAGAGATCTGCAAGGAAAAGTGCTGGTCATGGTGATGATTTACACTTCCTGCAAGGCGGCTTGTCCACGACTAGTAGCCGACATGAGAGATATTGAATCCCAGATTGCAAAAAACTATATGAATGATTTAACCTTTGTCTTAATTAGTATTGATCCAAAAACCGACAAACCGGGAAGGTTAAAACGTTTTGCAAAAGCCAACAAAATGGATGCGTCACATTGGATTTTCCTGCAAGCAACAGAAAGCGATACCCGCGAATTTGCAAATGTGATGGCAGTAAAATACAAGGAAATTTCACCACTTGACTTTTCACATTCAAATATAATCAGCGTGATTGACAGAAGTGGTGAAATGGTCTTTCAGCAGGAAGGATTGGGAGTAAATAACAAAGAAACGATCAATAAAATTATTGAAACAGTGAAAAATTAAACTTATGAATATTTATTCTCGTCTATATATAATTTGTATAACAGCTCTCCTCCTTCCATTGGTATCGACAACCGCTACTGCGCAGTTTCGCATTGGTGGTCAGCTCGTACAACGGGGTGAATACAGGCATGGCTATGGAAAACTAATTGAAGATTCACTAAGCCCCTCTACATTCATCAGCCAACGTCTTCGGTTGCAGGGTTCATATAAGTTGGATCATCTAAACTTCTATATGAGCATTCAGGATATCAGGACATGGGGAAATACGCCACAGATCAAACTTAGCGATGGATTCCTATCCGTACACGAAGCATGGGGAGAAATAAAAGTTGGCAGCTCCTGGTCATTTAAACTCGGAAGGCAGGAGTTGAATTATGACAACGCAAGATTCCTCGGAAATCTTGATTGGGCGCTTCAGGGAAGAGCGCATGATTTCGCACTTATAAAATACGAACGAAATTCGTCAGCACTTCATTTTGGTGCAGGATACAATCAAGATGGAGAAGCTCTTTCAGGGAATACTTACATGATGGCCAATCAATATAAGAACGCCATCTTCGCCCGATATGAAAAAAAACTTTCAAAGATGGAGATTTCGGTGCTATTCTGGAATAATGGTCTTCAATATGTTGCTTATGATTCTACAGGAAGCAAAATCACAAAAAAAGAAGTCCGGTATACCCAAACCTACGGTATCCCAACCCTCAAATACAAATTATCCAATACAACGTTTTCTTCATTTGCCTATTACCAAACCGGAAAAGATATCGCTGACAACGATGTAAGCGCCTACGATGCCAACTTCCAAATCAGCCATCTATTCAAGTTGAATGAAATAAATAAACAAAGTTTAAGATTAACTGCAGGTATAGAAATAATAAGTGGAACAGATAACAATGATACGACCAAAGAAAAATCATCCTTCTCACCAATGTATGGAACTAATCATGCACACAACGGGTACATGGACTATTTTTTTGTAGGAGGTCGTCATGAAAAATCTGTAGGATTAAATGATATTTATTTTCGTTTACGGTTTGACATCAATGCCAACTTCTTTACTTCCGTTGATGTGCATTCCTTCGCGGCCAATGCTGCCATATATAAAAGCAGTAAAAAATTAAGCGGCAATCTTGGTAATGAAATTGATTTTAGCTTTGGTTTCATCATCAATTCTGCGGTATCCGTTCAGGGTGGCTATAGTCATTATTTATCCACTGAAACGATAGAATTTTTACACAAAACAATTAACGCTGACAAACTGCAGAACTGGGCATACCTGATGCTCATCATCAGACCCGACTCTGACAAGAAATATATTGGACTACTTCAATAAAACTTCATATGCATTACATAGATTCAAAAGCACTCCTTACACCTATCTCATTGGACAACATCAAAACATTACCGTATTATAAATCGACCGGAAAGGAAGTCGAGGTATTCAATAGTTCTTTTAAAAATAAACTTCCCGTCTTGCTGAAAGGACCTACGGGATCCGGCAAATCCAGGTTTGTAGAGTATATGGCAAGCACACTAGGGAAAAAATTAATCACAATCAGTTGCCATGAAGAAACATCTTCCACTGATCTCATCGGCAGGTTTATCATTAAAGGAGCAGAAACGATTTGGCTGGATGGTCCGTTGACCACTGCTGTAAAACAGGGAGCGATACTCTACCTGGACGAAGTAGCCGAAGCGCGCCCTGACGTTATCGTCGCTATACATCCATTGACCGATCACCGACGTGAGTTGTTCATCGATAAACTGGGAGAAACATTTAAAGCACACGAAGACTTTATGCTGGTAGCCTCCTTCAATCCGGGTTACCAAAGGGGATTTAAAGAGTTGAAACCATCTACACGCCAACGATTCGTTGCGCTTCACTTTAACTATCCCGATGAAAATATGGAAGCGGAAATACTCACTCAGGAAACCGGTGTCGACCCCGACAGTGCCAAAAAGCTCGTTGCTATCGCGAATAAAATCCGTAACCTCAAAGAAATGGGGCTGACAGAAACTGTCTCTACCCGATTGCTGGTTGATAGTGCGAAACTCATTCATAGCGGACTCCCAAAAAGGCTCTCCGTAAAGGTGGCCATGATAGAACCACTCTCCGATGATCGTGAAGTAGTTGATGCATTATGTGACCTTGCCAATCTGATGATCTAAGTAGGATGGCCTTCGATGAATTTCTTTATGGGCGTATCAGCAGGTATTTCAGATTGAAAAAACTGAATGAGCAAACGCGCAGTGACCGCATTATTTACCTCGACCGGATTCATATTCGCCTGGCTTTAATCGCAAAAGCGGTGAGTGGAAATCCGGTCGAAATCCTGCCTGCTGAGCGTGAAGGTGGCTATAAAAATAATGTTTTCTTTCTTCCTGCTAAATGCGACTTGTTTAACGATAAAGAAATCAACCTCGCCTTTTACTATTTCAGGGTATTGTATTTATCCGTGCAGCAACATCTCCAAATCAACCTGCATACTTTTACAGATGCCGTTGTTACCGACGAAAGACAAATAGCATTGAAATCCTCAGAAAATATACTTCCCGCTCTTTTTCAGAATATCCGGTATGTGAAACAATGCATAGTGATTTTTTACGCATTCTGACTGCAAAGGCTGATAGAGAAAACGTCATAGATACCTCCTGGCTCTATGGACGATTGATGCGCAATGAAGAAGAAAATACCGACAAAAACCTGCTTCAGAATTTACCCGATAAAATACGGAGTGCTACAACGGTTAAACCGCAAACCATCATTAAATCAAAAGCGGTAGAAGAAATTAAAACAATTACAGTAGATAAAAAAGCGCAGGAAGACTATGTGCTGACACATAATTTTGAAAAGGTAGATACAGCGGATGAATTCAACGGTACCTGGCGTGACTTTGACGGCGAAGATGAGCTGGAGAGTCATAAGGATGCACTTGATGAACTGAATCTCAAATTTACAATTCGTGTGGATGACATGGTACACTCTGTCTATCAATCGGATTTTTTAGAAAATACTAATGTCTCAGAAAGCGCCTCTGATAACGAAGAAAGCGAATCCATACTTTACGATGAATGGGATTATAAAAAGAAGAAATACAAATCAGGGTTTTGTAAACTTTATCCGCAAGTGGTACAATCAGCTGATGAAGCTTACTACCACAAAACCATACATGACTACAGGGTGATCCTGAACGGACTGCGTAAAATGCTCAGCAATGTCAACAACAGGTATCAGTTGCAGCGCAGACAGCCTCAGGGCAATGAACTCGATATCGACAGCGTTACTGACTTTTTCACGGACATCATCTCCGGCCATACCCCATCTGAAAATATTTATCTCTCCAACCGAAAGAAAGAAAAAGAAATTTCAATTCTGTTGCTGTTGGATACAAGTCTGTCGAGTGATGGTTATGTGGATGGCAACAGAGTTATAGACATCGAAAAACAAATCTCCATACTGTTCGGCGAAATATTGCATGAATTCAGAATTGCTTTCTGCATCTCCGCCTTTCACTCTAACACGCGAAACCATTCCAGCTTTCAGGTATTGAAAGGATTTGAAAAGAACTGGGAGAAAGCCAGGAATAACATCGGCGCTATTGAACCCGCAGGATTTACACGCATCGGCACAGCAATACGACATGCAGGAAAACTACTGGAAGAAAGATCGTCCAAAAGCAAATGGCTGATTCTTCTCAGTGATGGTAAACCCAACGACTATGACCGCTATGAAGGTAAATACGGTATAGAAGATATCAAACAATCCCTCCGTGAACTGAACGCAGTAAACATCAACTCCTATGCATTGGCCATAGAAGCTGTGGCGAAATATTATCTCCCTCAAATGTTCGGACAGAACCATTACCAGATACTATCATCTACTGAAGAACTACTCACTTCACTTGTGAAATTGTATGAGCGTATTAAGGAGTTGAAGTAGCAACTACTTTAAATAAAATATTTCGAATATACCCTGTACTTGTTGGTAACCTGTCCCATCCAACCGATAATATTATCTCAAACCTTCCATATACATCTCCACCAACTTGTTCTTGTCAATTTTATGGGAGACGTTGTACGGAAAATCATCTATGACGATCACTTCTGCAGGAATCATATAATAGGGCAGACGACTCGAGAGCATCGGTAAAACAGTTTCTCTAAGATCAACGCCAATGGTATGTTTGGATGACTTTACAAAGCTGATGATCTTCTTTACTTCATTGTTTCTTTTCAATGGAACGGTTACGGCTTCATCAATTTCTGCATGCTCACATAAGACGTGAGAAATTTCGTCCAGCTCGATGCGGAAGCCGTGCAACTTTACCTGATCGTCATTTCTTCCCAGAAAATAAATCATCCCCTGCTCATAATAAGCTACATCACCCGTTCGAAAGGCACGCTGACCTTTGTGGGTATAAAATTTCTTCTCGTTTAAATCATCCCGATTGAAATAGCCCGGTGAAACATGGGGTCCGACAATGATGAGTTCTCCTTCCTTGGTATCTCCGCCACCGTTATCAATCAGCAATGTACTCGCGGGCATAGGAAAACCAATAGGCACTGATGCTTGCTGTGTAGCTATCTTTGGCGTGATCTTGACGAGTGTGGTGACGATGGTGGCTTCTGTAGGTCCGTAGGCATTGAGCACTCTGCTCTCCGGAAATTTTGTGTGGATGGTCGTGCAGGTGCGGGAAGGCAACTCTTCTCCCATAAAAAGAAAAGTGCGTAAATCAGGCATGGTGCCACTGGTGAAGAAGGGATGGCGGAGATAGATAAAGACGAAGGAAGGTGTACTGGTCCAGACGGTGCATTTATAATGAATCACCCGATTTAAAAATGCATCCTGATCCTTTGTCAACTCTGCCGCACTTAATACCAGGGTCCCTCCCAATGCAAAGGCGTTGAGTAAATCACATAAGGAAACATCGAAGGTAAACGGTGCCTGATTCAGGAAAACATCTTTACTGCTAAAACCAAAGGCGGTGGTCGACCAATCTACAAAAGTAAGCACCGAAGAACGCAATATCTGCACACCTTTTGGTTCACCTGTTGAGCCGGAAGTAAACATGATGTATTGGAGTACATCTTGTCCAAACTCCTTCCTCGGACGATTATGCTGCGGTGACTTATGAGGAATCACTTTTCCCTTCGCGCTGATCTCAATCGCGCAAGGCAATGCTAACGGTAAGGCAGTACCGGTACAGTTGATGACGATCTGCGCTTTGGTAATTTCCATGATGCGCTTCACCCGTTCCTCCGGATAAATTTTATCTATAGGTGTATACGTTGTTTTAGAATGATAGCAAGCCAGCATGGCAATAGCAAACCACGCTTCCTTATGACCGTAAATAATGACCGGCTCACCGGCGGGAATATTTAATAACAAAAGTGTTTCAGAAAGTTTCTCGGTTTCTCTCATAGAGTTCCTGCCAGGAACAATCCGCATCGCTGCCCGACAAAGCCAGCTTCTCCGGATGGATTTCTGTCTCTGTGAATTTACTTTGATGAAAGTCGAAGCGCATGCGTTTAAATATAGGGACATCGTCCGCTGAAGATATACAAAGATATAGCGACCAGATGAATCATGATGAAGATGCTGAGGATCCTGACCGCCGTTGGATTCAACTGACCGAAGATAATATCTTTTCCGCGCCTTTTTACATCTTACCACATACCAGTTATGAAAAGCTGAGTACAAGCCAAAGAGTAATCCGCTCAACATAAAATTCCATTTGAAACCATTCCAACAACCCATCAGCAGGAAGGTCATGGTGAGTGTGAAATTTTGCTTTGCCAGTGAATAAGGTTTCAGGGATTTAAAACGACTCAGCCACAAGAAGAGCGGTGTAAAGAAATAATCCTTTAACCATGCACCCAATGTAATGTGAAATCTTCTCCAGAAATCCTGGGGATTCACCGCCAGAAAGGGATTCGTAAAGTTGACCGGCACCTGCATGCCCATCATCTTACCGATACCGATAGCCATGGAGGAATAACCGGCGAAATCGAAGAAGAGATACGCATAATAGGCATACATCGTGCTGGCCATGTGCGGGAGTGCACTACTATCAGCAGGAAAAATATTCAGCCAATAACGGTCAATGGCCTCCGCAATAATATACTTAAAGGCGATACCCTTTATCAGATCATTCCATCCTGCAATAAAATTAGCTGATGTTATAGATGAGAATCCTTTGTCCTGTGATGCTTTGAAATGCGCAAAGCGATCGATGGGACCGATCAGTAACGTAGGCGTGAACGATAAATAATTGAAATAGGAAACAGGATCTGCCATGTCTGCCTTGGGATCCTTATCCATAAAATAACTCATCGTACGGAAGCTGGCATAAGAGAGTCCGGCGAAGGAGAGGATATAATTCAATTCAAAAGGATAAGCCGAGAAACGGATATTAAACTTCACGAGCAGCATGGGCAACAACAAGGCGAGGATACCGTATATTTTCAAGGGCAAATGCAACTTCTTACCGAAGAGCCAGGTGATGGCATACGAGTAGACGATGAACGAAAAATAGAGTAAGGGATCGGGATAAAACACCAGCAGGAAAGTGGCATTGAGTACAAAGAGACATTCACGATAGGTTTTCTCCGGTGCCATTTTTTTCACCAATGCCAGCAGAGCGATGAAGATCGCCATCACTAAAAAGAAATCGCTGCTGCTGAAAGGGATCATATCAGAATTGCTGGTAAACGAATTGAATGGAAGACCCGGTTTGATTATTGGGATGCGGGTTATGCGGAGAGTACAGGGCATACAGAATAACCCCAATCGCTACGTGCAGGACGAGGCGAAGTATATACCGTAGCCGATCAGATTTTATTTGCATAGTCCGTAGGTGTTGATGATAAACCGATTTACCTGCAGCCATCCATAATCGCTCATGTGCATCACATCACTGAGGAGGGCTTTATTATAGTTAGTAGTATCACTCGTGAATAGATTCAGCACCGGAAAATCATTTCGTTGCAGCACTGCCGCGAGTGTATCTACTGTAGGTTGCAATTTTGGAAGTGTGGTAAAATAATATGGATTCAACGGAGAGATGATGAAGGAAGCTTTTGCATTCTTACTCTTTAGCAATTCCACCAACATGCGGAAATCCTTCATCTCGGTATTGTACTGCTCCGCTACCTGTTGAATTTTTCCTTTCTTTCCGTTAATATAGGTGGAGTAATATTCATTCTCTATTCCGAGTGAATTGTTTGTTGCGTGAGCCAATGTGGAATCCTTCGTGATCGTTAGCAGACTATCCCAGTTGATGGCACAAGCCACAGGTTCAACCTCTGTTTCAAAAGACCCTCTGCCGTAATATAGATGAGGTGCATACTGCGTAGGAGAATCTTTTATTTTATCGATAATCGTATTCCATGTAAAAACGGGGGAACACCAAATACGATGGTAAAATGAAAGTGAAGAACGGTAGGCGATATTGGCTTTTCGGTAAGCGGCGGCGGGAGCATTTAGTTCATCATAAAAGTGTGAAATACCGGCGTACGCATAGTGTTTAAACCGATCTTCCACAGTGTAGTGATGCAGTCCTCTCATAAATGCCTCGGAATTATACTCCAGAAAAACAGCGGAGGTAGTTCCTCGTGCAGGCTTTGCTTCAAACCATCCCGGAGAAAGGATAATCACGACCGGTGCTCCTTCCAGCAGATTTGATTTCGCTAGCAACTGGCAATAGATGGAAAAACATTGATTGCCCTCATGTCCAACGCCCATCACCTTCACCGGAAAACGATCGCTGATAAAATGATAGGAAAGATATTTAGTGCCTGAGGTCAGTTCAGAAGAACCGAGTAAATAAATGGTAGCCGAATCATCGGGTTGTTTTAAAAATTCATCTTCCAGGTATTTGTTGCCGTGAAAATTATAGATGTAACGAAGATCCCCCTCGTGCTGTGTGGGAACAACAAAACCCTTATCGAGGAAAAATTTTACTTCCGGAATTCGTGATAAAAGGGCAACAGTAAAAACTGCAATTAAAAAAGGAATGAAACAGAAAGTAAAAATCCGGCGCATCAGGCATCTATTTTTGAAATCGTATCGACAATGGTATCGATCGTTTCAAAGTTCTCATTTTGCAGCAAATGTTGGGGCACCGGCTTACCGATTTTTTCCTCAATGGCCACGATGACCTCCACGAGGGTGATAGAATCCAGCAAACCTGATTCGATCAGAGAATCCCCGAAACCCACCTTTTTGAAGGCCATGTCGGCAATGGTTTCTTGTAAGAAAGGACGAAGATCTTCCATGATTTTTAACGAGAATAAATTTAAACGACTATAAACCAAATACTTAACCGAATCGCCCCCTGATTTCTCTCAGCTTCTCTCCCTAACATTTGTTACATAGAATGGCTGATTCCTGTTGTATCTTTGAGATGAGAGGGGCAAAAGTAAGTGTTCCTGAAATACAGTGAAAGTACCATCCGCCGGAATTCACGCTTCCAGTTGAAATCAATGTGTCCCTCAAACAAATCCGCGACCATCAACCATAACATCCGTGACCATCCCTTAAATCCGTTTAATCAGCGTTCCCAATAAAATTATAATTGAATAACATATCCCGATAATTACCGTTTAATAAACCTCTATTGAAACCTTAAAGCATGGTGCTACTCGTCATTCACATCTTCTTCTACGTGCAATCATTGTTTATAGGAGAAGGGCTCGCTGAATTACCCGTTACAGATAAAAGGATAGTTGAAAGTACTCGGAATGATGCCGACATAATCTTTGATCAATTGCAGGGATGTATTAAAAAAGACGCCTTCTACATCGCTTATCAGGGTGTACAAAAATGGAATCCGGATGCCCACATGCTGGCGATTGCTGACTTATCGCAGGGATCCGAGAAGCAACGCTTTTATATTATTGATTTGGAAAAGAAAGAAGTCATTTTGCAAACATGGGTCGCGCACGGTAAAAACTCAGGTGATAATTTCGCCATTCATTTCTCGAACAAGGATGCTTCGCACATGAGCAGCAAAGGATTTTATAGTATCGGTGAAGAATTCATCTCTCCCAAGCACGGACCTGCCTTGCTGTTAGAGGGACTCGAGAAAGGTTTAAATGACAAAGCACGTTCACGTGAAATCATCATTCACGGTGCGGACTATGTCAGCGAATCCTTTATTGAAGAACATGGCCGATGCGGACGAAGTCATGGTTGCCCGGCATTGCCGAGAGAAGAAATGGCGAAAGCGATTCATCTTTTGACTCCGGGAAGTTTATTGTATGTTCATACGGGGGTGTAGTCATCGCTACATTTTTTTCATTCTTGTGAGAATGGCTTTTCGAAGTTGATTGCCGGTTAATCCTTTTGATTGTTGAGATTGAATAGTTATTGCAAAAGTTGGGTATTTGAAATATACTCAATTACTATTTACATTCTGAGAATGAATTTGCCGGAATTTAAATTTTTATTGGCTTGGCTTTCACAAATTCCAATAAGATCGGATGATAAGATTTTTCTCCGGTTGAGTCAATAAAACTAAAAGTTGATTTTACCATTCCAAATGTTTGCAATCCGCTAACTCCTAGCCAGCTACACTAAAGTGCAAAGTCACAATGGAAATTAATCACCTGCTTGGTATGGTTCGTTCAAATGATTCGTCCGGCGGTATTTTAGTGTTGTAGTAGCACTGTGAAAATAAATTACTGCGTCACAAAAATCAGGTAGTGTATTACCAATAGAACCTGAATATTCAATCATAGATAAATGCAAGCACCTTGATTTACAATATGTTAAAACTTGATCAAAATAGTTGCATGTGTCAAATTTTAAATTATATTTACTATGTAGAAACTATACGTTATAAAACTATTTTAAAAATTCCAATTAAAATCTTCAAACGAAATAACAGTTTTAATAAAAAATATCATGAAAAAACAAATCCTATTCCTCGCAGCCATGCTTATTGCAATGTCAAACGTAAATGCCACGCAATGGAGCGTAAGCAACTCACCACAAAACCCGGGGCAGTTTGCTACATTATCAGATGCTGTTGCTTCAGCATCCGTTTTAACCGGTGACACTTTATTAGTGCATCCCACTTCTATAGCGTATTCAACTGCATTTTCTTTAAGTAAACAACTTACCATTATTGGAGGTGGTTTTAATACCAATAAAGTGGGTGCGTTTTATACTAACATTAGCGGAATGATAACACTTAATGTAGGATGTAGTGGTAGTCGGTTTTATGGATTTAGGTTCGCTACAATAATTAGTGCAGGAACAGCAGGGGTATTGAATAACCTGGTATTTGAAGATTGTTACAGTTCAACAGGAAATTCCATAAATTTTTCAGCGGCAGTTTATCCAACAAACCTTGTAATTAAAAATTGCATTGTAAGTGAAGTTCTTTTGCCAATCAGCTCCTTGCAAGCGCATTTATTACCAATTGTATTTTTATCCAGGCAACGGTGTGCAAAGCAGTACCGGTAATTTAACTGTTAACAATTGCACATTTATTGGTAGTACCCATTTAAACCTGGTTTCAAATGCTCTCATTCAAAATTGTATTTTTCAGAATAGTGGTTTTGGTACAATTAACAATACTTCATTTACCAACTGCCTGAATGTAAATGTAGGTTCAACCATGCCTCCGGCAGGAACAGGTAATACCGGTAGTAACAATATGGCTTCTGTTACCACAAGTCCATTTGTAAACAATGCTAATGGTGCAGCATTTTCTTTTACCGGTCGTGACTTATCATACAGGTGCGTCGCTTACTGCAAGTACTACCGGCGGTCCAATAGGTGTTTATGGTGGTACTTCTAACTTCTCTCTTACTGGTGAACCACTTAACTCAGCCATCATCCGCAGTTTTACTATAACCAATACTACAGTGCCTGTTAATGGGAATCTTAATATTAATTTAATGGTGACTAAGCCGGTGACGCAATAAATTCTATATTGATCATGTCCTTGAAACATTGACCATTGATTGAAATTTATTCAACCAAAAAATTTGTTATGAAAAGAAAATTACAATTAGTCATATTGATGTTTTTGTATTTACTCAGTTGGAGGCGCAAAACATTGTAACCACAATAGCCGGCAATGGCACATCAGGGTTTGGTGGCGATGGTGGACTGGCTTCAAATGCAATGATTGGAAATGTATCGGGTGTTGCAACGGATGCTTTAGGAAATATTTACTTTGCAGATTTCTCAAATGCCCGGATAAGAAAAATAAATTCTGCCGGAATAATAACTACCATAGCAGGGAATGGCACTTTAGGATCTACGGGTGATGGTGGGCTTGCTGTGAATGCACAGATTGCTCCTGCACAAATAGCACTTGACGCAATGGGCAATTTGTACTTCGGGGAGAATGTTAAAGTCAGAAAAATAACTATGTCCACCGGCATCATTACTACTGTGGCAGGTACGGGAGCACTTGGTCATAGTGGAGATGGCGGGTTAGCCGTGAATGCAACTTTTGATTATATAGACGGAATTACTGTGGATGCAGCAGGTAATATTTTTATTACTGATAACAATGCTTTCGTGGTGAGAAAGGTGACAGCCTCCACCGGAATAATTAATATTTATGCAGGTAACGGAACAAATACCTATAGTGGTGACGGTGGTCAGGCAATCAACGCTGGATTAGGTTTATGTGAGCAGGCTGGTGGTGGATGGATCAGGAAATCTTTTTATTTCCGGTGCCAATAACACAAGTGTTAGAAAAGTGAACGCTTCGGGCATTATCTCAACTTTTGCAGGAAATCCAAATGTTACCGGCAATCCTTTGGGTCTGGCAACAGATGCCTCAGGGAGTTTGTTTTTGCTGATCCGTCTGCATATGCGGTAAAAAATAACTTCCTCAGGAATTTTTCCATTTATGCAGGTAACGGAACACCCGGATTCAGTGGTGATGGTGGGCTTGGTATCAATGCACAATTTGATTATCCAAAGGAACTTGCAACAGATGCTTCAGGCAATGTTTACATTACTGATTTCAATAATTATAGAATAAGAAAAGTTGCAGCAGCTCCTGAAAGTATTGTCGGGGTGGAATATTTTTTTGATACTGATCCGGGAGTAGGATTGGCAACATTAATTGCTGCAAATGGAGATAGCGTTATATTTAATAATTATTCCATTCCGGTTACTGGATTATCCGCAGGAATTCACACTTTATACATTCGGGCTAAAACCAATAGTAAACTGTGGAGTGTTGTTGATCAGCGTACATTTTATATTCAGGATATTGCTGCCGGTTATATCAATAATAATAAAATAGAATACTTTATTGATAACGATCCCGGTGTTGACAATGGAATTAATATTCCGATTAATGCTGCCGATACAATCACCTTAACCAATTATTCTATTCCTACAACAGGACTTGCAAGTGGAATTCATAATTTGTATGTACGTGCAAAAACCAGCAATAATCTTTGGAATGTAATTGACCAGCGAACCTTTTATGTGGAATCCTCTTCAACCAATGCTGTTACAGAAATTACTAAACTCGAATATTTCTTTGATACCGATCCAGGTGTGGGAAACGCAACCGATTGGGATATTTCAGCTTTGCCACCTAATGATACGATTACTTTTATTAATGAAAGCAGATTGGTCCCTTGTTTAAGTAATGGTCAACATTTTATGTTTTTACGCGCAAAAAATAATCTGGGTGTTTGGAGTGTGATTGATTTCGATACCATAACTGTAAGTGGCGGAATTGCTGCATTAATCACCGCCAACGGTGCCACGACATTTTGTGCAGGAAGTAATGTTGTATTATCAACACCTGCTCAGGGAGATTTGGTTTATCAGTGGTTCAATAATGGAGATACTATTATTGGTCAAACAACGTCAAATATTACTGTTACTATAGCAGGCAGTTATACTCTGAAAATATCTTGTAATGGTAATATCATAATTTCCAATTCAATTACTGTGGTTACAAATACGCCTACAACCTGGTACAGGGATTATGATTTGGATAACTACGGAGACAACAACACTACATTGTCATCATGCATTCAACCGTCGGGATATATTCTGAACAACACTGATTGCAATGATGCAAATTCCAACGTTAATCCGTTAGCAACAGAATTGTGTGATGCTTTGGATAACGATTGCAACACAATTATTGATGATATCAGTGTTCCTTTCACTGCTTCTATTTCTGCATCAAATGCTTCAGTATGTCCCGGAGAAAATGTGACATTGAACGCTTTTCCCACAGGAGCCAATTATGTTTATCAATGGTCAACCGGTGAAACCAATGGTTCAATAACAGTTTTGAATATCGGCACCTATACAGTTACCATTACTAACCTTAATACACTGTGCGCTGATGATTATTCAATTGTTTTAAATGCAGGATCAACCCCACTTGTTACCGCATTTAATTCAGGTCCCTATTGCAGTGGAAACACCATTCAGCTGAGTATTACAGGGCAGAATTTAATCAGCTATGCATGGAGCGGGCCCAATAATTATAATTCATCACAAGCATCTCCTTCCATTGCAAACGCTACAGTTGCCAATGATGGAAATTATTCTGTAATAGTTACTGCGACAAATGGATGTACGGGCACAGCCTCTACAGGCGTTGTTGTTTATGCATTGCCTTCATTAAATATCAGCCAGTTGCCAGTCGCTCCGGTATGCCCCGGAATAGATATAACGCTGACAGCAAACGCTCCCACTGCAATTTCTTATTTGTGGAACAACACCACCACCTCATCAAGTAGAATTGTAAACACTTCGGGCAATTATGCAGTAACAGTTACTGATGCCAATAGCTGTTCAGAATCTGCATCTTACACCGTAGCTTATGATCCTGTAATTGAAATTACACCTAATAATATCAGTGCCATTTGCAGTGGAGCATCGTTAACAATCTATTTTAACAATAGTGTTTCCACTTTATGGAGCACTGGCGCAAACACACCTTCAATAACAGTAAGCCCAACAACTGCAACTAATTATACGGTACAAGGGACCTCTGCTGCGGGTTGTGTTTATAATGATACATTGTTATTATCAGTGCAACCAAATACGGTGCAAACGGTTTCAAACCTGATCCCTTCAGATAATTCCTTTAATCTGAACACAACAATAGATTTTTCATGGGCACCTGCCCCTGATGCATCAGTGTATGATGTATATGTATGGAAAGCAATTAACGCCCGACCTGTTATTCCAACTGTTGCTAATACTGCAAACATAACTGCACATATCGGAGGCCTGAGTTACGGAACTGATTATTTATGGCAGGTGTTTTCAAGAAACTCCTGTGCAGTTGCTGCAAGTGATACACAACATTTCTCAACCGTTCCACTTCCTGATTTAATTGTTGATTCTGTTACTGCTCCCACAAGTGCATTTTCTCATTCAAACATTTCTGTTACCTGGCGTGTTACAAATACAGGTTTGGGACCAACAGGAAGTAGCTTTTGGCATGATCAGGTTCATCTCTCCGTTGATAATATTTTTGATCCTGCAGATGATCCGAAAGTGGGTGAATTTGGAAACCTTTCTTTCCTGAATTCCGGAGAAAGCTATTTGCGAACTGAATCTGTTTTTATCCCGGTTAATTATGTTGGTACTTACTATTTGTTTGTTGTGTCCGATCTTCAGGTACTGAAAAGTTTTGTCGGTTACGTATCCAATGTGCTTGAGAGCAATGAAATAAATAATTCATTAGCCGCACCAAGTCCAATTGCCATTTCAGTTCCTGCTGCACCTGATTTAATTGTAACCTCCGTTGGAGCACCCACATCTGCATTTGGACTTGATTCAATTTCCGTGACTTATACTGTTAAAAACAGGTATCCTACAACTGCAAACGGAAACTGGGCTGAAGCAATATTTGTTTCTGTCGACAGCAATTTCAATGTATCAAATGCAACTTTGCTAAGACTGGTATCAAGCCCTGTAAGCACTTTGCTTTATGACAGCACTTATACTAAAATAGTTAAGGTTCAATTGCCTGATTCTCTTTATGGAACTAAATGGCTACATGTGGTTACTGATTATACCAATGTTGTGTTTGAAGCCACTACTGAGAATAATAACTCCGGAACAATCACTGCTCCACTTCAGGTAACATTATATCCGCCAGCTGATCTTGCAGCAACTGCTATCAATGTCCCATCTGCTTTCTCATCAGGTCAAACAATAAATGTTTCATACACAGTGGAAAACCAGGGAGCCCATACTCCAATCGTTAACTATTGGATTGATAATGTTTATTTGTCATCAATGTCAACATTCGATGCAAATGCATCAGTTCTATTAAAAACAATTACTTATTCGACGGGAACTACACTCAACCCCGGTAATACATATACGAAACAATATACAGTTAATATTCCAAACGGAATCAGCGGTACATATTATCTGTATGTATTTACAGATGCAGGTAACAATGTGTTTGAATACACTTATACTGCTAATAATATTCTTCGTTCTTCGGCATTAAATGTTTCACTTACTCCTTATCCTGATCTTATTGTAAGCAGTTTAAATGTTACAGAGGATACCGTAATGAGTGGAACTTTATTCAACTTAGCATGGACAATCTCAAACCAGGGCACTGCACCCACTGATAATTCCTGGAAGGATAATATAGGCTATTTTACAAGCTCCAATACAAGTGTTGGAGGCACTGACTTTGTTACTTTTAGCAGCACCACTTCTTCATTGTTAAACGGCAATAGCACTTCACGAACTGCAAGTATTGTTGCGCCTACTTTCAGTGGTTCCGTAAAGATTTATTTTTTAATGAAAACCGATGCTTTAAATAGTAACTACGAATATCAGTTTGAGAATAATAATTTTTCAGTGCTTGATTCATTGGTGGTTCTTCCTATTCCGGTTCCACCATGTGATCTTATCATTGCTGCAAGTACTTCACCCGGCAGTGCTAACTCAGGTCAGCCAATCAGCCTTAGCTGGACTGCTCATAATGCAGGTCCTGATTCAACAAAAGCAACTTACTGGAATGACATTGTTTACCTTTCAACAGATCAGTTGATAGACGCTTTTGATTATAAGTTATGTAATGTTCAACATCCGGGCGCGCTACAATCCAGCCAGAGTTATACAGTAAATTCAAGCGGAACTATTCCAAATGGTTATTCAGGAAATTATTATTTGCTTTTCAAAGTGGATAATTACAACAGTGTTTATAATGATCAAAACTTTAACAATACGCTTCTTATTGTGCCTATTAACATTCAGCTTACTCCTTCTGCTGATCTGATTGTAACTGCTGTGAGTGTTCCTGCTCCTCTTTACGCAGGTCAATCGGTTTATTTGCGCTACACGGTTAAGAATAATGGTCCTGCAACAATGCCTTCAGTATCAGTCTCCGATCGCGCTTTTATATCCAACTCACCGACACCTAATGGTGTAACACATCAGCTCGCAGCCACTTCCAATGTGCGATCACTGAGTGTCAATCAGACTTATACAGACAGTGTGCTGATTACTATACCAATTTATCTTTCGGGAAATAAATATTTGATTTTAAAAACGGATAACAGGGATTCGGTTTATGAATACACGAACGAAGGAAATAATTTCGGATCGCTTGCAGTAAACCTATTACCTGCGCCAATTTATGATTTGCAAATTTCTCAATTGCAATTACCTTCCTCGCTTTTGCTTGGACAGGATGTAAGAATTCCTTATACAATCACCAACAGCGGAACAATTCCTGTAAGCAGCACGGTCAAAAATGCAGCTTACTATTCAATAGACAATCAATACAGCAGTGCAATTGATCCGGTGCTTGCAACACGCAATGCTTTGCTTTCACTTGCTCCGGGCGCATCACTGATAGACACGTTTGATACCAAAGTGAAAGATGTAAATGCAGGAGATTATTTTGGAGTCGGACGAACTAATATTCTGAATACCCTTCTTGAAACGAATTATGCAAACAACATATCTGTGACAGCTACCACAACAGCAGTGGATGCAGCGGCACTCACTCTAAATGTTACGGACAGTAACCAGCTTAACACAAATGATTTGGTTTATTATAAAGTAACTGTTGGGGTTGACCTCGATATGCTCATTACACTCACATCAGACAATCAATCCGTTTTTAATGAAATGTATGTTGCTTATAACCGCACACCTTCTGGAACTGATTATGATTTCCGTCATCAAAGCCAGAACAAAGCCAATCAGCGTGTATTAGTTCCTGCAACGCAGGCAGGCACTTATTATGTTTTAATAAAGACAAGTACCCTTACTCCAAATCCGCAAAATATAAATGTACTTGCTGTAACGCTGCCTTTTAGTTTATTGAGCATAACACCTAATCATCTTGGACAAGGAATAGTAACTACAGTTATAGACGGTGCAGGTTTCCGACAGGGAATGAATATTTATTTGAAAGATGGAAGCACAACAATTGCACAGGCAACTATAACAGAATTTACCAGCAGCATGTCGGTTAAAGTGCGTTGGGATTTAACCAATGTTGCAACCGGAACTTATGATCTTGTTGCTCAAAATCCAGATTTAGCAGAAGTAATGATAGCAGGTGGGGTTACTGTTGAAGAGGCTACTCCGTTTACAATAGGGGAAATTGATTTTTTTCCAAAAACAATTAAAGCAGGAAGTGTTGTCTTGTACACAGTAACAATTGAAAATATTGGAAATGTAGATATCCCAGTTGCGAAAGGAGAAATTAGTTTTTACGGCTTTGTAGATGTTAAAAACGTGAGCAAGTTTGGTGAGGGTTTTCTTTTGTCAGATATAATTGATCAGACTTTGTTACCAATGGATTATAACGGTTGCTGCACCAATATAGCAGATAACAAACCAATACCTTTTATTATTAGAAATATGGCTCCAGGTCAGCAATTCAATATTGCAGCAGAACTTGGTAATATGGTATATGACAATTGTCCTATAAAATTTAGAGCAAAGGGAATTTCAGTAGAAAGTTTTATTTTAAAGTATGCACAGTTGTTAGAAATCACACGTCAGTCTTTACTACCAGATCTTTATGACCAGTTAACTAATTTCCCTACTGTTCAAAATTTACTTCTTAATGATGTTGCTTTACGTGACCATGTTTTTGCCGAAATGGTTACTGGAGGTTTAATTACACAGGCAGAACTTGCAAGTGTTACTTTTCCTTGTGCCTCCTGTGGAGATTTTACAGTTCAGCCGGGGTTTAGTCCCGGGATAGTTTCTTTTGTGAATTATAATTTAGGTAATTTAGGTTACCAATGGGAAATTAATGACCCTAATGGCAATCCCGGGCGCGATCCTGGTTGGAATTTGCTGCAAACCTCCAATGCTATTAATATTATCAGTACACCCACATCTCCATGTATAATATATGTTCGTTCATTGAGCAGTTATAATTCCAGTATTGACTTTCTAACTACTTGGGAACCGGGCTATAATCATAGATGGCCCATTGCAATAGCCAATGGTGGAATTTCCGGATATGCGGCAAACAAATTTTTAATTGATTATTCAATATTTGCGGCACATAATGATTTGCATGGGGGTAGTTTTTCAGTTTCATTGAGCACCGTGAATAACGATACGCTCTATTTAAACTTTATCGCACGAATCCCAAATCCCGGTGAAGATGGTTTTGCAGGAGGACCTGGTCAACCAGGAAGAAAAGGTGGTAAAGGAGGTAAAGGTGGAATTACCGGTGGCAATGGAGGTAATGGTGGAGATGGATATTCATGTGGCGGTAATGGTGGTAAAGGAGGAAGTTTTTCAGGTATCGGTGGAAACGGTGGAAATGGAATCATTTCGGGAGGAGAACCTGGAGATGGCGGTGATGAAGCCAATATGAATGCTGTTTTATCACCTGCACCGGCTGGAACTTCAGGCTATATTGTCCCACCCTTTACTTTTCCGCCAGTCATTTACCCTCCAACTCCACCGGGATTTTATCAGGGACTGCCACCGCATCTTGAAATTCCAACTTGCGAGTCTGGTGGTCTTGCTAATGAATTAACAGAAACTTGCGAGGAAGTATTAGCAGACGTAAAATGCGGAAGGTCAGGAACGAAATGTTTAGCATTGATTGGGAAGACTGTTACATTAGGTTCCCCAGCTTGTGCATACATTACAGAATTAGAAGGACCAGCAGCTGGTCTGGTATGTGAAGAAAGGTTGCTTTCTTTTAGCAATCTTAAAATGCCTTATGAGCATGCCTAAATGCGAGTTTGGATTTAGTAGCGAGGTTACAAGTGTTGCTTCTTGTGCATTGGCATTTTTTCCAATTCCCGATCCACTGCTTATTGCTTAGTTGTGGGTTTGTAAGGTGCGATATTATACGCGTTCTATTAGGTTGCGATCCTAACGAAATTATTGGACCTACCGGCGTAGCTTCCGCAAAATGGGTTTCCCCTTATGATAACAAGCAATACACCATCCATTTTGAAAACGATTCCTTATTAGCAACAGCTCCTGCACAACGTGTTACTATACGTCAAAAACTCCACACAAACGTAAACCCTTTTACAGTAAACATTGGCAATTTTGGTTTTGCTAATCATGTATTCAGTGTTCCGGCAAATTCAAGTTCTTATTCAACAAGGCTGGCACTAACAGATAGCCTTGGTGTGGATGTGGATGTAACAGCAGGAATAGATGTGGTAAACAGGGAAGTGTTTTGGGTGTTACAATCTGTAGATCGTAATACGGGTATTGCTCCTTACAGTCCGCTGCTCGGTTTACTGCCTATTAATAACGCAGCAGGTGACGGACAAGGATTTGTAAGCTACAGCATCAAAGCGAAATCTCCTGTTAACACCGGAGATTCCATCACTGCAAAAGCCTCCATCGTGTTTTGATATTAATGATCCTATTGAAACCAACACGTGGGTGAATATTATTGATGCAGTTGCTCCAACTAGTAGTATTGATTCATTGCCATCAAACACAACGGCAGATTCTGTTATAATTAGCTGGTCAGAAACGATGATGCAGGTGGATCAGGTATTGCTTTCTATGATATTTATGTTTCTGATAATAATAGCCCTTATCAGTTATTATATACTGATCAGCCCGATACATTCAAAGTATTTCATGGAGTAAGCGGACATTCCTATTCATTTTACTCACGTGCTACTGATCGCGTCGGAAATCGGGAATCGATAAAAACGAATGCTGATGCAACAATATTGTTTGGTACAGCAACGGCCACATTAAATCTGCGGGTGTTCCTAGAAGGATATTATTCCGGAGCCGGTTTGATGCAATCCGTATTGTTTAATGCCGGGTTAAGCGATAGTTTAACGTATTGTGACTCTATTGTAGTTGAACTCTACGATCCGCTATTATTCGATCTAATCAGGAGCGACACGGTTATATTAAAAACAACTGGATTTGCTTCAGTAATTTACATCCCAACCATATTGTATCCTGATATCATACTTGGTGGCTCTTATTATATTGTAATACGATCGCGCAATACCATTGAGACATGGAGCAAATTACCTGTTACAATAGGGGACCAATACGATTTATGATTTTACAACTCCGTAATTTAATTATTCCCGGTCTGAAATTTCGAAAGCAGAAGTTGAAGTTCATCCTCATCAGCAGTATAATTATTGTTATGAACTGCTGAAAAACTCAATGCTGCGCTATGTACTTCTGCGGGATGACAGGTGTGAATGATTTCATGGATATTGGAAGAACGGATTCCGCCGCCCGGTAAAATGGTTAGCTTTGTTCCTGCATGGTCCATCATCTCTTTCAATCGCAGCCTTCCTTCGAACGCTGTTGATCCATCTCCTGAAGTGAGGAGTCGCGCGCAGCCGCAGTTGATGAGCAGATCGAGTCCGGATTTCCAGTCGGGTAAGAGATCAAAGGAGCGATGAAAAGTAACCGGTAAGGGATGACAGGCCTGAACAAAACGTTTCAATTGCTCTTCATGAATTTTTCCGGATGCAGTAAAGAATCCACTTACAAAACCATTGGCTCCGGCGGATTTGAATTTTTCTACATCCTGCAACATGAGGTTGAATTCGGCATCGCTGAAGATATAATCACCGGCACGGGGGCGGATCATGACGAAGATGTCTCGTGGAAATATTTTGCGGGCTTCGCGGAAATAATCCATGGAAGGGGTGAGTCCTCCGCAAGTGTAATCCTCGCACAGCTCCAGGCGGTGGACACCCACGGCAGCGGCTATACGAGAAGAATCTAAATTGAAGCAAGCAAGTTCCAGTATCACGATCTTTTATTATACTAATTATCTAACGAGGATGAATAGGGGGAACGCAGATGAAACGGATTTTTTGGATTTGCGCGGACTTTGACCTCCGAAGCCTACGCCGTCGCTAAAGCTTTGGCGCACACAGTTGGCGAAGGAGGTTAGATAAGAAAGTCTGCAGATTTGATGACATCCACTCCGTCGCCGAGACGATAGGTGTAGGTGAAGCCTTCACGCAGTGCATAAGCGCCTATTTCACCAGTAATGCTGACAGCGATGAATCCAATTTGTTTATCCTCGAGTTTATTTTTGCGGAGTTTGTTCATGCGTTCAACGGCTAGTTTGCAGGCCTCTTTGGGAGATTTACCGTAGCGCATGGCTTCCACTACAGTATGCGCACCACAAATCCGTATCACCTCTTCACCTACACCGGTAGCGGTAGCAGCTCCCACTTCGTTATCGACATATAGTCCGGCGCCGATGATGGGAGAATCACCTACGCGGCCATGCATCTTAAACGCCATTCCACTGGTGGTACAGGCACCGCTGATATTTCCGGATTTATCAATCGCAAGCATGCCAATGGTATCGTGGTTGTCCTTCGTACCTGCGCCACGTTTCGTCTTCATGTGCTTTATGGTATCCATCGGATCATACTTAGATTCTTTCAGCCATTCTTTCCAGATTTTTTCAGCATTTGCTGTGAGCAGGTTTTCCTTTTTGAATCCATTCGCCAATGCAAACTGCAAAGCACCATCTCCCACGAGCACCACATGGGGTGTCTTTTCCATCACCTGACGTGCTACTGAAATCGGATGCATAATATGTTCCAGACACATAACGGATCCGCAGTTACCCTGTTCATCCATGATACAGGCATCTAGTGTAACACGTCCGTCACGATCAGGGAGTCCGCCATAACCTACACTGGTATCTTCCGGATCAGCTTCCGGCACCATCACGCCCTTCTCCACTGCATCTAGCGCCTTTCCGCCCTTACTTAGTATTTCCCATGCCGCCGCGTTGGCTTTAACGTTGGGAGCCCAGGTGGATATGACTAAAGGAAGTTGGGGATTTGCTCCCGAAATCGAGGCACCTTTCACACGTGATGCTGCCCATAAAGCACCGGTGGTAAAAAATGCGCCTTTTATAAATTTTCTACGATTTATCATTATTTGTTGTTCATTTAGACGGACAAAAAAGAATGGCCTAAATATATAGATATTTCTTAAAATTAAAGTTAAAATCTTCTACCTAATAGCGGGTACAGGATTTTGCAGGCCCTTTTTCGGGATGTCCCCAATGCTTTGCCATCAGTGCTGAACCAGAGTGTCGAAAACGGAAAGGTGCTTGCCGTATAAAAAATTCTCTGTTAAAAAAATTTGTGAAAAATTTTTCTTCTTGTTTTAAGAAAAGTCCTCTGTGATCCTTAGTGTATCGTTAACCCGCTTTCGTCGCTGAGAACCTGAAGACAGAGCGAATAGTTTTTCTGATTGTAAAAAGATTCTCCTCTAAGATGATTGATAATGCACAACGGTCTAACTCCATGGAAGAAGATTCACTATCCTACATAAATCTAATTATTACTTCACCTCTATCTCATCACAAAATATATACGCCTCATACCCGGCGCCCTGATGCCATTTTGGTAAAGCACCATAGTTTACGGCTTTGACTCTGATAAATTTAGCCTTTGCCGGTTTAAATTCAATCGTGAGCTTCTGTGTCTGTACATTCAAATCATTATCAGGAATCGCATTTTCTTTTCGGCCAACGTTGGTCCATTTTTTTCCGTCTGAGGAGATCTCCACCATCATCTCCTTCGGCATGAGAATCCATGAACGACTATCTTGCAGGAAACCGACTGTAACCGAACTAATCTTTTCTTCCTTTCCGAATTGAATTTCTGCATCCATATCCGCATCCTGGTAACCATGCCAATCTCCCTTCCTCCAATTGTCGGTGCCGTGAATGCCATCAATCATTGACAATGGTCCTTCCGCTGAATATTGTTTTCCCGGACTGGTATGCAATACCACGTTCCAATGATTGGGGCGCTTGTAAAATGTTGCCGACGTTGTTCCGCTCTTCCCTTTCTGATCACCACACTGCGCATAAATAGTGGAAGTTTGATGAATGTAAAAAGGCTCACGGTAATATTCCCCCATCATCATCAATCCCTGATGCGGACCAAACAAAATCATACCGCCGTCGGGAGATTCAATAGTTACAAGAAGACTATCATCAAAGACTCTGCTCTCTGCTTTAATCACCGGTGTCCTGTAAAAATAATATAAGCTCATTGTCCCTCTGACTTCAGGTACAGCACCCCGATTCGTCGCAGGCGTTTCGCCCATCTCAAACACCACTTCCTTCGCTTGCGTGAGCTGATCATGTGTGATGAGATTTACATCTTGTACCACCCCATCGATACTTAAACTTCGGACATACACCGCCGTGAGTGAATTGTTTTTCGCAATCAATCGTACTGATTTCCCATTCTCCAGATGTACGAGCGCCGAATCAAAGAGGGAACTCCCTAACGCATAATAAGGACTTCCGGGTGTGACGGGATAAAAGCCCAATGCACTCCATACGAACCATGCCGACATCTGTCCGCAGTCTTCATTCCCCGGCAAACCCTCCGGACCTTTATGATAGAGACTATCCATGATCTGACGAACCAGTTTCTGTGTTTTCCACGGCTTGCCGATATAATCATATAAATAAGCCATATGATGACTGGGTTCATTGCCATGTGCATATTGTCCGATGAGCCCTGTGATATCCGCTTGTGTTCTTCCGGTAGTATTTGTAGGGGCAGAGAATAGTCCATCCAGCTTCGCTTCCGCCTGCTGATCACCACCCATTAACTTAACCAGTCCCGGAATATCCTGTGGTACAAAAAAGGAATACTGCCAACTATTCGCCTCGGTATAATGATTATTCACTTCACGCGGATCAAAGTTCGGTATGAAGTCACCGTTACGACGCGGGCGCATAAATCCTGTTTGCGGATCATATACATTTCTGTAAGAGGCTGCCCGACGCAGATAGGTGCTCTGCTCGCTGCTCTTGCCTAACATACGCGCCACTTCCGAAATGCACCAGTCGTCATAAGCATACTCCAGCGTTTTCGAAACGGATTCGTGTTCATCTTCTACTCCGATATATCCACGCTCCATATAGGCAGGAAGTCCCAAATGTTTCCAGGTGGCACTCTTCTTCATGGCTTCAAAGGCGAGGGAAGTATCAAATCCACCCACCCCTTTCACCAGGGCGTCAGTGATTACGGGAACACTATGATAGCCGATCATGCAATCGGTTTCGTTGGCACCGAACTCCCACACCGGCAATCGTCCTCCCTGCTGATACTGTGCAAGAAAAGTTTTGATAAAATCCAGTGTACGTTTCCTATCGATGAGTGTATAGAGGGGATGAGCGGCTCTGAACGTATCCCATAAACTGAAAACTGTATATTGGGTATAGCCTTCCGCGTTATGAATCCTATTATCACGACCTCTGTAACGGCCATCGGTATCCGAAATGACATTTGGAACAATCATCGTATGATAGAGTGCGGTATAAAAATTTACCAGGTCTTTCTCCTTCTTTCCAGCTACCTGAATCTTTGACAGCTCTTTGTTCCAGCTATTCTTTGCATTCAACTTCACTTTTTCAAAATCCCAGTCCGACATTTCAGCATCCAGATTTCGACGTGCTCCTGCCGCATCCACCGTGGAAATTCCCACTTTTACCAATAGGGGCATAGCCGTTTCCCGATTACCGCCACCGATATACACTGCAGCTGCAATTTCATTCTGTTCGATTGCCGATTCCGGTTTCATTTCCGGGATTAAGCCGTCGAGAACAATCCTGGCAATAGGCTGAGAAAACTCTATCGCGAAATAAATGTATTGATCCTTTGCCCAGGCTTCACTATGCCGGTATCCTTCCAGACGGGTATCACTTACAAATCGCAGTGAGGCGCCATGTGTTTTATCCCGATGGCGCAGATCGAGCATCAGGTAGCGCTCCTCCTTTTTACTAAAAGTATACCGATGCATCCCGGCTCTAATGGTAGTAGTTAATTCCGCTTTGATCTGATCATCCGTTAAAGACACGGCATAATAGCCGGGCTCAGCACGTTCACTTTCATGACTATAGGCTGAACCGTACTGTTCCGGGATGAAAGAAGCTGTTCCGTTGCCGGGCATCAGTAAAATATCTCCGTAATCCGAACAACCGGTACCACTGAGATGGGTATGTGTAAAGCCATAGATGACCGTGTCGGAATGATAATATCCACCACATCCTTCCCAACTGGCATCGCGACGGGTATCCGGACTCAATTGCACCATTCCAAAGGGAACCGTAGCGCCCGGATAGGTATGCCCCACTCCTCCTGTGCCGGTCATCGGGTCTACATAACGGGTGAGATCCTGAGCAGAAACGATCTTCTGAAATAAACACGAAATAATTACTATATATTTAATCATGGTATAAAAAATAATAATTGGGGAGAATAAAACGAGGGATGGGCCGCTGATTCATTCAGATTATTAAGATTTGTTATGATTTATTTGTATTAAAATAACAGGAACAGGTTGAATCAATAACTGTTCGCAACTCCGGTTTTTAATAATATTATCCTTGTCAGTATTTATAAATCACCTACCGGTTCTTAATAATATTAAACGAACTACTTTTAATCTTCGAAAAATCACCTGCATACTTAATTGTCTTCTTTTCGCCGGGCATCAGATGGAAGCCGTTATCATTGAAAGAGCATTCAACGGTATCATCGTATAGATACACGCCATAAGTAAATACATCAGCAGTAAGCGTTATTGTAGTACTATCGCGCTGTAGCATTTGGATTTGCGCAGGCTGCAAGAGGAGATTTTTAGGACGGCAGCGATAAAAATAATCTCTTTTGAGAATTCTGAATGTAAAATTATCTTCCGCTTCGGTGACAAAAACCACATTGGCAGTATCCAGATTTCTCATGGCAAGATTTGGAAAAACGAGGGCGTCATGAATAATACTATCCGGAGATAACTTGAAAGAATTTTCCGCTATCAGCACCGGCTCTGCATTTTTGTCTGTCCGAATATAATATAACCGGAGGGTGATCGACTTATCGGACACCCCATCCACATGCACGGTTGTAGACAGGCCCTTTTCCGTTTCAACAGTGGAGATAAACAGTGAATCAAAGCTACGTTTCGCTTCGAAGTAAAAGAGCTTTTCCCGCTCTTTGCTGTCGAGGGCGCTCCAGGAAATCACGGGCCAACAATCATTGAACTGCCAGAAGAGGGTTCCCCGGCAATAAGGGAAATTCCGCCGATGTGCATCCATAGCCATCTTCATCCCATAGGCTTGTTGCAACTGCGATACGTATGAATAATTTTCCAGGGACTTCGGTATATTAAAATATCTCCCGAAGTAATTATCGATTGTTTCGAATCCACGTGGATGCTTTTGATGATTCCGGAATCCCGATGACGAAAGCGAGAGGGTATCCACTACATTCTTCCAAAGCGACACATCCGGTAAAGACTGAAAGCCATACTCACTCATAAAACGTCCCGTTTTCTTTTTGTACACTTCAAAATCTTCCATTCCCCACCATACTCCCCAATAATGACTGTCGCCTTGTGTCATGCTCTCTTTACGTCCCCACCCGATGGAAGGAGAAGAGGGCCAATACGGGCGGGATGGATCCAGTGAATCTATAACAGCTGGTATTACCGAATGAAAGATGCGCTGATAATCCTTCCAAATCTTCATTGAATCGGCAACAGAATAATTAAACTGCTTCTGCCATCCCCAGTTATGCCACCCTTCATCGCTTTCGTTATTTCCACACCATAGGACGAGACTTGGATGATGTGATAATCGCTCTACCTGTTCTATGGCCTCTTTTCGTACATTCTCCAAGAAAGCGCTATCCCCGGCACCATGCTGCAGGCAAACATAAAATCCTGCCATACCATAATGCCATGCTTATCGCAATAATCGTAAAATACATCAGGCAAGTAAGCGCCACCACCCCAAACCCGCAGCATATTCATTCCTGCAACTTTCGCCTTCAACACCAGTTGTTCGTATTCTTTGTCAGTCACACGGGATAAAAACAGATCCGGTGGAATGACATTCGCACCTTTCGCAAAGAGTTCATTGCCATTCACCCGAAATCCGAAACTCATTCCCTGTGCATCTTTCTCTCTGACCAACTCCACTTTTCGGAAGCCTGTTGAACATTTTAAAGATCGACTTCGATCTTCGTCAAGGATACAACTGAACTCATAGAGATTCGGCTCTCCTTTACCGTTAGGTTGCCATAACTTCGCATCCGGAAACAGAAAAGGAATCTGAATGGTTTGAATTCCCGGACGCAGATTCACCTCCTGAATAATTTGAGTTGGAAATCCAGCCGATTTCACTGTGACATTCGTCTTCCTCTGTTTCTCTGATCTGATTTTTACATACGCAATAGCTCCGGTTGGCTTGTCTATGCGATGATCCTGAACCACACGAAAAGAAAGAATGGTACAAGGCTCGCTGGCTGTTAACTTCACCGGTTTCCAGATTCCACAGGAGAGGAGTTTCGGACCCCAATCCCAGCCATAATGATACTGTGCTTTTCTTGTAAAGGAGCGCAACCCCTCCGGCAAGGTGTAGGACAATTTCTGAGCTGCTGTAACTGCTACTGCTTCCGGCGCGCTGAACCGAACCAGCAATACATTTTCTTTTTGAATCAACTTCTTTACATCCACTTTCCAGGAACGAAACATATTATCAGCTTGTAAAATAAGCGCATCATTCAGCAGTACTTTTGCATATGTATCGAGGCCTTCAAAAACCAATTCCAGTTGCGGTTTGTTCAACATGGAATCGTGACAACTAAATTTGCATTGATAGGTCCAATCACTTTCTCCTACCCACTGCACTTTTTCTCATGATCATTTTTGAAGGGGTCGGTAATTATTCCATTCTGCACTAAATCGGTATGCACACTACCCGGAACCTGAGCCGGTAACCATTTATCGGTTGACAATCGGCGAAAAGACCAGTCGGTAAGTACTAATGATTGTGCTATCGTAAGAGCAGGCATTGTTACTATGAACAGCAACACCACCATTAGTTTATGAAATATTTTCTGATCCGTATTCATCATTGGATGTATGGCCTCCGAAATTACACTTTAAAAATTACTATGGCGCGAACCGTTGCAGTGAAAAAAAATACAGGGTATCTCTGCCAACATCACTTCTCCTGGAAATCTTTTATGAACCGGTACAAATTAAATTCCGGCATTGCCAATTGGGCTTTCAACCTATCTTCCAACTGACGAACGGTAATTCCCTTCATCCTTTGTTGTTGAAGAAGCCGGTAAGCGCGTTGTGCTGTCAGTTGCAGCTTTTTTCCGGGCATGGGATGTTGATGGTGTTGGTGAATGGCTGTCAATAGTTCTTCAACACCTTCGTTACGGCTCGCTGTTGTTTTTACTACGGGAATACTCCAACCTTCCGAAGCCGGGCGTTCATGCAAGGTCTTAATCAATCCGGCTGCGAACTTATCTGCGCCATCCCGATCGGATTTATTCACTACAAAAATGTCTCCGATTTCCATGATGCCGGACTTGAGTGCCTGGATTTCATCTCCCGCTTCAGGAACCAGGGTAACCACTACCGTATCCGCCAGGGAGATGATTTCCACCTCACTCTGTCCCACTCCTACGGTCTCAATAAAAATATAATCAAAGGGCGCACTTCGCAACACATCACAAATTTCAATTGTCTTTGCAGAAAGGCCACCCAGCGCTCCTCTTGTTGCCAATGAGCGGATAAAAACATGAGGGTTATTAAAATGTTCCTGCATCCGCAACCGGTCTCCCAACAATGAACCATGTGTAAAAGGTGAACTGGGATCAACTGCTATCACAGCGACTTGATTCGGTAATCCTTCACCGTTAGTTTTCCGTGTCAACTCATGAATCAAAGCGTTGATCAATGTACTCTTTCCGGCACCGGGAGGACCTGTAATGCCAATGACCGGTGTCTTTCTTTCATAGGTCAATCGGCTGAGCAATTCCTCATAACCGGGCTGATCATTCTCCACGAGGGTGATCGCTTTGGCAATCAGCCGCCGATCACCTTGTTGAATTCCTGAAAGAAGTTGCGCTATTTCCACCCGGCGAAAATAGTCAGGAATGTTCAATACGGCCTGTTTCGGAAGAAAGAAGCTTTTAGTAAAGATTTACCACCGGAATAACACTTTATGAGAAAGATTTTCAATAAACAGTTGATTTACAAGTTCTAGAATGGAAGTCGGAGTACCAATAAAATAGCATCTACTCCCATCACCTAATGCTGATTTGCTTACTTTTGCACCCTCATCAGGTTTCTTCTTCGGAAGGATGAAAAGGGAATGCCGTGCAATCCGGCAACAGTTCCCGCTGCTGTAAACGATAACGGAAATTCCGTTGAGCGATACTAACCACTGTCCGAATGCAAAGGATGGGAAGGGGTCGCGGCAATCGTGAGTCAGAAGACCTGCCCGGTGAAAATAAGTTCAATGTCTTCGGTGAAAAGAAAGAGAACATGTCAGCGCGATCTATTTCCGCCGGCTTGTTGTTATTTTCTTCCACCTGCTCCAACAACATGTCACGATTCGTCATCCTTCTCTTCTGCATTTTCTTTGTTTCGCTTGCTCATGCGCAAAGGGATACTATCACCTGGATGAAACCGGTGGATATCCGTGCGGAGCGTTTTCATTTCACAGATCCCGGCATGCAGGTACATGCGCTCGATACTTCTAAAATCTCCAAGCTCACCGGATTCACACTTGCGGATAGGCTTGGGCGTGAGTCGATGCTGTTCATGAAGTCGTATGGTCCGGGAAGCCTGTCTACGCTCTCTCTTCGTGGCACCGGAGCGGCGCATACAGCAGTAGTATGGAACGGACTTTCGCTGAATTCACCCATGAACGGTATATATGATTTTTCTTTATTGCCGGTATTCCTGCTTGATGAAGTTTCCATTCAAAGCGGCGGGAATGGTCCCTTGGCCGGAGGAGGTGCTGTAGGTGGTGCTATTTACATGAATTCAGGAACGGAGTTTAGCAAGGGTGTTTCAGGAGAAGTGATGACGGGCTATGGAAGCTTTGGGCAGCAACAATATGGCGCCGGGATAGTGGTCGCTAACGGTCAACTGGTAACGAAAACAAAAATTTATACACAACGAGCTGAAAACAATTTTTCCTTTACAACTCCTGAAGGACAATCGAAAATACAGTCACATGCCCGCTTTCGGCAATTAGGTATTACAGAAGACATCCGTTTCGGCAGGAAGGACAATCACCTTGACCTGCACCTTTGGTACCTTGAAAATGAAAGGGAAATTCCTCCACATATGCTGACGCAGATGAGTTTACAGGAGCAGCAGGATAAATCGCTTCGTGCAGTGGCTGAATGGGCAGTAAGTCACGATAAATGGTTTTGGAGCATAAACGGGGGCATAAATCGTGAGGAAATAAAATACACCGATCCGGAAGCCAGACTTGATGAACTCAGCACCGCCACTACCGTTCAGGCTACCGCGGAGCTCGGCCATCATTTCTCTAAAAACTTCAAACTTATATCTCAATTCGCTACTATACATGCTTTAGCCAATTGCGAAGGTTATGCTACTCAGCAACAGCAGGAACAATGGTCGCTTGGGCTGAAGGGAGTATTTGAAAATCATAAATGGTATATCAATGCTTCCATACGACAAAGGTTTATTTGATGAGGAGATGATTCCCTTTCTGCCGGCGGTGAATTTACGGTACAACTTCGTACCTACATTGTCGTGGAAAGCAGATGTAGCACGCGTCTTTCGTGTACCAACCTTAAACGATCGCTTTTGGATAGCCGGAGGAAATAAAAATCTTGAACCGGAAGAAGGATTTTCGTCGTCTACAGGAATCCAATGGCTATTGAAAAAAGAAAAGTTTAGCATGAAGATGCAGGCGAGTGTATTTTTCTCAGAGCTTGAAAAAGCAATCGTATGGCTCCCGGGGCTGAACGGAATTTATGCAGCTGAGAACATCCATGAAATGGAAAGCAAAGGATTTGAGGGAGAAGTTGATCTGGCCTACACTACGGGAAAATGGAAATTTCGGGCAAGACTGACGACTCCGGTTGTGTCATCCAAAATCACAAAGTCAGATCCTTCCTTCGATTCAGGAATCGGGAAACAAATGATTTACACCCCGCGGTTGATGTACAAATCAGAAGCAGAAATTACTTTTCATACTTTCTCCATACGCTATTATCATAATTATACCGGCTACCGTTATACGACCATTGACCATGCACATTACCTGGACCCGTTCGATTGTGCAGAACTCATTCTGGCATGGACGGGTACTTTAGGAAAAGGGAGTTTGACATTAACGGGAGGAATAAAAAATCTTTACGAAGAAAATTATCAGGTCATTGCCTGGAGAGCGATGCCCGGAAGATCTTTTCATGGCGGATTATTATTTACTTTTGGAAAATAAATCTGAAAAATGAATTTTCTTTCGAATAAATACTATCATTTATTATTGGCAGGAGTTGCACTTGTTGCGGGTATAAAAATCTGGCTACAACCGCTACCAACGTTGAAGATGCAGTACTTTTTGACGGCGGTAATTCTTTTTATTATTGTTAGAAGTATTTATCGTTTTGTGAAACTGCACCGCTCTTGATGAAAGTAGAGATGAGGCTAACGGTGGCGGGGATGTGTGGATAGGATTTTTATTGCTGCAAACAATTTCTTATCATCCGGACAATATTCTATTTTTTCTGTCTAACTTTTGCTTCGGGTAATTACCTCCATATTCAACCCCGTTGGGGTTGGGGTTGCTCGTGCTTTGTAACTCCGGGTTGCACCCGGAGTTACAATCCCTTGTTCTTGGGAAGCGAAGGGCGTTCTTGCGGTTCCCGGTGGGTGGGGGGGGTTGTGATGCTTGTAACCCGGTTGCCGGAGTTACAGATGTTGAACCCTTTCAGGGTTCGTGAATATTGAAATTATCGAAGTAGATCAAAATCATCTTTTCACAACATGGGAATTTGTAGCGTAGTTAAAATCCTCCTCCACTCTTCCAATTTCGCTAGCAGCTACCCGACGCAGGAGAAATCACTATTGCCGAGACGTTTCTATCATTACCCAAACGTAGCGTTCCTCCAAGCGGAGAAGCAGATCCTGCCTACGGCGGGAACGATTCTCCGCGTCCCCCTCCAGAGGAGTTGTCACCTCAATCTCGTCAGAATCAACTCATCTCAGATGAGATGAGCATGACGAGACTACTTCACTCCATACTCCGAAATCATCCAGGCTAATGCGGCCATACTGGCTGCGCCCAACTCGAGTTCGCGTTTGTTGATTTTATCAAAAGTATCCGTCTCGGCATGATGTAAATCAAAATAACGTTGAGAGTCGGGACTAAAACCAATCAATAATGTTCCCTGATCTTCTAAATGATTGATATCTGCCCCTCCGTATCCCGGGCGCCAGATATTTAAAAGATAAGGATAAAACTGTTCCTTCCATGACATCACTTTTCCATCGCTTCTTTGTTCCCTTTAAAAGTAAATCCTCTCGGAGAAAATCCTCCTGCATCACTCTCGATCGCGGCAATGTGCTTTCTTCCTGAAGACTTCGCGGCCTTTGCATATTTCTCTCCTCCCTTCCCCCCATTCTCTTCATTCATAAATGCGACACAACGAATGGTTCGCTTCGGACGAATGTTTAGCGCTTTAAAAATGCGCAATACTTCCATGGATTGTACTACACCGGCGCCATCATCATGTGACCCATCTCCATTATCCCAGGCATCAAGATGTCCCCCAACAACAATGATCTCATCCGGAAATTCAGTTCCGCGTATCTCGCCAATAACATTATGGGAAAGGGTATCCGGCAAAATTTGTGTTGCCATGGAGAATCCGAACTTTGCAGCCGGCTCCTTCTTTAACATCTTGCTCAGCATTTCCGCACCACGTGTACTGATGGCACAAGCAGGAATTTTAGGAATAGTATCTACATAACCCATTGCCCCGGTATGCGGATAATCATCCATGGCCAATGTCATCGAACGAACGACTACACCCAAAGCTCCGTATTTCGCTGCACGCATAGCCGTTCCGTATCTATATTTAGCCGCTTCACCGTATGCTTCAAAAGTATTGATGAACTCCGGTTTCATTGGATGATTCATGAAGACAATTTTACCACTCAATCTCCCCGCTCCCAATTTCTCCATCTCTTCCCAGTCGTAAACTTCCACCACTTCAGCAACCAAACCACCTTTCGGAGTGGCAATACTTCCACCGAGTGCGCAAATATTCAACATCACTTTTCTGCTTCCTGTTTCCATCCATGCCTGTTCCTTCGTGCCCCGCACCCAATGAGGAACCATGACTTCCTGAAGTACCGAAGAATCCAGTGAAAGCTTTGTCAATTCCATGTGTACATAATTCACTGCCTGCGCGGCTTCCTTTGAGCCACTCAACCGACCGCCAATTTTATTACTTAAATAATCCAGCCAGCCATAGCATTTACTACCGGTAAGCGCTTCGTCATAAATACGACGAATAGTCAGGGAGTCATTTTGCTGCGCGGTAACGGAAAAAGAGAACAAGAGGAAGAAACAATAAGCGATTTTTTTCATAAGGCGTTTCGGAAATAATACATGGATGTATTTTTCACGCCTCAAATATACTATCTTCTTTTATGTGCCAAATGCGTCCGCTAAACTTTTACGGTCCGGTCGTAAAGTCTTCCACCTAGCCGGCCGTAGAGGAGTGCCAGCCAAGACATACTCAGCGTATTCATCAGCAACATCCCCAGACAAACCGAGAGAATCAAAAAGCTGTTCACACCCATCTCCGGAAAAACGATGGCGATTCCTACATAAAGTAAATTGATGCCGGTAATCATCACCGTAGTTATTCGTTGTCCGAATCCTTGTCCTGTGATCATATGATGCACATGATTTCGATCGGGATGAAAGGGCGAATAACCTGTCAACATTCGAATCACAGAAACGCGCAAGACATCATACATGGGAACGAAAAGTACAGCGATGACTAAAGTTGGTGTGAGCGTTGGGACATCAGCTTGCCCACCGGAGTATTGTTGAATTAAAGCTATCGCCTGTACGGAGAGCAAAAAACCGAGCACCAATGAACCGGTGTCACCCATAAATACCCGGGCCGGATGAAAATTATACAAAAGAAATCCAAATACAGCACCACAAATGCTCATTGAAAGCATAGCCATTGTAAAGTTTCCCGCCTGAAGAAATAGCATTCCGAAAATCAAACTTGACATCAGCGTTAAACTTCCTGCAAGACCATCCAGTCCGTCGATCAGATTTAAAGCATTGGTAACCGCTACAATAAAGAAAATCGTTACGCCCCAGGATATGACTAACGGTAAGGTATGTACGCCAACCAGTCCAAATAAATTATCGATTCTAAAACCGGCTGCAATAACAAGAACAGATGCAATAAACTGAAATATCAATTTCGAGGATGGGGGGAGATCAATAAGATCATCAAAGAATCCTGTAAAAAACAAAAGAATTGAAGCCGCCACCAATAAATTCATATTATGACCGGCCAGCACGCCCTGAAACGAAAGAAAGCTGATCACAATTCCGGCGAAGATGGCTATACCACCCATGGTAGGAATGTTTGTTTTGTGTTTTTTGCGGTCATCCGTTCTTTCAAACAGATTCCATTTCACGCAAACATTTATCCAATATGGAATCAGTATGGCGGTAATGACCAAGGCTACAAGGCTACATAAAAGTATGAGCAGGGAGTTTGAAAGCATATTTTATCTACGGGTTCTTTTTCTGTATTACATGAATTTCTACACGGCGGTTACGCTGACGACCAAATTCAGTTTCATTTTCTTTCAAAGGCATTATTTCCCCGTAAGTAACGGTTTGTATTTTTTCTTCCGGAAGACCCTTTCGGATAAAGATTGCTTTAACGGCATCTGCTCTGGCTTGTGAAAGATTCATATTGAAAAGCGCATCGCCCTCACTATCTGTATGCCCTGTAATCACCAGTATCAAATCATCATGTTCGAAGAGGGAGTCAATAGCGGGCTCGATAATATCCAGCTTATAGAGACCATGCACTTCTGCACTGGATGTTTTGAATTCAATGTTTCCGAAATGCTGCGTGATGGGCGAACCCTCCTCTGTGAGCTTTCCTTTCACTGCGCAACCATTGGTTTCTTTTGTACCCGCCTCCAATGGACAAGCATCATTACTATCAATGATTCCATCGCCATCAGTGTCCGGACAACCATTATGTTTCGCACTTCCTTTGATATAAGGACAAGGGTCATTCGCATCCGCCACTCCATCACCATCTGCATCCGCTACAGGAACAGGGACAGGAACAGGAACAGAAACAGGAGAATCAGGAAATGGAATTGGAACAGCAACAGAGATTGAATCCGGGTCAGGAATATTTAGAGGTAAGCCTGCAACTGCATTTTCAGATTTCTTCTGTGGAACGAGCTTACTTACTTCTGTTTTAACTTTAGCAGGAAGTGGCTTGACGATTGCTTTGGTTGTATTTTCAACCGTCACCGCAACAACAACCGGCGCTTCAGGTTCCTTAATTTCCAACGGCAAGCCCAAACGTTTATTTACAATTTTTCTGACAGGCGTGGGTTTCGAAAGCTCCTGTTTTACTCAACAGGAAGAGGTCGTGGCGTCGCCTTAGTGATGTCTACCGGAGGCTCGTTCTTCGCTGCCGGTATTGGTACATTTACTTTAGGAGCCGGCACAGGGTGAGATGGAACTGCTTTAACCTTTGCATCATTTTTCACCTCCGGAGTAACAGGCTTCACGGTTACCGGCTTTTCTTTTGGTGCAGGAGTGACAACAGGGACAGCTGCTTTTGGTTTATTGTCGGATACCGGAATCTTGGCCGCAGGAGCTTTCTTCTTCACTTCAGGTGCCTTCTTCTTGTCGTTCTCCTTCTTTTTCTCCGGCGCCTTTTCACTTTGGCTTTTGGTATATACGTCAACGTGAGCTCAAAAGCACCGGGTCCACCTGTTAATCCTGAAATATTTGCATCATAGCTGATGCCCATCATGAAACTGTTCCATTGATAACCGGCATAGAGTGCCACCGCATCCTTATTGCGGAAAATGATTCCGCCTTCTACATTGTCCCTTCCATCCAACGGCAACTTCACCATCACTGCGCCCATCAGTTCTTTTGCAGATTGCTGACTGGCATATAAAAGCATCGGAGTAACGGTGACGGACTCCTTCAATCGAATTCCGACTCCGGCTTGAGTAGTAATTTTTCGTGGAATAGTATTATTCGCCTCTATAAAACTTTCCTTTGGCTGGTTGATATGCTGCACCGACAACCCGGCATAGGGCAACAATTTATCTTTACCGGCTTTGCCATAGGTCCATAAAAAACCGGCACCGAAATCAGGTCTGGTAAGCTTAGTATATGAAAAAGTTTCAGCGGTAGGGTTAGCAGGATTGTATCCCTGATCGGGAGTATACTGATCATCAAAAGACATTTTTGAAGGATCAAAACTCTTCTGTATTAATCCAATTTGCACACCGGATGCGAGCATATTTTTTCCGAAGGATAGCCTATAAGACAATTGTCCATTCAGGAACAATTGCCGTATGCCGGCTTCTCCCGCTGAATTATTCACCAGATTTGCACCGAAGCCCACCTTGCTCACCTGCTTATCAAAAAACAATCCTTCGGTTTTAAAAGGACTTGTCACCGAAGACCATTGATTGCGGTAGAGCAAAGTCAAACGGATATGTTCTACACCATGACCGGCTGCTGCCGGGTTATACCAGGAAGGAATGCGGTGCGCCTGTGTATAGTGCGGATCTTGCGCAAAGAGATCATTCCCGGTCGATGAAATCGCCAGTAACAAAAACAGATATCCCTTCCACTTCCTCATTTTATTACGGTAACCGGTCCGGTCATTTCTTTTGAAATATTATCTGCATCCAGGATGACAATCCGATACACATAAGTACCATTCGGTACCACTTTGCCATTGACTCTGCCATCCCATTGCGGTAATGCACTATCGGTAGTATAGATCAATGTTCCCCATTGATCATAAATTTTCATTTCCTGCAGCGTGATTTGCTCTCCTCTCACTCGAAAAATATCGTTCTTGCCATCTTCATTCGGAGTAAATGTTGTTGGTACAAATGCAGGATACTTCGCACCGATGTACACTTTTTTAATTAAAGTATCTGTACAACCCAACGCATTTGAAGTAATTAGAATAACCTCATAGGTTCCGGCAGTAGAATAAGTGAATAGTGTATCATTACTATAACTTACATTTCCCGCAACAGTAGTATCTCCAAAAATCCAGGTAACACTATAGGGATTCACAGCCGTGCAACTAAAATTGGCGGTATACAATCCGCTTTGTGTGGTTACCGAATACGTAAATGCCGCCTTCGGAATATCGAACAGCGACACGTTAAGATTCATCCTTCCGGCAGAGGGGCAGCCGTTTATGCTCACCGCCTCCACATAATAAGTGGTATTGGCTATGATGGGCGGAGTAGGAAACTGCGTTCCGGAATACAAAAGTGTACCATTGAACGCGCTATCGTACCACCTGTAGCTCACCCCGGATACTATCACGGGAGATAAAACTATTGACGAACCCTTACAAGCGACGGTATCATTTGCTATGGGAACTTCGGGAGCGCTATACACTTTAATTAATACAGAATCAGAATACATCCAGCTATTATTCAGCCATACTCCTACATAATACCATCCGCTGTCACGCGCAGTGTACTGTTGTGCAGTTTCACCGGGCAGCGGCATTCCCTCGTAAAACCATTGATTTCCCGAGGAAAAAATGGAACTCAAAACAACGGAGCCACCATCACAAAATGAAGTGACACCCTGTGCTGTCAGTATTGTAGAAGAACTAATTATGGTCACCTGAACAATTGCTGATGTTGAAGTGCAGCCATTCGAAGCAGTAGTCACAACAGAATAATTTCCGGTAGCGCTTACATAAATACTGCTTCCTGTTGCACCAGTAGACCAAACATAGCTTAGCCGCCCGCTTGCCTGAAGCAGAATGGAATCACCTTGCAAGATGTTTACACTTCCGGATGGATTCACTACGGGTGTATTGACAACATATGAACTTATCGGCATTGGTTGAGATGTAGCGGTACATCCTCCGGCACCACTCACAGTGACTGAATAATTTCCTGCACCTACATTGATTGCTTGTGTAGTTGCACCATTTGACCAGAGCCAGGTATTCGCCGCAGCTGCGGTTAAAGTCGTGGTTGCACCGGGACAAACGGTATCAGTTAGTGCTGTGATGACTGCAGTCGGGGATGCTTGTACAGTAACGACAAACGGCTGAGAAGTTCCCCGGCAACCGCTTCCATTTGTAACGGAAACACTGTATGAACCTGCCGATGAAACGACAATAGAGGAAGTTGTTTGTCCACCTGACCAGAGATAATTAGAACCACTTTGTGCTGTTAATGTTAATGAGGCGCCGTTGCATATGGCCGTTCCACCGTTACTGCTGACGACAGGTACGAAAGCAGGCAGGACGGTAAGTGATAACGTATTGGAAAAAGCGGTGGCACCACCTGCATCTATAGCCGTGGCCTGAAGGGTATGACTACCGGGCGTTAAACTATTTAGTATAACTGACGAAGTGGTGGAAGATCCCAGAATATTTCCATTCTCTGTAATCGAATAATTGCTCAAACCGGAAGGGGTAACCGTAAAAGTAACCGGAGTGCCGGCACAAACAGTAGGACTACCCGTTAGAGCAACAGTCAGCGTAACACTTGAAGTAAATACTATCTTGCGTATTGTATTATTTCCGTTATCTCCAATGTAAAGGGCGCGATTAGCTCTGTTGTATACTATTCCGGCCGGATTTTTAAACCGTGCCAGAGATCCGTTTCCATCAACAGCTCCAGGCTGACCTGCATAGCCGGCATAGGTGGTCACCTGACCGCTCTGTGAAGAGAATTTTCTTATGGTATGATTCTGACCATCGGTAATAAAAATATTTCCTATTGTATCCGAGGCCACATCAACAGGAAAATTGAATCGGGCTGTAAGTGGAGTTCCATCAGTCGTGCCAAGATTACCATCTCCTGCTATGGTAGATACCACTCCTGCCGGAGTCATTTTACGAATTTTATGATTCCATTCATCGGCAATCAACAGGTCGCCTGATGCATTCAGAGATAATCCAAACGGATGATTGAAGGATGCCGCGGTTCCACTCCCATCAACACTACCTGATAAAAATACCGTACCTGCAAGCGTAAAGACCTGCCCGGCGTCAATCAGTCGTATAGTATGTGTATTGTAATCGGAGACATAAATTTTTTGACCGTCCCTGGTCACTGCTATTCCTGCAGGGGTTCCAAAACGAGCGGTTGCACCCGGACCGTTACTGGTCCCGAATACTCCTGTACCGGCAAGAGTGGTGACATTTCCTGACGCATCTATCTTTCTAATTTTATAATTCTTCGTATCAGCGATGTAAAAATTACCAAGTGTATCGCAGGCAATATCCCATGGTTCGTTGAAAGAAGCTGTTAAAGCGGGGCCATCCGTTGCACCAATTGCTCCTGTACCTGCAAAGGTGGAAACTGTACCTGAAGGTGTAATCTTTCGGATTAAATTATTTATTCGGTCTGCGATATAGATATTACCATTCTTGTCAGCCGTCAATCCATGAGGCTCATTAAAGCGGGCCGAGCTCCCTGTACCATTCGCGCTTCCCGTCAATCCTGCAAGACCGGCCACAGTACTCACCTGCTGCGCAAAGAGCGCACCATGAAATATAAGAAATAAAATACAGCCGGTAAGTGTTCGCCTCATGCTATCTTAACTTTTTGACCACCTGTTAACAGCTGAATTTGTTCTACAAAATTCTGCGAGGACCTGTACAATAATCGACCCGTTGAATCATCATCACCGTCGAATGCTGTTGCGTAGAGTGCTGCAATTCTATTCCATGAATAATACTGACGACCGTACTGTTCCAGATCATAACCCATGCGCATTCTTTCTTTCTGATCGAGTACATCAAGAATGGACAAGAGATCACTTGCAGATTTAAAATAGCGTGCACGGTGATTTGTTGTCTCGCGGTTATAACTGATATCATAACTCACCACAGGAAGACCAAGGCACATCGCCTCTACCAATCCCGGGTTCGTCCCTCCCGCGCTATGCCCATGCACATATACACCGGCGTTAGATCGGATTTCGTTTAACTCATCCTGATTGTAAATGGGATCGAGCAAATGAATATTCGGAAACTTACTATACCTCGCTTTCAGATTCATGCCGTATTTACCATGACTCCACAGCCCTACCATAACGAGTTGATGACGCGGTGCCTTGCTGAATGCCTGAAGAATGACATGAATATTATTCTCCGGTTCAATGCGACTGACATTGAAAGCATAATTTTGATTTAAAAAAGGATATTTCTCTATCAGCTTATCTGTAAGCGGACGTTTCGATACATGATCACCACCGTATTCAATCAGGCGTGCGTTGTCACGACCATAGCTTTGCTCTACATATTGCTGAATCACTTTATTATCAGCGATCACTTCATCGGCGAACCTTACGGCCAGTTTTTCACTAAAGCCCAGCACTTTTCTCGCTAGCCAATTCCACTTCGGACGTTTCCACTCCTGTCCGTCAATATTCACCAGAATGGGTTTGTTAGTAAACAGTTTTAGGAAGGGGAGCAATATTGCACCGGAAACACCGAGTAATAATAAAACATCGTTCTTACGGATGGCATGAATGATGGAAAAAATATCATAGGGAATACTTTGATATCCATTCGCATTCAACGGAAGGTAAATCAATCGTGCACCGTTATACACTGAAAGACGCTTGCCACGGTCCGCAAAATACTTACTGCTACAATACACCGAAATATCATATCTGCTTCCCAACTGATCCACCAGATGATGTGCTAACGTCTCAAATCCACCATACCGTGCAGGCAGACCCGTTGTTCCGATAATTGCCACACGTTTCTTCGACATACTTAATTCCCTTTCTATTGCTGAATTCATTAATCTACATCATACCACAGTGGGTATATCATCAATTTCTACGACATCTTACATCTAAGGTTTAGCGAAAACGGAACAAAGAAAGGGACACTCCTTGCAGGTCAATGTTCCTCTGAAATTGTAGTAAAAACCGAATTGCAGAATAAATTAACTCCAGAAGACTGAAAAGAAATCAATTAGAAAATATCCTGATTACAAAATAGGATAAAATGCTTCAAAACCTTACAGATTCTTGTCACCCTGAACGCACTGAACAACGGCATTCCTGAAATTTTCTGATTTAAACTTTTGCGCAGTTTCGCGTGCACCGGCTGATAATTTCTTTAAAAACTCAGGATTTGAAGCGAGATATTCCAACCGGAAATCCAATGTAGCGGCATCGCGGACATCTATAGAGAAACCGTTCCTTTCACTTTCTACCAACTCTGCAGGTCCACCCAAGGGCGGGGCGATGACCGGTATTCCATAACACATCGCTTCAAGAATGGTCATCCCAAACGTTTCAATGCATAGTTCCGGATTCGTAAGATTCATCACTAGGCCCGCACGACGATAAAAGGGGTCCAAATCTTTTTGGACAGGGAAAAGGTGAAGATTATCCGGCACCTCCAATTTCCTGAAATAATCTTCAATATTTTTAGAGGAAGCATTCAGGACCAATTCAAAGTGAATACCCGGGTGACGTTTTGCTAACTGAAGATATTCCGGCACGCCTTTGTAATTTTTCAAGGAGCAAATCATCAATACATTAAACGAATTGCCGGCAACAGCATGATAATTGAATTTTCCGGCTTGCGCCGTAAACTCATCGGGCAAGGCATTATAAATGACCTGACCCTTCACGCCCTTTATCCGCTCTTCATTCATCAGGTAGTGGGAAACATACAATACAGTTTCCGCTGTTTTTGCAGCAATAAATCTTAAAAAGTTTTTAAGCAATGCAGGTTTGATATAACTCTCGTGCACATGATAAACTACCTTTTTTCCCATACATGCTCCGGCAAGAGCCGCGCCAAAAGGGAGCAATGTATTAACATAAATAACAACATCCTCCTTCCGATAACGCAACAATTGAAAAAAGAGAAAGAGCTGACTCGCAGTAAAAGCGAAGAGTCTTAAGAGAACATTTGAAAAGAAGTGATAGGGGAAATACACGAAAGGAGCATTCAGTCGGCCCAGAAATCCTTCCCTGCTCTTACTGGTATGCACTATTATTTCATGTCCTGCCGTTTGAAGGCCTTTCAACGCCTGCATGAAAATGAGCGGACTGCCGCTAAAATCATTCAACAGATGAACAGCAACGATTTTACTTTTCTCCCCGGAAATCATCTACCCTGCTTTTCTCGACAAATGATCATAGACATTCTTTAATTCCTCCCCTTTCAAATCCCAATTAAAACGTTCATTGAACGCCTTACGGGCACCCACTGAAAGCTGTGCATACAATTTAGTATTATCATGAAGCAGGCGCAGTGATTCCGCAAATTTCGTCACGCTGGTATTGTAACGGCTATAGGGAATCGTTATACCGCAATCTTTATTTACAAATTCACCGGGGCCTTCATTCCGGAAACATATCACAGGGAGACCATAAGACAATGCTTCTGCTACCACCATACCAGCACCTTCATGACTTGGAAACAAAAACACATCCGATTCTTTGTAGAGTTTTTTATAATCTGTTCTGTGCAGCCATGCGATAAAATTAACCTGACTTTCTACTTCCATTTCCTTTGCCAGATTTTGCAGATATTTTTTATACGGACCATCTCCCACTAAAACCAACTTGACGAAGGGCTTTAAATGTGCAGGAAGTTGATGGTAAAACCGGGCGAAAGAACGAATGGTAATATCAAATCCTTTTAAAGGAACGAATCTGCCGGAAGAGAGAATCGTAAATCCCTGCCCTTTCCGGATTTCCTTTAACTCTGAAGGCGCCTCAGTACTTACCGAAGTCATGTGTACAATCTTGTCTTTAGGAAGATGAAGTACCCGCTCCACGCCTGAATTCATTGTAAGAACGGTGTCAACATGATTCACTGTTTGTCGCAGCAATGGATCCACTTTCCAAAAGTATTTCTTCATCAGCCATTTCATTTCCTCAGCGATATACGATCCAAGACCATAAACATGAAGTACATAATCTTTAGGAATACGTGGATGATGTCCGATGGGTCCCCATACAAATGGCTTCTTTAATTTCCAAAGTGAAGACGGCGTCCAGTCGTTATGAAAGTTAAGATTATGTACGATATCAAATTTAAGTTTTCGCTTATTTACAAATCGGGGAAGATAAAATTGCCATAAATAATAATACAACATGGCACCACGTCCACCCCTCTTCCAAAAACGTGCCCAGTAGGGTAAATCGTAATAGACGAATTGAATATTACCATAGCAATTGGAAGGATGTTCATTCATATAGCGTTCAATATCCTTACGGGTATTTTCACGCGTTACAGCAATCACCTTGTTAAAGCGTGCAATCTGCATGATAAAATTCCAGCCCATACCATCTTCTGAACCATGGTAAGGATTCACAGCATAAGCACTCAGTAAAACCGTGGTATTTATTTTTTTATCCATGTACATATTATTTCTATTACGCAAACATTTGTCCCGGCAATGTTACTTCCTTGCTATCCTGATTCCTTAACCTGATCACTTTTGCAGGTACTCCGCCGATCACGGCATTGTCGGGCATACTCTTCGTTACAACAGCCCCTGCGGCGATGATAGAATTAGCTCCTATCTGCACGCCATCCAGTATGGTCACTTTTGCTCCTATCCAACAATTTTTTCCAATATGAATTCCTTTTCGTTCTGTTCCTGAAAGCGAATCAATGTATCCATTTCCGGGAAGCGGTGATTTTCCGGATGACAACTGAAATACGGACCAATGATACAATCATCCCCAATTTCCAGCCCACCTGCTCCACCTAAATGCGCGAATTCACCAATACCTACATTACGGCCAATACGAATGAATTTACCCGGGTCATTGAATGAAAAGGACACTTTCAGATAAGAGTGACCTCCGATCCATGAGTAATCACCAATCGATAAGCCTTCACTACCCCACGCAGAAATATGCAAGGAATCTCCTAACTGTACTCCCTTACCGAAATGAGCATTGCTTGTTCCTTCCACATGAACATTCTTTCCGGAAAAGAGCAGTAGCGAACGTTTTGATGCAATAAACTTCAGCGCCCGGAACCAGGCTTTCAATTTCGCCCATAAAAATCCGGCCAGCACCGTACTCTTCACGGAGGAGTCGAGTGTAAAGGATGGATTCTTCCGACGGGCAATAGCTATGATGAGTTGACGCAACATTTTTTACATTCTCCAAAAAGTAGTTTGACACACAAACAGTCCCATGGGCGCGAATCCGCTGAAACGATGCACTTCTTTTCCTTCGAGTAACTCAGCGCCGACCCAATTGACAGGATTGTCGCTATTGTCAAGTACCAACCAACCGCCGGGCTTTATTTTGTTCATCAAAACACGTATGCAATCATTGCGTCTTGTGAAATCATTCATGCAATCCACGAGAACCACATCCAGGCTCTTGTCAGGTATCAGGGACATATCACCCGTTGCTGCATCTCCGCACAATACTTTCATGCGAATATTTTTTTCATGGTAACGCAGTGGATTGTATTTCACAGTACTGAGAACATGGTTGGCCCAGCTTTCACTGTGTTCGTAGGTCGTTACCTTAGTTCCTCGTTCAAGAAACCACAATGTAGAATTCCCGCCACCGGCTTCCAGAACCTGCATGCCGGGTTTTACAATCTTCTCAAGAAACCTTATAGCATCAAGTACAATAAATGGAACCGGTTGATCCAAAATCGGCGAGGTGCGGGTCTGCATCCAGGTCTTCATGACATAGGGCAATCGCAAAACACTATACAATGATGGACGATATCCTTCATAGTCGGTCAGGCGAAGGCTGGCTTTAAGCGCTTCCTTTCTTCCATCGTCACAAGTCCATTCCAGTGTTGTTCTGCCGAGCACTTTATCAATCACCGGATTTTCATAGCGAGCGGTGATGTTATTCTTATTGGGCGGAGTAAGTTCTTTACGATTCATGATAACAAGATAAGTTTATACGTTTTAAATAGTTGCCGAAACGCATTCCTTCATTACACGTTTGAAGGTTTCATCGAAATTGATATTGTTTAATACCAAATAATGCTGACCGGAGTATGATTTTCCGAATTCATCAAACAGATTTTTATAACCGGAAGTAAGTTGGTTGATATCTTAATCTGAAAGTTCATTCTTGCGGCTCTTAATTACTTCTGTGGGTGCAAAGAGGAATACATTTACTTGTGGCTTAAAGATGAAGAGATAACCCAGCTTCATCAGACTTTTCGGCAGCAGGATATTTGACCGTTTGGAGTCAATGATAAAATCAAAATAATATCGGTCATACAATACCGTATACCCACGCAGTGTATAGCGGAAATAAATATAATACTGACCGAAGAGATAGTCCACGTAATAATATAGAAATCTAAGAAACGAACTTATCGTATTCGTATTTGTACCCTGACGTGGATTTCTATCCCTTGTTTTCTTCTCTGCTTCAGCTTTCCCATGCTTAAAGCTGCTCAGGATAGGAAACAAAGAAGGGCGATGACGTAACACGACCGTCTTTTGACGGTATTTATGTTGCAATGCAGATTCCACTTCAGCAATCATGGTGGATTTCCCGGCTCCATCTACACCACTAAAGGTGATGGTGATACCACGATGATTCAACAAATCACCGGTAGCATCTTTCCAATACCGTAAGGCATGCATTTGTTTAAAGGGAAAACGGTTTACGCTCAAGTCCTTGACATGACTGATAATTCGCTTTGAAAAGCGTGTATTCATGTCGAATAGCTCGTCAAGTACATTGATATTCACCTTGTATTTTCCGGTTACATGTGTAAAAATGGTTGTCCGTTGTTCGAAGTTGAATCCTGCAAAATACTTTCGGTAGCGTTCGGGTACTGAAGCACTATTTAACTGATAGAATAATAGTATATACTCAAAATTATGGTGATGCGCGGCCCGCTTCAATCCTTGTTCATCTTCAAAGGCATGATCCAGCACTTCGGTGGAGTCGAGATAAATAGTTCCTTTTCTATCGAAGCGATTGATCAGGTCAATTTCAAGGTAGGAACCATCCTGAAAGAAAATACTGACAAAAGTGACAAATGATTTTCGGTGAAGACGGACACGTTCAATGCCGGGTCCTTTGCGAATTATTTGCAGGAACGCCGGTTTCTCCGTCTCATCAATCAGCATATCCACATCGGAATTTTCCGGGAGTGCATCAATGGATTCATGTATAAACTTAAGCAAGGCATAGCGGAAAGGCTTTATCGCTTTGAAGAAATATGCTAAAAATGCCTTTCGCTGATTCATGATTTTCCTACAGTTCGTTGTGTCGATTCGAGGTAATCTTCTATCGCCAATGTCCATGCGTTCATCATCCATTGACTCTGCATCAGCGGTTCGCGTTCGCTGAGATACTGACGCAGGTAATGACTTACATTGAACAAGAGATAGAGGGCGTGATGAAGCGAGAGATGTATTCTGTACTTCTTCACGAGTTGCTGTACTAAAGGTTGAATGGTCCATTGGTTGATGGTATCTTTCACTTCAGCAAAACCCTTTCGTTGCTGAAGTATTAAACTCTGGTAGGTGAAATGGAATAAATCGAACAACATGGGCATTCCATTGCGGGCCATCTCCCAATCGTAAACGTAGAGACGTTGTTCATCGCAATACATATTCCAGGGCGTAAAATCGCCATGCGAAACAGATACGGGAACGGATTCCCCGATAGGAACCACCTGCAATAACTTCTTAAGGAGTTGAACCAGATGACGGGTACTTTCCTTATCGAGTTCATTGATAAAAACAAGCTCTTTCGTTAGAAAATCCATGTTGGAAAGAATGCTCTGCCAGGCTGCTGTATCTGCTACAGCTTTTTTCTCCCGGCTCAGGGCATACAACTCTGCCAAAGCACGTATATGGATCGCCGTTATACGATCAGCCGGAATAATCACTGCCGGTTTAATATTGGAAAGTCGCGCATGACCATTGATACGTTTGGAGATCTTTGGAATGCTCAGACTGGTAAAGTCATACTTATTCAGTGTGTTGACCATGTTATATTCGTTTTCAATCAAAAGCTTAGCTGCTTCTGTAAACGCCACTTTTATAAACCCTTGCGATTGATGGTTCTTGTGAACTTCCATGACCATCTTCCGCGTGATTCCCCGGGTACCGGTAAAGAAGGACACGACTTCGTCCGCATCAATTCCGTAACTCTTTTGTACTGTTTCAAAAAGTAATTGTTGCACTCTGAAGGTGCCGGAAGCCAATAACCGGGAATATCCTGCTTTCCAGACCAGGCGTGTGATCGTTTTATAGAGCTTTGCCTTAGTGGAAGCTGCATTGTACAAATCCAGGTGACCGGCATGTTCCCCATTGGAACCATAGAACCAGCGAATACTCCCATCAGGGTTGTTGATGTAATCAAAACTGACCCATTGATGATCTGACGCAGTATTCAGGAATATATCAAAACCGGATTTATGTACTTCAACAATACAAGCCGGATAATCACGGTCGATGACATCATCCTTTTTCGTGAAAGAGGCAGCTGTTACATTTCCGGAAATGCTGTTGTTCTTGTCCAGCAAATACAATTCCTTCCCTTCCGCGAAAAAATCACGTAAAAGCTGGAGATCGGTAAGGTGGAGCTTCGGAGGTTTCATTAGAGGTTGAAGCGTTTTTACGTTCAATACCCGTCTGAGGTTCCAAAGCAGCAGTAAATACTAAGAATAAATAAAATAATATACCATAATTCGTCTCTCCGAAAATGCCAAATTCAGTGAGTGAGTTCACAAAAAGCGGAATGAAAATGAGTCCCACCACCATTCTGTACTTCTTATCGGCTACTTGCTTTACTGTCCATAAAAAAGCAGACAGTTGAATAAGAACAAGCAGCAAGCCTGTCATTCCCAAGCCAAGGAGGACCTGGAGAAATGTATTGTGAGTCATGGCACCCGCATAGGCATTTATGACTCAAATTTATCCGCATAGTCAATACGCATATAACCATATCCGAACCATGCTTCACGTGGGAAGTTGTAGGTCAGCAGATCTCGCCAAAAGGGAAGTCTTCCGGTGAGTGTATAGATTTCCGTTAACTGATCCTGTTTTACAAAGAAGGACCAGCCTGCTAAGGGGATAAGTGCAATTCCACCCAGAAAAATCAAAGTTCGTTGTAAGCGGCCTCCATTGGTTAACCCATAAACAAGTACTACAGCAAGCAATCCGATGAATGCCGATCGCGAACCGGTAAGCAGGAGCAACTGAATCAGCAAGAGTAGTGAAAGAATAACTGAAACCCGAAGACGACCATTCTTCACCAATAATGGTAGTAAGCAAGCAATGCCGATAACAAGCAGCATCCCCAGTTCATTGGGATTAATGATAAATCCTCCCAATCGACTAACAGCACCACCATGAGTAAGACGGTAGAAGCGGTCGGGGTCGAGAAATAGACCGATAAGAAAACCCAATCCGATAAAAAGGATAGCCGGTGCGAGCAACTTATGCAAATCAAAATAACCACCGGGATGCCGTTGACGGTAAATCGTTAAGAGGTAAATATAGAGGAATGAAAACGCAAAGCCTTCTATGTCCATCAACAGTTGCAGCAGACTCACGTCAAAGGAGCTGGTCCATAACAGCGAAGCCATACCGAATATTAAATAGACAACATACATCCACACGCTTACCGGCTGATGCATACGAAAGGTCTGTTTATTGTGCTCCCTCAAATGATACAGTACTGCTGCGAGCATCACCAGCGACAATCCCGCACGTAATCCCGCCTTCATAGCCTGTACCACCACAATAGAATCCGACAACATAAAATAAGAGCAAATACGCAAAATCAGCAATGCGATCAGGAAGTTCCTGTAACCTCTTGCCGGTTCACGTAATATACTTTGCGGTTTCATGGAGGGAGTTTGGTAAATCAGGCTTTATAAATTTCCAGCATTCTGCCGGCGATAGCATTCCAGTTAAATTCTTCAGCCACCATTTCACGGGCACGTTCACCCATCTTCAGGTATTCCTTTGATAGATAAAGATCATGAAATGTAGACAACGTCGTTTCAATCGTTTTAGAAGTACTTTTCCGGAGATGTAATCCGGCACCATACTGTTCCACTTCCTGCCCGACATTCGTAGCAGTACTCACCATAAGGGCTATCCCCAAAGCGCCTGCTTCCAGTACTGCTGTAGGAGAACCCTCTGAACGGGAGGGATGACAAAAGAGATCCATGTTAGCAATGCGATTCAATTTATCCTTTCCATATCGCGCACCCATGAAAACAATACGATCATTCACATGTAATGACTTCGAGAGCGCTTCCAGCTTGGGACGATCAGGACCATCACCTATCAACCATAGTTCTCCTTCACCGCCTTTCTTACAGTAGGCGGCAAAACCCTCCACCAACAAATCCAATCCTTTATAATAAATATCCATCCGCCCGCAAAAACCAAACACCGGCGATTGGCGACGTTGCATTTTATGAAATTCGAAATTCAGTTCTTTAAAATCCTGCCCATTCGGAACAACTACTTTGTTCTGTAGTCGCATCAGGTTGGCCATATTATCAAACTCACTCTGACCCAGGAACTGCACTTTCTTCGCTTCCTTCAATATCACCTTTTCATAGCGGTTAAAATAGACCTTCTTCACCCACTTGTTCTTCTCCAAAGCCACTTTGTTAAAGGCACCATGCGGGGTGTACACAAATGGTATTTTGAGGTCTTTCAACAGACTTACTACTTTATAGAAATCATTGATGAAAGCACCATGGATATGAAATATTGTTCCTTTCTGTTGTTTTGAAATGCGATGCATGAGTTGGGGATCCAGGTCGCGGTAAAAAGGCTGTGCACGAAAAAGAACAGTTGGAAAGGGACGGGGATAAACAGTATCCTCCACATTTTTGTAATGCCCCAGATTTCTACGTTCACCCCCTTTCTCGTACAAGCTCATCGACAAAAAGTGCACGACCCTATTCACGCCGTTCATGCGTTCAGGATTGGCTTTACCCAAAACAAGATGGATCACCTTCATAGATAGCCTTTCTACGTGTAAGATTGATGTAAGGTTTCGTCTCGTCATTACTCATCTCGGCTTCGCCGATTTGAAACTGACGAGATTTTGGGAGTGATTCGTCAACTGACGGGATTGAAGGAGCATCTCGTCATTACTCATCTCATCTGCGATGATTTGAAACTGACGAGATTTTGGGAGTGATTCGTCAACTGACGGGATTGAAGGAGCATCTCGTCATTACTCATCTCATCTGCGATGATTTGAAACTGACGAGATTTTGGGAGTGATTCGTCAACTGACGGGATTGAAGGAGCATCTCGTCATTGCTCATCTTATCTGCGATGATTTGAAACTGACGAGATTTTGGGAGTGATTCGTCAACTGACGGGATTGAAGGAGCATCTCGTCATTGCTCATCTCATCTGCGTTGAGCTGAATCTGACGAGATTGGGGATGAGTCGTTCGCGGGAGGAGGCATTAAATACGCTTGTTGAGGAAGATTCAATGCGCAGGTAGGACATTCTTTCGTCAAAATTCAATTTATCATCTATAATAAAAATATAAAGAGATTATTTGAAGGATTGTTCGTTGAGCATCGACAGCCTCGATTTTGACTGAACTCTTTAGCTACATCTTGTTCTACAAAATGTACTATACAAATGAATAATTTCTGTTTAGGCAGTTGAAATCGTATCAATTTAGACCAATTGATCTGGAACAGATTAAACGAAGATTCAAATTCAGTTATCACATTTAAATAAAACTTAATTATTTATAGAATTTCTGCGTGTAAAGCGGCGGCTAAAAATCAAATTCCAGCAAACAATTTTGTCAATTCAGGTCAAAAATCACTTCGCCGGAGCATCCATCTCCTTCCTCAAATGATACCAATAAATAAAAATAGTGATCAGTTGTGTGGCACAAGCCCTATCAGCACACCGGCTAATCCAAACATTTTGATGATGGGATAGGCGGTGAGAATACTGAAAGCGCTGCTGACAATGAAGGAAAGAAATATCAACCGTGTGTTTTCGAGGGTGCGGATGGCATAGCGTAAGGGATAGCCCATGAAGATGATCACATATAATCCGCAAAAACCTAAGAGCATGTACTGGTATCCGATAAACTCGGCACCGTAAAACATGACGATGATTTGCTTACTGAAGAAGGCGATGAGAGCCAGCAAGGATAAAGTTAAAAATCCCATGCGCAAGGTGAAGCCCTTGAGGTAGTTGAACATTTGTTTCTTTCCCCCTGTGCGCAGATGACTTGCTGCACGTACCGGAATAATATTTTCCATGGCAAGAAAGAGCACATGCGTAATGCCGACAATGTTCTGTGCCATGCGTGTGGCTCCTACTGCAATTGGTCCGATGATGGCACCGGCAGCGATGATGAACAGATTGCCGCTAAACCATTGGAGGAGTGCCGTTGCCGTTAACCACTTGCTGAAATCCCAATGTTCCAGGACAGATGCTTTTATTAACCGGGTATTGAATCGCAATTGATCCAGCGACCAGAGTCCTACCAACGAGGCATAGAGAAAGAAAACCGCCGTGAGCAATAAGACGAATTGTGCATCCATGGTGCGCACAAAGTGGATGGCAAACGCGCTAAGCAAGACTCCGCCATAAGCAATGGCATCAATTAAAAATGATTTATACGGTTTCCCAATGACAAAGAAATAACGACGAAAGAAATCCTGCAATAAAAAAGAGAATACGGCGAGCGGGAAAGCAAGAATGATACTTTGTACTTTCCATTTATCTAAAATATAACTCATGACCACAACCGCCATGAACGCTAAAAAACCCATGAGGGCGGCGAATAAGAGTTGCTTAAAGACGAGAGTCTGCAAATAGGCCTTCTGCACCTCCGCTGTTTTTTTTCCACTTAGCGTTTGCATCGGTGAAATGATGAAGGGCTGATTGATGCTGCTTGCAATAAACACACCCAGCCAGGCGATGCTGTAAATTCCAAATCCCTCTAAACCCAGGTAACGCGCCAGGACCACACTCGATAAAAAATTCAACCCGCTCACCAATGCCTGATCGGCATAGATAATGGCTGTTCCGCTGCGGAGGAACTGTTTCGGGCGTGTGAGACTTATCTGCATAAAATCAGCTTACCACATGAAGAGGTTCGTCAGTTGCGCGGGGACTTTTTTTCCTTTGATGGTTTTGACTTTTGCCGGGGAAATGTATCCGGTATGATTGCGCTTTTCCTTCATGGCATTGAGGACATAGTACACTTCCTCCAAACGGTATTCTTCTTTTACCATTTCCGCATTCGCTACCAACTCGGTACGGTCGCTATCCGCTCTTACTACATATAAGTTCAGATCGCTCCACTTCACAAACGGAATCGCGTCGGTGTACTCTCCTACTTCGGGGGTATCGATGATGACAGCGTCGTATTGTGTATGTAGTTCTGCAATAATTTCTCTTGTGCGCGTTGTGGCTATCAAATGTCCGATGGGTTTATCCGATTCGCCCGCAGAAACCACATCCAGGTTCGGAATAGCCGTTAACTGAATGGCATCCTGCAGCGAACTTTGGTGGAGATAGACTTCCTTAATACCATTGCTGTTGCGGGTATCAAACCATTCTCCCAAACGGGGAAAGTGGGTATTGAGATCGAGGAGAATGACTTTTTTATCCTGTGCGGCAAGTGTACGTGCCAGTTGTGCAGCAATAAAGGATTTGCCTTCACCTTTGCGGGTACTCGTCACCGTTATGACCAGTGATTGGTCCATCGGCTTGTTCATCAGGATTCGTGTACTCAATGCGGTGAATGCTTTGTAAGCCGGTTCATCTTTTCTAAACTGTTGCACTTGTCCGATGACCGGAATAGTAGAATCTTTACCCAGATCTTCCGGTGTATTGACAGAAGGTTTGGTATAATGTCGGAAGTAAGCAAGTACAACGCCGAGGATGAGTCCAAGGAACAAGGCAACACCCCAGATCACATCTCTGCGTGGCGCTACAGCTTCGATCGGAACATCGGCAGATTCTAAAATGCGATTGAAGGAAACATTTACCTGTTTGGTAATGATGGCTTCGGTTCGCTTTTCAATGAGGAAATTATAGACTTTCTCAAAGAGGAAATAATTTCTATTGAGTTCCTGGAGCGTACTTTCTTTCTCCGGTAGTCCTTTGAAAGTGGCTTTTTGATCATCGATGGCGAGATATAAGTCATCCTGCTTCAGTAAAAGTTTGCGCCGGGTATTGTTAATACTCTCTACCAAATACGCTTTCTGCTGTGCAATTTCTGCTTCAGCACTTCGCACCCTGTCATTATCCGCTGTATATTTCCGCAACAGGTCATCGCGCTCCCGCATTTTACCGTTGAGGCGACTGACACTCTCTGAAAACAATTGATCTATGACGGTACCATATTCGGGACCGGAAAATTTTATTTCCTTATTCTTTCGCAAATAATCACTCATGTTCTCCAATACGGTCAGTTGCATGCCGATATCGACTTTCTGAATTTCCAGCTCTCCGAGCGTTTTATAGGTCGCTTCTGTTTCCTGAGAGATATTTACGATTTCATTTTTTATCCGGTAACTCTTAATCGCATCTCTGGCTGCTTCCAGTTCACGGCCTACGATAGCAATTTGCTGATTGATGAAATCAACAGTGTTCCCTGCCAGGTCCTGCTTATCGGCGATTCCCTGACTGATATACGTTTCAGCAATGGCATTCACAAGCAACGATGCTTTTTCCGGAACAGGATGCGTATAATATAACTTAACAATATTTACATCTTTGTCAATGGCCTTCACCAGGAATTGCGGACCCATCAATTTAGCAGACAGTGCTGAGCGGGAATACACAGTAAAACTCCAGGGCTCATTCATCTTACTGCGATGGTACTTCCATTGCTGTTCGTCTTTCTTAATAGTGACACATAATCCCTTCTCACATAATGGCTGACCGAACTGACCTTCCTTCTCAATAGAACGACCTCCCGACTCATAGCTGATTTTAAATTTCTCTCCGGCATCGTATCTGAAATCAAAGGAAAGCGATCGGAAGGAAGAGTCGGCGATGGTGAAATCAACATAGAAAGGAGCGGCATGATACACTTCCTCTTTCTTCAATTCACCCTGACGATAATATTCAACATAGAAATCCAGGCGGTCGAGGGCTCTTTCGAAAAGGGAGCGGGACTTCAAGACCTCCACTTCTGTTTGTACTTTGGAGTTGACTTTAAATACGTCGAAGTCGCGGTATAAATTACTGCCCGACATCCCATCATGGGCATCTTCAATGCGCAAAGTAGCCGTTGCCTGGTACTGCGCTGTGGCCATATAAAGGTAACGCGTAGCCGCAATTCCGGAGAGGAGAATGCAGATAACAATCAGATACCATCGCTTTTGCAATGGATAGAGGATAGACTGGAGTGAACCTGGGCTGCGCATGATTAATCGTTTGATACACTATAAACCAGTGCTAATGCTGTCAGCAGACTGGCGAGAGGGATGAGTTTGGATGCAAAGCGGTCGAAGGCTTTGTTCCGGCCGGGAGGAATATAGATGACGTCGCGCGGATAGACGAGCGTTTCATTGTTGATCGCTTCGGTCAGATTGATTTTAATTGTTTCTGTGCCGCGGATGATTTTAATTTCAGTGGTTCGTGCATAGTCCGTGAGACCATTGGCTTTTCCGAGCATGTCAACGAGGCGGGCATGGTCGGTATGGAAAACATAATTTCCCGGACGCTGTACTTCACCGAGTACGGTCACCTGATTGTTCAATAAGCGCAGATTCAGAACAGGCTTTTGAATGAACTGACTGTAGACACCGATTAGTTTCTCTTCTGCTTTTCGAAGTGTAAGGCCATCCAGATTTACCTTTCCTACCTGCGGAAGATTCACTTCCCCTTTCTCATCAATCATCAGCCATTTTCCGGATTCTTCAGGCGAATTGTAAACGGTATGGATGGAACCAACGCTCAAATCGTCATGACCCCAGATGCTCAATGAGATTTTATCACCAAAACTCAGTGTTTTCTCCACTGCCTGAACGTTAGAATCCTGTTTCGCACCGGGCTTCGCGGCAGTCTGGTACAAGGCATAGCGGTTACAGGAACTAAATAGCAGCAGCATGATCATCCCCGAAACGAAGAGGAGGGCTGCTTTCAGAAAAAAATCGGTTTTTACTTTCATGGTGGTTTTAATGATTGATTTCCGCTTAACGGTACACTCTTATCACAATTAAACTGTAATGAGCGGGAAAGGGTTTCAATTCTTGAAATAACATTACGCCTGCCAGGGAGAAGGCCTTACCAATGAGCAGGGTCAGTTTAAAAACATATTGTACTTCTATGGTCTGGCCAATTACTCGATTTTTTTTTTTTTAAAAAATATTTAAATTTTGTGGGTTGTTAATACAAAAAAGCCCCAATTGAAGATTTCCTTTCGTGGTTTGGTAGCAGGACCACGTAAAACGCCGAATAAAGGGTTTCAGCAGGTAAAGGCTTCATTTATCATCCTACAGAACCTTTTACACAAAGCCTTCATTGCGGAAAAACGTGTACGGGATCGTTTAAGAAAAAAGAATTTCTCTTTACGCTTCTATGAAATGTTTAGTTTATTTAAGTCCTGTTGTATACACTGCCTCAGACAGATTAGAAAACCGGATAGCATTAACCAATGATCGATAATTGCATCAACAATCAATGCTTCACCACCCATCTGGTATTCCGTTGCTGACCACCGGTTTTCAGGACGCAATTATAAATACCTGCAGGCAGTGACCGGGCATCGATTTCAGCTTTATAGCGGCCGGCAATCATCTCTTGCTGAAGCACCTTTTGCACTAAAACACCCTGTACATTATACACGTTGATCTCCACTTCACCTTGTTCCTCCAATGAAAATGGCAATAATGAGATGCCGGAAGCGGGATTGGGTTGAGGGCTTGACAAATCCAGTCTGATCACGTCGGATTCTTCTCCTACACCCGTGCTTGTACTGAGGAGGATATCATCTATTTGCACAAATGAACCAACAGTTGCTAAACCCACTAAAGAAGAAATCGTCAGACTCAAAGCCGCTGTAACAGGAGTTCCTCCAATATTTGTAATGGGCACCACAGCCTGCACATAAACATTTGAATTATTTGCTGCCGTAATTGCTCCGGATCCTCCACCGGTTGTACCGGAAGCGGCATCGTAAAAGATCGCTGTTCCACTGAAGAAATCACTTGCAAGCAGATTCGCCTTATAATAATACCTTAAACTACCGTAAGACTGACTCACAGGGAAGCCTGCTCCTCCGGCATTGCAAGTCAGCAGACCGGGAAATGGATTTCCAAATGCAGATAACACTTCCAGTTTTGCAGCTAATGACCCCCCATGTGCATCGCTTGTTTGGGTAACCGGAATAGCTGTTCCCACTACATTATTCGTGAGCCAGTTATTCGGATTACCTTGCGTCCATGTTTCCATTCCCGGATTAGGGACGGGATTTTGTGCGAGTGCAAATAGAGGAAGGCTTAAGCAGAGATTGAGTAAAATTGTTTTCATGGTGATATGATTTAGAGTGGAATATCTTGCTAAAACTGTAATTCAAAAGTACTATTCTTAATGCATCCTCAAAACATTTTTTCATGCTATCTCCCGTTTATTCTCCTCTCTCCCTGCTGAAAAGCAGGTTTTTTAACAATTGAGGCAGGAAAAGACCTTGTTTCAGGTGATAAAGCTGCGCTGAAAAGCCTTAATTTCGTTGCCCGAACCATGGAAGTAAAAATCATCAATCAATCGGGCCATCCATTGCCTGCTTACGAAACAATCGCCTCAGCGGGGATGGATCTTCGTGCAAACATAGAGGAATCGGTCATGGTTTCTCCTCTGCAAAGAGTAATCGTTCCCACGGGTTTGTTCATAGAACTACCTGTCGGTTACGAAGCGCAGGTACGACCAAGAAGCGGCTTAGCCTGGAAGCATGGGATTACCGTTCTCAACAGTCCGGGAACTATTGACGCCGACTATCGGGGCGAAATCAAGGTAATTCTCATCAATCTCAGTCAGGAGCCCTTCGAAATAAAGAATGGAGAACGAATTGCCCAAATGGTTATCGCAAAACACGAAAGAGTCGAATGGTCGGAAACCTCTGATTTACAAGACACAAGCAGAGGAGCAGGCGGATTTGGCTCCACAGGTCGATAAGGCATCTTCCGCATTAACAGATTTCTAAAAACATCATTGCTTTCGAATTATATAAATATCGCTTGAAGAAAATCAGTTCAATTCACTACTCACGCAACTAAACCCTCTATGAGAATTATTGTTCCAATGGCCGGCATGGGCAAACGCATGCGTCCTCACACACTTACCACACCGAAGCCGCTGGTACCTGTGGCCGGGAAACCGATCGTTCAGCACCTGGTAGAGGATATCATTCGCATGTGCAATCAGAAAGTGGAAGAAATCGCCTATGTAGTCGGGCATTTCGGAGAGGAGGCAGAGAAAAATCTGATCAAAATTGCAGAAGATCTGGGCGCAAAAGGAACGATACATTATCAGGATACTCCTCTGGGAACTGCGCATGCCATTCTTTGTGCTGAGTCGGCTCTTCGCGGTCCGGTAGTAGTAGCTTTTGCAGATACACTCTTCAGTGCTGATTTCCGCATGGATGCGGACTGCGATGGCGTTATATGGGTAAAGCAAATAGAAGATCCCCGTCAATTTGGTGTGGTGAAAACAGGTGCAGATGAAGTCATCACTGATTTTGTTGAGAAGCCACAAGACTTCGTTTCTGACCTCGCCATCATTGGCATTTATTATCTGAAAGATGGAGAAAATTTACGCAACGAACTCCAGTATTTAATTGATAACAACATCAAGGATAAAGGAGAATATCAGTTGACCAATGCCCTCGAAAACATGAAGGCCAAAGGAAAGCGACTCAAAGCCGGAAAGGTAGATGAATGGCTCGATTGCGGAAATAAGGATGCCACCGTATTTACTAATCTGCGTGTTCTTGAAATTAAATATCCGAACAATCACATCTCCTCCACAGCCAAAGTGCACAATAGCATTGTCATTCCACCCTGCTATATCGGCGACGGTGCGGTGATAGAAGCTTCGGTTGTAGGTCCACATACCAGTATCGGCGCGCACAGTAAGATCCAGCAGAGTCTGGTCAAAAACAGTATTATCCGCGACCACAGCACTATAAAAGAAGCAGCCATCAACAATTCACTGATGGGGAGCCACGTTCACTATAAAGGCGTTCTCCGTGACTTAAGCATGGGTGACTACACCACCGAATCATAACAATGAAGCATATACGAAATCTTTACCTACTGCTCCTTTTACCATTGTTGTTCCTGACAGCATGCGGGACGACTAAAAAACTTCAGGAAGCAGTGCGGCCGCTCCGAAGCAAGGAGGGAGCAATCTCAAGGAAACCGACAAGATCAATGCTACTTATGCATTTTTTGAAGGGCAAAAAGAAAAGGTAACCGGTAATGAACAGAAGGCAGTAGAGAAATTCGCGCAATGTTTACGGATAGATCCCAAAAATCATGCAGCCATGTTTGAGCTGGCGGCGATCTATAATCAAAAATCAAAAATCAGTGATGCCCTCTTCTTTGCAAAAAGTGCGGCTGAGCTGGATCCGAAAAACGAATGGTATCAACTTTTGCTTGCCAATACCTACGAAAAAAGCGGCAAGTTCAATGATGCAGTTGTCATCTATGAACAGCTCTACAAATTACATCCCGACAGAGTAGAATATCTTTTCAATGCTTCAGATGCCTACCTCATGCAGGGAAAACTCAACGAGGCGATAAAACTCTACGATAAGATTGAAGAAAAAATCGGAGTGAACCGGGAGATGATTCAGCAAAAGCAGCGGCTCTACCTGAAGATGGGAAAAGTGAATGAGGCAGCGGCTGAGCTGGAGAAGCTGATTCAATCAGAACCGGGAAATCTTGATAATTATTCACTGCTGGTAGAACTCTGGCAGGTAAATAATCAACCGGAGAAAGCACGCGCAACCATTAAGAGAATGGAGGCCATTGATCCGGATAACCCGGGTATCGCTCTTGCTTTGGCAGAGCAGTTCCGCAGTGAAGGTGATCGTGCAGCATCCTTTGAACAGCTTAAAAAAGCATTTGCCTCTCCTCAGTTGGCAAGTGAGGTGAAAATCCGCATCCTGACCAGTTATCTTCCTTTAGTAGAGACAAGTCCTGAGATGATGGATCAATCGTTAGCATTAAGTAAATTACTCAGTCAAACACATCCGGGAGAAGCCAATCCGCAATCTGTTTATGCTGACTTTTTAAATATCAATAAACAATACAGTGAGGCGCGAACATTATACAGAGCAAGTTTAGCTATCGACAAGAAAAATCTGCAAGCCTGGCAACAATTGCTGATTATAGAATCCGAGTTGAGGGATTATGCATCGATGGAGCAGGAAGCAGAAGAAGCGCTGGGTCTCTTTCCGGATCAGAGTGTCTTGTATCTCTTCAGTGGCATAGCAGCGAGTCAGAATAAAAATTATGAAACGGCAGCGAAGAAATTGTTGAGTGGAAGCAAGCTGGTCGTGGATAATGACCAGCAGCTCATGGAATTTTATTCGAATCTGGGAGATGTTTACGATAAACTGAAAAAATTTGAAGACTCTGATAAATACTACCAGAAGGCGATCAACATAGACGGGAATAATGTGTATGTTTTAAACAACTGGTCGTATTACCTGAGTCTGAGAAATGAACAACTCGAGAAAGCCGCGGAAATGTCGAAGCGCTCGAATGAACTCAGTCCGAATAACCCTTCCTTCCTCGACACCTATGGCTGGATTTTATACATGCAGGCGAAGTACAGTGATGCATTGATTTGGTTAGATAAAGCAATCGCTGCAGGAGGAGCGGAAAACGGAACTATTCTCGAGCATTATGGAGATACTCTTTTCAAACTCGGAAAAATAACAGAGGCGTTTGATTATTGGACACGCGCAAAGAAGACCGGCGATCATACGGAACTTCTTGATAAAAAAATCAACGATAAAAAACTCTATGAGTAATTACCGGTGGCTGCACATGCTGGCAGTCATTCTCTTACTGACGGCAGCATCATGTAAATCGAGGCAGAAACTTCCTTCGGTTCCCGGAACGGCTATCCGTCCCATGGAGAATGAATCGGTTGCAGAACTCATGAACCGTCTTGACTCTTCTGCTTTTAATGCGAACTGGATAAACGCGAAGGCCAGTGTCACTACCATTCAGGAAGGCAGTGAAACATCCTTCAATATTTCCTTACGGGCCAAGCGTGACAGTATCATCTGGATTTCCATCTCCCCCTTGCTGGGCATTGAAGTCGCAAGGGTAATAATTACATCCGATTCCGTAAAATTTCTGGACCGTTTGCACAGCAAGTATCAGGTAAACACTTTTGAAACCATCAACAAGCTCCTGCAACTCAAAGTTAATTTTGAAATTGTGCAAGCGCTGATGTATGGTAATTTCTTCGCCTACAAGAAAAATGAAAACCGGTTCAATTCCGTTTATCTGGAAGATAAATATTACATCTTGAGTTCACTCAACAAGAAAAAACTGAAACGTTCTCTTGAAGAAAAAGATCTGAATAAACCGGTAATTCAGGATGTTTATATTAACAGCGGCTATTATAGAATAATTAAAATGTCGGTGGAAGATCAGAAAATCGGCAAGACCTTATTGACAGAATATGATGATTTCCGGATAACGGATGCCGGACAGTTTCCTTTTAAATCGAAAACAAAAATTACTGCTGAAAAGGATTTTGAAATACAAATTGAATACGGAAAATTAAATGTAGGACAAGAACAAGAGTTCCCCTTCACGGTTCCTTCCAACTATGAGCGCGTTCGTTAAGAAATTTTCTATTCTACTTACTATCCTGTTATTGATGACAGGAAGTGTTCTTGTTGCGCAAAACAAAAAGGAGCTTGAAAACAAGAAAGCCAAACTTCAAAAGGAAATTGACTTCACCAACAAGCAACTGAAGATCGTTGAAAAAAATAAAAATGCAACGGCGGAGCAACTCGGTGCATTGAGGAAAAAGATTCAATTGCGCGAAGCGTTGATCGGAACCATCAACTCGGAAATTTCAGTGTTGGGTGGAGAGATTGCATCTACCGGTAAGGAAATAAATAATCTGGAGGAACAATTGCAGCAGCTACGCAATGAGTATGCGAGCATGATCCGTTACGCCTGGAAGAACCGGAATGTATACCAGCAACTCATGTTCGTTTTCGCTGCAAATGATTTCAATCAGGCCTATAAGCGTATGAAATATCTCCAGCAATATGGAGAATACCGCAGGCTTCAGGCAGATCAAATCACCAATACGCAAAATCTACTCAACGGAAAGAAAACCGAACTGGAGCAGCGGAAGGAGGAGAAGACAAGTCTGAGAAACACGGAACAAAAGCAGAAAAGCACATTACTCAAAGAAAAGCAGGATCAGGATAAGTTACTCAAAAACCTCACCGATCGTGAAAAACGACTGCGCAAAGAGTTAGCAGATAAACAAGCGGCCAAACAAAAGCTAGACAGGGCCATCGAAAAAATTATCAGAAAGGAAATCGAAGCCGCGAAGAAGAAAGCGACTGCTGCAGGAAAGAAAAATGTTACTAACAGCAACGTCTTTACGTTAACTCCTGAAGCTGCAAAACTTTCTAATAGCTTTTCGGGAAACAAAGGTGCCTTGCCCTGGCCAGTGGAACAGGGAATTATCACAGGAACATTTGGTGAGCATCCGCATAAAGAATTTAAAAATATTGTCATAAAAAATAACGGCTTAGATATTCAATCGGCAAAAGGTGCACGTGCCCGCGCCATTTTTGAAGGAACGGTGAGCGGAATAGTTTCCATTCCCGGTGCAGGGAAGGCCGTTATCATCCGCCATGGCGACTACTTAACGGTATATTCCAATATGGAAACGGTATCTGTTAGTTCCGGCGACAAAGTCAGTACCAAGCAAGCTATAGGTACCATTGGCACCTCATCCGAAGAATCAAGAGGAGAAATCCACCTGGAGATCTGGAAAAACACCTCGAAACTCGATCCCAAAGTTTGGCTGGCGAAACGGTAATGCGGGCGTCTGTGTAATGACAGGTCGCGACCTGTCATAAGAAGCCGGTGACAGGTCGCGACCTGTCACATACAGACTGGCAGTGACAGGTCGCGACCTGTCACTACTACACCAACCCCTGATTAATCGCTTTCGCCACCGCTTCCGTCATACTGGCAACATGCAGTTTTTCGTATATGTTTTTCATGTGTGAACGAACGGTTTCATAGCTGATATGGCAGGTGTCTGCAATCATTTTATAACTCATCCCTTTCACGAGGCAACTTAAAACTTCCTTCTCTCGGTTGGATAAATTATAGTCCGGAATGACTTTGCTTATAACGGGAGGAGCCTGCAAAAATCCAAGCACTTTTCGGGCAACGGAAGGACTCATGGGTGAACCACCTTGATATACTTCGATGATGGACTCAAGGATGCGTGCGGGCAAGGTGTTTTTCAAAATATAGCCCGAAGCACCTGCACAAATGGCATTAAAGACTTTATCATCATCTTCAAAGGAAGTCTGCATCAGGACATTTAACTTCGGAAATGATTTTTTAATCATCTTGACGGCTTCAATGCCATTCACCTTCGGCATTTCGATATCCATCATGACCACATCAGGTTCACTGGTGTTGATTTTATCTTCCAGGTTTTCGCAATCCGTATAGGCTCCGCAGAGAAAAAATCCCGGTGCATCCTCTATGAGAAGAGACATGGAATCAAGGAAGAGAGCATTGTCATCGAAGATGGCTACACGAACGGACATGGATTGCTTTTTTTTCGTTGGAAAGATATTAAACAAAAAGAATTATTTGCCTGCTGATACCTTTTGAAATTAATATACATACAAAGGACGAAGATCTGATCCTTGTAAACAATCCCCTTATTTGGGGATTTTAAGAGATACAGACGTCCCGGAGCTATCAGAATGTATAAAAATTACTCCTCTTGATTCTTTAGCTCTGTTTCTGATATTCCGAAGTCCGTTGCCTGATTTGACGTTGTCCGGATTAAACCCACATCCATTGTCGTTAATACTCATCTTCCACCCCTGCTCATTTTCTTCCAATTCCACTCTCACACGAGTAGCACCGGAGTATTTCGCGCTATTATTTATCGCTTCTTTGAATATCATAAATATACTTTTTCTGGCACCCGGAGGCAGTTCGCCTGAAGGATTTACTTTGGCAATGTTAAAATCGAATTCCATACCCTTTGATTGAAGAAGTGTACTGGCAAAAGATTCCATCTTGGCAATTAAATGACGATTATCATCATTTACAGGATTTATGGCCCAAACGATGTCACTCATAGTATTCATCGTTGTGCGGGCATTGGAACCGATTTGTTCCAGTAATTTTACTGCCCGTTGATGATCCCCTAAACGCAATTTTTGCGCAGCCGAGTCGCTATAAATGCTTATGCTGCTAAGTGTGGCGCCAATATCGTCATGTAAATCCGCAGCTATGCGATCTCTCTCCTCAATATTATGAAGAATCAGACGACGTTTTTCCTCTGCTTCCTTGTGCAGTTTTTCCTGATAAATGCGCTGCTCCCTTTCCAATAGTCGTGCTTTAATCACCAATCCCGCATTAAAGACAATCATCTCTGCAATCACACCGATCATGGTCAACTCCAACGGTGTTACCGGTAGAAATTCATACAGCCATTTCGAATAGGTAGAGAAGTTGGCAATCAAACTCGTAAAAAGTGCAAGAACACTTCCGGCCACTAGAATCCTTGAAAGGATGTTCCTGAGCAAATAGACTTTAAAGATAAAGTAAACAGAAGCTATCAGCAAGGATACCAATCCAAAAAATAAAATGAATTGAAAAATAGCAGATGATGCATTTAAGTAAATACAAATGAACAGCAAGAAACAAATCATTAACACACCTTTCTCCGCTATCTTAATCTTCCTTGCCAACTTTGGGTCCTGCTTTTCGATTTCACAATAATGACGGGCAAAACGGTAATAAAAAAAGTAAGGAATATAGAGCAGAATATTGCTTCTTATAAAATTGATCGACGGGAAAAAAGTAAAAAAGATGTCCCAGTTTAAGGCAAGTTCATATTTTGAAAGATAATACATCCCAATGCTGAATGCGTACAGCAAATAATATAAATATTCAATGCGTCGGGTGTAGAGCCCTTGAACTCCGATAAAAAGTAATTGAAACAATAACATGCTTAAAAAAATAACGGCTATAGTAATTGTTTTTCTTATCTTGAAAAACGCATAGACTGATTCTTTCAGGAAATCATCTTCTGTTGTCACAATAACAAATAAATTATCAATAGCAATTGGCTTTAAAGTCGGAACAATTTTAAGAATAACACGAACCTCTTCCTTTCCACCAATATATACCTCTGTTGTCCTACGCTGTGTATTTATCTGATGGCTGGAATTATAGATATTTCGTCCGGCAATCTTTAGACTATCGCCGGCGGGATATTTGAGAAGAAAGAGTAAAGTATCAGATAAAGGAGGCTCGAGGAGAAGTTTACGTAAGGTGTCAGAAGTATTGCTGATTGAAAAACTAATCCAAATGACTTTATCGATATCACCATTTTCCTTTAAGGAATCCAACTCGGAAACAGGACTTGCTTTGTAATAATTTAAAAAAGTATACTTCCCTCCTGAATCAACAAGTAACAATGATGCTGAAATTTCAATACCCTCCACTTTGGATAAAACACGCGTAGACAGAGTGTCAGCAATTGTCAAGGTTGACGAAAAGATCAGTATACCGCTTAAGGTCAGCCGAATAATTTCCGACAACGAACGAGCAAATTTCTCCCAACATTTCATTCTTCAACTAAAATAGTTTAAAAACTTCGAATAGCGAAATCCCTATTTTCGGGGATTGGATTTTTGAAGTGATGTCATCATTTTTGAAGAGGATAAAACTCCTCTCCTCCATCAAAATAAATTATGAAAACTCAGCGCGCTCTCCGACTCCTCATCGTTTTTCTAGTTTTAAATTACCAACACCTCAATGCTCAACAAGCAGCAAAGGAAGAAATTAAAGCAACAGAATTTTCAGTGCCTGTTTCACCTGCATTCGCATTAATGGGAGCCGACCCGGCACTCGTATCCATGCCGGGCGTCATTCGTGATTTTAAAGTGGATTGGTCCTTTCGATCCTATCGTTTAAGCCCAAATATTTCTGTAGAAGCTCAACCGATATGGCTTTTTGCATATGACCGGCCGGAGTTAACCGCTTACCGTAAAGCAGGAAGATTCATGAGGCAATTATCCACGCTCAGTGTTTCGTTAGGCACTTTACAATTAGATACCGTTCGAATTGTGGCTTATGCTCTTAAAATGAACTTGTTCCGAAGCAGGGACCCCCTAACGGATTCCTCATACATGAGCCAGGGAATGCAGGAAGTATTGGCTCAGGAAAACGCGCTCAAACTCCAAATGGAAGAGATGAAAAAGGTCTGGATACCATTACCGATACTTATCAGCGCATTCAGACTGAAAACCAGATCCTGAATACGGAGTCGCAAATTATCAATATGAGAGCCAATACCCATGCAAGAGTAAAAGAATTGCGGGAAATGTATTTGCGTAGTTACTGGAATTCGGCTTGTATTGATTTGGCTTTCGGACAGTCCTATAGTTATATCAACGAAAGTCTGGATAGTCTCGACCTCAGCAGAAGAGGATATGGTATTTGGATTACAGGAGGCGTCGGAGCAGGAAAAAAAACTTTCTTCAGCGGACTGGTGAAATATCAGAAACTCACTGATACACAAACCGGACAGCAATACGGTATTAATTTCAGATATGGCAGCAACAAGTTTCGCTTTTTACTGAGGCGATGTATGAAAAAACAGAGGATAAACTGGTCAATGAATTGCAGGAGAAATTCAAGGTCGTTAATGAAGGATTCATCTTTGCATATGGAGGTGATCTGAAAATAAATAACAATGTGGTGCTTGGATTTTCCTTGCGTACTGTGTACAACAGCGATTTAAAATTCGTCAACCTGATTCCTGTGGCTAACATTGGTTGTTTAATGCGATAAATACCACCAGTATTGGGGATTGATTGTCGCTCCGGGAGCAACGATATTTGCACTGTTAATTCTATATGCACTTCTTTGGTCGGAAGTAATATATTCATCATTACATTTTAAAAGCGCTGTTCACTTGGGTTTGGGTGTTCAGCGCTTATTTATTTAAGCTATTTCTCTTATATACCACTGACCCGTAAAATTAAGTTTTTACTTATCGTATTGATTACTAAATATATAAAACAAGAGCAGTCATCATTTATCTTCGTTTTGAAATTAAAATGAATATCTTTGTACTGTAATAAATTGAAAATGAACTTAACAATATTACTCGGATTTCTTGGAGGCATGGGAACAACAGAAATTATTATGATAATTGTGGTGATCCTCTTGTTTTTCGGAGGAAAGCGCATACCGGAACTTGCAAAAGGACTTGGCAGAGGTATCAAAGAATTCAAGGATGCTTCAAAAGGTGTCGCTGGTGAAGATGAATCAAAGAAAATAGAGGAAAGAAAATAAAAATCCTTCTCATTAAAAGAGGCTGTCTTATTATCAGGCAGCCTCTTTTGTGTTTTTAAATGCTTCTTGAAAGAAGATAAGAATTGAAATACTTGATTTTTTAATCCATTAAAAGTTCAATTCTCCCCGGGAAAATTACTCCACCGGATAGCAAACTTCAGTCAGCCATTTCGTTGAATCCTTCTCCATCATAGGGTCGGTAATATAGCGTTCCCAGGGAGCACCGGTAGACTTCTTATTGTTCTTTTCCAAAAACTTTCCAGCCGCTTCATGCGCCGAAGGGGTATTTTCATAGGGTCCGTAATGTGAAGCAACTATCATATTCCCGCCTGCATAATTACCTGCTTTAATGGCGCCATCTTCTTTTCCGGCTTTGTTTACAGGGATGCAAACATCCATTTCCCAATTCGTAGTGGACTCCGTATAGTAGATAGCGAAAGGAGCACCACTTTGTTCTAACCCTTGCTTTTTCATGGCCTCCATAATTTTTCCATAGTTCATACCCAGTTTCATACCAATGGTAGCTATACTTGCTGAATCATGAATAAAGAGATACTCCATGGCAGGCATAGCTTTCAATTCTACCGGAATAGAAGGGGTGGATGCAACAGGGGCTTTTCCGGCCATTTCACTTATTCCGGCAAGGCCCTGGTCGAATGCATCTGTCATCATGCTTTTACCCAAAGACCAAAATAGCCTGACAAAGGGGTTTGCTCCCAATTCACTATCAAAAGCCCAGGTGACATTGGTACCACTACCATCAGGTGCAAAAGTAAAATAGCTGGAAGCCGGCTTTTCTCCTTTAAATGCGAGGTCCATTTTAATCAGTTCAGTTGGCTTACACTCTGTCAGCGTAATTGTCCCTTCACCGGTTTTCGGTCCATTCCAGCTATAACTTGCACCTTCTCCTGCCGGAATAGTGTTATAGGTGATCTTCACTTCCGGGTCCATTTTTTGCCAGGGACTCCATCCTTCCCAATTCTTCAAAGTATTAACCTGATCATAAATATTTTCTACCGGAGCATTCATTGTTAAGCTTCTTTCAACGTGCAACTGTGAAGGCATCATCCAGCCAATGACTGCAGCAACAACTATCAAAACAAGCAAGACTAGCAGAATTTTTTTGAGTACTTTCATTTTAAATTGGTTTTAGGTTTGGACGATGAAAGTAGTACATTTTCTCAAATCAAAATACAAAATGAAAACATTTAACTATTTTCTTACATATTTCCTGACCTGCCTGAATTGTAAAATGTCGCGATAAAAATTTCTTTACTTTCGTTGAATGCAATCAATCACAGTTGTAGGAGGAGGTAGTTGGGCCACGGCCCTGGTGAAAATCCTCAGCAACAATGCGGATACCATTCACTGGTGGCTGAGAAATCCTGAAACTGTAGCCTTTATAAATCAATATCAGCACAATCCGAATTACCTGAGCGATGTTGAAATTGACCCGGAAATAGTTAAACCATCAGCAAAATTAGAAGAGTGCATTCACCAATCTGAAATTATACTTCTGGCCATTCCTGCTGCCTTTTTAAAAACAGCATTATCCGGTATACAACCTGCCATTTTCAAAGATAAAATTATTTTTTCTGCCATCAAAGGGATCGTGCCGGAGCACAATATGATTGTTGGAGATTAAATGCACAAGGTGATTGATATACCTTATGAAAAAGTGGGTGTGATCACCGGACCTTGTCATGCGGAAGAAGTGGCACTGGAAAAACTGAGTTATCTGACTGTAGCTTGCCATGACCATATTACCTCCCGTAAAATGGCTTCCTTACTAACGTGCAGGTATATACGAACGGTGGAATCGGATGATATTTTTGGTACAGAATACGCTGCTGTTCTTAAGAACGTTATGGCGATCGCCAGTGGAATATGTCATGGCCTAGGTTACGGAGATAATTTTCAGGCTGTATTAATTTCGAATGCTATCCGTGAGATTAAACGCTTTGTGGATGCCATTTATCCCATTCAAAGAGACATCAACGACAGTGCCTATTTGGGTGATTTGCTGGTTACGGCCTACTCCCAATTCAGCAGAAACCGGACCTTCGGGTCGATGATTGGAAAGGGTTATTCGGTTAAAAGTGCGCAATTGGAGATGAATATGATCGCGGAAGGTTACTATGCCGTGGCCTGTATACATGAAATCAACAAAGAATTGATGGCTGATTTACCCATTTGCTCAGCGGTTTATAATGTACTTTTACGAAAAACCTCCGCCCGCCTTGAGATGAAATTACTCACCGATAAGTTGACCTGATTTTTCTGTAATTATCATAAGAGTTATTGTAATAAGTCAACCTTTTCTTTGAATACTCCAATTTTATAGCAGTTTGGACCTGATTTGATCTGCTTAAAACTATCGACGGGGGGCTGATAAACAGATTCTAAAGGGGGAAAGAGAAGGTGTTTGGCTAACCGGCACTTCCTTTTTCTGAACTGTTCATGCCCGTTTTTTTTGAAATCCGGAGGGCTGAATTTGAGAAATGAATTCTTTTTAAAACAGGTCGAATTTCCCTTACCCATGATAAACCTTCTTTCACCTAAATAAATCAGTCGCTTACGTATTTTTAATACAATTATAATAACTACATTTACCTACCGATAATTATCGGCACACCAAAACAAAAACCACCATGCCGTCAATGTGCTTTCTATTAAAAAATGGAAGCCTGGCGACACTACTAATTTACTAACGTTGACGATGCTGAGAAGAAATATATTTTTAGTACTAGTCCTGATTGCCTTTGTTTTTTCTGAAGCGCAATCACAGGTTTACAATATGAATAATTCCTCTGTGAATACTTGCGGCGGAACTTTTTATGATAGTGGCGGAAATGCGGGTAACTATGGCAACAGCCAGAATTTCACTATGACCTTTTGTTCATCGGTGCCCGGTAATTGTGTCCGACTTTTGTTTACAAGTTTTGCACTTGAAACAAATTTTGATGAGATGACCATTTATGACGGGCCTTCAGCAGCCTCCCCACTCATCGGGGTGTTTACCGGAAATACAAGTCCGGGATTGATTACAGCGAACAGTGGTTGTCTAACAGTAGTATTTACATCTAATGGTTTATTCAACGAGCCGGGTTGGGCCGCTACTATCTCCTGTGTAAATTGCGCTACCGGAACTTGTGCTACCAATTGCAATGGTGGACCACCTCCAGCAAACGATGCCTGCACCGGTGCACAAAATTTAGGACTTCTTCCAGTCCCGGCTGCTTGCCCGGGGGGAATAGGTGCTTTATCTGTCACGAATACCACCAATCTTTGCGCTACTGCTGCTACTCCTTATTCCTCTTTACTCGGGTGTCAGCCTGGAGGTAACATGGCTTCCCCTGCTGCTGATGTTTGGTATCGGTTTTCGATTACAGGTCCGAGTATTAATATTAGCATTTCAGGTGGTATCAATACTCCGAATGTAGGACTTTACGAGGGCGCAAGCTGTGCAGGATTAATCCCGAGAGGATGTGCTATCGGCAGCAACGGTTCATTAAATACGACATTTGGCGGATTGGCATCAGGTACTTATTATTTACAAGTCAGCGGAGATAATCTCGCCGATCAATGTGATTTTACTTTAACCCTGCAGAACAATTACGACTGCGCTGGTTGTGTCATACAGAGTACTTTAGTTGCAAATCCTCCTCCTGTAAACGGATCGTATCCTGCCGGACAATCCGTAACCTTCTGTTATACTGTATCCGATTACAATCAGACCTCTGCGAATTGGTTTCATGGTGTTGTGCCTTCGTTTGGTGCCGGCTGGGACATGAGCACTTTTACGCCTGCTCCCGTAGCTGATTGTTCAGGTGATGGTACCTGGAGTTGGTATCCCGGAAATATCACCAGCTCGGCCACCGGTAATGTAACAGGTCCCGGGTTTTACTATGAATCTCCTTTGGAAATCCATTCGCAGTTGCTGATGGTAATCCGGGAAATAATTTCGGAGACAACAATGGCACCAATAACTGCGACTGGACATTTTGCTGGACCATCAATACACTTCCTCCGGGCGCTTGTATACAGGGTGCGAATTTGAATATCAACATCAATACCCTCGGTGATGGTGAAAGCGGTTCCTGGGGGTCGCTCGCTTGTACACAAGATCCCATCACTAATTTTTTTGCAACACTCTCCTGTTGTGAAGCTCCCACTGTAAATATTACCCAACCGGATTGCCCAAATCAAAATACCGGAAGTGCAACAGCGCAAGGGATGGGTGCAAGTCCTTGGGATTATGTCTGGACAGATGCAGGTGGTACCATACTTTTAACACAAAATAATGTCGCGGGGTCATCTGCTCTCAACAATCTCGCCCCGGGAAATTACACGGTAAGCGTTACTGACAATACCGGTTGTACTGCTAATGCCGCCATTTCCATCACGTCGCCCGCTGCATTTTCGGCAGTGATGAATACTACCAATCTTACCTGCAATGGAAATCATACCGGAACTGCAACAGTTGTAGTAAATGGAGGTGCACCGGCCTACTCGTATGCCTGGTCACCTTCAGGCAGTGGAAGTAGTCCGATCAGTCTGGCAGCAGGAAATTATAACGTTACTGTTACAGATGCCAACGGATGTACTGCAGTAGCCTCCGGGACAATCACTGAACCGGCTGTTCTGAATGCAAGCATTTCTTCAAAAACCGATGTCACCTGCAATGGCGGACAAGATGGGGCTATTACAGTTACGACTGTAGGAGGTACGCCGGCTTACGCGTATGCCTGGTCCAATGGAGCAGCAGGAAATTCCATCAGTGGATTAAGTGCAGGGGCCTATACGGTAACGGTTACGGATAGCCGTGGTTGTACAGGTTTTATGACAGTCGCCATTGCTCAACCCACTGCAATTGTACTTAATTTATCATCCACCGCATCCAGTTGCGGAAATGCCAACGGTTCTGCCACGGTGAACGCGCTGGGAGGAACTCCTCCTTACAGTTATGCCTGGTCTCCTTCCGGTGGCAGTGCGATGTTAGCGAACGGACTCACAGCCGGCGGATATAATGTAACGGTTACGGATAGCCGTGGATGTACTGCCATCGGAAATGTTGTAGTCACCAATTCAAGCGGTCCTACTGCCAGTATTTCGGGAAGCAGCAATGTTACCTGTTTTGGGGGCGCTGACGGAAATGCTACCGTAAATGTTTCAGGAGGAACCGCTCCCGTGGTTTACAACTGGACACCTTCCGGAGGTGCAGGAGTCACCGCGCAAAACCTGACAGCAGGAAATTATACAGTCACCGTCAGTGATGGTTCCGGATGTACTTCATCCGCATCGGTCATTATTACCGAACCGACTCAACTAACGGCCACTGTAACCGCAAACGTAGCTGCTTCCTGTAGCTATGAAAACGATGGTTCTTTAACGGCTCAGGGAAATGGTGGTATTCCCGCGTATAGCTATGACTGGAGCGGTGGCTCAGTGAATGCAACAGATAACAATCTTCTTCCCGGAACATATACCGTAACTGTGACCGATGCAAATGGTTGCACAGCATTAACCAGTGCTACCGTTGCAGCACCTGCTTTACTTCAGGCTTCCATAAGTGCCACTACGCCTGCTGCCTGTAACGGTGGAACAGATGGAAGTGCCACTGCACAAGCTGTCGGTGGAACACCGGTATATACTTTTGTTTGGTCAAATGGAACTGCAGGCATACTTGCGTCCGGACTGGCAGCGGGCAACTATACCGTTACTGTTACGGATGGGAATGGATGTACTTCCGTTACCACAGCCAACATTACAGCTCCAACTCCGCTTGTTTTAAATATGTCCTCTACAGGAACTACCTGTGGAAGTACAAACGGAACGGCCAGTGTAGCCGTGAATGGTGGTACCGGACCCTACTCCTACAACTGGAATCCTACAGGGGGAAGTGGAACTATTGCATCAGGTCTGGGCTCAGGAAACTACTCTGTTGTTGTAACAGATGCCAATGGTTGTGTAGCCATTGGAAATGCCAGCGTGCCCAGTGCAGATGGACCCATCCTTACACTAAACACCAGTACCATGGTCACTTGTCCCGGTGGTGCAGATGGTAGTATTGATATTTCTGTGAATGGAGGTGCACTTCCTTATACCTATAACTGGTCAAATGGGGCTGCAGGAACCACTATTAATAATCTCAGTGTAGGAATTTATACGCTTACTGTTACTGATGATAACAATTGCTCTGCGGCTCTCTCTATAAATATCACCGCTCCTGCCGCTTTTGGATTTAACATGACGCCTGTTACCGCACATTGTGGTCAAGCTAATGGCAGCTTATCCGTGCTCGTAAATGGAGGTAATCCTGCTTATTCTTACGTCTGGTCAAACGGAGCAAGTGTAACGAATCAGTTGAATGCCATTACTACAGGGACTTATACAGTTACTGTTACCGATGCGAACGGTTGCACAGCCGAAAGTCAGGGTGTTGTTCCTGATGTGGCCGCGCCGGTGTTAAGTATCAATACGCTCCTGGATGCCACCTGTCCGGGTTTGGCGGATGGAAGAATTCGAGTCAATATCGCCGGAGGCACCGGGCCCTACGCCTACCTTTGGTCAAATGGTGTGGTAGGAAATTTTAATAATAACATCTCTTCCGGAACCTATACCGTTACTGCAACGGACGCTTTCGGCTGTACGGCAACGTTACAAGCCACTGTTAATGAGCCTGCCCCACTGGCATTGGTGGCCAACAGTACTTCAGCGACCTGTGGTTCCAGCAATGGAAGTGCCGGTGTCGTTGTAAATGGAGGAACTCCGGGTTATCAATATGCGTGGATTCCTTCCGGTGGTTCAGGTGCCAATGCTGCTGCGCTGCCTGCCGGAGCTTATACCGTTGTGGTCACAGATAACAACGGGTGTTCCGAGCAAGCCAACGTGACCGTTCCAAGCTCAAACGGGCCTTCCGTTGCGGTACTCATCTCCACCGACGTTAGTTGCTTCGGAGGTAATGACGGGGACCTTACCATTGCAGTCAATGGAGGGGCAGCACCTTATAGCTATGTATGGTCATCCGGCGGGAGTGGTATTTCAGGGTCTAACCTAAGTGCGGGTAATTACACGGTCACCGTTTCTGACGCGAATAACTGTACATCTACCGTCGTGGCGGTCATCAATGAGCCGGCTGCTTTGGCCCTTATTGGAAATGATTACACTGCTCACTGCGGACAGTCAGATGGAAGTGCTGAAGTTCTTGTAAATGGCGGCGTACCGGTTTACTCTTATTCCTGGTCAACGGGTACCTCCACAAATAATACGATTTCGGCTATGCCTGCCGGTAGTTATACGGTGACGGTAACCGATGACAATGGCTGTACGGCTCAAACCGCAGTAACCATTCCGGATGAATCAGGCCCAACATTAAATATAGCTTCGCTGAACGATGTAAGTTGTAACGGAGGTGCCGATGGAAGCATTGGTGTTGCGACTGTAAATGGCAATGCTCCGTTTTCTTATCTCTGGTCTAATGGAACCACAGCGGCTGTAAATCCCATTTTATCTGCCGGGACTTATACTGTAACGGTTACTGATAATTTCGGATGTACATCAATGTTACAGGCTACAGTAGGAGAACCTGCCGTCATCCAGCTTGCTTTTAACAACACTACTTCTACCTGTGGAAATGCCAATGGTACATCGACGGTAACCCCTGCCGGTGGAACTGCTCCATATTCTTATTTGTGGAGTTCCGGGGCAAGCACAGCTATGGCCGCCTCGATTGCAGCAGGAGTACATACAGTAACGGTTACTGATGCCGATGGCTGTAGTGTTTCTGAAAGTACAATTATTAATAGTGCCGGAGGGCCAGTACTTGCCGCAGGACCTTATACTGACGTCAGTTGCGCAGGAGGATCTGATGGAACCGCCGCCGTAATAGTTTCTTCAGGAAATGGACCTTTCACTTTTGACTGGCTCCCCTACGGAGGTATATCAGCAAATGCAACCGGACTCACACCGGGAAATTACAAAGTCAGTGTTACAGATATCAACGGTTGCAGTACCACTTTAAATTTTGATATCGAAGAGCCGGATCCCCTAGTTGTAAATAATCTTACTACTCCTACCTCCTGTAACGGAGGTAATAACGGGACTGCAGACATCGATGCGCAGGGCGGAACTTTACCTTACAGCTACGATTGGGCTCCCGGAGGTATTTTATCAGCAAACAGAATCAATCTTCAGGCCGGCAATTATGATGTAACCGTTACTGATAGTAAAGGATGTACAGAAATTACTACTGCAATTGTTTCAGAACCCTCCGCTGTAGCAGGAACACTTACCCCGACGGATGCCACCTGTTTCGGCGGAACAAACGGAAGTGCTGATATTGTTGCCAATGGAGGCACAGCACCGTATACTTTTCTATGGAATGATGGCTCTACAGGAACGCAACTTTCAAATATCATCGCAGGAACTTACACGGTCACCATTAGCGACAACAACGGTTGCACACAGCAAGAAACTGTAATTGTGGGTGAAGCAACAGCGATCAATCTGATTGTAAACGCTACCGATGCCAGTTGCGGTAATGCTAACGGTAGTGCACAGGTGAATGGAAACGGCGGAACCGGAGGGCTCACGTATCAATGGTCCACCGGAACTCCCGGAACAAATATTATTAACCTTTCTTCAGGTGCTTATACAGTTATAGCTACCGATGCCAATGGCTGCACCGCCTCCGGCACTACTGCAGTAGCCGATATGGGCGGACCTGCGATCAGTCTTCTAAATTCCACGGATGCTTTGTGTTTTGGCTCAGCCGATGGAAATGCAGAAGTCACCATAAATAGTGGCAACGGTCCGTATACTTATCAATGGCTGCCCTCCGGTGGAAATGCCAGCGCCGCTAACGGACTTACTGCCGGCGCTTACTCGGTAGATGTTACTGATATCAATGGTTGTCTTTCCACACTGAATGTAACAATTAGTGAACCCGCTTCCATTGTACTGCAACTTTCTTCTACACAAGCCATTTGCGGTAATGCCAATGGTTCTGCAACTGTTCTTGCCAATGGGGGAACAGGTGCTTATTTGTATTCATGGTCCAATGGTGATTTGACTGCTACTGCAAATGCTCTTGCAGCAGGAAATTATGATGTTACGGTGACGGATGCCAATGGATGCTCTACAAGTGCTTCGGTAAGCGTTACACAACCTTCTTCCCTTGCTGTGGCAAATGCTTCAACGGATGTAACTTGTTTCAACGGCAGCGATGGCAGTGCTTCCGTGAATGTGAATGGTGGAAATGCTCCCTATTCTTACCTCTGGAGTAATGGTGATATCACCTCTCAATTAAATAATATAAGCGCAGGTTCGTATACAGTGACCGTTAGTGATGCCAATGGATGCTCCTTCATCGATGTGATAAATGTCAATCAGGCTCCGGCAATAAATTTGGTCATAAATACTGTAGATGCGACTTGCGGTGGAGCTAACGGCAGCGTACAGGTGAATGGAAATGGAGGAACAGGAGCACTTAGTTATCTCTGGGACAGTGGACAAAGTTCTACCTCGCTGAACGGACTTGCCGCAGGATCCTACACCGTGACAGCTACTGATGCCAGCGGTTGTTCTCAAACCGGTATTGCCAATATTTCTAACCTTGGTGGTCCGCAGGCGACACTGCAAAACAATACAGATGTAAGCTGTGCAGGCGGCAACGACGGAAGTGCAGAGATTATCGTCAACTCCGGTAGTGGTCCTTTTACCTATCAATGGCAACCTGCCGGTGGCAATGCTCTCCAGGCAAATGGTTTGAGTGCTGGTAATTACACAGTGGTTGTAACCGATATCAATGGCTGTATCGGTAATGTAAACATCATCATCAACGAACCCGTTGCTTTAGCTCTTCAAACCAATAGCACACAAGCTACATGCGGCACTGCCAATGGTTCAGCTACCGTTATTGCTAATGGAGGAACAGGTGCTTATCAATATCTATGGTCCAATGGAGATATTACTTCGACATCCAATGCCCTCGCAGCAGGGAATTATAATGTTACTGTGACAGATGCCAATGGATGTACAACAATTACATCGGTGAGTGTGACGCAACCTTCTTCTTTGGCAGTAGTAAATGCAGCAACAGACGCCACCTGTTTCAATGGCAGTGATGGCAGTGCTGCTGTAAATGTGAATGGCGGAAGTCCTCCCTATACTTTCCTCTGGAGTAATGGAGATGTCACTGCTCAAATAAATAATATTCCTGCCGGATCGTATACTGTCACCGTCACGGATATGAGCGGTTGTTCATTCATCGATGTGGTAAATGTCAATCAGGCAGCTCTAATAAATCTTGTTATAAACACTACTGATGCTACCTGTGGTGCAGCTAACGGTAGCGTACAGCTGAACGGTAACGGTGGAACCGGAGCACTAACTTATCTCTGGAGCGGCGGACAGACTTCCACCACTTTGAACGCGCTTGCCGCGGGCGCCTATACAGTAACAGCTACAGATGGAAACGGATGTACTTCCACCGGTATCGCTAATATTTCTAATCTTGGTGGTCCGCAAGCTACAATACAAAATAATACTGATGTTAGCTGTGCAGGTGGTAATGACGGAAGTGCTGCCATTACCGTTAACGCGGGCAACGGCCCCTTTACTTACCAGTGGCAACCTGCCGGAGGTACAAGTACTCAGGCAAATGGTTTGAGTGCCGGCAATTATACGGTAATCATCACGGATAACAATGGCTGTGTGGGTAATGTCAATATCATCGTTAACGAACCAACTGCATTAGCCATTCAACTCAACAGTACACTTGCAACTTGTGGTAATGCCAATGGCACGTTAACTGCAAATGTTAACGGCGGAACAGGAGCTTATCAATATAACTGGTCGAATGGTGGCAGTGGAAGCAACAATATTAATTCACTGGCGGCCGGAAATTATTCTGTCACAGTCACTGATGCGAATAACTGTACTGCTGTATCTACACTTGCAGTTTCCAATGCAGGCGGACCTGTGCTTGCGGTAAATAATGTAACACCGGCTTCCTGCTTCGGATTTGCGGATGGAAGCGCAAGTATTGCAGTGAACAGCGGAATCGGACCTTTTACTTACAGCTGGAGTCCACAAGGAGGCAATGGAGCAAACGCTGTCGGACTCAGTGCCGGAAATTATTTTGTTGCCGTCACTGATGCGAATGGTTGTACCGGACAACAGGCTATTATCATTCAGAAGCCTGCTGCGCTAAATCTGCAAAGCATTACTACACCTACACAGTGTAATGCTTCTAACGGTAGCGTACAGGTGCAAGTGAGTGGCGGAGCCGGAAACTACAGCTACGACTGGAGCACCGGAGCCAGCACCGATCTTGTGAATGGTCTCACCTTTGGCAATTATACTGTTACTGTCACGGATAATAATGGCTGCACCTCCAGCAGCACCCTCACTGTATCCGGCTTACCCGGACCAACAATTAATAATGTTACCATTACTGATGCACTCTGTTTCGGAGAAGCTAACGGTAGCGCACAGGTTCAATACTCCAGTGGAAGTGCTCCTTACACATTGAGCTGGTCAAACGGTAGTACCGGTGGCAGCACCGCGGGCCTCGCAGCAGGAGCCTATACAGTAACTGTCACAGATAATTTCGGTTGTTCTGACGCAAAACCTTTCAATGTTCAGGAACCTTCCGCGCTCAGCTTAACAGCAACACCCGTTAACATGGTTTCCTGTTTTGGAGGTAGTGACGGAAATGCTGAAGCCCTTGCCATTGGAGGAACTTCTCCTTACGGCTACTCCTGGTCAAATGGAACTACTTCTGCGGTTGCTGGCAATCTCGCTGCGGGTACGTATTCTGTCATCATCACCGATCAACATGGCTGTACCGAAATAAAAAATACGGTCATCACTGAGCCTGCTTTGCTTACAACAACACAACAAACTTTAACGATGGTGAGTTGTCATGGCGGGTCAAATGGTACGGCTTCATTTTCTGCTGCCGGTGGAACCGCTCCGTATACTTACAGCTGGTCGAATGGCGCAGTAACAGCAAACACTTCCGGACTTATCGCCGGCACGTATAACCTTACTGTCACCGACGACAAAGGATGTGTTACAACATCATCGGTTCTCATTACTGAACCTGCCGCTATACTCTTTAATACTCCATCCATCACCAATGTAAGTTGTTTTAATGGTAATAACGGACAGCTTTCAGTAAGTAACTCCGGAGGGCTGGCACCTTATGCTTACCAATGGTCAACAGGAAGTACCAATGCGGTGCTGAACAATTTGGCAGCAGGTGCTTACACAGTTACAGTGACTGATGCGAATTCCTGTACAGAAACAAGAACGATGAGTGTTTTGCAGCCGGATGCGATCAGTATTCAATCTGCCATCAACGCCATTCCCTGCTTCGGGATGAACAATGCCGCTATCACTGTTAACACATCAGGAGGTGTGGCACCCTATAGTTATGTCTGGAACAATGGGGCAAATACAAATGCGATCTCCTCACTTTCTCCGGGTACGTACTCCATCACCATAACGGATGCAAACAATTGCGTCTTCGATACCACTTACACTATTACTCAACCAACCGCATTACAAGCCGCAGTGGCCAATCCGGATACTATCTGCATCGGACAAGCTGCAGTACTGAATGCTGTTGTTAATGGAGGTACGCCATCCTACAGCTACGAATGGAGCAATAGTAATTCAACCAATTCCATTCAGGTCAATCCTGCTGTTACATCCTCCTACGCACTCACCATTACCGATGCCAACGGATGTAACCTCAGTGTAAATAATATCAACGTAGCCGTGTATTCTGCTTTATCCGTAAATCTCGTTGTTTCCGATGATAGCCTATGCGAGGGAGAAAGCACTCTTCTTAGCGCCATTGCAGGTGGAGGTAACGGTGGTCCCTATACGTATACCTGGAACACCAATTCGGGAAATGTTAGTGGTTTTAACGGAACACCGGATAGCAGTTATCTTTACACAGTAAGCATCAGCGATGCCTGCACGGTACTTGAACCACTGGCACAGCAATATGTTGTAGTACATCCATTGCCAATAGTGGGCTTTACTCCTCTGACAGCAGAAGGATGTAATCCCGTAACAGTTTCATTCGTTTCAACCAGTCAGACCACACCGGGCGCTACTTACAATTGGAACTTTGGAGATAACAGTGATGGTACCGGAAGTTCCATTGCCCATACCTATATTACAGACGGTTCCTTTGCTGTGAGCCTGGAGGTTACTGATCAATATGGCTGTATTAACGCACTGACACAAACAAACCTTGTTACTGTCTTCCCGCTACCTGTTGCATTTTATACCAGTGATCCGCAAGAGGTGAGTATACTTCATCCCATCGTACAGTTTATCAACGGAAGCACCGGTGCGGCAACTTCTCACTGGGATTTTGGAGATGGCTCGAACCCGACATTCGATTGGTCGCCTGAACATATTTTTGGAGATACCGGTCGTTACAAAGTAGAACTTATCGCGATCAGCAACGATGGTTGTGTAGATACCTTCTATAATGAAATCATTGTAAAAGGAGAAACCACTTTCTACATTCCCAATGCGTTTACTCCGAACAATGATGGCAACAATGAAACATTTACCGGCTATGGCATCGGCATTATCCGTGCGGATTTCTTCATCTTTGACCGCTGGGGAAAACTCGTTTATCAGTCGAATACTTTAGAAAAGGGCTGGAACGGGACCTACCAAAATAGCGGCGATGAGTGTCCCGAAGGCACCTATGTGTATTTATTCAAGGTGTTCAACGGACAGCCGGCACCATTAGAGATTTCGGGTAAGGTGACGTTGGTGAGATAGACATAAATTATTCATTCGATAATTTTACAAAACCGGCACGTGGAAATAGTGCAGTTGAGGATATGCTACTATTCTGTATGGCATCCGAACATTTAGCTAGTTCTTTAGCATAATTACTCCCCATGGAATGTAACCTGCGCACATCAATAGGGCACCGGTAGCACTAATTAATTCTATATCGGGATTATTCAGTAAGAGAAGACCAATAATGATGTACTCTCCTTGCCATTTGCTAAATGGCTTGGGGTCTATTTAAACTCCACGACATCAGCTATTACTACAATTTTAATTTTTGTGTAAAATAACATATTGAAAGTTTCTGAATCATAGCGCAAATTTGTCAACGCCAGCGTCCGTCCAACAGCACTTCCATTCTTTGCCTCAAAATTTGCCCAAAGGTTTTCCATAGCATTCTTATAGAGTGTACGATTGGATGATAATGGTATAATTGAGAATTGACCTCCACCCAAACCAATGCCAAAACTCACGCCCAAGATTCCTTTACTTGAGGATTCACCACTGATACTTGTGGCCACAATTTGATAGTTTTTGCTTGTTAAACCAACATTGGTAAGATGGGCCGAAGCCGTAAGACCAGTTGAAGCACATCCCCCGAAGAAGGTAATTATTACGATGGCAAGTAAAATTGAAATTAACTTTTTCATGATTTGCAGTTTAATTATTTTTCAATGTAAAATTGAATGTCATCAACTAGAAAATTAATGACACTGTTCACTAATACTTATGATTCCTGTCATTTTTTATTTTATAAAAGTGATAGCAAATCGGCTTTGCTGACTTTAAGGATGTGTCAGTTTTTGGGTTAACAGAATGTTCTGTCGGATCGGATGGCAGTTGCCTGAAACGGTTGAGGCTATAAGCCGGCGGGCATTTCGAAGCACTTCACTGTCAACTTACGATGAAGTTTATTTGATGTACTACACTTCAAATTACCACTAGCTGCCCGCTTGATGTTAGCCTTTGTCTGTTGTTGTTGGCGTTTGTTGTACTTCAAACTCAACATTCATAGTGTTTCCGCCTTTTCGTGCCCTTTTCCCTCGTGAAAAACTAGAGCAAGGAAAATACAAGAGATCGGCAGGACTATACCATAACCAAGGATTCCGACTCGCTGAATAGCCATATTCCCCACCATTGGTCCAATAGCGCCAAGCAAACAAAGAACACCCGTTGCAAAAAGAGCCCAGCGGGCACGGGCGCTATGCCCTCGTCCGGTGACTGCGGGAGCAGCAAAGACAAGAGCCAATCCGAGGAAGACATCCCAAGCGAGGAGTTCGACAGAATATAAAGTGGATGGCCAATCTAATGTTGTGAAGTTCATCTGGCGCCCCGCAGTAAGCGTCACGAAATGCACGGCGCTTGTCAAGCCTGCCATAATTGCCCCAAACGTTAGAGCAAGTACTCCAAACACCTTGCGTTCTGGGCTGGCAAGGCCGCTTACTGCGGCAAGTAAAATAACAATAAGCGGTGCGGAAACTAAGGTAATAGCCTCCATCACAGCCAGAGTTGGGTCAATGATTGGTTTGTCGAGACCAACTTGTGCAATTCCGAACCCTACCACTATAGCATATGTCATTCCAACTATAACTAGTCCTAAAGAAGAAAGAAAACCAAGTTGTCGCGTATTTTTCATATCTGTGTTCCTCCATTAAGCGCATCCAAACAGAGAAGTAAGTGGGACACGTTTTTTAATTCATTAATGCTCTCTATCGCAGATGCCAATAACAGCCAACATATAATTAACGCATAAGAGTTTTAAATCAGGATCTTTTAATGAGCTAAATCATCAAGGTACTTAAATCCGCATAAATTCCACGGCTAATTAAACACATTGCTTTTAACATGGCAATATCAACTTTCAAAATTAATGTCCATCAGAAAATATTTCTTCGCCTCAACATACTTTTAAAAAACAATCCCCTGCTCCATCCTTCCCACTACATCAACCCAAAACTATCTGCATCCATCAACACAGGAAATTTCTTGCGCACATCCTGCAAGGCCTTCCAGTTAAGTTCAATCGTTTCAACTCCGGTTTTGTTGGGCTTGATATTACTAATGCTCTCCCCCAGTGGATTGAGGACAACAGAATCACCGCTATATGGAATATCGTTTCCATCCTTCCCTATACGATTTACACCTGCCACATAACTTTGATTTTCGATAGCGCGGGCAATGAGTAATTGCTTCCACGCATAGCTTCTTGCGCCGGGCCAGTTCGCTACATACAGCAAAACATCGTAATCGTACTTTGCTTTCGCGCCTTTACCAATGATGCGGTTGCGGCTCCATACCGGGAAACGAAGGTCATAACAAACCATCGGACAAAATCCCCAGCCTTTGTATTCAATCACCAATCCTTCGGCACTATTTGAAAAAGTTTTCTCCTCCTTAGCCATTCTGAAAAGATGGCGCTTGTCATAATGATCATAATGTCCATCAGGCTCCATCCAGATAAATCGGTTATAAAATTTTCCTTCCTCCTTAATGATTAGCGATCCGCAAATTGCTGCTTTCAATCCTTTTGCAGTTTCAAACATCCACTGCATCGACGGGCCTTCCATTTCTTCGGCTAATTTTTTTGCCTGCATACTAAATCCGGTACTAAACATTTCCGGCAATACAATCACATCACTCTCTCCTTTTCCAATCTTAGAAAGCAATTTATTAAAGGTTTTGAAATTATCTACCGGTGATTCCCATGCAAGGGTAGACTGGACGAGAGTAATATTTAGATTTCTTGGCATATGCGTCTTTTTTATGATGACGAATATACGTATTTTGTCCATTGTAGTGACAGGTCGTGACCTGTCACGAGCGAGGGCGACCTGTCATTACATTACGGACGAATCTTTAAAAGTCTTTCCGCTGCCTGCTCGAGCATTGTATTTTCCTTGGCGAAACAAAAGCGAAGGAGATGATAATCCTGAGGTATATGATAAAATACAGAAACCGGAATGGAGGCCACGCCATTTTCCCTCGTGAGCCGAATGGCATAATCGGTATCCTTTTCTTTTGAAATACCGCTGTAGTCAAGCACTTGAAAATAGGAGCCCATACAGGGGAGTATTTTGAAAGCCGAGCCTGTAATGAGCTGACGAAAATAGTCTCTTTTCTCTTCGTAAAATTGCTGCAGGCCCTGATAAGTGCTTTTGTCCTTCATGTATTCTGTTAAGGCATATTGCAAGGGTGTATTGACGGAAAAGACAGTAAACTGATGCACCTTCCTGAATTCTTTCATGAGATTAGCGGGTCCAATGCAATAACCGATCTTCCATCCCGTGGCATGAAATGTTTTCCCGAAACTATATACCAACAGACTCCTCGATGCCAATTTTGGAAAACGTGCTACACTCTGGTGTTCGTAACCATCAAATATAATATGCTCATATACTTCATCGCTCAGGACAATAATATCAGTACCGTCCGTGAGCTTTTCCAGCTGGAGCATATCTGCAGCATTCAAAATAGTTCCTGTCGGATTTTGTGGTGTATTAATAATGATCATCCGTGTGCGTTGGTTGATCAGCTTTTTTATTTCCTCCCAGGGTATTTTATATGCAGGTGGTTTAAGATGAATATGCACCGGAATTCCTCCGGCCATATTGATTGCGGGTACATAACTATCGTAGGCGGGTTCGAGAACGATCACTTCATCACCTTCATGAATGAAAGCAGCGATGGCGGTGTAAAGGGCCTGTGTTCCGCCTGCAGTGATGGTGATTTCGGTATCAGGGTTATAGGCAGATGAATAGAGCTCCTGCATCTTTTCGGCTATGCGTTCCCGTAGTGGAAGGATGCCGGGCATAGGAGCGTATTGGTTATGCCCCGCCTTCATGGCTGGGGATATAAAGTTCAATCAGTTTCGGCGAAACCGGAAAACCCGGAAAGCCCTGACTCAAATTGATAGCTCCCACTTCATTGGCAAGACCGGACATTATGGTAAAAATGGTGGTCCCGGCCTTGGGAAGTTTGCTGCGTATATTTCCTGTAAATTCCGGCATATCGTACGAATTTAAGCATTCATTTTTATCCCGGAATAGTATCTTTGGATGCTATTGATCCTCACCTAAAAAAGAAATGATGAATCCTGCAGATGCCTTTCGTATGTCTTGGGAACAGTCCTTTCATCGCTTTGCCGATGTGGTCGCCATCCATCCGCTTGGAGGCGGAAGTATTAACAGCGTTTATAAAGTAGAGACGACAGACGGACAATTTGTGATGAAGATGAATTCTTTATCACGTTATCCGGGGATGTTCAAAGGGGAAGCGGCAGGGTTGCAATTGATCATGGATACAAAAAGTGTATCTGTACCGGGAATAGTGGCGGTTACAGCATTAAAACAGCATCAGGTTTTAATACTGGAATACATAGAACCGGCACCTCGTATAAAGCATTTTTACAGTCATTTTGGAGAACAACTCGCAGCCATGCATCGTCATACTTCGGAAACATTTGGACTTTCCTTCAACAATTACATCGGCTCACTTCCTCAAAATAATAAACAGGAAAAATCACTGTATGATTTCTTTATCCAACATAGGATTGAGCCACAACTAAGACTGGCTGTACGAAAAGAATTACTTAATGACAGGGATGAAAAAGATTTCGAAGACCTCTTCAAAAAACTCGAACATCTTCTCCCCGATGAGCACCCCTCATTGATTCATGGTGATCTTTGGAATGGAAACTACATCACCGGAAATGACGGTAAGGCCTGGCTGATAGATCCTGCAGTGTCTTACAGCTCGCGCGAGGCAGATATTGCGATGACAAAATTATTCGGAGGATTCGAACCTGAATTTTATTCTGCCTATCACGAGGTTTTTCCTCTTATTGACGGGTGGGAACAACGTTTAGATCTCTGGAATCTCTATCCCTTGTTGGTCCATGTGAATCTTTTTGGTGGACATTATGTGCAGGAAGTGAGAAGTATCGTTAAAAATTATATACGATAAACAGGGGAGCTCTCGTCTACTGACGAGACTTGGGGGAGGGGAGGATCGTTCTTGGGGGAGGGTAGTGAGGATACAAGGCTTTTATATACCTAACTATTTATGAAATTATTGGGAAGGAAGAATATAGGATAATGCGCCGGAAGGACATTTTTTTACTTGCTCAACTATTTCTTTTGTACCGGCGTTCTCTGCTTCGATCCAGGGTCGTTTACGCGGGTCAAAAACTGCAGGCAGGCCTTTGAAACAAATGGCAGAATGGATACATAAGGAGGGTTTCCAAACAATGGTTACTTCACCGTTCGAGTACTTTTTTGTGATCTCTTTCATATATTCAGACAAATGGGGTTAATGAATTAATATGAGCTAAAATACCAATTTTGCACTGAAATTAAACCTTCACGATTCTGGAATAGAAAATGAACATCTATTGATGGATTATATTAAGGATCAGCGAAAAAGAACAAGATTATATTTCGTCATTTATTGGCCCAAACCACTTTTGCAAATTGTATCTTTGCCCCATGGGAACGATTGAGGAGGCCATTAAACAAAGTAAATTCAATAACGACCACGAAAAAGTTGTTGTGAATATACTTTACACGGCCAGTTGGCTGGAAAGCTACAATATTCAACGTTTTAAACCTTTTGGTATCTCTCCGCAACAGTTTAATGTACTTCGCATTTTACGTGGCTCCTTTCCAAATGCACTTCGATTAAGCGACATCACAGAACGGATGATCGACAAAAATTCCAATGCCACACGTTTGGTAGAAAAGTTACGTCAAAAATCATTGGTCAAACGGGAGATCTGTAAACATAATCGTCGACAGGTGGATATTTGGATTACTCAAAAAGGCCTGGATCTTTTATCCCAGCTCGATGCGAAAGCAGAAGAATGGCTCAAAGAGTTGCAGGGAATTTCTAAAGAGGAAGCCGGACAATTATGCGAACTTTTGGATCGGTTGCGGGGTTAAAATGATTCAGAAAAGTATTATTGCTTAATTAAAGTGGTTGCAGAAAAAAGACTTCCATTTAATTTTTGATCAACTTTACAAAAAATGTAGTTCCTTCATTTTCTCTGGTCTTGAACCAGACTTGTCCGCCCATACCTTCCACCATCGCCTTCACCATAGCAAGTCCCAGCCCGGTGCCGCTGGTCTTGGTAGTAAAATTCGGAACAAAGATTTTCCCCAGTTGATCCGGTGGTATGCCGACGCCGTTATCCTCTACACTTACTGTGATGTCGCTATCACTTTCTGTAAATCGCAGTTGAACAACGCCTACTCTCTGATCCGGAATAGCTTGCTGGGCATTTTTAATAAGATTCCCAAACACTCTTATCAATTGATCCTTATCTGCCTGAACAAACAATTCTCCGGCCCGATCTTCAAAAACGACAGTCGCACTTCCTGCCTCATTGTATAAATCACAAGCATGAATCAAAACTCCCTTCAACTCTACACGTGTATATTCCGGCTTAGGCATCTTGGCAAAATGACTAAACTCCGTTGCAATATTGGAGAGGGTATCTATTTGTTCAATCAAGGTGGTACTGATTTTCCTGACAAGTTCATCCATATTGGGATGCTTCGCATCCATCGCGCGTTGCAGATGCTGAATTCCCAGTTTCATAGGTGTTAGGGGATTTTTGATCTCATGAGCTACCTGCTTTGCCATTTCCCGCCAGGCACTCTCCCGCTCTGATCGTGCAAGCAGTCCAGCACTCTTCTGCAGTTGATCTAACATGCGGTTGTACTCGCCAATCAATGCGCTAATCTCATCCTTAGTCTTCCATATAATGGGTTGACTTTCGGAACCAAGTGTAGTCCGTTTAAGGTTTTCCTGAATAATTCGAAGGGGTTGAGTGATACGGTTCGAAATAATAAAGGCTACCAAAATTGAAATACTAAACAGAAGCACGTAGAGATTTATTAACGCGACGAGGAATCCGGAAATATCTCTCTTTAACTCTGTATCACGGTCAAAATACGGCAAACTTAAAAACCAATGGCTTTACTTTCCGAATTACGTACAGGTTCATAAGCGGCAATATACTTGAGATTTCCGATATTCTCACTCTGAATAAAATGTGCTTTTTGGTTAGTGGTTAAACTGGTAAACGCAGTTCGGTTCATCACGGGCGCAATGATCTCCTGTTCATATATTCCGGATTGAGAAAAAAACAAAATTCCATTCGGCTTGTAAAGATTAAAATCAGTTTTTAAAGTGACAGATAGATTTCTGAAAGAATACAGTAGATCATCCGTAATACTAAATCCGAGCTCCTCTCTGGATCTCAGCTGACTTTCTACCAACACTCTTACATTGTTCAATTTTTCTCTTATCCGGGTGGTCTGTGCCTTCTCGTAATTATCTACAATATATGTCACCGTGGCAACGCCAATCAGGGTAAGTGTTCCGATAACAATCAATACTATTGTAAGCTGGATCCGGCTATTAAAATTTAACTGTAAGCGAAGTCCCTCTCTGATTAAACGAATGGAAATATCCAATAAAATATACAGGAAAGTGAAGAAAGTAAAAAGATATGAAAACAGGGTAACCCATACCCATAACCCTGACGTGGAGTACTCAGAATAATAAGATTTCGACCATACCTGTAAAATAAATGCGAATGATCATCAAAAGAAACAAACCGCATCCCGTCCAGATTTCTCATGTACTGCAGGTAAGGTGCTTCCGTTAAATAATAATTATAACCACCCGATTGATTCACCAGCTTACCCAATTGATACTTGGCGTAAGAATAGTTGGTGAGATCTCTCGTCTTTCCCACTTTATCGTTAAGGAGCAATTCCGGTAAACCATTTTCCTCCTGTGAAGAACGGGCCATCAATTCAATAACTAATGTTCCTGCCGGAGCATCATTTCCCCGGCTTCAATAGCCCAACATACTCTGCTCTTCCATTTTCTCCACTGAAATAATAAAAACTATTTCCTGCAACGGGTTTCCCTTCTCTAATATTTCTGCTTTGAAGAATGTCCAGATTCCAGGAAGGATCACCTGCTCTGTTTACGGGCAAGTCGGAGGAATTAAAATATTTAAACCGCACTTCATAACGACCCAGGTACCCGCTAAAATACTGGCGCGTCAACTGTCTGCTAATGTCTTCAATCAGATTCGGTGAATTCATTACTATTTGCCGGGAAAGGGAAAGGAGATGGATCAGTGATTTATCGTTTCGTAAACGCAGCTCTATATTCTGCAAGAGAAATTCCGCGACAACATCCTGTTCGTTTTCAAGCTGAGCTGCCAACAGTTGGCGTTTTTGCTGTTCTCTGATTTCATTGAAGCTGTAAATAATCTGTGCCGCGTACAAGGAGAAAACCAGAATCACCAATGCTGTTCGGGATAATGAATACAACTGCAACTCACTTTTTCTGATATAACCGATAAAAAATATCAACACATTAGCCATTAAGAAAGCACTGACCCCATAGTCGGTGAATAAATCATTGTCGCGATACACCAATAATGTAGTCAGAAAAATACCCTGTGAAATAAGGAACAATATAGCCACGATGGAAAACTTCAAGCCGGTTTTACGGATAAACTGCACACCGCCGTCGCAGAGCAGATAAAAAGTTCCGAGTAGCATACCAATTATCAACATCCCAATTCCGGTGTAGATACTCAATTGAAAAATATTACTGATATCAAAGGATATTTGCGAATTGATGATTAATCCGCTTAAAAGGTAATTGATCAAAACTGAAAACAAAAAGGTGGTGTAAAACACCAAGATGATCAACATCCTGCTGAATACACCTTCCTTAAATCTCTTTCCTTGTAACAGCCAGGCATAGGTGAAAATAATGATCAACGAAGCAACAGCAACTGATATGAGCAAATCCCCCAGTGAGTTCAGCATAAATCCGCTCGCATAAAAAGTGGAGCTGAACAAATCGCTCTCATATAAAGCAGCCGGCCAATGAAAAGAAGCCATAAAAAAACGAATAATTATTATTCCGAAAAGCAATAGTACTCCCCATACAGATCTCTTCCTGCCTAATCGTCGTAAAGCATCAAAGGCAGCGAGCAATAAGAATAAAATGGACGAGCCATATAAAAGTGAAATAAAATGCGGACAACGGTTTTCAATATCAGTTTTGCTAAAAGAAACCTGAAACAACTCTACTTTCTTTTCATCTCTAATTGAAAAAGCGTCCGGAGCTGTACCTGTTTCAAGTTGTGTATTCTCAGGGAGTTCAAGGGCCGGATGAAATTGGTTATTCAGGTATTTGTTCTGTAGTACATACTGATGCTGAACCAGCAATAGACCCACTAACAAGCGATCACCTACGGCTCGTGTTTGAAGAAAATACCAGCCATTCCCTACAAAATGTATCCTGCCGGGTGCCAGTTTGCGGATCTTCGCGGAGTCCGGCAGCACCTTATTGTCCGTCCAAAAACGAAGATTACCCGCTTCAAATACTAACACACTGGATAGCGGAGGCAGGTCCATATGCTGTACTTTCATTGAAAAAGCCCGGTCGTTGAAACGAGGACCTTCCATCTCCGTTTGAAGTTGATCAAGGGTTGAATTTAAACTACCGATCAGGCCATTTAACGCAATTTCTGCACTCTGAGCCGGCTTTTCCATAGATTGCGCTGCATTTTCCTGCCAAAGCTGTAATGAGAGTCCTGTGCATAAAAAACACAGAGCAAGCACACTGAATAGGAGAAGACGGCGTTTATAGGACATTAAAGCGAAAGTAGGCACTCCGGGAATGAATATACCGGAATCAGGCTGAATTTATTAACGAATTAATGTTTGCGTATGTTTTCCATCAGGATAATTTACCTTTGTTTCATTATGAAAGCAATCATTAACGGTGCCGCGGAATGGCAAATTGAAAACGAAGGACTACAACTACTTATAAATGGTGAAATCCAACAATTTGATTTGAATCATGTTCAGTCCGGATCATATCACCTTATCCTGAACGGCGTTTCATTTGAAATGGAAGTATTGCAAAGTGATACGACCAATAAAGAATATCTCATTAAAGTAAATGGAAAAAAAGTTGAAGTTAATCTACGAACAAAATACGATGAATTGCTAAAGGAATTAGGGATGGATAGTTCGGCGGCTTTACGCGTTGGCGATCTAAAAGCACCCATGCCCGGACTAGTGGTCAATATTCCTGTGGAAGAAGGCCAAAGTATTCTTAAAGGCGATACGCTTCTTGTCCTCGAAGCAATGAAAATGGAAAATTCACTGAAGGCAAGCGCTGATGCAATCGTAAAAAAGATAGCAGTAAAAAAGGGACAAGCAGTAGAAAAAAATGAAGTGCTGATTTATCTTTCTTGAAAATTTAGCTATACATAAACTTTGTTTTTCCGATCGATGTCACCTTCATTTTCTCTAAAATAACTAAGCACTCCGATTATAGCATAAAATACTAAATCACTATACCTTTCATTGTAAATCACTCATCAATTAAAAAAACATGGACAACAACTTCACCCGTCGGGATTTCATCAAAATTAGTGCTGCTGCTACGGCAGGAGCTGTCACTTTAGGATCAGGACTTATGGCGTCACCTCATGGTGACCCTAATTTTTCATTGCCTTTAATCCCCTATGATTATAAAGCCCTCGAACCCCATATTGATGCACTCACCATGGAGATTCATCATTCCAGGCATCACAAAGCCTATGTTGACAACCTCAATAAACTATGCAGTGATCTGCATATTCATGATCCCTCACTCGATAATATTATAAAAAATATTTCAAAATTTCCGGCCGGTGTGCGTAATAACGGTGGCGGACACTGGAACCACTCCTTTTTTTGGACAGTGATGAAACCTAACGGCGGGGGAGTACCAACAGGAAGAATTGCTGACGCAATAAATACCTCATTCGGAGACTTCGATAAATTCAAGGAGTTATTCAACGAGGCTGCAAAAAGCAGATTTGGTTCCGGATGGGCATGGCTGGTAAAAACCACTGATGGTAAATTGGCCATCGGTTCAACTGCGAATCAGGATAATCCACTCATGGACATTTCTGATTTTAAGGGATCGCCTATTCTTGGACTTGATGTTTGGGAACATGCCTACTATTTAAAATATCAAAACAAACGTGTGGATTACGTTAACGCCTGGTGGAATGTAGTGAATTGGGATGTAGTGGCGGGAAGAATGTAGGAGAGGGTGTTGGTTGATTTACATTGATATACTTGAGATACATTGAGATACATTGATATACTTGAGATACATTGATATACTTGAGATACATTGAGATACTTGAGATACATTGATATACTTGAGATACATTGAGATACATTGATATACTTGAGATACATTGATATACTTGAGATACATTGATATACTTGAGATACATTGATATACTTGAGATACATTGATATACTTGAGATACATTGATATACTTGAGATACATTGATATACTTGAGATAAATTGAGATACTTGAGATACTTGAGATACATTGATATACTTGAGATACACTGACCTTCGTTGATGTTCGATGTAGATTAATATACTTGGTGTGCATTAGTGTGGATTTGTAAATATAGATTTGGGCACTTCAAAACATATTGATATTTTTTCATGGATGTACTTTTCATTTTATACTTTATACCACTCACCTCCATGTATTCCATGTTACCTCTATGAAACCTCAGGCCTTCCAAAGTACCTTTTGATTCTCCATGTATCCCCATCAATCCCTTGTCTCCCATATAAATCCATGTCTACTCTTGTCTCCTCATATATCCAGGTCTCCCCTAGTATATCTAAGTATATCCAAGTATCCCCAAGTTTATCCAGGTCTCCCCAATTATATCCAAGTCTCCCTAAGTATCCCCAAGTTTATCCAAGTCTCCCCAAGTATATCCAAGTCTCCCCAAGTATATCCAAGTCTCCCAAAGTATATCCATTTATATCCAAGTATTTCATTGTACTTTTTTCCCCTGTTCTCCTTATCTTAGCCAAAACGAATAATTATGCGTGCCAAAACTTTTATCATCATCCTACTCGTGATCGGGGCTTTGTTCCTTATTAAGAAGTTTTTGCTTCCATCTGAACAAACACCGGCCGGTGGTCAGGGAAGAGGTGCTCCTGTGGCGGTGGATGTGAAGATCATTACACCAGTGATTTTCGATGAAGTGGTGCAAAGTACCGGAACAATTCTCGCCAATGAAGAAGTAACCCTGAAAGCGGAAGTTGCAGGTCGAATTACAAAATTGCTCATCAAGGAGGGCGGGAAAGTAAAGAGAGGAGATTTATTAGTTAAGATTAACGATGCTGAACTTCGTGCTCAACTTTCAAAAGTAGCCTCCGGTTTAAAACTGGCGGAGCAACGATTAGAACGCAATAAGAAACTATTGACGATTGAAGGAATCAGTCGTGAAGAATACGATGTTCTGCAAACAGAAGTGGAATCGCTTAAAGCGGAGAAAGATGTGATCCTTGCTCAAATTGATAAAACAGAAATCCGGGCACCCTTCAATGGTGTGCTTGGATTAAAACAAATTAGCGAAGGAGCCTATGTCACCAGCTTGCAGGATATTATTACTTTACAACAATTAGATCCGCTTAAACTCGAATTTAGTATTCCTGAAAATTATTTAGGAAGAATAAAAACAGGAGATACCGTAGCCTATAGCCTTAGCGGTCAAAGTTCTTCCTACACTGGAACAGTGTATGCCATTGAACCTGGTGTAAATGCCGGAAGCAGAAGTATCAACATCCGCGCCTATTGCTCCAATACCTCTTCGCAAGTGTTACCGGGAGCCTTCGCACGCGTAAAACTCCGGCTTTCTTCATCGAATTCCCTATTGGTGCCTACACAAGCTATTGTACCTGTACTTAAAGGAAAGCAACTATTTATTGTAAGATCGGGTAAAGCCGATACCGTTACTGTAAGTACAGGAGTCAGGAATGATACAGCCATACAGATTCTTAGCGGGCTCACTGCGGGTGATACCGTTATCATCACCGGACTCCTTCAGCTTCGTCCGGGAAGCGAAATTAAATTGAGAAATAAGAGCACGCTTTAAATATGAACCTGCCTTCAATAAGTATTAACCGTCCCGTGCTTGCGATAGTGATGTCGCTGTTGATTATTCTATTTGGTGGGATTGGATTTAACTTTCTTGGCGTCCGCGAATATCCGTCTATTGATCCGCCTGTTATCACCGTACGTACCGGTTATGCGGGTGCTAATGCAGATGTGGTGGAGTCTCAGATCACTGAACCGCTGGAGAAAGCCATCAATGGAATTGCAGGTATTCGTACTATATCTTCGGCGAGCAATCTGGGCAGCAGTGTTATTACCGTTGAATTCGATCTGGAAGTCGGTCTCGAAGCTGCTGCTAATGATGTACGCGATAAAGTCTCACAGGCAGTTCGCAACCTTCCACAGGATATTGACGCTTTGCCGACAGTAACGAAGAGCGATGCCAACTCTGATGCGATTATCTCCCTCACAGTACAGAGCGACACCAGAAATGTGCTTGAGTTAAGTGATTTTGCAGAAAATGTTATCGCAGAGCGGCTGCAGACTATCCCCGGTGTAAGCACCATCCAGATTTGGGGACAGAAGAGATATGCCATGCGCTTGTGGCTGGACCCTGCTCGTCTTGCTTCTTTCCGTCTAACGCCTCTGGATGTACGAAATGCATTGGAAAAAGAGAATGTAGATCTTCCGGGTGGTAAAGTGGTTGGAAACAGCTCCGAGCTTACTGTGAAAACCATTGGTCGACTCACTTCTGAAGCGGAATTCAATGACCTGATCATTAAAAGCGAAGGGAATAACATAATTCGCCTCAAAGATGTGGGGTATGCCACATTGGGACCGGAAAACGAGGAAACAATTTTAAAGAACAATGGTATTCCCATGGTGGCCTGCGCTATTGTACCTCAACCGGGCTCGAATTACATTGACATAGCCGATGAATTTTACAAAAGGCTGGAACAAATTAAAAAAGATATTCCTTCCGATTTAAAAATTGGTCTTGCACTTGATAATACCCGCTTTGTCAGAAATTCTGTAAAGGAAGTAGAAGAAACTTTGCTCATCGCCATTTTACTTGTGGTGTTGATTATTTTCCTGTTCTTCCGCGATTGGCTCATTGCCCTGCGCCCGCTGATTGACATTCCCGTTTCCTTGATTGGCGCTTTCTTCATCATGTACCTTTTCGGTTTTTCCATCAATGTACTCACTCTCCTGGCCATCGTACTTGCTACCGGATTAGTAGTGGATGATGGCATTGTGGTGACTGAGAATATCTTTAAAAAGTAGAAAAAGGAATGAGTCCTTTGGAAGCTGCCCATAAAGGGTCGGCTGAAATATTTTTTGTCGTTATCTCTACTTCCATTACACTGGCAGCTGTGTTTCTACCGGTGATTTTCATGGAAGGGTTTGTTGGAAGACTATTTCGCGAATTTGGGATTGTACTCTCGGGTGCGGTGCTGATTTCTGCTTTTGTAAGTCTCACGCTTACGCCTATGCTCAATGCGCGCCTTATCCGCAAGAATCAGAAACATAGTCGCTTTTATGAAAGGACGGAACCCTTCTTCCGTAAACTGGATGACAACTACCGGAACTCCTTGCAGCAATTCATGAAGAAACGCTATATGGCCTGGGTAGTACTGGGCCTGGTAACAGGAATGATATTTCTTTTCGGAGGGATGTTAAAGAAAGAACTCGCTCCGTTAGAAGACAGGAATTGGTTTAGATTGCTCGTGACTGCACCTGAAGGAGCTTCTTTCGAGTACACCGACAAATTCATGAATTCCGTTGCGGACATGATCATGGATTCTGTTCCGGAAAGACGTATATGCCTTACCGTTACTGCACCGGGATTTGCCGGCTCAGGGGCTGTGAATACGGGATTTGGTCGTATCGTACTCACTACTCCTGATGAACGAAAGCGCAGTCAGCAGCAAATCGTAGATCAGGTCAGTGCTTTCACGCGGTCTTTTCCGGCAGCACGAACATTCGTTGTTCAGGAGCAGACGTTATCTGCAGGAGGTGGTCCGAGAGGTAGCCTTCCCGTTCAGTTCGTCATCCAAAATTCTGATTTTGAAAAACTGAAAGCGGTGATTCCGGTGTTCATGAAAGAAATAAATAGCAATCCCGTATTTCAGGGCAGTGATGTCAACCTGAAATTTAATAAACCGGAATTGCAGGTGAGTATCGATCGGGAGAAGGCACGCATGCTGGGGGTATCCATGCTGGATGTTGCGCAAACATTACAACTTGCGTTCAGCGGACAGCGCTTCGCTTATTTTCAGCGACAAGGAAAACAATACCAGGTAATCGGACAATTTGACCGCGCCAACAGGGATGAGCCTACTGACCTTCGTATGATCTATCTCCGAAATGATAAAGGAGAGTTGGTCCAATTAGACAATGTGGTGAAGTTGGAAGAGCAAAGCAGTCCGCCACAACTTTATCATTACAATCGTTTTAAGGCCGCCACTCTCAGTGCAGGACTTGCGCCCGGAAGTACCATCGGCGATGGTGTTGAAGCCATGAACAGAATTGCAGAGAAAGTACTGGATGAAAGTTTTAGTACTGAACTTACCGGTGCCAGCAGGGACTATGCGGAAAGTTCTTCCAATGCTCTTTATGCATTTATGCTGGCACGGTTATTATTTATCTTATCCTTGCTGCACAATTTGAAAGTTTCATAGATCCATTGATTATCATGCTTACCGTACCATTGGCTTTAGGAGGTGCCGTTTTTCTTTATGGTATTTTAATCTGACATTAAATATTTTCAGTCAGATCGGCATGATCATGCTTATCGGTTTAGTGACCAAGAATGGTATCATGATTGTGGAATTCGCGAATAAGATCCGTGAATCGAAAAAGTAAAATGGATGCTATCCTTGAAGCTTCTGCTTTACGTCTGCGACCAATTCTTATGACTAGCCTTGCAACGATGTTGGGGGCTCTACCCATTGCTTTGGCTTTAGGAGCAGGGGCAAGAAGCAGAATTCCTTTGGGAGTAGTGATTATAGGTGGACTACTGTTCGCTTTGATATTAACCCTTTATGTTATCCCGGTTATTTATACATACTTAAGTCGAAAAAAAGATGTGTCAAACGGATAGGAGGTATATTTTATGAAGCATTATAAAGTTCATATCAAAAATTCACTGTTGCTCTACCTGATCATTGGCTGTACCACTGTTCAAGCTCAGGAATCCTTGCTATTGAAAGATGCCATCACTATCACTTTGGAGAAAAATTATGATGTTCAGGTAGCGAAGTTGACCTCCCGGCAAGCGGAGATAAATAATTCAGCTGGCGAAGCCGGTATGCTGCCGGTGGTGTCATTGGATGGTAATTACTCCAAGACAGATCTTAATTTGAAGCAGAACCTTGCAGATGGAAGAGTGATTGAGCAAGACGGGGCTGCGTCAACGTTATACAATGCAAGCGCCGGATTAAACTGGATACTTTTTGATGGATTAACCATGTTTGCCAGGAAGGAAAGACTTGGCAGTTTTGCTGAAGAATCCAGGCTCACCATGAAATTGCAAATGGAAGGGGCTATTCAACAGGTCATCGCCGCCTATTTTGCAGTAAAGGTTGAAGAAGAAAATCTGAAAACATTGGCAGCCTTGCTGAAGGTGGATAGCATTCGCGTTGTTCTCGCTGAAGCCCGTCTGGAAGCAGGCAACGGATCGAAACCGGCTGTCTTGCAAGCCAAACTGGAGCAAAATCTCCACCTTGCACAACAGCTGGAGAGAAAATCTGCTCTGCTGACTCAGATGGAAAACCTGAACATCCTCCTTGGAAGAGATCCTCTATCCTATTCACTGCAACAGATAGCATAGTTATAGGGTCAGTTGCAATTGATGAAAGTTCCCGCAACAATGATCTGCGACTACGGCTGGCTGAACAACAGAAACGTACAGCCTTTCAATGGCTCCAAGAAAACAAAGGAGCACGATGGCCGGTATTGACTTTAAATGCAGACTATAGTTTCAATAAAACGGAAAATGAAGCCGGCTTTCTATTGGAAAATCAAAATTTTGGTCCCGGGATTGGATTGAACTTTCGTTGGAATATTTTCAATGGTTTTAGAACGAATAGACTTATCAAAAATGCTGAGCTCAACCTGCAAATTGCGGAGACGATGCAAATGGAAGTATTAAGTATCCGCCAGCAAGCTGAGAAAAAATTAATACGGGAATTCAACGACCGGATAAGCATGATTGCATTGGAAGAACAAAGCAGCATAATGGCAGCCGAAAATCTTAACATTGTTTTGGAACGTTTACGCTCAGGACTAAGCACATCCCTCGAAATTCAGGAAGCACAACGTAGTTATCAGGATGCGGTTGGCAGACTTCTGACAGCAAAGTACAATGCAAAAATAGCAGAGACGGAGATTTTACGATTAAAAGGTGAATTGTTAAAATAACTTCAATAAAGTTATGCATTTAAGGATTATTACAACTTTTAATTTTCAAGCATGATGAACTCCGTTGCAGGGCTGAAAATTTTTAAACTAGCATTCTATAAATGAAAAAGCCCTGCACTCCATTGTGTACAGGGCTTTTCAAATGAGAATAAGTTTATTGTTTCGGTTCCATCAGCTTAAAGAACTGATCGAGTTGAGGAAGAATGACGATGCGCGTTCTGCGGTTTTTCGCACGGCCATCGGCACTGGTATTCGGTGCAACAGAGATGTATTCGCTTCTGCCTGCTGCAATGATGCGCGTTGGATCTACACCATACGTCTTTTGCAGCACGCGAACAACTGCGGTAGCTCTTAAAACGCTGAGGTCCCAGTTATCTTTAATAGTAGCAGTTGCAATGGATTTGTTATCTGTATGACCTTCTACCATAAATTGAACATCGGGCTGTCCTTTTATGACAGTAGCTACCTTTCCAAGTACTTCTTTTGCTTTCGGCATAATATCATAGCTACCACTGCGGAAGAGCATCTTATCGGAAATGCTGATAAACACCGCGCTTCCTTCTACTTTAATATTTACATCTTCATCATTAACATCTTTGAGCTCACCTTTTAGATTCAATACTAAAGCCATATTCAAAGAATCCTTTCTTGCCATCGCCGTTTGTAAATCCTTGATATATGTGTCCTTTGAATTGATATTTTCAAGTGACTTACGGATACTCTCCGCCTGCGATGCGCTGATCACTGACATGTCGCTCAATTGTTTCAACATGGTGGTGCTATTTGCTTTTGCATCTGCCAATTCCTTCTCCAATTTCTGCAAATCACCAATCTGTTTGTTTTTCTCCGCTAAACAGCGCTGTAAATTTGACTCGGTCGTATCGAAATCTGCTTTCAATTTAGTATATTGATCTACTTGATTGTTATACTTCTTACGACTAACACATCCGGACGCCATAATGGCAACGAGGATAAACACTGATACTATTCGTAACATAATTTTATTTGGTTTTTAAATCAGAAGGCAAAGTTACGACAATGAAAATCATCTTTTGCAAATGGAATTAAACTTAAAACCAACAGCTAAGTATTGGTTCAATAATCTACAAAACAGACCTTTATGGCATGAATTAACAAACAAATCAATGGCATAAACACTACCATGACCTTATGATTAATCTCATTGAATTAAGAAATGCCGAAATAGTTGCATCTGTTTACCACCTTAAAATATTAATTTAAAAAACACTTCCTGATCCTTTGTGGAGTTACTTATTCGTCCTTCTCCAATAACAACTGCGACTTCAAATACATGGCATTTCGTCCCCGCTGAAATGTTTTGGATAAGAAATCAAGGTCGTTAGTATACGCGAGTGAGGTATTTAAAAGATCCAATTCCTGCTCCGACCAGGGCTCATGCGACCGGGGATGTTCTTTACGAATTTTCATCACCGCAGGAGTCAAATCATTTCCTTTCTTAATAATACCAATTGAAAAAATCAGTTCTTCCAATCTTCTAACCGCGGCATCGGATAGCTTATTGTAAGCGGCTTGATTGAAGAAGGGATGCTCAGATACATCAACACCGAAATCCTCCTCCACTTGTTTCTCAAAATAATCATCGATCTGAACCCGAAGTATATTTCTGAACTTTCTATCGATACTTTGAAATAGGTGGTGGTTCTTGATATCATTAAATTTTGCGGCATGACTTCCCAGCAGAAATTTAGTTACCATAGCGGAGGAAGCTTTCAGTCCTTGATTTTTAATCAACATTCTCAATTCTTCAATTTGCTCGTTGCTAACAAGGCTTGCACCGGAAACGGAGGATAATGCATCGCTCCCCTCATCCGCTTTCGCCAAGGCCCAATGCAGCATATTTCGGACCGACTCTTCGTTCAGAATTTCATCAGAACAGACTTCTCCTGTCACAGGATTACAGCCATTGAGTAAGGCTTCAATTATTTGTTTGTGGGGATTCATCATCTATTTTTACTTTTTTAAAGTCTATCACTTTTCTGATATAAATACATAGACACATTATTTTATGGCGTATTGCAAAATCGTTGATAGTTCAAACTTTGTGTACATCAATATTATTTTGATTATGTAGTTGAACGCTTGTAATGAAGTTGTACTAACCCTTTGTCAAACTTTTTTACCGAAACAAGTTCTAAATTTTGTTCAGGTCTTCCATCTTTGAAAAGTCGTGTTCCGCTACCCACCAATATTGGAATAACGGAAATAATAAACTCGTCAATAAGGTTATCTTTTAGAAGTTCATTGACTATTTCGGCACCACCGTCACAAAAAATATTTTTCCCATTCTCCGATTTTAGCCGGTCAACAAGTGATTTAAGATTACCGGTGTAAAATTTTACTGATCCTATGGTTGGCCTTGGTGTCCTTGTAATAATATAGGCGTCTTTATCGGTGTGTGGAAAGTCAACACCCATGGATAGTACCTTATCATAAGTTTTACGCCCAACAATAACCGTGTCCACAGTTTTTACGAAGTCTGCGTAACCGTAGTCTTGTCCTTCTTCCTCGACAATTGAAAGAAAATCAAGATCATCATTTGGTTTGGCAATATAGCCATCTAAACTAACTGCAATGTATACTATTACTTTTCTGCTCACCTTAATTCGTTATGCCTGTTATTAATATTGCCAACATCATCTACCTTGCCTGAAAACAATCTACAATTACCCAAATGGGTTTTCGAGATTACTATCCACGACCTTGCGTTTAATTCTTTCAATTCCTTTCATCTTTATACCTAATGTATTTTTGCAATCGCCGTCTCTACCATTTCTTCTTCCTGCACATCTCCATAGAATTTTCTGAGTATAGTCTCGAGTCGTGTATCCGGCTTTAAAGTTAAGGGTTTGATGCCGGAGTTGTCACAATTTTTAAATAAATTATCTTCCTCATCACCCAGATATCTGCACAGAAATTTCATTCGTGACTCTCTGGTCTCCGCATAAGCCACCATTTCATCCAGCTCTGCCATCCGGATTTCACGCAATTTATCAATCATGCGGAAATCCATTATTGGTGCCCCCGCAACAAAGTGCAAATACTTCTTCTGCCCTATCTGTTTCTCCACGATCAGTCCTTGCTCGATAAGATCTGCTTTAATCGAACGCATTGCTGCTTCGAAAATATTCGTTTTCTTGCAAAGTTCCTGTTCTGTATATCGCTTCTCTTGCAACAACTGAATTACTTTCATGTAGCTGGTCACTGCAGGTTTCGAGAAATTAATAAACATCTGCGGCAGCTTAACATCTGTCGGGTGATACAACAAAATCACTCTTCCGGTATCGCCATCGCGTCCGGCCCGACCAATTTCCTGATAGTAATGAATCGGAGATTGCGGAATTTGAGTGTGGATAATAAAACGAATATCGGGCTTGTCAATTCCCATACCCAGGGCGTTAGTAGAGATGACACATTTCCAATCGTTGTTCATGAGACCTTTCTCGATCTTCACCCTCTCTGCAGGCGACAAACCGGCATGGTATCCGGCACAGGGAATATCATTTTGTTTCAACCAATTCGTATAGCGGGTAACATCCTTTCGCGTACCTGTATAAATAATTCCTGATCCTTCCAGTTTCTCCAGGTGTTGGGCCAGCCAGATCAGTTTATCATCCTGACATCCCACCTGAATCACCTGCAACTGCAAATTATCACGCATCAATTTTCCCCGAATGGACTTCGCATTGCCACCCATCTGTTGAATAATATCTTCCTCCACGGTCTTCGTAGCAGTAGCAGTCGTTGCCAGCACAGGAATACCTGCAGGTAGTGTTTTCACTAATTCAATAATCCTCCGAAAAGCAGGACGAAAATCATGACCCCAAACAGAAATGCAATGTGCCTCATCTACTACCACCATCGATAAATTCAATTGCTTAACGGTTTTCATCCAGACAGCATTATCCATACGCTCGGGAGCGATGTACAATATTTTTATTTTACCGTCCTTCGCATCCTTTAGAATTTTTGAATTCTCCAACGAATTTTGTTCACTGTTCAGGCAACGGGCAACAATACCTAAACTATTCAATTTCTGCACCTGATCGCGCATCAAGGCAATCAACGGTGAAAAGATGATCGTAATTCCCGGTAATACTGCAGCCGGAAACTGATAACAGAGCGACTTCCCGAAACCCGTTCGTTCAATCAGCAACACCCGATCACCATGCAATACATGTTTAATCGTGGTCCACTGTTCATCATGAAAATGATTAAATCCAAAAATTTTTTTCAATTGCACTTCTGCCTCTTTCCTGTTCATATCAATTATTTTAAAGGTGTTTAAAATGAATGCGGCAAATATATAACAGTAAATACAGGATAAGCCGAAATAAACATTTGTATTCGTTTGTGGGAGGGTAAGTGAGGGTAGGGAGGTGGATTTGCATAAAAACGTAATTAATTTTGCAAAGGAAACTTACAGATCTATATTTAACGAAACCAATTTTATAAAAACCATTTAATGAAATATTTCAATCGTAAAAAGAATCGGCTACCCGGATTCGACTATTCATCATGCAATCGGTACTTCATTACTTCCATAGTGAAATACAGAAAGCCTTACTTTGGTAATGTGTTTGATAGCAAAATGGTATTATCGGATTATGGTCATATAGTAGATCAGCAATGGGATTGGTTGCTTAAAACTTACCCTTACCTCAAATCTCACGGCTTCATAGTAATGCCCGATCATATTCATGGAATCCTTGAAATTACCGATGAACCTTCCTATCAGGGAAAGATCAAAAGCCTGTCCGAATTGATGGGTGCATATAAAACCACTACCTCAAAACATATTCATCTGGCTGGTGTACCTGATTTTGAATGGCATAGATCCTTTCATGATCATATCGTCCGAAACGAATCAGCTTTTATCTGCATGAAAAACTATATCCGGTTAAATCCGAAACGGTGGATGGAAAAAAAATACCATCAGCCGCGCGTAGTAGTGACAGGTCGCGACCTGTCGTTACTACGATGACCGGGTGGGGGCGTAGTGACAGGTCGCGACCTGTCGTTAATGACCGGGGTGGAGGGGGGGCGGCTACGATGACCGGGGTGGGGGTGTAGTGACAGGTCGCGACCTGTCATTACTACGATGATGACCGGGGTGGTGGTGTAGTGACAGGTCGCGACCTATCCTTACGATGATGACCGGGGTGGTGGTGTAGTGACAGGTCGTGACCTGTCATTACTACGATGACCTGTCGTTACACATTTTTTTCTATTTTCAGCACCTCAAACCTACTATGTATAACCAACCTAACCGTTCCGCCGCTGCCCTTCCTATTTTGATTTCTGTTTTCTTCTTTTGGGGTTTGTGGCAGCCAGTAATGATATTCTGATTCCTGTATTTAAGGAAAAACTGAACCTGGAGCAATGGCAGAGCCAGATGATTTCTTTTGCATTTTATGTTGCGTATACCGTGGGGTCGCTGATTTATTATTTTATGTCGAAGGCGACGGGGGTGATATTTTAAATCGCATTGGGTATAAAAATGGCATTGCCCTGGGGCTGGTTATTTCTGCATTGGGCACGTTGTTGTTCTTCCCGGCTGCTGAATCTTCATCTTTTGGTTTGATGATATCGGGTCTCTTTATTGTCGGACTGGGTTTTTCTTTACAGCAAACAGCCGCCAATCCTCTCGCCATCACCATTGGAGATCCTAAGAAAGGGGCGCAACGGTTGAGTCTGGCCGGTGGGATTAATAATATCGGAACAACCATCGGACCTATCATCGTGAGCTTTGCGATTTTCGGTTCGTTGAAAGCAGGGGAGCATCTGGAATCTCTTTCCGCTGTAAAAGGACCCTACCTTATTCTGGGTGCGGCCTTTGTGATTGTCGCCATTATTTTTCGTTTCTCTTCATTGCCAAATCAAATTCATCATGAAGAAACTGTTCCCGATGTGCAGAATAAATCGGCGAAGGAAGCCGGATCCGCATTGTCATACCCGCAGCTATGGATGGGAATGATTGCAATTTTCTTATATGTTGGCGTGGAAGTTTCACAGCCTCCAACCTTCCTGAATTCATGCGCATCCATCTGAATACGCCTACAAACGAAATCGCACCCTATGTCTCTTTGTTTTGGGCGAGTCTGATGATTGGCCGCTGGACCGGTGCTGTAGGAGCCTTTGATCTGAAGAAGAATACCCGCACCTTTTTGAATTTCATTCTTCCCTATGCCGCCTTCGGTGTCTTCCTCTTCGCCAACCGGATCGCGAACAATGATCTTACGCCATTTTATGTATGCTTTCGTCATCATCATCATCATCATCGCTGATCTTTTGAGTAAAGGTAATCCGGCCCGTCAATTGTTGATTTTCTCTTTCTGCGGAATAACCGCCTTACTCATTGGTATTCTCAGCGACGGACTCACGAGTGTATATGCCTTTATCAGCGTTGGACTTTTTTGTTCTACCCTCTGGCCCTGTATCTTTACGCTGGCGATAGCAGGACTCGGTAAACATACCAACGAAGGTTCCAGCTTCCTCATCATGATGATTATGGGTGGCGGATTTGTGAGTTTGTTGCAGGGATGGCTGGCTTCAGATGATCTGCTGGGGATTCAATGGAGTTATATAGTAGGAATTCTTTGTTTTGCTTATCTCGCCTTCTATGGATGGAAAGTACAGCATATTCTCGCTGCCCGGGGAATTCACTATGACACATCCAAGGCTTCACACTAACAACTACCCGTCGCGTCCGCTGCGCTATCCTACCGAACGTTGCGCCTTTCTGCCGGTAGGTTTAAACATAACAACTACCCGTTGCGTCCGCTGCTCTACCGTAGCGAACGTTGCGTTTAAATAAAACACCATGTGTAATGGAATATTAAATAGAAGTTCTCATTGTTTTCTGTGGACAGTCACTTTTCTTTTCGTACTCATGAATACAAAAGTTTATTCCGGAGAGAAAGTAAACTTAATACCGCTTCCTAACAGCATCGCCTATAAGAAAGGGCACTTCAAAATAGCTCCGGAAACAAAATTATTGGCAAGCAGTAGTTCATCCAGACAATTTGCATTACTGTTAAACGATTGGATGAAGACGACCCTCGGCTATACATTGCCGATAGTTGAAACAGTAGGACGTAAAGATCATTACATCGCGATTTCCTTTCTTGCAGAAGATACTACAGAGAAGTACCGCATTGCCGTAAGAAAAACGGAATCGTGCTGGAAGGAAGTGCTGCCGGACTTGTGCGCGGCAGTTCTACCCTCCTGCAATTGCTCTTTCATGCCGGGAAAACCGAAAATAAAATTCCTTGTCTGGTGATTGTCGATCAGCCGAAATTTTCTTACCGCGGTGTTCATTTGGATGTATGCCGGCATTTTATGCCGAAGGAATTTGTGAAGCGGTATATCGATCTGATCGCATTGCACAAGATGAACAATTTTCACTGGCACCTCACCGATGATCAGGGCTGGCGGATTGAAATAAAAAAATATCCGAAGCTGACTGAAATCGGGGCATGGCGGAACGGAAGTATGGTAGGGCCGTATCGCAACCAGCAGTTCGACAGCTTGCGATACGGTGGTTTTTTTACTCAGGATGATATCCGCGAAATTGTAATGTATGCCGAACAACGTCAAATAAATATCATCCCTGAAATTGAAATGCCCGGCCATGCATTGGCGGCACTCGCAGCTTATCCTGAATATTCCTGTACAGGAGATGTGAAAGAGGTCGCCAAAGGATGGGGTGTTTTTGACGATGTCTTTTGTGTGAAAGATTCCACATTTGCTTTTCTGGAAGATATCCTCACAGAAGTGATCGGACTGTTTCCATCAAAATACATTCATATCGGTGGAGATGAATGTCCGAAAACGCGCTGGAAAGTTTGTTCAAAATGTATCGAGACGCGTTATGCCAACAACCTGCGTGATGAACATGAATTGCAAAGTTATTTTATTCAACGCATCGAGAAATTTCTGAACAGCAAGGGAAGAATGATCATCGGCTGGGATGAAATACTGGAAGGTGGTCTGGCGCCCAATGCTACGGTGATGAGCTGGCAGGGAGTTAGCGGTGGCATCGCAGCAGCTAAATCCGGACATAACGCCATCATGACACCGGGCACACATTGCTATTTTGATCATTATCAGGGCGAGCGGGCATCAGAACCATTGGCATTTGGTGGATTCACTCCACTGGAAAAAGTGTACTCCTTCCGCCCCATCCCCGATTCATTGAACGCGGAAGAAGCTAAATACATCCTCGGAGCGCAGGCGAATTTATGGTCTGAGTATTTGTACGATGTAAAGCAGGTGGAGTATATGCTTCTGCCCAAACTCGCTGCACTCTCTGAAGTCCTGTGGACAGATACGGTCTTTCATGATGAAGCCAAATTTTATAAAAGATTGTTGCCCCATCAATCCTTGCTGGATCAGTTCCACGTAAATTACTCCACCACCTGGATGCGACCATCACTGAAGATATCCTCCGGGAAAAACAAACCTTCTCTTGAATTAAACCTGATCTCAAGAATTCAGCAGGATATCGAAACCGCTTTTCGTAACGGTGATGGATTAACGACATTTAAAAAGTATCAACAACCGGTGATCATTCAGGAGAGCGGAGATTTTATCGTGCGTAGCACCTACCATAACAAAACGCATGAGATGGTATTTCCTTTTTCGTTTTCTAAATCTACAGGTGCAAATGTACAACTGCTCGTAAAGGGCGATCGTAATTATGCGAATCCGGCAGCTACTTTATGCGATGGCATCACCGGCGATTATCCCTGGACAGGAAAGCACTGGGTAGGCTGGATTGGTAAAGATGGAGTGATTGAAATAGATCTGGGCAGCACAAAAAAAATAGACAGTATTGTGGTCGTTTACCTGCACGATCCGGTGAGTTGGATACATGCTCCCGGTGCTATTCTATACAACATTGGAAAGGAAGAAGTGCAGTTTCGTCAAATCACGAAAGACAAAGCTGTCAATCGAGCCGTTATTCCGGTGGAGGGAGAAGCACAACTTCTGAAATTTACTATACAAAGCATTGGGAAGAACCCTGAAGGCAGTGCAGGAGCCGGAGAAGACGGATGGATGTTTGTTTCGGAAATACTTGTTTACTAGAGAAAGAGTTGGATGGGATCTTGGAAACTGAAGACCTGTTCTTGTAATTTACAGTGATAAATATGATTCTTCTTTCATTTTAACGGGAATTTTACATCATATGCAACCTTTTCGACTGATTTTACATCTGCTCTTATACGTTGACCAACATCCAAAAACACCTATGAAAAAACAATTCCTCTTTGCTCTGGCTTTGCTGTTGACCTTGCAAGCCAATGCTTCACACATTCTTTGTCAGTCGATTACCCTGCAGTACGCCGGCACTCCAAACACCTATGTATTAAAAGGTTACATGTACCGCGATTGTGCCGGGATTCCTTCTCCGACCAGTCTTCAAGTCTTCTATTCAGACTCTGTGGGAACCGGAAGCTCGCTCTATTGGGTTACCCTGCCTATCGTTAATCAGCAGATCATGCCGGTCTTTACCTGTGCACCAACCGTTCCTTTCCTTTGTTCGAATGGCTTCGGTATTCAGATCACTGAATTTGCGGATACCATTGTTCTTCCCAATGCCAGTGACAACTGGAAATTCTGGATTTCCGAATGTTGCAGGAGCGCGGCCATAAGCACGATTAATAATCCTACTAGTGCCGGAGCCTTTTGCGAAGCTACGTTGGATAATCTCAATTATCCGACGAATAGTTTGCCTGACTTCAACACATTGAATGTTCCGATTTTCTGCCTCAACCAGCCTGCTGTTTATCCAAACACCGCTATTGAACCGGACGGAGATAGTATTGTATATTCTCTGATGGGTCCAAGGGATAATCAAAACGTATCCAGTTATAACCCCTTCCCCATTGGATATTTTGGGCCTTATTCCCCGACACAATTTATTGCTACCAATGCACCCATCTTTTTTGATTCAACCACCGGCGTCTCTTCATTCACGCCCGTTCTACTTCAACAGGGTGTTTTGGTCGTGCTGGCTTCTGAATACAGAAACGGAGTCCTGATCGGTACCACCATGCGTGATATCAATGTGATGATTGTAGATGGTATCAACAACCCCAGCATTGTAACGGGTACCGTATACCTAGATGCTAATAATAACGGAAACAAAGACGTGAACGAATACGGCGTTGCGAATGAGTTTGTGCAGTCCAACCCTTTTTACGCCTATAACATCACTGATCCCACCGGACTTTATTCCATGTACATTGGCACCGGACCACATACGGTGGATTTGGCAAATATCCCTGCATGGTTTACTGTGAATCCGCCTTCCTATAATTTCAACTTCGCTTCTGCAGGAAATATTTCCAGCGCCAACGACTTCGCACTGGTACCCGTTCCGGGAACCACTGAAATGGAGATCACATTGAACGCAGCACCCGTTCGCCCCACCTTCAGAACGTTGGTGAATATCGATGTAAAAAACAACGGCAGTGACAATGCCGGAGGGGTGGTTACTTTTATCATGCCCGATAGTGTCGCGGTGGATAGTACTTCCATCACTCCATCTTCAGTTAGTGGAAACACACTCACCTGGACATTGCCCACTTTGTTTCCGTTACAAAATTATTACATCATCGTTTATGTAAAAGCAGACAGTGGACTCGTGATTGGTGATTCTGTTTATTTTCAGGCAGGACTTACAGTAACACCGGGAACAGATATTGACATCTCGAACAATACGTCAGATGGCTGGGCAAGGGTTATGAATTCCTTCGACCCCAATATCAAATCAGCATTCCCAAGTGGCACCATTCCACAATCTTCCGTCATTGCCGGCGAACCCATCACCTACCGCATTGACTTTGAAAATACCGGAACCGCCAATGCACTAACGGTACGCATTACCGATGTTTTACCGAACGAACTAATGCTAAGTTCGGTAGAAGTACTTGCCTCTAGTCATGGCTATTCCACCAGAATATTCTACCCACGTGAGTTAGAATTCTCCTTCAACAACATCAACCTCACGCCCAACAATGTGGATCCCGTGAACAGCAAGGGTTACATCATCCTGCGTGCAACGCCCTATCCAACGCTTCCGGTAGGTACACTCATCTCCAATGAAGCAAGAATTTATTTCGACAACAACCTCCCTATTTTAACTCCAATGGCAGAGGTGATGATTGGCAACACCACCACCGGTATAGCCGAATTACTGAGTACAGCAGGACCACCCTTAAACATCAGTCCGAATCCTGCAAAAGACATCATCAACATCAGTCTTCCATCAGCAGCAGCGGGTAATTTTGAAGTGCAGGTGTACACGTTACAAGGAAGAATAGTTAAAAAAGAGACTCTGCAAAACATAGAGCAAGGAGCCATTACAATGGATGTATCCAACCTTGCACCAGGGGCCTATATGATCATTGTACAAAACGAACAGAATGCCTGGAGCGGTCGTCTGGTAAGATAGTATAATTATTGTTTATTGGTTAGATTACAGGTTTCAATCCCGCCTCTATTTCCCGGAGGCGGGATTCCTGTTTATAAAGGCATTCCCTTTTTACATTTCTTAAAGCATTGTTAACTGATGATTCTTATAAAGTGGCGATCAGGAATATACAATACGTTAGTGAAACAGTATAGAGAGTATTCGTAGGTCATCATTACTGATATTGTTGTACCTTTGAAGTATAGGCATTATTGAATTATGAAAAACCTGGTGATCTTTATCTGTTTGGTTGTTTTCAATCGCTGTGCAAAAGCGCAAACAAATCTTGTTCCCAATCCCGGATTTGAGAATGTTATTCAATGTCCCGGTAATCTTGGCGATACAGATGAAGCTACAGGATGGTCTTCTTACAGAACTTCACCGGATTTTTTTCATCAATGCAGTACCAATCCGTATTTATCTCCACCTTATGTGCAATTTGGCTATCAGGTCCCACACCATGGAATGGGATATATAGGATTAGCAACCTATCATTATAATTCAACAGTAATTTCCAATAATTACAGGGAATTTTGTGGCGCTCAATTGCTCGCTCCTTTGCAAATCGGTACAAAATATTATCTTTCCTTTTATGCTGTTGCTACTGAGTTTGGCACCGGATATCTTACCAATAATTTAGGGCTTAGGCTATTTACAAACCCTTATTCCATTTCTAATCCTGCACCCATTGATAACTTCGCTCATTTAAAATTTGATACTATCGTTACGGATTCCATCAACTGGCAGCGGCTAAGTGGTTCCTTTATTGCAGATTCTGTGTATCAGTACATCTGTCTTGGAAATTTTTATGATTCATTGCATACCGACACCATGGTTTTTGGCTTTCCGGCTGCCGGATATTATTTTATTGACGATATATGTGTCACTACTGATTCGCTTTATAACGAAACATGGACAGGAATACAATATAATGATATCGGCGAAGTGAATATTTGGCCAAATCCTTCACAGGATTTTTTAAATTATAAAGCCCATCGGAAAATAGAAGAAATCAGAATATATGATTGCATAGGAAAACTGGTCATGCATGAAACCGTTAACTCTTCAGAAGGAAGAATTGACCTGGAAGGTCTTTCTAACGGCATTTATTTCGCAACATTTATTAATGGGCGCAATAGTTCAATATATAAATGTATAAAAATCCGTGAATAGCCAGATCTCCATAAAAAACTCAAGTTTCTCAACGTTTAACCTGCAGTTTCCTAAAACCCATTTCTTCCTGTGCTATTGATTTTCATCCAGTAGAAATCTACTTCTTCACCAACCTCGTCACTACAGTATTGTCCTTGCTATCGGTAAGGCGTAACAGATAGACGCCGCTGTTAGTGACTTCCGGTGTTAATGTGAACGATTGTCTGCCCTGACTCACTTCCTGTATGGTCTCCCATACTTTCTTTCCATCTTGAGTAAACAATTCCGCCCGCAAAGTGGTGGACTCCGGAAATTCCATGAGGATACTTAATTCATCTATAAATGGATTGGGACCGATAGTGTTTATTTTCAACTCTGTTAAAACTGTTGTACGGGTGACGGACTGCGGGGCAAAAGTTTCTGATTGTCCGTCGTAGTCAATTTGTGTGAGGCGATAATAGCTGGTACCATTGAATGGTTCATCATCGGTGAGCATGTAAGAGCGGGCGACAGAACTATTCCCTGCTCCACTCACTCTGCCTATCTCTTCAAAAGAATATGCATCCCAACTGCGTTCCACTTTAAAAAAGTCGTTATTGATTTCGGAGGAGGTGGTCCACTTTACTCTTACTACATTCTCTTCAGGCATTAAAGAAAATGATGTAAGTACAACAGGCAAGGGACTGCTTCCTGCACTGTAGGGATTAAATGTACTGAGCAATGTTGCCGTTTCTCCGGGCCCACCTTTTGTACCGCCATTGGGAGTAAAATTAGACACAGAAGGTGAGTTCGATGTTCCATTCGCACCGCCGGCTACGCTTATACTGATGGCCGGAAGATTGCTGATAGCTACATAACCACCGCCTCCACCGCCTCCTGCTCCTTCTGCCTCCGGCCAACTTAAATTCTGACTTCCTCCTGTACCTCCTTTTGCTTCTATACTGATGGAGCTTGTTGCGCCTGTATGATTATAAATAAAAACTGTGCCTCCACCGCCTCCACCGCCTGCACCATCATTTCCGGTTTGTGTAGTCACTGAACTTCCATTTGCATAAATAGTCCCGCTACCGGTCACATTATTTTTTACCAATAAGAAAACGATTCCACCACCATCTGCACCTGCAGTACCTGTTCCATTGTTGGAATCTCCGGCACCACCTCCGCCGCCCATAAATATTCTTCCACCGCTATAATCCAGAGGACGCCCCCCAAAGCCACCTCCGTTCAAACGATTGTCGCCACCCCAGTCAGAATGACCCGGTGCTCTCGTAAGTTCATTTCCATCATTCGACGAATAGGAATATCCTCCTCTTCCACCTCCGGTAGAAGTATTATTTGCAAAGCCTGATGATTCGAGATTCCAGGCGGTTGTCCAGTTGGCATTGGAGTTATCCGGATTTCCGTTTCCATTCCATGCTGCCGGGCTTCCTGCATTCGCACCTCCACCCCCGGCGCAGTTATGGGCGTTCCCACCTCCACCACCGTTAGCCGGTGCATTTCTACAATAGGCACCACTGCTCAGCGCAGATGCAAGTCCCGCAATGCTTTCTCCTTTTTCGGCACCTTCCTTTGAATCGGATGATCTGCGTTTTGATGCATTGCCCGGTAAATTTGAATTTTGCTCTATTGAACCTCCTCTGAAACCCTTTCCGGTTACATCAATGCTTCCGTTTAAAGCAACATTATTTGCAGACTCCACCGCTACAATTCCACCGGTTGATCCATCCCAATCGGGACAGGTAATACTGGCTCCATTGTTAATGGTCAAGTCACTGTAACGCGGAACACGAATCACCTGCACTTTGCCGGAAGAAGTATACCCATACCTCAATCCATTGGCCAATGTAATGGTAGTTGAATTAGGTCGTGCACTCACTTTTGCAAATTCATATCGTCCGCAATTGTTATAATTGGAAACATTACCATAAGAAGAATTATCAGATGTGGTGATAGAAGCGCCCTGCATTTGAATGATAAGCACCAGATCACCCGCTGCGAGCGAACCTGCAAAACGACTGTTAGCATTCAATGTAGATGATGCCACCGTCAAACTGGTACCTCCAACTGATACATTGGATGAAAGGGTGGTGTATTCATTTACGATCGTATTTGCAGCGGTAATCGTTTTTGTTCCATCCTTCCCGGGATTGGCTAAAGCGGATTCGGAAGTGCCCAGATTATTAATGATAAAAAATGTAGCACCGGCAATCGCTGCAAAACTAAAAGCAAAGACCACTTTCCTCATGGAAATACTTTGCTTCTGAACCTGACGTAAACTTCTCCTCTTTGAACGGTATGACATTACTGGCCTTTATATGAAGTCAATCATACGTAAACGGGGGTTGTTTGTTTCAGAAAAACTGATCTCGGCGGGTAATTAATAAGGCAACTTTCATCTATTTAAACTATTATTTATCAATAACATGTAGAACGAAATACCCATCCTCCGCAGTTTAAAAGACTTGTAACTTTCCTTCTGCAAAACCGTTTGATAAAAGATTCTCTTGCTTTAGGAAAGCAAATAGATTACCTTTGTACCATCAAAGCGTGGTTTCTATCGTTGATGAACGTTCTTATACGCATCACACGCAACCCTCCCGGTTTTAATAGAAATTACATCAAGGCTATCCGGAATCCAGTTTTACATTAAACCGGTTTTCATACGCCTGATCATCTGTATCGCAGTCGTGGCATGTTGCCATCGGCTAAAAACGATTATGGAATTAAAAAAAATAATGACATTTAATGACTTACAACTGCTCCCACAAATTCTGGAAGCATTGCACGAAAAGGGCTATCGCGAGCCTACACCCGTACAGGAACAAACCATTCCTGCGGTAATGCGCGGCCGTGATGTACTTTCACTGGCACAAACAGGAACCGGTAAAACAGCAGCCTTTGCTCTTCCTATTCTTCACCGCCTCGGCACAATGACTCCTGCAAAGGGAATCAGTGTACTGGTATTGGCTCCTACACGGGAACTGGCGATACAGATCCACGATAACTTCAGCGCCTATGGGAAAACGCTTCCCTTCAGAATGGCATTGCTGTATGGTGGTGTCGGACAAAATCCACAGGAACAAGCCTTGAAAAAACATCCTGCTATTGTTATTGCAACACCGGGACGATTACTGGATCTCTACAGTCAGGGACATATTAAACTCAACACGGTAACCACATTGGTACTGGATGAATGTGACCGTATGCTCGACATGGGATTTGCCCGTGACCTGAATAAAATACTTGGTTTGCTTCCCCGCGAACGCCAGACCCTGCTCTTCAGCGCTACAATGCCTGATGATATCCGCGCGATGGCTGAAAAGCACATGTCCGATCCCGTTAGAGTACAGATTGTCACCAACGAAGAAAATCTTCCGAAAATCAGTCAGCGCATGTACTACGTAAACCGTGATCGTCGTCAGGATTTATTGCTGGATGTCATCGAAAAAGAACCTGCTGAACAAGCCCTCATCTTCACCCGTACAAAACGTGGTGCTGATCGCCTTTCTAAAGTACTTACCAAGGAAGGACATTCCGCTTCCGCCATCCACGGAGATAAATCACAAAGCCAACGTGAAAAAGCATTGAAAGCTCGTTCTCACGCCCACCTTCCCGATGGTGTATTGGTGGCCCCTGATCCGGCACATGCGCCCAAACGCGGACCCGGATTCAAGCGACCTTCGTCCCCTGCACCGGCTGCAAAACCCGCACGATCCTCCTCATTCGGTAAAAAAAGTAGTGGCTCGCGTTGGTAAACGAATCGCTATTTTATGGTAATTCAATTACTTAAAAAGTTTAGCTTTTTTTTGTGAAATTGGAAGTAATTATGGAAAATTAATTATTTTTCATGTGTTAAATCCATTCACATGAAAACGACATTGAAAATTATAAAAGGAACAGGTCTCTTCGTGATACTGTTCCTTTTTATTTTAAGTATTGTTGTCTTTGCAAAAAAAGACCGAACCTTCGATGCACCCTATCCCGCTATACAGGCTGTTTATGATTCTGCCGTGATCGCGAGAGGAAAAGAGCTGGTGTACGGTGCGGCGCATTGTGCCCATTGCCATGCTCCGGTTTCACAACTGGATGCTATTGAACGTGGGGAAATAGTTCCATTGGCAGGTGGACATATATTCGATATACCTCCTGCTAAAATTTACACTCCCAATATCACCTCCGATAAAGAAACGGGCATTGGTGCCTGGCCGGATAGTGTGATTGCCCGATCCCTTCGTTACGGAGTAGGACATGCCGGAAGTGCACTCGTCGACTTTATGCCCTTCCAGCATTTGAGTGATGCTGATCTCACCGCTGTCATCAGCTATTTAAAAACAGTACCTCCTGTAAAAAATAAAGTACCTGCGACGGAATGGAAATTATTAGGCACTGTATTGAAAGCATTGGTCATAGAACCTACCGGACCCACCATTGAAATTCCAAAACATGTGGCGCCAGGTGCTACGGTCGAATATGGAAAATATTTAGCGGAATCTGTTGCGAATTGCAGAGGATGTCATACCGAACGCGATTTAAAAACCGGGAAATACATCGGCACTCCCTATGCCGGAGGTTTCCATATGCCCTGTGAAGTGAACCCTGCGCTTGAAGTTGTGACACCCAACATTACCTCCGATGCACAAACCGGAAAGCTGGCGAATTGGACGGAAGATGATTTTCTGCAACGCTTCCGAAAAGGAAAAGTGATTCATGAAAGCACCATGCCCTGGGGACCTTTCAGCAGATTAGCCGATGATGACCTGAGAGCGATTTACCGTTTCCTGAAGACCGTTCCACCTGTAACCAATGACCCCGGTCCGGTGCTGGTCAGCGTCAAATAATTTTAGTTGTATATTTGGAAATGGTCAACTTTGCCTCAGTTCGTAAACTGGCTCTATCGTTTGAAGGAACAATAGAAACTCCACATTTTGAGAAAATTGCTTTCAAAGTAAAAAATAAAATCTTTATCACATTGAACAAAGAGCATCATCGTGCCTGTGTCAAACTTTCGGCCATTGATCAAAGTGTATTCTGTTCTTATGATCCGCTCATCATCTATCCTGTTCCCAATGCCTGGGGAAAACAGGGCTGGACATTAATCAATTTAAAAAAGGTTCCTAAGGAAATGTTTATGGATGCACTCACCACGGCCTATTGTCATGTAGCTCCTGTGAAACTTGCTGAAAAGCATCGGAATAAATTGTGAATAGAGATCAAATACTGATTATTGAGCACCTGTTTTAAAATTTGATAGCTCCATTTTAGTATCTTCGAATACTCAAAAAAATATCCTATGAAAAAAATTGTACTTACACTATTCATTGCCTCCTGGATTGTTGGAGCCCAGGCTCAGGCTACAAAAGAAAATGCTGCAAAACCGGCAGAGGCTAAACCACGAGCGGCAGCTACTAATGAAAAAGCGCCTGCCAAAACGCCGGAAGACATAGAAAAAATCTGGATGGAATACATGACTCCCGGTGAGGAACATGCTCAACTGGCGGCATCTGAAGGCGACTGGAAAGAAGAAATAAAAATGTGGATGTCTCCGGATGCAGAGCCCACGCAATCGACTGCAACTGTTGTAGTCAGCATGATTTTAGAAGGACGTTATCAAATGTCCATTCATCAGGGAGACTTTAATGGTATGCCCTTTCATGGACAAGGAATAACCGGATATGATAAAGCATTAAAGAAATATGTTTCAACCTGGATGGACAATATGGGCACAGGTGTTCTTTTCAGTACGGGTACTTTCAACCCTAAACTGGGAGGAATTGAGTTCTTCGGAGAGCAAGCCGATCCCATTACCGGAAAGATGATGAAAATACGCGAAGTGTACACGGTAAAAAGCGAAAGCGAACATTTTATGGAGATGTACACCACTCCTCACGGAGGAAAAGAATACAAGAACATGGAAATCAAAATGACGAGATAATCAAAAATATTTCTCACTTCTGTTAAAATAGAAAAGGCAACCTGCAAAACAGGTTGCCTTTTTCTATTCAGATAAATTGAAATACATTCCTTCGGCTTTGTTATTAAGACTTTGGAAAGATTTCAAACATTGCCGCTATGCACAAATATTAGATATGTGCTTCCTGAACTATTTCTTTCAATTCGCTACAATAATTTTTTCGCGGATTACTGCATTGTTTTCCGTATTTGTTCCGAGCAATAAATATGTTCCAACGGAAAGATTGTTTTTATTAAATGATAGTATATTTATACCCTCTGCAGCCATTCCTTTATACAATTCTTTTACCAGCGCACCCTTTTCATCAAATAAGGAGAGCAAAAGTTCCTGCTCTTTTGCCATGGTAAACTCTAAACTAAAAGTTTCTGCAACGGGTTGAGGAAACACTTTAACAGCATCAACAGGTTGCTCGTCTGCAGTAAGGCCTATCCGGGGAGAAGTAGTGTGCACTTCTGATATCCACGTACTCCAGTTATGTGCAGTTGTACCGTACGCGCCTGACATCCATATAGACGGTGTACTACTATTGTGTTTACGCGCAATACCTGAATAATCCCCCCACCTCTCAGTAGTGGAAGTTTGGAAATTAACATAACCTCCACCGGATTTAATATTAAGCTGACTTGACCAAACAAAACTATTATCAACATTCCTTACGTACAAGGAAGGAAAAATACCTGCGTTGACTGCCTGATAACCTATCATGACTGACTTGTCAGCGGTAGAATTGGTAAAAGAAGCTATTGAACCGTATGCATAATCGGTGGTTGAACTACCGGTTAAAGTTGTTCGAACATCCTTCAGGCTGCCAACTGTTATACGATGATATCGTACCCCGCAAAAACCGCTTCCCTTATCCACATTGTGCACAAAATGTATGATTCCACTTAAATAAAAGCCACTCAAGGCACGGCAATCACCCACATCCAGCAAATCAGTACTTCCACTTTGAGAGGCGTCGCCTGCCGCTGAGTAGTTTGAAGTTGGAATTGAATTATATGTCATCACCGGGTTAGCAGTGAGGATATTTGAAATTTTATATAATTTAACCGTGCTACCCGATGCTGAATTGGTAGAGATAAAAAAACAGCCAGGACCATAAGAAGATCCATGTCCATGACCTATGGGTAATATTGAACCGGGTGTACCTGTTATATTAGACCAGGTAACACTTGACATGCTCGCACCACTATATCCCTGAGTTTTATTTAACTGTAGTATCACACTTTGATCAAATATATTTAAATTACTAAACATATTTCCACTAATAAATAGCTCACCGTTGGTAACAGCGATCTTTGGATAATCAAACCACTTTGAATTGCTCAACACATCACCGTTTAAATTGTATACCCACCATCCACCGGTTACCGGATTGCTTGTTTTAGAAAAACAAACTATTAGACGGGATGTTGTTGGTGTAGTACCTGAGAGTGTTACTAAAATAAACCGGTTGCTGACGTTGTCATAAAGTACATGTGGATCGAAAGCGCTGGTGATAGTAGGAATATTAATAAATCCTGCGAGTGTATTTGTATATAAACTCGTTCCACTGGTATTGTACATTTTAATATTACTGTTAGTAACACTAACAATGTATCCACCATTGGAAATGGCAACAGAATTATCCAGTGGTGTCCATCCGCTGTTGGTATTGCCTTGGAAATTAGTGCCTTTTACAGGTGTAGCCTGTAGCGCTTCCGGCTCAGGGGTGGGTATACTACTTAGTAGTTTCTGACGTAACAACTGCTTCTCTGCCTTAATACGATCAACTAATTCCTGATCCTGGTCAGTGGTAGGATGCTTAATCGGTTTATGGTTGATCATAACCATCCATGCAGGATCTACACTTTGCATTTGTGTGCTGCCTGCACAAGGGGTTTGAAAAATCTCTGTTTTAGAAGCAGTTATTACTTCCGTGCTTTGAGCAAAAGAAATTTTTGCAACTAATAATAGGATTACATAAACGCTGATGTGTTCAAATGTTTTTTTCATAATAATAATTTTTAAATGGGTGATTTATATATTAATGATTAAATTAAACAGATTTTAAAATTAGGATATTCACTAGAATTTAAAATATTAAATTCTGATTTTGGTCAGCGGCATTTAGTCTCGAAGACCTCGGATAATTAAAATAGGTGGTAAGGAATCAAATAATTTCATAAAAACGAATCACTATTTAATTTATCATCTTCTTCTTAATTTCTAGTTTAGCTCTTTTTATAGAATCGAGTTGTGCTTGTTCCGGTGATCCATGAATAATTTCCATTGAGGTATCAGGTGAAATTGAATTCATTTGTTTAATGGATGCGCTATCAACTATGCTGCCAGAGATCTCCCCGGACACTGTATCTTTCTCTATTTGAAATTGCATCTCGGAAATTGTGTCATTTCCGGATGAGTGCTCCTTACTCCGGTTATGACACGATGCAATCAACCAAATTATACCGGTTAGAGAAAGTACTTGAATACCACAGAATTTAAACATCAGTAATATTAATATTTTATTTTGGATATGATAGCTTACCGAGAAAGGCAACCTGCAAAACAGGTTGCCTTTTCTATTCAGATAAAACTCACTATTCTGTTTTAATCAACTTCACCGTCTTCATTTCATCCCCCATTCGCACCAGCATGAAATACATTCCTTCTGCATTCTCGCTCATGTCAATAGAATATTGGTAATTCCCTTTCTCTGCATCCTTCTGTTCAGCTATTACCTGAATCAATTTTCCGGTGGCATCACGCAGCTCCATTCTCAAAGTACCCATTTCCTTCATTTCTACAATAGCATCAAAACGGCTACTAAAAGGATTTGGCTGTACTCGAACTGAAGCATTTGCATTCTCTGAATTATTGACTTTGGAAGCTACATTACCGGCCAACGCCAATACCGTGCAGTTATCAAATACAGTTAGGAATTTAGAACCGGTTTTTGCCCAGAAACCCGGATTCAAAGTATGAAAAGTACCCGCTCTCCAAACTACTTCTGAGCCGCTATTCATGACATAGGTGGTATTGTTGATCACTGAATTAGTTGCCAATACATCCGCAAACTCTCCGTCGTCATGCGTCCAGGAAGGAAATGCTTTATTCGCCCCTGAAACCTCCAGGCCACTGATGGCCACACGCGATGCTTCACTGGCACTTTCATTATCCGCTGAACCGGATGTCCCGGTTGAAACTCCGTTATAAGTTATAGCAGGATTCGAGAAATAGGCTACCCTGGTACATCCGGAAGCCCCACAGGCATCCGAATACGCCATTACTGTGCGATAGTTTCCTGTCACTGTCTTTCCATGCCCGTAAGCATACGGAGTGTTGGTATTGTCTACAAACACATCATGACGGCAACCGTAGAGATGGCCATACTCATGAGGAAATGTAAGGTTACCCACGGCACAGGTACGGTCTGTTACACAAAATGCATCCGCGTATACAGAAACCGAAACGGCCCATGCTTCACCACAACCATTCGAGAGGCTATTCACCAGCAGATGGCAAAGATCCGCATCATAATAAGTGCGCCAGTCAAAAATGTCGTCCATAATTCCATCTCCATTAGTACGAAAATTTGTTTTATCGGTGAACGAATTTCCGCTTTCTGCATAACTTGTTTCGAAGGCACATGCCAATTCCACCTGAAAGTTAACAGCACTGTTCGTGAAAGAAGTATTGTTGGCCTGAATACAAGATTCTGCAAAACCAATAGGATCTGCCAGTGCAGTACCAACATCATCCGTATAGGCAACGAGGCATCGTATTTTACAATTACCTGCTTCGGGAGAACCATCAAAAATAACTTCACCGGTTTCCGGATCAACATGCTCTCTCTCTTTTACTTTCTGCCCTTCTTTCAGCATATGCTGGTAACCTTCATCCGACTCATCCTGTGGAAAAGCCTGTACATTTAAATGAATTAAAATATGCTTATCCCCGGACAAAGGATAAATCATATAGCTGTATTGATTATTTCCAATACGTGAAGTAATCATGCCATTGTGTTCGGTAACGATGAAATCACCGCCCGGTTCAAATTTTCCGGAGCCGGAAACCATCGAAACGAAACTTTGGGTATAGGTCATCTGATCAATCAGTAGATTGGAATGATCAGGCAATGATAAGGTTAAAGAGGTGCTCTTCTTGTTTATCAGAGAAGCATCTGCTTCTATATACCAGTACCCGACCGTTGTTTCGTCATGTATAAGTGCATTCGCATGATGCTGTTGTTTTTCTGTAAGCAGAGGACGGTCAAGATAACGAATGAATTGTTGTGCAGAAACGATAGATACGTTTAAGATCAGCAGCAACATTATACATCCGCTAAACACCGGCTTCCTTACTTGTTGTTTGTTTTTCATAGCGTAAGAATTAAGGGTTTAACCGGTTTACTTATTGTTTTCAATCGCTGACATACGCACTTGCAATTTTTCATTTAATTCCTGCAGCTTGTCATTTTGTTCTTTTAATTGAATGATGTAGAGTGTAAGTTCTTCTACTTTCTCCACCAATTTGGTTTGCATTGCACCCAGATCCACACCACCTTGCTCTTCAATTTGAGAGGCGGAAGGAATGCCCGGTAAATGCTTATGCTGATTTATTTCTTTTTTCAATTGCTCGAGCGGCATCAATTCATATCCGTCAGCAAAAACATAATCCGGCCATGATGTTTCCAATTCCACACGCACTTCTTCAGCGATCAGTTTACCGCCAATGCAAGCTATAAATCCTGTAGCGCCACCTGTTGTTCCAACTCGAATTTGAGAGGTATATACTTTTGTAGGGAAATATCCGCCCCAATTGCCTTCCGCTGTTGCAGCACCACTGGCTGAGCCATAAACACCAATTCTTGTTCCGACCGTACTACCTGATGCCGTACCATATACGCCGTAAGCAGTGCCGGTGTACGTTGAACCAGACGCCAGACCTCTTAGGCCAACATAGCCGGATTCTCCAAAAACTCCATAACCAATACCGGCACCACCGGAACTCTTTCCATAAACACCACGTCCATCACTTGTTGTGCTTGTATGCTCACCATAAATAGCGGCTGATACCGAGGATGCACTATCAGCAGAAGCATATACGCCATATATTTTTTTATTGTCAGGATTGCTGCCATCTACATTTAAACGTGCAGTACTTATTGTGCTGAATCCTACACCTACACTTCCATCTCCATTCACCTGAAAGCGATTAGAGCCTCCTTTATCTGCTTCTATAAACTGAAAGTCATTTGGTGAGCCGGCAGGAACCGTGATTTGCACAATATCATTTGCTGAAGCCGGTGCATTGGTGCGCCCAAAGTTGACAATCTGTCCTGAGCTTCCAACAACACTTGAAACCGCATTCAATGCCCTTAATGCAGTTCCGGCCTGAATATCCAGAAAATAGCTTGGCGTAGTAGTTCCTATTCCCACCTGTCCGGTATTATCTACAACAAATCTTTCTCCATTGTTGAAAACACCCCAGTTACCTGTTGTCTGATCAAAAGATGTCCAGCAAGTTCCAACACCATTTACAGCATAACCATAAAATGGTTTTAATCCGGCCCTGATTGATTAATATACATTCCTCCAAAACCACTTGCATTAGGACTTTGAACTACAAAATTTGCCGACCCAATCATTGTAGATGTAGTTAAGCAAAAATTAGTTCCTGAATTAAAAATATTACTTCCAACCAATGCTGCTCCATCCCATTTGGAAACAAAGTTGGTCACATTCGCGCCTACCTTCGGGTCCAGCTCTGTAAATGAAGTAAGGTATCCTGCCAGCGCATGATCGCCCCAACCGAAAGCGGTATTCCAATCAGATGATGTACCGCCAGTAGCAGTAATTACCCCATTCACATGAAGCCTGGTTGAAGGTGTCTGTGTACCAATTCCGACATATCCATTGGTCTTGAGCAGCATCCTGACCTGATTATTGGTCTTAATTTTTAAGGGTTTATTATCGCTTGTTCCGATAAAATCCGTAGCGGAATTCGTACCGGCATTTCCTGTTAGCGACCAGCTTTGCGCATTGGTTTTGACGGAAAGTGCCATAAGACCTCCTGTCATCATCACTATTAAGAGCTTTTTCATAGTAGGTTGTTTAATTAGATTAGGGGCGAAAACTACTCATCATTTCCATTAGCGTCAACCCCCTAATGCGGTGAAAACTTATAACTCATTGATAGATATTTATGATATTTTTGCACCTCCAATAAAATGAACAGTTCAAAAACTCCTGCCCTCTCTTTTATTTTCATTACGCTGTTAATTGATATTATCGGATTGGGCATCATCATTCCGGTAACACCAAAATTAATCCAGGAATTAACATCCTGTTCCATCAGTGAAGCTTCAACATATGGCGGTTGGCTCATGTTCTCCTATGCCATTATGCAATTTCTTTTCTCTCCCGTTATTGGTGGCTTGAGCGATCGTTATGGAAGAAGGCCGGTGTTGCTTTTATCACTCTTTGGATTTGGACTCGATTACTTGTTTCTTGCTTTTGCACCCACTATTGCATGGCTGTTTCTTGGTCGTTTGCTGGCTGGTATATTCGGTGCGAGTATCACTACGGCCACTGCATATATTGCAGATATCAGCACACCGGAAAAGCGTGCACAAAATTTCGGAATCGTTGGAATGGCATTTGGTATCGGATTTATCATTGGTCCGGTATTGGGAGGTATGTTAGGACAATTTGGTTCACGTGTTCCATTCCTCGCTGCTGCCGGACTGACCTTTCTCAACTGGCTCTATGGTTTTTTCATTCTGCCTGAATCCCTCCCTTAGAAAATCGCCGGGCTTTCGAATGGAAGAGGGCCAACCCGATAGGATCGCTGAAAAATCTTGGACGCTATCCTGTGGTACTTGGTTTAGTAGCCTCATTGGTTTTTGTCTACATCGCAGCACATGCGGTACAGAGCACATGGTCTTACTTTACGATGGAACGTTTCAAATGGAACGAGGCTATGGTTGGATATTCGCTGGGGATGGCCGGCCTTTGTGTAGCGATTGTGCAGGGAGGACTTGTTCGTGTTATCAATCCCAAACTAGGGCCCAGCCGGTCCGTATATGTGGGGATGATGTTATATGCTATAGGTCTCGCCCTATTTGCATTCAGTACAAAAGGCTGGATGATGTTTGCTTTTCTGATTCCCTATTGCCTGGGTGGAATTGCGGGACCTTCATTGCAAGGGATTATTTCCAATCAGGTGCCGGCAAATGAACAGGGAGAATTGCAAGGGGCATTGACAAGTCTCATCAGCATCACTTCGATCATCGGACCTCTCTTGATGACAAACCTCTTCGCTTTCTTTACGGGAGAAAATGCTCCTGTTTATTTTCCGGGAGCCGCATTTCTGGCCGGTTCACTATTGGTTATACTCAGCGGCTTCATGGCCTGGCGCAGTTTATCGGGAAGATTCCCGAAATAAGAGTTTACCACTGAGAAACTCTACACTAATTTTTTCCGCTCAAAAAAGATTTCACGTCCTCCATTCTTCGTCTTGAAACAGGAATGCGTACTCCATTTTTTAAAATCAGTTCTTCATTGTCAAGAGCAGTCACTTCCTTTGCATTTACCAATGAAGATTTATGAGACCGAAGAAAGCCGAAAGGTTGTAACATCTCTTCTACATCCTTCAACGTTTTACTCATGGTAAACTCTCTGCCATCTTTTGTATACACCAAGGTATAATTATTATCTCCTTTGCACCAGCTGATCTCACCGGGAGCTATAAAATAAATGCGGTTTCCGGTTTGCAATGATAATTTGAATCCCGTTTCATGACCACTTTTTACATTCTCGAACAATTGTTCATACAACTTTTGCATTTGCTCTAATGCTACGGGCTGTTCGCGGAAGCGCTCTACTGCTTTCTTTAACTCATCTTCCTGTACAGGCTTTAATAAATAATCCAATGCACTAAACCGTAAAGCTTTGATCGCATACTGACTGAATGCCGTTGTAAAAATAACGGCGAAATTTCGCTCTTTTATTCTTTCCAAAAATTCGAAGCCATTGAGTTGCGGCATTTCAATATCGAGAAAGAGCAATTGCGGATGTTGTTCATTGATCAGCATCATCGCTTCAGCAGGATCAGAGGTAACCCATAATTGAGTTATATCCGGAATATACCTTTCTATGCTTTCGCGCAATTGTGTCAGCGATGCTTTTTCATCATCTAATATCAATGCTTTTATCATAATTATGTCAGTGGCAAAGTTAATTCTACAATGGTACCACTACTGTTTTCCTCCGGTACTTTATCTATAATACGAATGGTCTGATGATCCTCCAGCTTATACCGCAACAATTGCAACCTTTCTTCCGTAATTGCCATTCCTTTTGATAAATGTTTAGAAGTATTCACTTTCCTTTGTGCTGCCATCGCTCTGCCTATTCCATTGTCTTCAATAACACAGTGAATTTGGTTTTCATTTTCAACCATAAAAAAACGAATAGCAATTCTTTTATCATTTTCCTTAGTAGATAATCCATGCCAAACAGCGTTTTCTACGAAGGGTTGAATGACCAGTGAAGGTAATGAAATTTCTTCTTCGGCCGTATCCACATCACATGTAACCGAATAATCAAAACTTTCACCAAGTCGCATTTTCTCAAGAGACAGATACAGGTTAAGGAACTGAATTTCTTCTTCCAATTCTATAAACTGTCGGTCCGAAAAGTCCAGCACCTGTCTCAGTAACTTTGCGAATCGAAGGAGATAATCGCCTGCCTTTTCTTTTTCCCCCTGCTGCACAAGATGTAAAATCGAGTTCAGGCAATTGTAGATGAAGTGCGGATTCATCTGAGTACGCAACACTTTCAATTGCAACAGTTGATTGATGCGCAGAATCTCATCACGTTGATCTGTAAGTTGCCGGTTCAAATCATCGAGGGCTTTTATATGCTTCTTCTTATTCCGGTAGTTCTTCAAAACCATCGCGAGTAGAAAAACAACAAGATCATCAGGATACTTCCACCTATCAACTGACGATTCTTCTGACTTAGTTTTAGTGTCTGCAGATCATTTTCTGCTGTTAAGCGGGCATTTTCCTCCTCCTTTATGGATGTTTGAAATTCCTTGTCTTTCTCAATCAGCAGTTCATCCGTTTGAAGTTTCCGCAGACTATCTTTTGCTTGTTCTAAACGAAAATGATAGTGATAAGCGTCTTTATAATTCCCCGATGCAGCGTAGGCATCACTGATAAACCCGAGCAACTGCACCTGCAAATCCAGATCTTTATGTTCTTCATTGTATGCGAGCCCTTTTTTATATGTTTCGATCGCTTCTCCATGTCGACCGGAAGAGATGAGAATAAAACCGAGTGTATTATAATAATTACCGATAATCAATGGTGTAAGGTAGGGAAGACTACTTTCTATCTCCCGCACTTGCTGCTCCGCCTCCTTCAATTTTCCCAACTCCAGCAAAGCCGCTGCCGAATTGAGCAACAGGTGGTTTCAAAGACTCTATTATCTGCTGTTGAAAATTTCCTGGCCATACTGTAGTAAAAAATAGCAGAATCATATTGATGAGTATGCACATAATGGTAATTCGCGATACCTGAATAGGCAACAGAGAGCATCAGCGAGTCGCCATTAGCGAATTTTAATGCTACTTTTACGATAATTGAAACTATCATCGTAAAAATCTAGTGCGGTAAGATTTCTTGCAATCGTATTCGCGCAAAGACTTTTCCGAACAGGATCCTTCATCTCATGAGCCAGATTAAAAGCTTTTTGAAGCAATTGATTCGATTCCTTTATTTTAAACTCATCAAAAAGGAATTTACTTTGCAGCATCAGGTATTCATAGTGCACCAGCCTGTCATTGCCCTCATAAACCGGAAGGGCATAAAATACAGATCGGGCAGAATCAGCATTTTTACTGCAATAAAGCAAATCCATTCTGAGCAATTGAATAAGTAAGCTGCGTTCCTCTTTTGAAGGATACCTTTGCCCCTCCAACGCAAGAAGAATTTGTCCGGCCTCATCACATCTATTTTTATAGATGGACATTTTCGCGTCCAGTAAAGCTTTGCTCCAAAGCAATTGTTGTTCACTTGGCTGATTCTCCGGCCCTGCTTTTGCGGAAAAAGAATGGGTTAAACTGAACAGGCTGAGGAAGAAAAGGAATAAAGAGACATTGATTTTCATAACGCTGCGCAGTTCCCCAAATTACATAATATTTCGCCAGGCCTTACCGCTTTCTCAAACAAATTACCGTTCCCTAAATGTTAATGGTGAGTACCCGTTGGAGGGGCTATGTTTGAACTATAAATTAAACAGCTATGAAAAACTTACTACTATTTACTGCATTAATACTGGCGTCGAACGCAGTCAATGCACAGTCCTGGTCGCTCTCAGGGAATGCAGGAACCACCGCCTCACAATACATAGGTACCAGCGATAATCTTGACCTGCGTTTAAAAACGAATAATACTACAAGATTAACAGTAGGATCTACCGGAAAGTTGGGTATTAATACGAGTATTGATACGAAATACCGTCTACTTGTAGCTGATCAGTTACCGCTGGCCACCAGTCAAAACCTGATATATGGCTCAGTCACCGGCCGTTTCTCCAACTCCACCGGAACGCTCGCTGCAAATGGATACCTGGGAGCATTTTGTAATGCAACTTTAGGCATAGGTACTTTCCCTACCGGTCTAAGATATGTAGGTGTGTTGGGTGTGAAAGAAGATGATAGCAGCGTTGGCGCAGGCGTTATGGGATGGAATAAAAACACGAATGCAGGTAATACGCATTATGGTGTGTACGGTTTGGCATCAGGAATAAGTAGTGGAATATCGGCACTGACAGATCGGAATATCGGAGTGTACGGTTCTGCGATGGGTAGTTATAAAAATATTGGCGTGTATGGAAACGCTACAGGATCGGGAGATTGGGCGGCTTATTTTAACGGTCGTGGTTATTACTCGGGAAGACTCGGAGTAGGAATTGAAGAACCTACCAGCATGTTTCACGTGAACTCAGGATCAGGTACCAGTCCATTTAGAGTAGCGGTGAATGGTACTACACGTGTGCTCATTAATGGTTCAGGAAATATGGGCATAGGCACGCAAACTCCGGGTGTAAAACTTCATATCAGCGGAACCGGTGAACTCTTACGTCTTAATGCCACATCCCCGGCTCTGACCTTCCATAACTCCAATGTAGCAAAGGCATTTCTGCAATGCGATCAGGGAAATCTGAACCTGGGCTTAAGTGCAAACAATTCGAGCGGTAACATGTACTTCTATGCTAACAATGTGGTGAGAATGGCCATGATGAATAACGGAAACTTTGGATTAGGTACTGCAAGTCCCACCGCGAAATTGCAAATTCATACCAATGCCGAGGCGATCGGCTTAAGAGGACAAGATGCTTTTCTTCAGTTTTACAACAATAGCAATGTGGCGGTGAGTTTTATCCAGTCCACAACAACTGATTTAAAGATTGGTACCGCATCCGGAAACACTTCCGGTGATCTGATCTTCAGAACAAATGCCGGTGATGCGCTCCGTATCAATGAAGATGGCGATGTGATGATAGGCACAGGTTCTCCGGCAAGTGGCTATATGCTCTCTGTAGCAGGTAAGGTAATGTGCGAAGAGTTGCGCGTTCGTCTCGAAAACTCCTGGCCGGATTATGTGTTCAGCGATAATTACAACTTGATGAGTATTGATGAGCTGGCGAAAAATGTTGAAGAAAACCATCATCTTCCCGGACTCCCTTCCGCTTCTCAAATAGAAGAAGAGGGCAGCTACCATGTTGGTGAAATGCAGCAAAAATTATTGGAAAAAGTGGAAGAACTTACACTCTATATCATTCAGTTAAATGACAGTAACAAAGCATTGAAAGCAGAACTGGATGCGTTAAAAAAGAACTAATTCCTTTTAATACGTAACTCCATGAAAAACAAAAATTATAGAGCAGCCCTAATACTATTCGGAATAGTATTGCTGTCGACTCATATCACCAGCGCTCAACTGAGCAAGGGACCCCGTGCGGAACTTGCTGCCATTACAAAAACCAATCCTGCTACAGGCTGGATCTACTTTAAAGACAACCTGCAACTTACTCCGGAAGCATTGTTTCATCAGCACAAGCAAGCCTTTGCTTTAAATGCAGATGATGAAATGCGATTCGACAGAAGTATGGAGATGCACCTTACCGGTATGCAGCAATATAAATACCAGCAGTACTACAAGAATATAAAAGTACATGGTGCGGTGGCCAATCTCTATTTGAAAGATGGTCTGGTAGTAAAAGCAAACGGACGCCTGGTACATGATCTCCATAAAAACACTGCTCCGGTAATTGGAGAAGAAAAAGCACTGGCTTCAGCGCTGGCTCATCTCCCGGCAAATGATTATGGCTGGACCGACATTCGCTATGTTGAACGCTACAGAAAATCAAAAAAGGATCCTGCAGCCGACCCTTCCCCTCATGGAGAATTAATGTTCATGTATAAAAGAGAACGTTCAGGTTATAGTGCGGAAGATTATCGTCTTTGTTGGAAATTTGATGTGCCGATGACGAGATCCACATCGTATACGGTCTTTGTAGATGCAGAAGATGCCACCATCATCAACAAACTACCGCTCACGCATAGCTGCGGCGCCACAACGGTGAACACGCCATTTAACGGAGCCCAAACCATCTACACCTCTCAACGAAATACCTGTAACAATTCACAATACTGGGAATTGACGGATGATTGCGGAGTGCTGATAGAAATTATCGATGATAATTTTGGTGGTACTGAAACGCCGGTATGCAACAGCAGCAGTTCAAATACATGGCCAATAAACACCGGAGGTACCGGAGATGGTATGCAGCTAAATTTCGGCATGAGAAAAACGTACAATTTCTTCCTTTCCTATTTTAGCTGGAACAGTTATGACGATGCCGGTGGATCACTCGACTGCAGGATTAAATACACATTCACTGATGATAACGGAAATCCTACCGGAAACAATGCCCGTTATGATGCCTTCAATGAAGATTTTGACTTTGGGTATGGGACTTCAGGAACTGACGCTACTGATTCTTACACAACACTGGATATCGTGGGTCACGAGTTTACGCATGGAGTGGATGATTATACAGCCGATCTTGATTATCAGGATGAGTCGGGTGCGATGGATGAGTCCTTCGCAGATATCTTTGGTGAAGTGGTGGAAGTCTATACAGAAGGTACTCAACCGGCGGGTGAAGCCTGGAAAGTCGCTAACGATAAGAGTACCGGAGCCATCCGGAACATGGCTGATCCGGTAAGCTGGGGGCATCCCGACACCTACTTAGGAACCAACTGGTACTCCGGATCAAATGATAACGGTGGTGTACATACGAATAGCGGTGTCCAGAACCATTGTTTCTACCTGATGTGCGAAGGCGGAAGCGGTTATAACAGCAATGGGGATTATTATAACGTGTCCGGAATGGGTATCGCTGATGCCAAAGAAATCGCCTTTCTTGCTCACCAATATCTTTGGGGAACGGCGGATTTCATTGACGGACGTGATGCATGGTTGGAAGCCGCGAGCGATATCTATGGCTCATGCTCCAGTCAGGCTATTCAAACCGGCAATGCCTGGTATGCAGTGGGTGTAGGAGCGCAGAGTCCATTCAATACACAACTGGTTATGGGTACGATTGTGGCACTGGTGGGTGATGCAACCTTTCAGGCGATAGAAAGCGTATTTACTACCGGAAATGTTGAAATAGTTTCCACTTCCGGCGGACCCTTCGAAGCACGATTTCTTGCAGGTGTAGATGTTACGTTAAATGTAGGATTCACTGCAGAAAGTGGTACTGCATTTGTAGCGGACATTAATCCATGCTCTATCACCCTGCACAATGCGTTGCGAACACTTCCTCCACCGGTTGTAATTCCATCCTCCATTGAAAAAGTGAAAGAAACGACTGAAGTGCTAAAGATAACGGCATCTCCCAATCCATTTAAGGAGATGTTGCGTCTGGATTTCGAAAGTGACGCTTCTCTGGACAATGCTACTATCACGGTATTCGACCTAAACGGCAGAATCGTGTATAAAGAAGATAACTTCATCATCCATAATGGACAAAACTCCAAACTCCTTGAGTTAGCTATCCTGCAGGAGGGGATTTACTTTCTGGAAGTAACTCATGCTACAGGAAGATTAGCCCGAAATAAAGTGATAAAAATGAAATAAAACAATCCGATTTTTTAAATAATGGAACCCGGCAGGAAATTTTCTTGTCGGGTTTTTTATTTTCAGATATTTACTGCAAATAAAAACCATCGATTGTATGTGCGCTGAGTCCTTGAAAAGAGAGTACTAATGACACTCACCTTGTTTCTATTTATAGGGTTGACGAATACAAAGACAGCTTTTGCTCAATCGGTTTTTAAAATACCATCTTTCACCGGAAAAACATTAGGTAATAAAACAGTAGACAGTCTGTATTTCAAAGACAAGCTCACTTTGATATCTTTCTTCTACATTGGTTGCGCTCCTTGCATGAGAGAGATACCTGTTCTGAACAGACTTCAAAAGCATTATGCAGGGAAGCCGGTTCAATTGCTCGCCATTGGGTCACATCCGCCGGCTCAACTGGCAGTATTTGATCCGGGAGATAGTTCAAATACAGAAACTATTACCCGATACCGAACCGAAAAAATTCACTACGATATTCTACCCGAATGTACCGATGAAAGCACTTCCGGCAATGCTTCCCGTTGCTTTACACTGTCCAGATTATTTGGCGTGAATGCGTATCCCACTTCCTTTGTCGTAAATGGAAAGGGAGAAATCCTGATGACGACGGAAGGATTCCCGATGAGAGAAAATGCAGAAGAGACGTTTCAGGAGATGGTGAAGATGGTGGATGGATATTTGAAATGAGGAAACATGATTTTAACAAACACTAATACTTTTTTACTACTCTTAATAAAAAATGATAAGAGAAGTCAAACTGACCTCCCTTATCATTTAACCTATAAAGCAATAATTAATTCACAACAATTGGTCTGCTAATTACTACACCATTTTCAGAAAGTAAACGATAAAAATAAATACCGCTACTCAATTCGGGAATTTCAACAAATTGAATACCACGAGTAGCATCCGCTTTACAATAGTGACTGTCCTTTTACATCTATTAATTCGACGCTGACAACTTTCTCTTTCTCTGATGAAATGACCATTTGCGCTCCGGATTTAACCGGATTCGGATGACATTTCACTAATGAAACAGATGTTGGTGACGTCAAACCGGTAATTGCATCAACATCATATAAAATCACTTGTGTCGCACCATTACCTGCGATAAGCTTTGTACCATCAGGTGACCATTCAACAGAGTAGACGTAAGAACCGGAAGTGTCAGGAATAGTTGCCAACAATGTCCCTGTTTCCAATTCCCAAATCTTTATGGTAGCATCAAAAGAGGCACTTGCAATAAAAACGATTATCAGGCGAAATATCAATTTTATTAACATCGCCTGTATGCCCGGATATTACATTCACCGATGATCCTGTTATGGCATCGTAAATTCTTATTTTATCATCGCGGCCACTAATTACAATTAACGAATCATCCCTGCTAAACTTTGCACATAACACATCGCTTGTACTACCGGTCAATGTCAATTCTAATGCACCGGCACTACTCCAGACTTTTGCGAGATTATCAGTGCCAGCAGTCACAATACGTTTCGGAAGTAACTCATGCTACAGGAAGATTAGCCCGAAATAAAGTGATAAAAATGAAATAAAACAATCCGATTTTTTAAATAATGGAACCCGGCAGGAAATTTTCTTGTCGGGTTTTTTATTTTTCAGATATTTACTGCAAATAAAAAACCATCGATTGTATGTGCGCTGAGTCCTTGAAAAGAGATGTACTAATGACACTCACCTTGTTTCTATTTATAGGGTTGACGAATACAAAGACAGCTTTTGCTCAATCGGTTTTTAAAATACCATCTTTCACCGGAAAAACATTAAGCAATAAAACCGTTGACAGCCTCTATTTCAAAGACAAACTCACCTTGATTTCCTTCTTTTATATCGGTTGCGCGCCTTGTATGAGAGAAATACCTGTTCTGAACAGACTTAATAAGCACTATGCAGGGAAGCCGGTTCAATTGCTCGCCATCGGGTCACATCCGCCGGCTCAACTGGCAGTATTTGATCCGGGAGATAGTTCCAATACAGAAACTATTACCCGATACCGAACCGAAAAATTCACTACGATATTCTACCCGAATGTACCGATGAAAGCACTTCCGGCAATGCTTCCCGTTGCTTTACACTGTCCCGATTGTTTGGCGTGAATGCGTATCCCACTTCCTTTGTCGTAAATGGAAAAGGAGAAATTCTGATGACGACGGAAGGATTCCCGATGAGAGAAAATGCAGAGGAGACGTTTCAGGAGATGGTGAAGATAGTGGATGGATATTTGAAACGGGAATACCGATAGCGTGTTTTAAGAAATAATCCGATCATGAAAAACAAGTGGTGGAAATTACTCACGATTCTGGTGCTGGCTATCATTGGACTCAGTGCTCTTCCCGCAGGTTATAGTTTTATGACTGATCCTTCCGGAGCCGGTATTGGTCTAACGATTGAATATCTGCGCTACTCCCCTTTCAATGACTATTGGATTCCGGGTCTCGTCCTTTTTTGGGTAAATGGTGTAATGAATATTTTGGCTTTGTTAGCCATGCTCTTCAAGTTTAAATATTATCCTCAGTTCGTCATTTTACAAGGATTTCTTTTAACCGGCTGGATTGCCATTCAAATCATTATGGTCAGAGATTTTAATTTCCTCCATTTTTTCTGTCTGGGTTCGGGTTTATGGCTGATGATGGCCGGTACTCATTTTAAAAGGAATTGTGAGGTAAAGATTTACAAAAATGTTAACCCGTACACTATATGGTTTGTAATTCATATTTTCTACATTCGCAAAAAAAGAGTACTATGCATAGCGGAAAGAACTTCTCGTTAAAGGAGGTTTTATACTGGACCCGAAGGGACATCTTTGGTCTACTATTGATATCTGCCATTCCGGTCGTTTTATATGAATTGTTGGATTGGAAATGGCTTTCTATTCCCTGGTTGCCGATTGCATTGCTGGGTACTGCCGTAGCTTTTGTGGTAGGTTTTAAAAATAACGCCTCTTACGATCGGATGTGGGAAGCCCGAAAAGCCTGGGGTGCGATTACCAACGGCAGCAGGAGCTGGGGAATAATGGTGAAAGATTTTGTGACGAATAAACATGCGAAAGACACGATCTCAGAAAAAGAGATTCAACTTTAAAATTCAAGTTGATGAACTATCATTTTGCATGGCTCACAGCGTTGCGTTTCCAACTGAGAGGCTCGGGTATGGGAAGCCATTTACAAAAACACAATCAGGAGTACAAAGATCAGTGGTTCATCGTGGAAGAACATAATAAAGTGCTGAAGGAAGAATTGCAACACTACCTGAGTAACGAAGAAATAGAAGAAGTGATGACGACGTCCAATCGTGCAGCACAGCTGATAGCTAAACAATCCGATCACCTGCGTGAATTGCTTGACCGCGGACTCATTGAAGATTTCCGACACATGGAATTGCAAAAGCTATTGGTAGAATTTTATAACCAGCAAGGTGTATCAGAACGCATTAAAAATTTTCCCTATCCCCGGCAATTCGCCACTTTGAATTTATACTTCATCCGCATCTTTGTAGCGCTCGTCCCACTGGGCATGCTGAAAGAATTTGATTCCATGGGTGAAGATCTGATCTGGCTTTCTATTCCTTTCAGTGCATTATCTACATGGATCTTTACCACCATGGAGAAAATAGGGGAATCAACGGAAAGCCCTTTTGAAGGCAGCGCGAACGATGTACCGATTACAGCCATCAGCAGAAGCATTGAAATCGATTTAAAAGAGATGTTTCAAATGCCTGATATTCCTAAACCATTGAAACCCGTTAATAATATATTACTCTAAACGCAACAACCATGTTTGAAAATATCTTTAAAAACAATGAAAAGTGGGTGGCAAACAAATTAAAAGTTGACCCGGACTATTTTCGTAAACTGGCTCAGGGGCAGCATCCGGAATATTTGTATATCGGCTGCTCGGATAGCCGGGTAACCGCCGAAGACCTGATGGGCGTAGAACCCGGCGAAGTTTTTATTCATCGCAATATTGCCAACCTTGTTGTGAGTACGGATAATAATATCAATGCAGTCGTGCAATATGCGGTTGAACATTTGAAAGTAAAACATATCATCATCTGTGGACATTATGAATGCGGCGGCGTCAAGGCAGCATTAAACCCCAGTGATATGGGACAGTTGAACAGCTGGTTGCAAACATTGCGTGATGTGTACCGGCTGCACCAACGCGAACTGGATGCCATTACCGATGTACAAAAGCGGTTTGATCGACTTGTAGAACTGAATGTCAGGGAGCAATGCATCAATATTATTAAGATAGATCACGTACAAAAGTCCTGGTACAAAACCGGCTATCCGCAAATATGGGGATGGGTGTTTGATGTACATACGGGAAAAATCAAAGACCTGGAGTTGAAGATGGAAGAGGAGTTTTCATCGATCAGGAATATCTATGACTTGCGGCCTTTGGGCTAGAAGTTCGTCTTGGATATTGCTCGCAGCAATCCGTTTCAGCCGGTATTCGACTTTCTTCAAATTTTTAATTCCTTCCTGACTAAATATCAACTTTCCTTTTACAACTCTCTTCTTTTCAAATTTTGCAATTGCAAATAGCTCTTTTGACGTCTTTTGTCGATGAATTTCAACCGAATGTCGTTTTCATTCTATTGGTCCAACTTTTAAAAAGTATTTTTATACATCTTTACCAACCCTAAATAATACCTATGAAACGACATTACCTCCTGTTGGCTTGCCTGCTTACGATCACCCTCTCTGCCTTCGCACAAAAGAAAAAGGCTGAAACGAGCACCTCCACTCCGAATCTCTTTTCAGATACCACCTTCGCCGGACTCACCTTTCGTTCTATTGGTCCTGCGATCACCTCAGGACGTATTGCAGATATTGCCGTCAATCCGAAAAACACCAGCGAATATTATGTAGCTGCTGCATCGGGTGGAGTTTGGAAAACCGTGAATGCCGGGATTACCTACGAACCTGTTTTTGAAAAAGAAGGAGCCTATTCCATCGGATGTGTTACCATTGACCCTAACAACACCAATGTGGTATGGGTAGGTACCGGAGAAAATAATAACCAGCGCAGTGTAGCGTATGGAGATGGTGTTTATAAATCGGAAGATGGAGGCAAGAACTGGAAGAATATGGGCTTGAAGAACTCCGAGCACATAGGCATGATCGTTATAGATCCGAAAAATTCCGATATCGTTTATGTAGCTGCTTACGGACCTCTCTGGAGTGCCGGTGGTGATCGTGGCATCTATAAAACAACCGACGGAGGCAAGACCTGGACAGCAGTACTCAACGTAAGCGAAAACACCGGATGCAATGAAGTGCATATGGATCCACGTAACAGCAATATTCTTTACGCGACTGCTCATCAGCGTCGCCGGCAGGTATTTACCTACATCAGTGGCGGACCGGAGTCGGCTGTTTATAAAAGTACTGATGCCGGTGCGACATGGAATAAAATTCACAAAGGATTACCTTCTGTTGATATGGGACGTATCGGCATGGCCATCTCTCCGGTTAACCCCGATATTATTTATTGTATGATTGAAGCTGCTGATAAAAAAGGAGGCACTTTCCGTTCTGTAGATCGCGGTGCCAGTTGGGAAAAAAGAAGCGATGTCAGCACCTCCGGAAATTATTATCAGGAAATTTTTGCTGATCCGAAAGAGGAAAACAAACTTTACTATATGGATTTCTGGATCAATGTTTCTTTTGATGCAGGAAAGACATTTAAAGCCATTGGAGAGCGGTATAAACATGTCGACAATCACGCGCTTTGGGTGAATCCTTCCAACACCAATCATATGCTGAGCGGTTGTGATGGCGGACTCTATGAAACATTTGACGGAGCGGCCAACTGGGAATTCAAAGCCAATCTTCCGGTCACCCAATTTTATAAAGTGGCTGTTGACAATGCCGAACCTTTCTATAACGTTTATGGAGGTACGCAAGACAACAATACCCTTGGCGGGCCTTCACGTACCAAGAGTGCCAATGGTATTCATAACATGGACTGGTATTTCACGGTGGGAGGAGATGGCTTTGAGACGGTGGTTGACCCGAAAGATCCCAATATCGTTTACTCTTTATGGCAATACGGAGGACTTGTTCGCTACGATAAAAAAAGCGGAGAGAACCTCGACATCAAACCCATCGAAGGAGAAAACGAACCTGCCCTGCGCTGGAACTGGGATGCACCACTCATCATCTCCAAATTCAGCAATACCCGGCTTTACTTTGGCGCCAACAAACTCTTTCGCAGCGATGACCGCGGTGAAAACTGGACCGCAATCAGCGGAGATCTTTCCGCGCAAATCGATCGTAATAAAATTGCGGTCATGGGAAAAGTATGGAGCATGGATGCGGTAGCGAAAAATCAATCTACGGATTTTTACGGACAGCTGGTGAGCATTGCCGAGTCTCCTTTCGATGAAAATCACCTCGTAGTGGGTACGGATGATGGCCTCATTCAGGTCACGAAAGACGGAGGAAAAACATGGACCAAAACGAACAAGTTCCCCGGTGTTCCTGAACGGACGTATGTCAATCAAATCATTCCTTCCCGTCATGATAAAAATGTTTTCTACGCTACGTTTAACCATCACCGTTATGGCGATTTCAAACCCTATATCTACAAAAGCAACGACGGCGGTTTGAGCTGGACATCCATTACATCGAACTTACCACAACGTGGAAGTACCTATTGCATCGGCGAAGATCATGTCAATAAAAATCTGCTCTTCACCGGTACCGAATTTGGTGTTTACTTCAGCATTGACGGTGGATCAAAATGGATACGTTTAAAAGGAGGATTGCCCACCGTTGCAGTAAGAGATCTTGCTATTCAGGAGCGGGAAAATGATTTGGTACTGGCTACCTTCGGACGTGGGTTTTATATTTTAGACGATTATACTCCTCTTCGTCATTTGAAAGCGGATGATGTAAACCGTCCGGCTGTACTTTTTCCTGTAAAAGAAGGCCTTCAGTTTATCGAATATCAGGAGCATGGATTTCCGCTTAAGGGATTTCTCGGAGAGAGTTTCTTCGCTACACCCAATCCTAAAATCGGTGCGGTATTCACGTATTATCTGAAGGAAGACATTAAAACCATCAAGGAAAAGCGACAGGAACAAGAGAAAGAAAAAATCAAAAAAGGAGAACCTGTTTATTATCCGTCAGCGGACAGCATCCGTCTAGAAGACAACCAACCGGAACCCTATTTACTCTTCACCATCACAGACGCTAACGGCAAGCCTGTACGAAATATAAAAACTGCAGGGAAAAAAGGCCTTCATCGCATCAACTGGGACCTTCGCTATTCTCCGTTACGACCCATCACCTTCTATACTCCCGACCCCAATAATCCATGGGATCAGCTATCTCCCGGACCATTGGCATTGCCCGGCAACTACACCGTATCCATTCAGAAATTTGAAGATGGTGTCATTACCGAAATGGTCCCGGCACAACCCTTCACGCTACGCTCGCTCAACCTCAATACACTTACCGCAACGGATAAAAAAGCATACGATGACTTCTGCAAAAAAGTAAACGAGTTGCGCAGAAATGCAGGCGCTGCCACTGAATTCAGAAACGAGCTGCACCATAAACTCAAGTACATCCGGCCTGCCTTACTTGAAACTCCTGCTGCCCCTTCCTCCCTTTCAGAAATTGTACAGAAAGCCCAGGAACGTATCAACAATGTCTCCGTAAAACTATTTGGAGATGGCGCAATGGCGAAGAGAGAATTCGAAACTGTACCATCTATTAATGATCGTATAGGCAATATTGAATCGGGAATGTGGAGTACCACTACTGCCCCTACCGGTACTTACATGAAGTCGTTTGACATTGCAGCCAAACAACTGCAAGGTGCCATTGCTGAATTGAAATCCATTGCTGCTGACATTACTGCTATTGAAAAGCAATTGGACGCTCTAAAGGCACCCTGGACACCGGGAAGGAACCTGGAATAATTCAGACAAGAACAATTGGGAAAATCTCATTCACTCCTTCGCGGGCGGATGAGATTTTCTTTTTTATACCGAGGGGCTTTTGAACCGGGTTGAAGGAAATTTAAAGGTGAAGGGAGTAACATCCTGTCAGGAAGAATGAAACTTTGATTTTCCAAAAGCGAAGCTTGTTTATATCTTTGTTTCAGAAATCAGACAAAGAATGACTCCTTACCGAAAAACCCTTCTCTTAATATGTTCCCTCTTAATCGGCTCTCCATCTTTCGCCCAGAACAAGGATGGGAGTCTGGTAAAATGGATGAGTTTGCAGGAAGCCGTGGAAGCGGTGAAGCAGCAACCGAAGCCCATTTTGCTCGATTTTTACACTGATTGGTGCGGCTGGTGCAAGCGCATGATGGCTACGACATATGCCGACCAGGGGCTATCTGCATACATCAATCAGAATTACTATCCTGTTAAATTTGATGCGGAGGGGAAGGACACCATTACCTTTGAAGGGGAAACCTTTGTTCCTTCTTCACCCAAACCCAAGACTGCGCATCCCCTCGCCATAAAATTACTACAGGGAAAACTGATGTATCCCACCACGCTTTTTCTGAACGGATATGATCGTACAAAAGATGAGTTCCAGATCAAATTGCTCGCCCCCGGATTTTTGGATAAGGAAAAGATAGAGCCCATCTTGGTTTACACATTGGAAAATGTATACCGTAATGCCAACATGGATGATTTTACAAAAGCATTTAACACGGCCTTCTATGACAGCACCATCAACGATAAAATTTCAAAGATAAAATGGCTGCAACCAGAGGCGGCCTTTGATGGTAACTTTAAAGATACGAAGAAGTCATTGGTATTTCTGCATACCGGTTGGTGCAATTCCTGCAGAGTGATGGAGCGGGCCGTATTCACAGATACTGTACTTACTAAAACATTAGAAAAATTCACGCTGATTGATTTCAATCCTGAAAATACCAAACCCCTTTACTGGAACAACAAGCTCTATCAAAAACTTCCGGAAGATGAATTCCCTTTTCACCCTCTCACTCTCGAATTTACGAAGAACAACTTTATCCTCCCTACTGTCACCTTGTTAGACGAGCAAGGCGTTTTAATTGATGCTATACCTTTCTTTGTTACCGCTACTGTTTTAGCAGATATCCTCACCTTTTACGGAGACGATATTTATAAAAAGAAAAGCTGGGCTGATTTCCAGAAAGAGAAAACAGAAGCGAAGGGAAAGTGATATTCTCCATTGTCTTTACGAGGAAATAGATCTCGCAGGTTTTCTGTTTTTACATTTCCTCCGGGAGGCCACCCCTGACTTATCCGGTCGGGCGAGGATACAAACGCTTTTATGTTTGCTATCCAATAAAAACATATATTTGATACAAATATTACTTCCATATGAAATACCTGTACTACACTCTCGCGATTATCATTCTCTCGTTATTTTCGAAACCGGCCTTCACTCAAACCGGCATTGACAAGCCTGTTTACCGGATTGATACCTACCGCGACACCACCTTTTTGGGCAGCTTCCATATTGAACTCTTCCCGCTGATTGCGCCACTGCATGTAGCGAATTTTGATAGTCTGGCGGGTGTTAATTTTTTCGACAGTACTGCCTTTCATCGTGTAGTTCCCGGTTTCGTTATTCAGGGAGGTGACCCCAACTCCATTAGTGGGCCTATCAGCACCTGGGGACAAGGCCAACCGTGGCAACCTACTGTTCCTGCCGAATTCAACGCGGTACGTCATCTGCGCGGAATCCTCGAGCTGCGCGCGACACGGACCCCAATAGCGCCACCTCGCAATTCTATATTTGTGTGGCCTCTTCTACCTTCTTAGATGGCAATTATACCGTGTACGGAAAAGTGACCAATGGCATGTCAGTGGTGGATACCATTGTACTTTCGCCGAGGGATGTGAATGATGTGCCGCTGCAAAAAATTTCCATGTTCATCACTTCTACAGGGGTGAATGATACCATACCGGACCCGGTTAACTTAACAGCGCCTGCCGACAATTCAGTGAACATCTCCAACACGCAATCTTTTAGCTGGACCACCGTGGCCGATGCTGTTCTCTACACCGCTGAATTTGCTACGGATTCACTCTTCACGAACATTGTATTATCCAGAACATCCGGCACCAATTCCAGTACAGCGAGTGCATTACCCGGTTCTTCCACGTATTACTGGAGAGTAAAATCAAATAATGGAGGACATGAAAGTGTCTACTCCCCATACTGGAAATTTACTACTGTTGCCGGAGCTGCTACTTTAACTTCGCCTCCTGATTCTTCTGTTAATGTATTTATCAATCCCGTCTTTGAATGGCAGGCGGTTCCCGGTGCCGACAATTATCAACTGCAGGTAGCCACCGCTTCTACCTTTATTCTTCCTAGTCTCGTCTATAACCAGAGTGGGTTAACGAATACTTCGCAGCAAATTCCGGCATTAAATGCCAACACCCGTTACTACTGGAGAGTCAGAAGCTATACCGGGTCTATCGCCGGATATTATTCTACGAAATTCACTTTTCTTACAGGCGCCTCAACGGGGATTCAGCATTTCGAATTAAGCGATATGATTACTGCCATCTATCCAAATCCGGCCACTGATTTTGTTTATGCAGATGTTAAACCTTCTGTCAGGGAAGATTTTCAAATAGCAATTCGGGATATAAATGGAAAAGTAGTTTATACCGAAAATAAATCCTGGTCAGCAGTTATTCGTATTGCCATAGACGTTAGTGATTTTCAAAAAGGATTCTACGTATTAGAACTTAAAAATGGCAATAAAATATCTGCTGCCAAATTTGTTGTAGAGTAGATGAATCCTTCGATGGATTATCGGTAATTGATAAACGTTATACAATTCCAGCGGCTTTAGATTTTTCGTTTCAGTTCATTGCGGGTAAGAAACAACGTATAAATCTTATTAACCAGCTAATTTTCAATTATATAATAATAATAACTTTTGCCGCATCTACTTTGTTGTATATACAATTTTCACTACCTTTGGTGTGGAAGGATTCAAAACTCCGAACACAGCGGAGTCTGAATGAATTGTCTTAGTTTAAATAAAATTGCTATTTCTAAATAGCGACCCGGAATTTTATGTTAGTAAAAAATAGTGATAATCAGAGTTTCATTCACGCTAATGATGCTCAATGGGAGAAGTTTGTTGGATTAAAAAACTTCTTCAGTGAATTTCAATTGCCTGCAGGTTACGAAGCGGTGTATGCCTACATTGAAACTGCAGAAGATAATACCACGCTCGTTGAACTACGTGTTGTCACGGGCTTTCCACAAGAGTTGGTAAATGGTGCTTACAAGTGTATTCTCTCTCATTTAGGTGAAGGGCATTCCTACGTTGACCTCATTAAAATACCGGGAGATGTTGGGTCCACGACTGATGTAGGTTTCTATAGTAATCAGAATTAAATCTGCTTCCTGAAACGATTCGGTATCTAATTCTTCCATTAGCCTTCACGCCTGTTATGACTATCATGGACCTCCATAATTTTTCTCGATTTCACCGTGCTAACCTGATCAACTCCATCAGTGGTTTCAAGCCGGTGAGTTTAATTGCAACCATTGATAAAAACGGAAATACCAACCTCGCCATTTTCAGTAATATCATTCATTTGGGAGCAGATCCTGCACTAGTCGGTTTTATAAATCGACCAAGAGAGGCCGCTCCTCATACATTGGCAAATATTGAAGCTACGGGCAGTTATACCATCAATCATATTCATGAAGAAATCATAGAAAAAGCACATCAAACCAGTGCGAAATATGGGCAGGAAATCAGTGAATTTGAAGCCGCAGGTCTCACTCCCCAATTCTTACCTGAAATTACCGCGCCCTTTGTCCATTCAACATCTCCTCTTCCCTCCCGAAATCCTAGCTGAAGATGGCTTCCTCGACCTTACCCAAGCCGGCAGTATTTGCTCACTCGGCATAGATGCCTACTACAAAACATCCTTCCTCAAAAGACTCCCTTACGCCAAACCTTAATTTACAATAGGACGCATATTTTTTACGAATCCTATTGTATTAAATTCTCCAAAAGAAATTTCAATTTATATCAACGGCTCCTTTCAATTAAACATATAATCAAAATATCATACACATAATCTGCTTACGTCTTGATTTAATCCACCCAATAGTTCATTCTACCTCCTACTCTTTCATAATTCCCAAGTTCTTTCTCATTTGTATTTTCGTTTTTCGCTGACTCAAAATTCGCCCCTTTTCGTATATTCTCATTTCGCCCCTTTTCGTACTTTCGTATTTCGTACTTTCGTACCTGCCTGCCGGCAGGCAGGTTTCGTATTTCGTACTTCCTTAAATTCGTAACCTATGAAGATTAATATAGCCTCCGACCACGCCGGCTTCGAAATGAAAGAAATAGTGAAAACCTACCTTTCCACTCTTGGCCACAGCTTCCACGACTATGGAACGTACAATGCTGAAAGTACAGATTATCCCGACTACGCGCATGCAGTGGCATCGGCAGTAGAAGCAGAAGAAAATGGCAAGGGGATTTTACTCTGTGGTAGTGCGAATGGCGTTTGTATGACGGCCAATAAGCATGCAGGAATTCGTGCTGCACTTTGCTGGACACCTGAAATTGCAACACTGGCCCGTCAGCATAATGATGCCAATATCCTCTGTATTCCCGCACGATTTGTTTCTGAAGATATCGCAAAGGAAATGGTGACTACTTTTTTAAATACCGCATTTGAAGGCGGCAGGCATAAAAAACGCGTGGATAAGATTGCCTGCTAATTTTGATTGCATGCTTTTATAAAAAATACCGGGCCTTTTAGTTCATATCCTTCTTGCATACTTGTGCAGTTGGAATAAATATTGGAAAAACAGGGCTACTATTGCCTTTATATAATCCGTTCAGATGGTATTTTCACCCGATCTGATATTTATCACCCCCATTCAGCTTTGAATCATTGACAGGAATATGTTTCAACAAGTATCTTGCGGGAAATTATTAACCAATAACCGTCAAATGAAACTATTCTTAAGTCTCCTGATCCTGATGAGTCCATTGTTTGCACAATCACAAGCTGCAGTGGATTGGAATGAACCTACCAGAGGGGTAAGTATTGCCCTCGACAAATACAACAATGTATTCACCGTTGACTGGGATTATAATCCTGCCGGCGACATTACATTAACAAAACGTGATGCCAATGGGAATTTTAAGTGGGATGCCAAATTTGACAACCTCGACAATACCCGACACGAAGTAGCGACATGGGTGGCCGTAGATCCACAGGGAAATATTATTGTTACCGGGACATCCCGCTCCGGTTTTTCCAATCCCGTGAATGCTGCCAGTATTGTAATGAAATTTAATACCGCAGGAACTTTACTCTGGAGAAATGTATATGAAAATAGTTTTGATGGATCGTACACTAAGAAATGTTTGATTGATGGTTCAGGCAATATTTATGTCCTGGGTATTGGAATTGGGGCTGCAGGCCAGCGAACCAAAGTCAAGAAATTCTCTCCCACCGGTAGTACGCTTTGGACATATCTGGATTCAGCCGGTATTGGTGCTCCCTAAATTTTAAATTTACCCCTGATAACAATATCCTGATTATTTGCCGTGGAATCACAGGAAACATCAATGGCTATTCAAAGATTTCAAAATCCGGAAATCATAAATGGAGTTTGGCAGGTGTAAACAGTCTTACTGTTGGTGATGCCGCAGGAGATGCTTTTGGAAATACCTATGTGGTTTCAGCGAGTACTACCGTTGCAAATTCAACTGCATTGCGAAAACTAAATCCTGCCGGTGGACAAATTTGGTTATCCAACTATCCGCTTACTGCTTTCCGTGTTGAAGTGGGTAGTGACAATTCTCCTGTAGCCTGTGGTTTTCCGAATACAGGGAGTGGTGGATCTTCCTTTCTCAAAACGGATAGCAGCGGTGCAATACTCTGGGCAAATCCAAATGCCGACAGCACCTATAATTTTCTCCTCCATGCTCAGATGATGATGGATAGTTACAATAACGCTTACCTTGCAGCCGGTGTATTGACAGGCATGGCCGTTTGTAAAGTCAATAGTAACGGGAGTTCAGCATGGAGCATCGTCACCGCCGGCAGCAACTCCTCCGCTTTTGCATTGGGCAGTGATTACAATGTTTATGTTGTAGGAGGCGCTACTGCCAGAATCAATCAACCTGCACCTTGTGTGAGTCCGGGCGGAAACAGTACCATCAATATCACTTCCACGAATGCAGTGCTCCAATGGAACTTTGTACCCGGAGCAGATCAATATGAAGTATGGTATAAAAAAACCACCGCCATCAACTGGAGAAAGCGTTTCGTGAATTCCACCAACAAAAAAGTTACTATCAATAATCTGACGTGCAATACGGCTTATATCTGGCAGGTGCGCACGGTTTGTGACACGACAGGAGTGGATGTAACTTCTCCCTTCTCCGCACTTACCACTTTCGTTACCGGCGCCTGTACACCCCGCTTCAGTGAGAACGAAACAAGAAATGAAAATAATTTTGATGTCTACCCCAACCCGGCAAATAAGGAAGTTTATCTCACCTTTGAAGAAAAAGGCGAATACAACATCAGCATCTTTGATCTCTCCGGCAAACTCATGAAAGCTTTTACATTAAACGCAACAGATCCCGAAACACCCAATCAAATCAACATTTCCATGCTTGCACCGGCCATCTATATTCTCAAAGTGAATGATGGCAGCACTACTACTTCCAGAAAGCTCGTCGTCATCGATTAGCTCTCGGATTCAAATACACAGTAAATACCGCTCACCACCCCTTGCAAACACCATTGCTAGGGGTGGTGCTTTTTCAAGCCCGAATGAATGTACGAAATCCAGAGCCTCTATTGGCAGACAGACTCTTCTTGGTATCTGGTCAACGGATTGCTCCGGCAACGATATTTAAAAACATGCAATAAAAGATGAATAAAAATATTTTGTTACTCCTGACTTGTGCCTGCAATCACGAGTGAAATTATAAGTTAACAGAATTCATCCGTTTAAGTTAATGATTTGTTCCTTTAACCGCACTAAGAGTAGGTATAAAGGAAATTAGAGTGATTATTAATGATCCAGAGTCGTGCAGTCTTGGTTCTGCGAAATCAGGACATCAAAATACCATTTTCATTTTAGTTCTTGCCACAGGAATGAACAACCGTATGCAATGTTACCAAAGACAAATTAAAGAATTAAGTTGAGCGATAATATCCCATCTAAAATAGCTGACTATTATAGAATTTTACTAGTAAATGCAAGTCTGTTGCGTTCAACTGAAACAAGTTTCTTGTCCTCTTATTTTCCATTAAAGCGCAAGCCCCTTTGGACTTCGGAGCTTGGGCGAAGTAGTCTCTGTGCAGCTCTGTGTAAACTCCTATTCCTCCGTGGTTAAAAGCCATAATCAATATGTCCCTGGCAATCTAAATCCATTAGTAAAACGAAATTGAAAACTCCGTAGGTAAAGGTACAAGTCAAGACTCTTCTTCGTACCAGGTCATCGGATTACTCCGCCATCACTATTTTAAAAAACTCTTGAAAAACAAGGTATATTTATTTTAATTTTATTATTTTCATCACTTCTTAGACCTGTCTGCAAGAAAAATGAAACTTGTTCTCCTACTCCTGCTGATCTTATCCGCCTGCACCACCACCAAGGAACCGGTCACTACCGGCTATTACTATGTAGTGAACAAAGGAGATCAATTCCTTCGCCTGGAAGCTTCCTATATTGGTAACCCCATTTTATTAGAAGAGGACACCATTCCACCCCTTGACACCACCTTTATTTTTACGGCGATTGAAGGTTCGGGAGGACACGTATTGCCCAGCAATTTCTTTTCTACTTTTCAAGTCGCCCTGGTACAGCCCGGCAATGATTCATTACTCTATTCAGGAGTAAATAATTATGATTGGAAGAATGCGGCGTTCCGGGAGGGTGGTCGAAATCTGGTACTGTTTATTGAATACTAAATGCGGTGAGCCTTTCTGAGATGAACATCCTCTTATATACCAGTCGACTCTTGCTTCGCGAATTGAACGAAAATGATGCGCCATTTATATTGGAGCTATTAAATACCGAAGGATGGCTGCGTTACATTGGAGACCGGCATATTCACACAATAGCGGATGCGGTAAAATACATTCACAACGGACCCGTAAGCAGTTATCAAAAATATGGGTATGGACTGTATCTCGTTGCCTTGAAAGAAACCCAAACACCGGTGGGCATTTGCGGATTAATTCGCAGAGATCAATGGGAAGACACGGATATCGGATTTGCTTTTCTTCCGCAGTACACCGGTAAAGGGTATGCACTTGAAGCCGCTATTGCTGTTCTTTCCGATGGGAAGGAAAGACATCATTTAACAAGAATCATTGCGATCACCATGGAAGAAAATAAACCTTCTATACGGTTACTGGAAAAACTGGGCCTATCCTATGAAAAGCGTATCATCTATGAAAATACCGGAGAAAATTACTGCAATACGCCATTCAATTTCAACCCCGGAGCGAAGTAAGCTAACTTCCCTTGGTTTCCATTGCTGTTTCAGCGGATTTTACTAATATTACCGCTGTAAAAATCTGCTGAATTATGCCCTTCACCATTGCTATCTCCAAGACACGGACCCCCTTCGGTCAAAACATCTGGCTAAAACTATTTCTAGTAGTCTTTCTGATCATTTGGGCAAGCACCTTCGCCGGTACAACGGACATGAGCAACTGGATACTCGAGAATGTTCTTGTTTTTTTATTCCTACCCTTCCTAATGATCACCTACAAACGATACCAGTTCAGCGATGTCAGCTATCTGCTGTTTTGTATTTATCTCTGTTTACATGTGTACGGATCAAAATACACGTATGCTGAAAATCCTTTTGGCTACTGGTTACAGGAGGCCACTCATAGCTCACGTAACCATTACGACCGTATTGTACATTTTAGTTTCGGATTTCTGTTGGCGTATCCCATGCGGGAGATGTTTTTACGCTGGTTGTCCTATCCGAAATGGGTGTCATGGGTATTGCCCATCGAGATCACCTTATCCATCTCTGCCTTTTATGAATTGATAGAATGGGCCGTAGCCGATGTCTTTTTCAAAGCACAGGGAGATGCATACCTGGGAACACAGGGAGATGTATGGGATGCCCAAAAAGATATCATGCTGGCCTTCTCGGGCGCCATACTTGCCACAACAATAGTGACCGTGGTGAAAAGAGTTTTTAATGTGTATGAGAAGTAATAACCACAAAAGGGAATTGATGAATTAATGATTTATTGAATTGATGAATGTCTTTTAATGAATATAGACTTTCTTGTTTAAAAAAATTCCTTCGTGCCCCTTCGTGTCCTGCGTGCCTCAGTGGTAAAATAGAAGGTTTATACCATTACAATTATTTCTATTCACCTGAAATTTTAATTAGTATTTTTCTAGAATCTGATCTCGAAGCCTGAAGATTTTCAAAAGGAAAGTAACTTAAAAGGTTTCTCGCAGAGTCGCAGAGACGCAGAGACTTTTAAGAGAGGCGCAGTAATTAATATTCTATCGCTTAATTTGATTTCCCCAATAAAAGCAAGTAGTCCAAAGCCGGTAGCTGGTAGCCGGAAGCCGGAAGCAAAATTGCCATTGACATCTAAATCTCTACTCACCTAAAATTTGACTAACTTAGAAGAAACACTTTCCGCCTCAGTAATTAAATTGACCAGATAAACCCCCTTCGCTACCCCATTCATCGGTATCTCTCCCGTCACATACCCTCCCGCTATCACCTCAATCTTTTCTCATAAACCAACCTCCCCTCCAAATCAAACAACCGCAAACTTCCCGCTCTGCCTTTGAGTTTGGAGGCGTTGACGTGAATCATATTCCATTCACTGTTGTACCATGCCTGAAAAAACACCTCCTGCTCCGGTACATTGTCATCCACCCCAACACTCAGCGTATCACAAGGCGAGCCCACCCATGCACCGAGTTCGTAATCGGGATTGTTGGGGAGGCCGTAATAAGAGCGGCCGGTGCCAAGATTAAAACTGAAGGGTTGAAAGTCACAAGCTGCTCCAAAGGAATCCGGATGATTAATTACACTTAAATTATTATTTATAAGGGTAAATGCTGTGCTTGTATCAGGGTAAGGCCAGGAGAAATTTTCATCGGCTGCTGATAAATATATTCTATTGTCCGGCGCTAATTTTAATTGAGCAACACCCATAGCTGGATCAATGAATGAATCGATAAGTAGTTTACTTGATGCAATATTAGTTGACAATAAGTCGAATTGCCATAAATAAGATGGTGCACTATTTTGTGAGTATTCAACGACATAAAGTTTTGAATTATCTGATGAAAATGCACAACTGGAAAAATAATGAAGATAGGGACTCGCAACTGGTTCCTGCTCTATTGGAATTGTTGAAGTTATAGTTCCTGTACAACGATCAAAATTATAGAGTTCGATCATACCCATCCAGGATACTTGGGCAAACTGTGTTCCTGAACTATTGAAAATCAAATGCCCTCCACCAGTTTTGCGAAATGAACCTGAATATTGAATAACAGGACTTGAAATTCCAAATGGGCTAACCTGTATAAATAGAAAGCATTTGTATTAGTTAAATTTGGATACCAACGTTGAGAGATAACCCACCAGTCTCTTCCATTACCATGTCTTACCCCCATCAATCCATCAAAGGCAGAAATGTATTCCATTGAAAATTTTTTTGTAATACAACTCCTGAATCATTATTTGTTTTGTAATTAATAGTATGTGAATAAAAGCCATTGCGTTCTGCTGAAGTTACTCCAATAGTAAACAAAATAATTATAGAATCATTTCCGGGATGTGGAATAAACATACTTGAATGGTACCATAAGCCGCCGTAAATTCTTCCGGAATCAGTAATATCTACATGGAATTTGTTCCATATTGATGGTCTTACAGGACTAAGGTAATAATTATACCCGGTATACAGCAATATGCCATTTGAATCCGAAATACTGGCGGAGCCGTTTCTAAAAGTATGTGCTGATGTATTTACCGTTGGTAAACCTGATGACCCCCATGAAATAAGTACACTATCACCAAATGCCCAATGATTATTATTAAACTGACTCTTTAAATCAGTAACAGAAATCAACTGCAAAATAATTAATATGGTTATTGTGTACCTTTTCATCTTAGCGAGATATTATAAAAGATCCATTAAACCATTTTCCTTCCACATTCGCTTTTACAAAATATAAGCCGTCGGTTAAAACCGACGTGTCTATTATATCAGTATTGTTTACCTGGAGCACTTCACGCCCTGTTATATCAAGAATAATCACCCTGGAAATACTTTCATTACCGGTATATTTTAATATAACATATTGGTTGGCCGGATTTGGATAGAGCAGCAATGTTTTACTTGTCGTTTCCTTGCGGGGCTGCATTAATCTTGCTGAGGAAAGTTTACCATCATGCACTTCAAGTTTCAGTATATTACGTGCAGCAAATACTGCGTGCCCCCCTGTTAATGGATGCAACATCGCAATAGCATACAATTCATCCCAATCTGAATTAGTAAGACTTGTATCTCCATAAAGTTGAAGTTTAATGTATAAGCGGTAGACCCGTTTGTAATTGTGCTCAATGGTGTTGGTGTCAGTAAAATGATTGAGTAGCGTATCTGCTTCAACGAATAACTTGTTTGATAACAAAGTTTCCAGTGAATCAATTTTATTTATATTACTAGCCAATGTTTCATTGTAGAAACTTACAAATGAAGTATCACTGTCATCATCCAATATAATAAGAGAAGCATTTTTCTTCAAAATGCCATATGCCATTTGCCTTGCAGAATAGCGAAACTCATCATGGTAGCCATTTGGATAACGGATGGAATCTGTAACTATGCCACCTAAAGATTCGTTACGGATGCGAAGGGTTAGTGGTAGGCCGGTATCTTGTCTCATGGAATTATTTTGGAACAATCTTTAGTACCAAATTTGCACAAAATACTTGATTCCTCATTTCATAACTTTACCCGAAAGATACTCTTTTTCCGTTAATAAATTAACAATATACATCCCTTTTGCTATGCCTTGCATGCTAATTTCTGTAGTCACATACCCGCCCGCTATCACCTCCACTTTTTTCTCAAACACCAACCTCCCCTCCATATCAAACAAACGCAAACTCCCCGTTCTTCCTTTGAGTTTGGAGGCGTTGACGTGAATCATATTCCATTCACTATTATACCAGGCTTGAAAAAAAACTTGCTGCTGTGGTTCATTATCATCCACCCCAACACTCAGCGTATCACAAGGCGAGCCTACCCATGCGCCGAGTTCGTAATCGGGATTGTTGGGGAGGCCGAAGTAAGAACGCCCGGGGCCTAAATTAAAACTGAAGGGTTGAAAGTCACAAGCTGCTCCTAATGAATCCGGATAATTAATTACACTTAAGTTATTATTAATTGTTGTGAAAGCAATGCTGGTATCCGGGTATGGCCAGCTAAAATTACGATCAAAAGCGGAAATATAAATTTTATTATCCGGAGCCAGTTTCATTTGATAAACACCTTCTAACGGATCCGGAAAGGAAACGATTACCTGTTTACTTGCAGCTATATTACTTGCGTTTAAGTCAAATTGCCAGATATGTGCAGTATCATTATTTACCATTCCCTCTAACACGTATAGTTTACTATCATCAGGAGAAAATGCACAGCTGCCGTACCAATGTGGGTAAGGTCCGCTAGCCGGTTCTTGTTCTATTGGAATTGTTGATGTTATCAGTCCCGTACAGCGGTCGAAATTGTAGAGTTCGATTAGACCTCGTGGATTTACATTTGCATACATAGACCCATCGCTTGAAAATATGACATGACCACCATTTGTTGAATGAAAAGAACCAATATTTTGAATAAATGGTCCTGATATTCCTAGAGGTGATATCAAAAATAAATAGTAATCATTGTAGAAGGTTGTGAAATTTGCATTATACCTTTGAAATACCACCCACCAGTCTCTACCATTGCCATGCCGTACCCCCATTAATGCATCATACGCTGGGAAATTATTCAACTGAAAATTTTTTTGCACTACAATACCTGAATCATTGTTAGCTTTATAATTTATAGTGGTTACATATAAGCCGTAGGGTTCATTGGTGACTCCAGCTGTAAATAAATAAATAAGTGAATCATTCAACGGGTGGGGTATAAACAAACTGGCATGATACCATAAACCACCCTTTATTCTATTCACATCACCAATTCTTTTATGAAATTTATTCCAAAGGTAGCAATCCAATGGAGCGATATTATTTTTCAAGCCTGCGTATAATAATAGTCCATTGCTATCACCTATTGAGGCACTCCCATTCCTATAATTAAATGCCGCACTACCTACAAATGGACTACCTGGATTACTCCAATCAACATATGCACTATCACCAAAACACCAATAATTATTGGTGTATTGTGCAGTAACATTTTCCATCAACAACCACAATAATAAAATTAAATTAATATTATTTATTTTTCTCATCCTATCTTTGGATTATAAAACTACCATTATAATAAATACCTTCATCCCTGACTTTAACAAAGTAAATGCCTGATGATAATGCGGAAGTGTTAATTAAATCTGCTTGTTGAACATTGTATACTATTCTTCCAGCAAGGTCGGATATTTTTATATCCTGAATCTTGTCGGTACCTGTTAGCTTAATTCTAATATAATCATTCGCTGGATTTGGATAAAGTAGTAATCCCTTAATACTTCCTGTCTTTTCGGTTGCATCATTCTGGCAGATGAAAGTTCTCCATCATGAATTTCCAATTTCAGCATGTTGCGCGCTGCAAACACCGCTTTTCCACTTGTTAATGGATGATCATGAGCTATTGCGTTTAATTCATCCCAATCTGAATCAGTTAGACTCGTATCTCCATAAAGTTGTTGCTTAATGTAAAGACGGTACACCCGTTTATAATTGTATTCAATAGTGTTGGTATCAGTGAAATGATTCAGGAGTGTATCTGCTTCAACATATAACTTTTTAGACAACAAAGTTTCCAGCGAATCAATTTTATTGATATTACTTGTAAGGGTCTCATTGTAAAAACTCACAAAGGAAGTATCGCTGTCATCGTCCATGACTATCAGATCAGGATTCTTCTTCAAGAAACTAAATGCCATTTGCCTTGCATTGTATCTGAACTCGTCATGGTAACCGGCAGGGTATCTGGAGGAATCAGTTACAATACCTCCAAATATTTCATTTCGGATGCGAAGGGTTAGAGGTAGGCCGGTATCTTGTCTCATGGAATTATTTTGGAACAATCTTTAGTACCAAATTTGCACAAAATACTTGATTCCTCATTTCATAACTTTACCCGAAAGATACTCTTTTTCCGTTAACAAATTAACAATATACATCCCTTTTGCTATGCCTTGCATGTTGATTTCAGAGGTAACATACCCTCCAGCTATCACTCCAGTTTCCTTTTCATACACCAGCCTTCCTTCTACATCTACCAGGCGCAGGGTTGCTTTGTTGCCTTTGAGTTTTGAGGCGTTGACGTGAATCATATTCCATTCAGAATTATACCAGGCTTGAAAAAACACTTCTTGCTCCGGTACATTATCATCCACACCAACACTCAGCGTATCACAAGGCGAGCCCACCCATGCACCGAGTTCATAATCGGGATTGTTGGGAAGGCCGTAGTAAGAACGCCCGGGGCCTAAATTAAAACTGAAAGGTTGGAAGTCGCAAGCTGCGCCTAAACTATCAGGGTAATTAATACACTTAAATTATTATTGATGGTGGTAAATGCGATGCTTGTATCTGGATATGGCCATGAATAATTTTCATCAAAAGCCGAGATATATATTTTATCGTCAGGTGCTAATTTCATTTGCCAAGGGGCTGTTGGAGCAAAAAATGAGTCAATCACCAATTTACTTGTTGAAATATTTGTAGCCAATAAATTATATTGTAATAAATAATATGAAGAGGTAGCTTGAGTCACTTCTATAATAAATAGTTTCGAACCATCCTTAGAAAATCCACAACTTACGAAATTACGGGGATATGGGGCTACAACTGGTTCCTGCTCAATCTGAATTGTCGATGTTATAGTACCCGTACATCGATCAAAATTATAGAGTTCAATCAACCCACGTATACTTACATTCACGAATTTTGAACCATCATTTGAAAAAACACAAGATGACCTAGATTTGTTGAGTGAGTAGAACCAATACTTTGAATAGTTGGAACAGATATTCCCTGAGAAGTTACCTTAAAAATGTAAAATACATTAGTCCCGATTTGTCCTGATGGCGGATACCACCTTTGCGATATCACCCACCAGTCTCTTCCATTACCATGCCGTACTCCCATCAATCCATCAAAGGCCGCAAAATTATTCCATTGAAGATTCTTTTGTAATACAACCCCAGAATCATTATTCGCTTTGAAGTTAATGGTAGTTGAATAAAAGCCATAGCGTTCTGCTGAAGTCACTCCAATCGTAAACAAATAGATTATTGAATCATTTCCGGGGTGCGGAATAAACATGCTTGAATGGTACCATAAGCCGCCACTTATTCTCCCTGAATCCGAAATATCAATATGGAACTTATTCCACAATGATGGTCTTACAGGACTAAGGTAATAATTATACCCAGTATACAGCAATATGCCATTTGAATCGAAATACAGGAGCCGTTTCTAAAAGTATGTGCTGATGTATTTACCGTTGGTGAACCTGATGACCCCATGAAATAAGTACACTATCACCAAATGCTTAATGATTATTATTAAACTGACTCTTTAAATCAGTAACAGAAATCAACTGCAAAATAATTAATATGGTTATTGTGTACCTTTTCATCTTAGCGAGATATTATAAATGATCCATTAAACCATTTTCCTTCCACATTCGCTTTTACAAAATATAAGCCGCCGGTTAAAACCGACGTGTCTATTATTACAGTATTGTTTACCTGGAGCACTTCACGCCCTGTTATATCAAGAATAACAACTTTAGAAATACTTTCATTCCCGGTATATTTTAATATAACATATTGGTTGGCCGGATTTGGATAGAGCAGCAATATATTACTAGTCGTTTCCTTGCGGGGTTGCATTAATCTTGCCGAGGAAAGTTTATCATCATGCACTTCGAGTTTCAATATATTACGCGCAGCAAATACAGCGTGCCCCCCTGTTAATGGATGCAACATGGCAATTGCATACAATTCATCCCAATCTGAATTAGTAAGACTGGTATCTCCATAAAGTTGTAACTTAATATACAACCGGTACACTCGTTTATAATTATGCTCAATGGTGTTGGTGTCAGTAAAATGATTGAGTAGCGTATCTGCTTCAACGAATGACTTTTTAGACAACAAAGTTTCAAGTGAATCTATTCTGTTTATATTGCTTGCTAAATTTTCATTATAAAAACTGACAAAGGAAGTATCCCTATCATCATCCATTACAATAAGAGAAGGATTTTTCTTCAAAATGCCAAATGCCATCTGCCTTGCAGTATAGCGGAACTCATCATGGTAGCCATTTGGATAACGGATGGAATCTGTAACTATGCCACCTAAAGATTCGTTACGGATGCGAATGGTTAGAGGTGACCGGTATCTTGTCTCATGGAATTATTTTGGAACAATCTTTAGTACCAAATTTGCACAAAATACTTGATTCCTCATTTCATAACTTTACCCGAAAGATACTCTTTTTCCGTTAATAAATTAACAATATACATCCCTTTTGCTATGCCTTGCATGCTAATTCTGTAGTCACACATACCCGCCCGCTATCACCTCACTTTTTCTCAAACACCAACCTCCCCTCCATATCAAACAAACGCAAACTCCCCGTTCTTCGCGCTTTGAGTTTGGGAGGCGTTGACATGAATCATATTCC
>JADKIC010000006.1 GCA_016721435.1 Bacteroidota bacterium
GCCCCTCCCTCCCCCTCATTTTGTCAACTCAGGTCAACCCCCAAAAAAATCCCCCTTCCCTCTTGTATTTCCCAATATTCCCGTTTATTTTTGAAGGGGAACTTTAAGCCGGTTTAATATCATCGGCATTTCCGAATGGTAAGTAATTCTATCTGTGCAAGTCAATCATCTCCGAAAACTTGAAGCTGAACTCTGGCGCGCCGCCGATCAGCTGAGAGCGAATAACTCTTTCGTTATTTGACAAGCGGAGAATTTTAAGAAGATTAGAGGATAAGCTACCAAAGAGATTTTTCTCCAAAAATCAGATGAGGTTAACTTCGGAAGATTCGGGTCTTGACCAGCCTTAGGCTCAATAAACGGCTTTTATCCGACAAAGTTATTTTATCCTAACAATCAATTAGTTGTGCTATAAAACGAAAAATAATCCATCGAGATAGAACAAAGTATCATTTTCTTTCGTTAAATTAGCATATATGCTAATTTAACGGATATAATTACCCGAATTTCCTCAACCCTCACCATAAATCAAGCTCAAAAAAGTCCCGCAATTATTTGCAATTTTGATATTTATTAATTACCTTTGGCATATATGCCAAAGGTAAATTTGAATGGCACGAAAATCCAATTTAGAACTTGTTTATCCCGAACTCTCCGCCGCGATGGGGGCTTACCCGATTAAATCTTTTACAAAGGCTAAACTGAGCATTGTATTGGTTGATCTGCTTCAGCAACTTGATTTCACATTTAATGGTAGTCCGGAAAAAGTAATAACGTTTTTAGTGAAAAAAGGGGATCTGGCGGAATCCACTATAAACAGCATCGATGCGCGTGAAGTGAAATTGTATACCTGGCGATCAAAGGATGAAATGACAATCCTCTCGGGTTTGGTAAATAACTCGTACTATTCGTTCTACACTTCGTTGTTTTTACACCAATTAACACTGCAGATTCCTAAAACATATTATCTGAATTTTGAACATTCGAAATTATCTGTCGCAAACAAAACGGAACGACCCGCTTTGACTCAGGAAAATATCGATGCAGCTTTCAGCAGACCGCAAAGGAAAAGCGCCAAACACTATTTTCAGGGGGACAAGAAGATTGTCATTACGAATGGGCGTTTTACAAATGAAATGGGTGTTATCTCTGTCAACAATGGCGAGCTTTCATACAGATTTACCGATCTCGAACGTACCCTGATTGATATAGCCATTCGTCCTTCCTATTCCGGTGGAGTTACTGAAGTTTTAAGAGCGTATGAATTGGCGAAAGAAAAAGCAGATATTCAAAAGTTAAGAAACTATTTAACGCAAATGGATTTCATCTATCCCTATCATCAGGTGATTGGTTTTTACCTCGAGAAGGCGGGATACAGCGAACAAGTACAACACTTATTTGCCAGTGATCAACAATATAGGTTTTACCTGACCTATACTATTAAGAATCCTGTGTATTCAACAAAATGGAACCTGGTTTATCCTTCAGGACTTTAATAGTTGTATTTTATGTATTCATGCAACATTTTTTAAATTTTTTCCCGCTGCCACATGGGCACAAACTGTTTCTGCCTGTTTCTGGTTCTTGCTTTTTATAAGGCGTGTTTTCTGACCATATTGGAAATGGATTGCTTTTATTAGAATTTTTTAATTTCAATTCCTTTTTAATCCTATCAGGAATACTATAAACAAACAAATGCCTGCTTACCTTTTCAATAGCTTCAGTTTCATCTATGCCATAAGTTTCATTAAACAACTGTTGTGCTGATGGGTCAACTAAATAATCATTTGTACTTGGCCAATTAAATACAAACATCATTTGCCAAAGATTACCACTTGCAACACGCAGCATTTCATTTCGGAAGTATGAAATATTCTCCAACATACTTTCAAAATGTTCGGAAGACAATAATTGCTGTTGATGTAAAAAATCAAAGACAAAATCGAGTCCCCACACTTTTCCGAATATTTCCAATTCGTTTGAACCTAGAAAGCTATCCAAATTATCTGCAATGTGCTTATCCAGTGTTTTAGCGTCAATATAAAACCAGTTTTCCACTCCCTTATGCTTGCCAAATATTTTTGTTGTGGCAATAAAATTCCAGATCCATTCAGAAAAAACAAAGGGTAATTGATAGGTATGCAGCATGTATTTTAAAAAGTGGACATTCAAAATTATCATATGCTTGTCATTCCCATTCTGAATACTATTCTTAATATCTGTTAAAGACAATTCTTCCTTCAATGCCCCCAACGCCTCGTTAAAATTGATTTTGTCGTCTTCAAAACCCATAGTTACCATTTGATGAAATAGCTTGTCTTCATCAAAATAAATTCCATTTAGGACCGCCTCATAATATTTTTGTAGTTGGTTTACATAAATCGTATTTATAAAGGGATATGCTGCAAATCCAATCAGTTCTTCCGAATCATTTATCGGCGTCCAAACAGCTTCTGCATAACACACGGCCTGTTCGTAATAACCGTGATAAATAAGTTGATAGTGCAATCGTGCTGTTAGTGTATCTATTGCCGACACGGGGTTTTGTTGAATGAAAGCAACTCTCTCCTGCAATTTTTCAACCTCTTTTTTATAGAAGAAATAGTCGCATAAATCCCGTTCAATAAATTCATATTTTTCACGATAGTCCTCCGGATATTTTAGTTTATACCATTCTATGAAAGATAGAATAGTGTCTGTTTTATCGTTTTGAATTAAAGCTACTGTGAAATCCTCAAAGGTTTCGAGCCAGTCTATTTCCAGATTGGGGAAATGCTGCATAAGAAATAAAAAGAAGGGGTATTGTTCTTCCTCTTCAAGTTCGTTATACATAAAATCAAATACTTCATTGGTGTCTTTCTCATACCAATTTATAGTGGAATACTGTTTCATGTGTTTAATCTGTATGCAAATTCAACAACAAAATTAAAATAGTAATCAAACTCGTTTAACGTTTCACGACGGCTCACGGTTTGGGCTACACTTTCCCAAGCCTGTCTGTGAAACTCAAGCTGAGAAGATATTCTATTTAGGAAATCCAAGGGCACTCTTTTGGCCTCAAACACAAAACGCAGCATGTCTTTAAGCTCATCATTGCTTTCAATATCCGGAAAGGTTTTAAGCAGATTGTAGATATCATAAAAATCTCGGGGACGAGGACTTGATTTTTTACTTCCGATGATTTCTTTATATTCGGGTAATTGCTGACAAATCGCTCTAAGCTTTTCCAATACCAGCATTGCGGGAGAATAAACATATACAATTGAACCATCCAACTCTCGCTTCTCTTTTCGGCCTACATACTCATACTTGCTGATATCAACAGTAAATTTCGTAGACCCATCGGGTTTGATAGGAATGGCATTCCTGCGAACAGTATCAATCTCCAGTGAAAGTTTGTCATATTCTTCCCGCTTAATTATCTTAAACTCCAATAAATAACCACCCCAGAAACTTTTAACCTCCTCACGAATATGCTCCGGGCGTTCATTCAGTTTCACATCGAACACCACATATCCATGCTTATCGAATTCGCCTTTTAATAACGAATCCATTTGCCGTTCAACACGTGTCCGCTCTTCCGGTTTAAATCACCCTCCATCGAAAAATCGATATCGATACTTCCCCGGTTTGTAATTTCGTAAACCAGTTCCAATGCATTGCCACCCTTCAATACAAAAATGCCTAACAGGATATCATCCGACAGTAATGCAGCAATGGTGATGAGTTTTATTTTATGGAAGTCCATATGGTAGAAATTGGTATGGGTTAATCCTTGGGCAATCCCTGTATTGTATTAAAGTAGAATTATTAGTTTGATTTTATTGGAAAAGAGAAGAAAGGTAGATTTACAAATTGATTCATGTATTATTCGAGTTAAAGTAAATCTTTATTAAGTAATATTTTCTTAGAGTATTATCCTCTTACATCGTGTATCATTTGTTCCGGAAATAGTTTTTATAGTATTCAGACTGCTAAAATAGGAAAACATGTTAACAAATGGTTAGCAGATCAATCACCAAGAAGGGTTACTGCTGCATACGATTTATTCGCCACTCTTTTATTTTGATCCACGAATCATTGTACCACTTTAGGTAGCACATTTATTTGATCTGGCCAGATTGCTCATCTTGACTTTCACGATGTCAAATCCGGATGAGTCGGCTGTGATAGACAGGAGTACATGAAGTACTTTTTTAGTGTTTTTGAATACGTCAAGCTAATGAGATTTCCCTACCTTTATCTCCCCAACCCTTCCCAATGAAAAAACATTTCATACTCCTTCTGTCCTTTGCCTTATTTCCGTTCCTGATGAATGCCCAGCTCAATATCTCCTGGCAGAACATCATTGATGATGGTGCTTCCGGAAATGAAAACTCCAATGTAACGGTGTACGATCCTAACGGTTATGTCTATACGATAGGCATTATGCTCCCATCGGGAATGAATAACACTGATCTGGTTATTGTGAAGTATGATGCTATTGGGAATGAAATGTGGCGGACATTTTATGCAGGTCCTTCCGGGAAGAATGAGAAAATTATGGATGCTGTGTTGGATCAAAATGGAGATCTGGTATTGTGCGGAGAGTATTTTAATACTGCAAATAACAACGACATCCTGGTGATGAAGTACAGCAGTAACGGCGGATTTTTATGGATGGATACCATTAATGGTGTTGGGGCATTGTTTGATCAGGGTAAAGGGGTTTGTGTAGATGATGCCAATAATTATTATTTCACAGGGTATACCGTAAGCGGATCCTATAAGGCCATTTTGCTGAAATATACTGCTGCCGGTCAGCAACTCTGGTCGACAACCTATGCCGGTACGCAGCAGGGGCTCGGCATTTCGTATTATGATGAGCACCTGTATCTGCATTGTATGACAGGTCCTACGGGTTCGCCGACGCATGCTTCGTTTATGAAATTGGATACCGCAGGGACGATTCGTGCCTCCATTGGTTTGAATGCCTATTATGGTGATTTTATTAAGAGCGTACTTATTAAGGATGACCGTATTTATTTGTTGGATGCGCGTTCTAACCAGGCCCCGCTCGGTGGTCAATATGGAATCGTTTGCGCGGATACCGCTCTGCAAGTGCTCTGGGACCGAAACTATAGTGCAGGTTATTACTCAGAACCTATCGGACTTAGCTTGCACGATACCCTCTTGTACGTTGCGCATACCGAATATCCTGGTCAGACCTTGTCTATTTCGTCAGTTAAATTACGCGGCATTTCCAGTCTTACAGGCGATTCACTATTCATGAATACAGTGTTGTCGCAAAGTGGTCAGAACGATATGGCAAATGCTCAAACCATCGATAACACCGGTACTATTTCTGTTTTTATGGATTATGAGTTAGCACCGGGTGTAAATCGCTTTCAGTTGGCGCGGTTTGATGCCACCGGTTTGCAAACGGGCAGTTTTCTCTTTGGTGATGTGCCAGCTTATGGAGAGACCACCTTGATGCAGATGAATTCATCCTCCTTGTTGTTATCATCTACTGTTTACGATTCCGTAGCGTTCAATACCAACATCTCCACCTGGTGGATATCCACTCCTACAAGTAGTTTGAGTACAAATGATCCGAAGAGGGCGTTGAGTGTCGGGCCGGTTCCTGCACGTGATCATCTCCGTTTGTTCGGCTACCATTCGAAAAATTCTCATACGAAATTTTATCTCCGCTTGGACAAGTTATAGACCAGGGTACCTTAAGTGAGGGAAGTGACAGGATGTTGCTGAATATGAAGAGCGGTTTTTATCTCCTGAAATTGTACAGTAAGAAAACTGTTTTCAACACTACATTCATTAAGCAGTAGTTTTATGTTTAGTTGGAGATAAGATGGATTTAATTCGAGGGATAATTTTTTAAAATAACGCGTATTCCCATAATTCCTCTCACAAGGTCATATCAAATATGCACTCCTCCGTCACCTTTATGCGTTACGCATTTACCCATTTGGCATCATCGCTGCATAAGAACGCGACAACACTACCTATATCATCAGGTAAGCCAACCCGGCCCAGAGCATGTGGTACTTACTATCGAAGCATTCAAATTTCAATTAAGACTTATCTGAATAAAGGAAATGTTCTAATAATTGCAATAGGTTTCATTCTATCATAACCGCAATCCTCGACATGCTTTTTTCAGTGAATAGTTGCAACATGTAAAGACCACTGGCATATTGTTCGGTATTCCATAAGCTGTGCTTTAATGTACCATCACCAGTACCTGTTTCAGAATAAACTATTTTACCGCTAATATCAATTAGTCGTAAACTATATTGACTATTTTCTTCTGAAGTAAAGAGAATATTCAACTTATCATGAGCTGGGTTAGGGTACACATCAAGTGCTGTAAATCCAATTTGATCGAAACTTATTTCTCCAAATCGTGGACATACGTTGATGGATATTCCGTTCAGTTGACGAGAAGCGGAGGTGCCACAGTTATTTCCGGCAACGACCGAAATAGATTGGCTAACGGCAGGAATACTACCATAACCCAAAGTCATTGTTTTAGTAAACTGACCACTTATAATTGATGTCCCGCCCGGAACAAACCAGTTATAGTTTAAGGACCCGGCAACAGTTCCGATGGAATACGGATAAATGCCATTGGTGCAAACTGAAGAATTACCGCTAATGGGTCCTGGTTTTGCCGGTTTCCCTTGTATGATCGCACTGCGTGTACCACTCGTACCACAACTATTTAAGGCAACTACTGAAATGTTACAAACGGTATCATTATTATTCCAATCAAATGTAACGGAATTGGTATTGAGGGCACTTGGGTTGATACCATTAGCAATTGACCATTGATAGGAAGTAGCATTTATAACAGGCGGAACAGAGTACATTAAACCGGTAGCGCCGCAAACACCATTTAGGGGTCCGATAATAGTGCCCGGGGTAGACGGTATGTTTTGAAGAAGGTTTTTTGTCCGAAGTGGGCTGGCTCCGCAAACATTTACAGCTGAAACAGAAAGCGCACCCCCGGTATATCCCGATAGAACTGTTGCGATTATTACATTGCTACCCCCTCCACTTGTGATTGTCATCCCTGAAGGTAAAGACCAATTGTAAGAACTAGCGCGTGCTACGGCTGAGATGGAATAGGTAACAAGATCTCCCGGGCAAACTTTTGAAGGGCCGCTGATAGAAGGTGGTGTAACAGGTTTTGTCACGTTGAAATCAAGGTTCATGCAAGAGGGCGCACCTAATCCGCAATTATCATAACCACTCACACAGATTGGCCCCTTGACACCGCTGTTCAAAGCCGAAGCATTTATAGATATTGTTAAGGATGTGGTACCCTGCCCTGAAACAATAGTCGCTCCTGCAGGCACGGTCCAGCTATATGAAATTGCAGATGGAACCGCGGCAATACTATATGTCAAAACTTGTGGTGTGGAAGTACAAAGTGCTCCCGATCCAGTAATAACACCTGTTGTGATTGGTGGTGGAGCTGTAAGTGTAGTTGAATCAACAATTGTACAACCGTTGAAGTCGGTAATTGTTACCACATAGAAGCCAGGGCCTAAATTACTAATAGCCGCGGTAGTTGCTCCGTTATTCCAGTTGTAAGAGTAAGGGAAGTTACCATTTGTAAAATTTCCAACATCTATGCTACCATCAAATGAATTAGAGCAAAGAGGCGGAATTTGCGTTTTACCAGGTAGCCAGATGAAAGGCAGTAAATCGCAACAACAGGAATCTTTACAGCCATTAGCATCCTCTACAAAAATGCAGTAGTGTCCTGCCGTTAGTCCGTTAAAAATATAAGACTGATTAAGCAGCGCTGAACTACTGGCTACTATTGGACCATTGGGGCCATCCCTTCTTACAATTATACTTTTCATTCCCGTACCTCCAAAAGTCGTTGCAGTAATTTGACCTGTAGGAATTATTCCTGCACAAGAATTAGCAGTGCCTCCAAAACACTCAACATGTAATCTGGGAGGAGCCGCGAGTGAAGCGGTATAAGTAATACCATTCTGATCTGTTACTGTTGCCGTGTAAACATTCCCTTCAATTAAACCACCAATACACTCGGTCGTACTTCCATTTGACCATAGATAACTGAAAGAATTACAACAACCGGTAGCTCTGATACAAAGAGAATCATTACAAATTGAGGGCTCAATATACACATGCGAGACGGAAGGGTTTAGGCATACATTGTCAAAACTTGTGAATACAGTACCGTCATAACTAGATGATGCAGGAATTATAAATTTAAGAGAGGTGATGTGGTTTAAAACAGTATTCCAGTCATTTGCTGTGGCAGGTGGTACCGGTGTCCAGCTACCCAAATTGGAGACACTTTGAAATCCACAATCGGAAATCGGTGCACATATATGCTGCCAACCTGAAGCCTGACTAACGTTGGTTGAAGAAATGAATCTGAATGTCAAGACGCCATTTGAAATTTCAAATCCCGGATTAAAGTGAAGACCATAGTCATTTGAAATTTTGAAATCAAAGCAAAGTTCCCCGCAACACCATTTCCCCAGGAAAGCACTGTCTGCGATCAGATATCTTTGCGAAAATCCGGAGTTAGGAATCATTAAAAAGTGATCCGAAGGAAGACCGCTTGTTCCCGGAGTTTGAATAAAAACAGGGGCGCCGGGAATGCTATTCATCCAGCTGTGAGGACCCTGTTCGAAATAATCACATGTATCAAGGCAGCAATCCGGAGAGGTAACCAGTGTAATGGTAGCGCTGCTTTCCTCTCCAGTTGAATTTGTAACAGTTACTGTATAAGTTGAATATTGAATAGCGCCTCCAATATTTGCACTATTTCCAAATGAAGGTTCTGACCATTGGTAATTGTATGGGCCACAACATCCGGATACAAGAGCGTAAATGGAATCAGTACATGCAGGATTTATCAATGATACGCTCAATGGAGTTGAGTTGAAGCAGATGTTATCAAAGGCATTGACTTCATCGCCGTAGTTAAATTCTGTATGGAAGAATACAGAATCAATATGATTCGTTACAGGATCCCAATCGTTGGCTGCTGTGCCGGGCATTGGTTCCCATACGCCAAGCGTTGAGATCGGTGCCGGGTTGCAATTTGTTACCGGAGCGCAAATATGCTGCCAACCGTTATTTTCATTAACAGCAATTGAAGAAGTGAATTTGAATCCTTTTGTATCCCTCATAATATAGAAAACAGGATAGATGTCCAGCACCGCAGTAGAATCACCATCATCAAAAACCCGGTAATCATAACAAAACTCACCGCAACACCATCTGCCTTGAAAAGCAGTATCGGCCATCAGCATTGAAGCACCGGTTTGATCAGTGGTAAGTATATAATAATCTGAACTTCCGTTTATAGATAAATTGTTACTTAACTGAACATTGATTTGTGAATACCCCGGACGAGCCTGCCACTCATGAAGATTATTATCATTTAATCCTTGGCAAATAGTAGGCTCACATGGGCAATCTATTACGCTGATGGTGTTCGATACAACGTTCGTATTCCCGCAAGTGTCAGTATAGTAATAATATAAGGTTTGAATTCCCTCACCTGCTAACCCTGCGTTGAACCAATTCCCGCTGTAAACTCCATTACCCTGATAATATCCACCCGAAGGTTGTCCTCCTGTCAGGAGAACCGATGCATCTCCACTGCATAACTCAGGCAGGGATTGGGACCAGGTAGCCGGGGTAGGTGGAAGTATATTTACACATACTGTATCACTGTCCTTACAGCCTTTAATATTGCTTACTACGAGGAGATAACAGGTACTGGTTGTCGGGCAAACTGTTGTGTTCATGCCATTACTCAGAAAAGTATTGGTGCCATTTATTATGTACCATTCGTAAGATATAATTCCCTGTGAAGGGGCAGCGGAAAGGGTTACACAAGTGGAGGGAGCACAGATTTCCTGGTCCGTACCTGCATCTGCAACAGGGAAGAGGGTATCACAGGAACCATATTTTAAGAGGTGATCACTTTGATCGTCCCTGCCAGGTCAAAGCCACCCTTTCCTGCTAAATTATATAGATCCCCATTTAGACTGTGTTTGCCTTTTACAAGATACATTGTTGTTGTTCCGTAGTCTTGTCCTCCATATACTGGTGGTGCCACGGATCCAGACAGAAATGTATGGGAGTAATTATCGAGATAAATATGCAATGAATCATCTTTTCCGGATTTAAATTGAAAAGTAACAGAATCGTTTTCACAGATACAAAAATCATAGGAAATAGTCCATGGTATTACAGGATTAAGACCAGGGCTGCCTGAAATATCAGGACATATCCACGCGCTTTTCGGATAAGAAAAATAAAAGGGAACATCTGAAAAGGAACCTACAACATACGGTTGTGCCGGTAATGTTGGACTGTATGCAAACGGGATAGCCGTGATTTTCCAGAATGCGTCCTGCTGGCCTGGAGGGGAAAATGGTAAAGCGGTCATGGTAAAAGGATCATAACCAGTATTGATAATCAGACTGTCAGTTAACAAACTTGAATCGCAGGGCTCGCATACACATGCGGTTCCGCTACAAGTTGCTCCAATCCTTTTCATTATTATATTATCTAGTACATAATCATTAGAAGGGCAAGTCGTGTTCACTTCTGAAATGCAGATTTCAGAAGGGCCATTTAAAAGGTCATTGTGGTAATTTACAGTTGCAATTCCCCAGGATGGATTCACTTGCATCGGTATAGCAGATCCGATAAACTGTCCATTTATTTTTATCTGAAAACGGGTGTTGACGTCGTCACCATAGTAAAAAAATGATATAGAATAATCGGCGCAGGGAACCAGGTCAATAGTTTGGCAAATACAGTTTTTGTTTGGTGGTGGGCCAATATTAGGATAATCACATTGTACAGTCATTGGGATTGTAGCCCCATCAATAAATAAATAATTGCCAAAGTTAACAGTGCTTTGGATAGAGGAAGTGAAAAATACTTCTCGCCGGTTTGCAACAACCTGATTAGAGCAATTAAATTGAGAAGATGAAGGTGAAATATCGCAGTAATTGGAACTAGAACTAAAATCACCATTTACAAACAGGTTGGGACAACAGTTCACCACATTAAAGGATCGAGAAGGGGTTCCCGTTATTACACCTGGTCCACCACTATTGCTGACTCCGCAAAGTGTGAAAGTGTGGCTATTGGTATTGACAGGTAAAAATAATCTAACCGTGTTAGAGGTGATTGGTGTTGGATTAGCTGCATTCGGAAAAACAGTCTGAAGACCGTTGTTATCACAAATCGTAACTGTATATGGACCCGTAGAACATGAAAATGCGACTTCAACATATTGCCAGGTATCTTCACAGACCTCTGTTGAGGAAAAAGTGCTTTGACTGATAATTTCTGCTGCTAATGCGCCACTCACTATACCGGTAGTTCCGATGCCCACTGCATACCAAGCATTCTTCACTTGTTCAACCTGATTCGATCCTGTACCATATAGGTCCACCGCAGCCTGAATACAAGCTATTCTCCAGCTTGAATATACAGAACCTGAGGTCAGGTATGTAGTAAGTGTCCGATAGATGATCGCTTCAGCCTCCTGTAAACCGATTCCACTAACACAATAGCTGTTTCCCAGGCAATTTGTACCTGTTCCACCATTCGCTAATAAGTAATACATATAATTGCCCACTTCGCAATTTGTATGTGACATTTGTCCGGCATTTCCATTGTTAAGCCAATTACCGTCTTGATAGCACTTAGGATGCCCGAGTAACGTGGGGTTACTCATACCTTGCAATATCATTCATATCATTACCCAGACGCCAATCAATATCATTTGGTTTGGCCCAAAACTGAATTGATTTACCCATGATATCGCAAAGACTTTCAGTAATGGCTTCTCCTTCGGCAGTTGAACTGATTATGCCCTCATGAAAACTACCCCGTGTGTATATTCATGACCGCACAGATCAATAGAAGCAAAGCCCAAATTATCAGATGTTCGATTTCCAAATTCAATATTCATCGCGATAGGAGAGAGGATTGCCACGGCATATCCATTCGTTTCATTCACCCCTGATTTATTAGCATAACAAGTAGGCATTAAACCCGAACCATCAACTCCGTTCCTCGAAAAAAGGCTTTGATAGTAGTCATAAGAAGAAGATATTCCATAATGAACATCCAGTGCATATTGGTCAGGAAGTGATAAGCTCCAGTTTGTAGAGTTGTTTACGTAATCAAGATTATTTGCCCCGTTTAAAGTAATCAATCCGGCACCTTTGCTCATATCCCGTAATTGATAAACACCGGGAGAAACTGATTCGCAATTTATATTTCTGGATCCGCTATATTGTGTTACAGCAGTTCCGGGAACAACGGAATGAAAAATTTCCTTCTGACTGTTGATAACAACACCGGTTTGGGCATCTATAAAATAATTCGCCTTACCTAAAGGTTGTGTCGCATACACATTTATTTTATAGGCGAGTTTCATTTTCGACGGATCATAGCCTTCGTCATTAATGAACCATGATAATGTTGCCTGAGGGTAAAAGGTAGCGTTAGTATTGCCACTTTCCACCTTTAGTTTATTTTCTAGCGTAGGGTCTTCCCAGGCGTATTTTTCAGCTTTTACATAATCAATAGCAGCTTGTATCCCCTTTTCTGCACTTATTAAAGGCGTAATATTTAAATTTGTTGAAACACCAAAATCTAGAATAAAAGAACCACTGAAACCGGTTATTAAATTATTTTTGGTATGAACAATCAACATGGTATTTGCCACCGGTATTCCTCTGAAAGATTCATAAAAGCGATAGTGAATCATTCCAACCTGATCGTTGGAGGATCGAATAAAGATCAGATCCGCATTATTATCAAGTCCGATAAGCGATTTAACATTTTCCGGAGAGTAAATAATGTATTGATCCGGAGTTAGCGTGTTGAACTCTTGCATTACACCGTTGGATCGCTTAAATAAATTATCGGTGCTTTGCTGGGCACCTAAGTTACCATGAAGAATGCATGTAATCAGAATAACTAAAATCTGGAAGGTGGTAAGAGGTTTTTTCATAAATCAATGTTTAGTGGAATTTAATACTTTCTAAATTTACAAAAGCAAGAGGTGAAGCATTTTTATTCATATGAATAATCAATAAGAAGAAGTATAGAACAAATCGATATGTCAATTACAAGCGATTACGCCTATCACAAGAGAATAACAGGACCGGCTCTGGCCGGAACGATTACTAGATAAATTGGATCTTCAGCACTTAAATGGATAGAACTAAATGCGTCATTGAATGGAATATATCACTAATCTTTGAAGAAATCACACTAGGGAGAAAATCTAATCGTCGAGTGTCACTAATAAATCGGACTATTGTTAATCAGGTTAGTTAGTTTTTAATTTTAATAGAGACCGGTCAAATACAAATACTATAAATTACACACTATAAGGACAAGGGCTAAAAACAAAAATTAAGGCAGATACAGTAATACGCACCCTAGCGTACAAAGTAACGACTTATACTATATTATAGGCAAAGTTATTTTCCGATTTGAATTGTACAAGTTTTTTCGGTAAAAGTTATTAACAAAGGAATATGAAAGAGATTTAATGACTATTAACATAAGCAATTAATTAGTTTGAAAGTTGTTTTTTCCAATAAAGTTGAGGGACACATAAGGCTTTAATCTGGGCAAACGCTAATACTAAAAAACGTAGTGCATTTTTTACGGAACAAAAGAAGGTAACCAGTTAGAGGTTGTAGAAACCTTTAGTTTATGTCTTTGTGGTGTGCAGAAATATTTTCAGTCTTTAAACATCAGGTTATATAGGTTTGTGTTTCGGATTGGAAGGACGAAAAATTTCCGGAAGAAGACTGTGTTAATATAAAACATTCTAAATTATATAATATTCGATACCATTCCATCAAAAATAAGTTTTCACGGCAAAATCAAATTAACTGATGAAAATACTTTTAACAGCGGAAAGATAATTCTGTTCATAGAACAACAACATCGCCTTTTCTAATCGAGAGCATCCACAGTTTGGTAGGACACATTCAGTATCAAAATATCTTATCAACTCATAAATATAAAAATACGGGTCAAAACGAGTCAATATTGGGCTATAAATTGAAAGTGTTTGACCTGCAACAGGGCTATTTTAGCTATGGGGATGAAATTTTTTGAACAAGGTAATTGAATCTCCCATTTCTCTTGCCAAATAGCATTCAATCCTTTAATTTTATCCATTATTCAGAGAGACAATTCTCCTTGCATCACCATTAGGAATTCCTTCCTCCCGATCTATCCACACTCTTATAGCTCGCCCCTTCTAAATCTTCTATACTGACATCGTCTCTTCAAATGGCAACTTCCGGTACTTCCATTCAAATCAATAAGCAAATCGCGGCATCTAACCCGGCGCAAATCGCATTTAATAAACTCGTAGTTCAATTGGAGAGTGCCCGGCTGAAGTATGAAAAATCGAAGGAGAGTCTGGATAAAAAGAGAGCCTATACCGAACAGTATTTGCGTCCGGTTTTAGAAAGGAAAGTGCAATCGGAAATGAAGTGGATGCAGATTTATTTTGAAGAATGTAAAATGACAAAGGCGAAGAAGCGAAAGGAGTTGTTTGCGCGTTTTATATTGGAGGAGATTGATGCCATGTTTATGCTGTCGATGGTACTATCCGGGGAGGATGAAGCACGCCTCAGGGAAATTGCGAAAGTCTGTGAGGACATAGCGTATTCGGTCGATCCGGAGGATAAAGAAGATGTCCGTGTATTTGAAAAGTTGATTTTCGAAAACATGATGAGCAATTTGCAGGAACAATTAAAAGCCGAAGGTCTGGAAGTGGACTTTAGTGGGTTGTCAAGTGATTTATCGCCTGAAGAAGTGCAAAGGAGAGTCGCTGAAAAGTTAGCACAAGCAAAAGCGCAGGCAAAAGCAGAACCGCAGACTAAAAAGAAGAAGTTATCGAAAAAGGAATTGTTGCGGGAACAACAACTGGCCCAAAAAGAGGAGGCAAGGAGAAGAAGTATCGGTTCTATTTATAAAGGATTGGCAAAAGTACTTCATCCCGACCTGGAGAAAGATCCGGATGAACGGTTAAGGAAGGACGAGTTGATGAAAAAATTGACGATTGCGTATAAAGAGAATGATCTGTATTCCCTGCTCCTGCTGGAGAAAGAATGGATGAACAGCAGCGAAGATCGTTTGAATGCAATGGATGAAGATCACCTAAAAATTTATTTGGAAGTTTTCAAAGATCAGATAAGAGAATTGCAGCGAAATGAAGCTGCTCTCGTCTATCACAGGGACTATTCTTTTATTTGCAGTTTAGCGGATGGACCTGATCGTTTGAAGTATTGGAAACCGGAAGAAGCAAGAAAAATGCTTGAAGCCAGAGGGCGTTTTTTGGAAGAAGGGCTGAGTGATATGGAGCATTCCAAGGAATTACGTAAGGCAATCATCAAGGGAGTGCTGGAGAATTTTAAAGAGCAAGAGGAGGAAGAAGAAGATTTCCTGGATTTCTTTTAATCTATTTTAACAAGTCACTTTGAACAACCTAAAGAGAATATGCTTTTGAGGTAGAAGGTTTTTTGTTTTTGTGTTGGAATTTTTAGCCTGCTTCAATTGGTGCAACCCCAACAAGCTTGTCGAAATTAGTTACCATAGCCGGGTGACCCTACCTTTGTTTCATCAAAAAAGAAAAGATGAAATCGAAAACCTATTATCAGTTAATCCTTGATGCCAGTGGGAGCATGTCCAATGTTCGTAGTGAAACTTTAAATGCAGTAAATAATCAGATTTTGTCAATTCGTTCGCTGGCAGAGCGGATGCCCGGACAAGAAATGGTGGTTTCGCTGGTGCTCTTTAATACAGAAGTGACGACGTTGTATTCACATCTGGGGCCGGAACAAGCCCCACTCTTGACCTCGCGTCAGTATGTACCCGAGGGATCAACCGCGCTGTTGGATGCCATCGGTATGAGAATAATGGATACAGAACGACTGCTCAGTCCGGAGGATGATGTGGTGATCGTAGTGTTGACGGATGGTGAGGAAAATGCATCGCAGTTTTTTACCTATAAACAGATAGCGGAGAAGATTAGCAATCGGAAAAGAACAGAACGTTGGTCGTTTAGTTTTGTTGGAGCAGATATCGATGCCTGAGTATCGCCCGCCGACTTAACATCGACCGTGAAGAGGTGCGTTCCGTATCAAAATCCCATTTGGCAAGCGCCATGCAGGAGATGAATGTGACGCTGAATGATTATATGGAACATAAACGAAGAGGAATGCGAAAGACAGGATTCTTTAAGAATTGAGGTACATGTTAAAACCTCGCGCTTCCCTTGGACTTCGAAGCTTTAGCGAAGTAGTCCCTCGGACTTCGAAGCTTTAGCGAAGTAGTCCCTCGGTCTTCGAAGCTTTAGCGAAGGCGACCTTCGGTCTTCGAAGCTTTAGCGAAGTAGGCCCTCGGACTTCGAAGCTTTAGCGAAGTAGACCTTGCGCATCTCCCTCTGCGGCTCAGCGCCTCTGCGAGAACCCTTGTAAGTCTAATTGATCAATAAGGTGATTGAAAAAATTGATGGCTACTTTAACTTCGGATCATTAAAGACAAATATCAAATCAATACTATTTTGAGGAGCCGCTGATTTATTATGATTTTCCCCTGCGCCCTTCGGACTTCGAAGCTTTAGCGAGTAGTCCTGATCAGCTTTACAAGGTGAGCTTGCGAAGTCTGTCCCTAAGCTGACCCCTCGGCTTCGAAGCTTTAGCGAAGGCGACCTTCGGACTTCGAAGCTTTAGCGTAGTAGTCCCTCGGTCTTCGAAGCTTTAGCGTAGTAGACCCTGCGTCCCCGCGGTTGCCTGTCGTCAGTCAGAGGTAGCTGATCTTAAAGTGGTAGATTTGCTGTAGCTTGAATATTACCGCCAAATGAAAACAGTAGAAGATGAAAAATTCGTACATAAATGTTTAGTCCGGTTGAAAAGAAAATGCGATATTTAACATTATGAATGTTTACCTGATACGTACGGATGGAGTGGAGGATGCCCTCTATTTTGGAGTCTGTGATTTCCTGCAGCATATTCCGGGGCCATTTACATTTCATACACATGGCCATCCTGCTGAGCTCAGCATACAGGACGAAGTGAAGCTATTGTTCCCGGATGATGAAAAATATCATCGTCAGGAAGTAATGGAATCCAGGGTGATGTATAGTGCTGAAATGTCAGTAGAACGCCTTTCATGGAAGGACCTTTTTCATGCAAATAATGACTTTAGAAAGAAGTCTGGTATACCTGCAGAGGATATAGTCATCCTCCTCACCGACTATGGAAATTACCCCAATTGGTTTTCAGGATACGATGAAGAAACGCCCAACAACTATTTCGTGCATACAGAGCAATGGGAACTATATGCCGCCGGTGATAACCGGTATCCGATCGCCTATCAGATAGTAAGCATCCTCCTGAAGCAGATCATGTTTGATAAACCTTCTGAAATGTTTACCGCCATGCATAAAACCGCACGGGGTTGTATCCTCGATTTCTGCGAACAGAAGGAAGAAATCTCATTTAAACTACGCACTGCCGATATTTGTCCCGATTGTCAGAAAATTATTGCAGATCGCAAAGTCTCTCATGTGCATATCCGTTATACTTTCGAAATGATGGATAGCATTCGTCGGCAACTGCTGTTTCGGGAACGCTATGATTTAGTGAGAAACCCGTTACCACTACTGCTGAAAGGCCGGAACAAAAGCCCTTATATTCCGGATCTTGGAATGCTTAAAATCAATCTTACCCCTGCTGAACTGGGCGTCTATCTCTTGTTCCTGAATCATCCGGAAGGTATTAAAGTCAGCGATGTGGTCGATCACCGCACTGAACTTTCAGAGTATATGCACTTGCTCAGCCGCCGCGACGACAGAGCCGTGATCGAAAAATTGGTGGAAGACCTTTGTCGTGCCGATAGCAATTCCCTCAGCGAAAAAATGGCAAAGATTCGCGCCAAGTTCGTGAAACTGTTAGGAGCTGATTTGGCACAATCTTATATCATCAGCGGACCCAATGGTGGTGAAAAGAAAATTGTAATCGATAGAGAGCTGGTGAAGTATGAAGAATAATTGGTTTCCGTTTTGCTGATGACCGCCCGGAAATTTTGTGGGAGGAGAAGTGTTCGATTTGAAAGATTGTTTTACTGCTTAGAAGTGAATTCGGTTTTATTGATTCGGGAATTTTATTTTATCGAAGTGTATCACATGGGTTTATCAAGGTTCTATATTTTCATTGGAAGTACAACCACCTAAAGGACGACATTTTATTAGGCGCGAGACATATTGTAAGTACTCACAAAATAACCGAATTTATAGTAAAATGGAACGCACCGTACGAAGCGTTACAAGTCAGGAATCAGTAATAGAAATTATGATGAAAGCACGTCTGCAAACGTATAGGACTGTCAACAGTATTTTACTGCATATCTTCTAACAATTGGATCAGGGAGTGACAGAGGCAAAATTGGTTATGCCGTGGCGCGATGGTGAGAACACCAATTAGCGGCGTGCTTTAATGCATTGTGTTGTATTACAATATAATAAAAGCATAAAAGCGATGGTGTTATTTTGAAATCCACGAAATTTTAAATTTTTTAACATAAATCATAGGAGCAGTTTGTATAAATTGTTATAAATTGTTGTGAATTTTAAAATTGATAAATCAATGTCACTAAAATTACCACTCTTAATTCTTGCATTGGTCATTTCAGCTGGAAATGTCACCGGTCAAACAACAGGTCCTCTTCAATGGTCGAAACAACATCAGCGACCTGTAACAAGTGCATTGGGTTATGGCCCTCCTCTGGAAGCCTACAATGATGTTAAGGCCCTCAGTTCAGGAAATACGATCGCTGTCGGATACACGGTTGGTGCCAACCCCGGCGTAGTAGAAAATGATGCGCTCGTTCGGAAAATAAACAACAGCACTGGCTCCATTATGAACGAAAGATTTCTTGACTATTATGGCGGACTAAAAACGGATGAAGCCATTAAGGTACTCATTGCTGAACCCTATATTTATGTAATCGGCACAGCAACATTTGGTACAGCTCCCAATGACAAGGATATGTTTATCATTAAAATGGATACCTCTTTAAATACCATCTGGTCATTCAGCATTAACACGCTGGGAAACCCCAATGACATTGCGGTGGATGCAGGACTTGATGCTTTTGGAAACATCTACATACTTGGGAACACCACCCGCACCACTACCGGAGGCGACATTATTTTAGTCAAATTGGACAATAACTCAACACAATTATTTAAAAAATACTATTCTTCAACCGGCAATTATTACGACGAGGCGAAAGCACTGGCCGTTGAACCCAATGGCGTTTGCAATATCACCGGTTCTTATACTAGTGCCACTTTGGGTTCACGACTCCTGGGGTTGAAAGTGTGGAGTAACGGCGCTCAGCTATGGGCCAAATACCATGATGTTACTTCCGGAGCTGTTCAACCCGATGAAGGAGTTTCCGTAAGCTATGATCCCGTTAACAACGACATGTATGTTTGCGGACGCGGACGCAATGCCAGTGGTAATTATGATTGGGTGGTGGTTCGCTTTGCCGGCAGTGATGGAACAAAAATTTGGAGCAAGAAGTATGCGGGAACCAGTAATTACGATGACGCCGGAGCTGAAATCATCTACACAACTACCGGCGAACTGTTTGCATGCGGAACAATTAAAACCACTGTCTCCGGTACCGATAGTCCGAACATCCAGTTGCGTAAACTGAACCCGGTCGACGGAGCAACGATTTGGAATAAAGTCTATAATTTCCTGAATGGTGCTTTCGGCCCCTCCGAAGAAAAAGCCACCACGATGCTGGTAAGCCCTTCCGGAACTATTTACGTTGGAGGAACTGTTTATTTCCCCACACCCACCTATTATCAGCCCTACCAGCTGGTGCTTGCTTATAATTCTTCCGGCGTGCAACAATGGACGCATTTGGAAAGTTCAGGATCTACTTCCGGCACCCAAGGAATCGATGTAAAAGGATTGGCGTACTCCTCCTCTCAAAATGCGCTCTATGCGGCAGGATATAAATACGCGACAATAAGTTTCCTCAGCTATTCAACGATCCTTAAGTTCGGACCAACCGCTATTGTTTCGCCATTGCCCGACAGGATTGCGGAGAATGAAGAAGGGTTCATATCTCCATACTTGTTTCCGAATCCCGCAAGCAATTACATACAACTCCAGCGTTTTGATGAAGGGGTCGCGCAACTACAGATAATAAATGCTTCCGGCAAATTGATAATGTGGGAGACAGTTCAGGAAGCCATGACACAGGTAGATATCAGCACACTGCCCGCAGGATTGTACGTGGTAAGATACACCTGTAATCAAAGTACGCAGACCATGCGTTTTGTAAAAGGAGTAAAGAAGAAACGGACGCTATCGTTGAAATACTTTCCGCGGTAATTCGGCAGCAAAAATTGGCTTGATTGTTTACGGGAGTATAACGTTGGGGTCAGTACGTTAAGGAGTGAAAAGTTGTATAATATTTTTGACATCCCGAAAGAGATGCAAGGGGATACCCTTTACCTTAAGTAGGGGATGTATATATTGAAGTTATACAGCTACTTTTTTCATTTCTTGAAAGTAACATGGTTGCAAATTGATATAAATCATTCTTGCAACTACCAATCTTCATCTTCCGGATTACCGGAAACAGTTAGTTTCGTATGATGATGCATATGGCATGTTAAAACTGCAAACTACTTTGAACAGCGTACTGTTTATCGCGGGTTTGTTAATCTCCTCTTGTGCCCCGCAACGCTTTGTGAAGCCGCTCGAAAAACAGCAGCAGGCGTTAAATGCTTCTTTGGGTGGAGTGTTGTTCGATTATAATGGAACAACCATACCCATGCCTTTTCTGACGTTGGCTTATGGGTACGGTCTTAATGAAACAACCACCGGATTCGGAGCTTTAAATGTCACCTCGGCACTATACGGAAATTTTCAGTTCGAACTGGGATTGACAAAGCAAATTGTAAAGCAAAGGGAATTTCAACCTGCGGTATGCATTACTCCTGTCGCCAATATCATCTACCGAAACAGCGATGCCCGGAAACTCTACCCGCAACTGGCAGTCAGCACCTATTGGGAATACGGGAAACACAACGATCTTATCTACCTGAGCCTGGATAATTGGTTTGAACTATCCAGGAAAAAAGCCAATAATGAAAAGCAGGAAAATCACCTGCTGTTTATGCCCGCAATCGGTCATTCCTTTCAACGGAAAAAGCATTGCTTTAACACCGAATTCAGAATTGTTGCTCCCAACCTTTCCAATGAAGGACTGGTCATCGATTATAAAACACCGCTGAGAACGCACGGAGCCTGCGCCCTGTTCTTTGGTTATACATTGAAATTCTGAAAATGAAAAAGTTGATTTCCCTCTTTCCTTTGTTGCTCCTGTTCACAGGATGCCTCACGCTGGACGATAACCTGTTCAACAATGAAAAAATTACGGAGTACCGGTTGAAGAATTATGAAGGTGAGGTGGATTTCAAATTGAACGCGAGCTATGCTATTCCTGACAGTCTGGTTCATTTGTTCACCTTGAGTTCTCAAACTGCGAATGAAAATTCTGCTACAACCATCTATGCCGTTTACATTGGTGACATCAGTCGCATCGGTGTTGATACAGTCATCATGTACTGTCACGGTAACCGTGATCATATGGATTTCTACTGGCCGCGTGCGCAATTGCTGGCCAATACAGGAGGTAAAAACCGTTACGGTGTGCTGATGATGGACTACCGTGGTTTTGGCATGTCGGATGGTCATCCGGATGAAGAAGGACTCTATGCGGATGTAGATGCGGCGTTGAATTGGTTAAAGAGCAAGGGACTTCAAAAAGAAAGACTCGTTATTTATGGTTTTAGTTTAGGTTGCGCTCCTGCAACGAAGATGTGTGCACATCAATATTCTCTCAAGCCTTCTAAAATACTCCTGGAAGCGCCCTTTGCTTCTCCGGAAGTGATGATTCAGGATGGCACCGGTCTCGCGTTACCCGGAGCATTTTTTACGAGTTTCACGTTGAACAATGCGGAAGAAATCCGGCGTGTGGATCAGCCTTTTTTCTGGATTCACGGAGAAGCAGATGATTTCTTAAATGTGGATACGCACGGGCAGGTGGTGTACGACCATTATATCGGGTTGTACAAGGAGGCGCATCGGATCCCGGGTGCGGATCATGGTTCGATTCAAACCACGATGGGTATTCAGAATTATTTGATGAGTGTGGAGGATTTTATTTTGAAGTAAATTTCAAGTAAGTAGCGACAGCATTTCCCATATCGATGCATTGCGTCTACCGGTTTTACTTTTCTGAGAGAAATCATTTTTTCTACTATTGAATCTCTAATTATAAAAGGCCAGTTCCATTGCAGAAGCAACTATCGGACGGAAATCCATAATTATGATAAGCGGCCGGAGTAAACGAATAACAATAGTGCTGATAACGTTCGCAGACACCAGGCTGAAACCTACCGAAGGACAATTCCATGTATCCGGGATACCTCCTTTTTTACTTCCAATTGTAAGTACCCCCCAAATCCGAACAATCTAAAAGTTGAGAAAAATTTCTCGAATAAATAATCCGCAATGTTTTAACATTTGAATTAACCAACTAAATTCGATTTCTCCCTATATCCCTACGGAGTAGAAAAATCAAACTGAGGAAACTCATTCGGGAATAACATGCTGTGTTTGCTCCATGTTTCTATTGTACTGCGATGTCTGGCAACGATGTAATATCTGTTTCCGGGAATTAATCCTGAGAAGGTAAACAGCGCTTCACCGGTTCTGCTCAGTGCTTTTGTACTGGAAGAAACCAGATTTAATGAGGCGGAGTCTGCAAGGAATATGGTCAAACTATCACTTAACTGCGGCAGATTGATCGGATCTATTGCGGCTATCATCGAATCTGTTCCTCCATCATAGAGACCTTCAATGATTGTTTTCAGTAATAGACTAATAGAACATGCATAAACAGGAGCAGTAATTGTATTTGAAGTGGCTGTCGCACTGGTAACACAAGATGCATTGGAAGTCATTATAACCTTGACGGAGTCGCCATGGTTTAGCGTTGAGGTAACAAGTGAGTTGCCTGTGCCGGTATTTATATTGTTAACTTTCCATTGGTAGGCCGGGGTGGCTCCTCCATTGGTTGGTGTAGGCGTGAATGTTATCGCACTTCCCTTACATCTGTTGCCGGCAGGACTCTTTGTAATACTAACGGCCGGTGTTACATTCGGGCTTACCGTAACAGTCAGGGAATTTGAAACCACCGGACTATTGGTCACACAATTCGCATTGCTTGTTAATGTACAGTTTACAACATCATTATTTAAAAGTGAAGTAGTTGTATAGGTTGAACTATTGGTTCCAACGTTGGCTCCGTTCTTCTTCCATTGGTACGCTGGTGCAAGTCCCGGATTGGTAACACTTGAATTGAAGGTGGCACTGCTCCCTGCGCATACTGCTCCGGATGGTGTTCTTGTTATGGAGATGCCTGCTGTTACGTTTGTACTTACATTAAAGGTGGTTTCACTCGTTACTCCCTGATAAATTATCTGATACTTCCAGGTGCCTGTAAGCGGGCTGGAAGGTAATACCCAGCTATACCACCACCATGAACCACTATAATAGGTAGTGAACGTCTGCGTCCATTGTTGCCAAACCACATTGTTGGGCTGAATTAATTTATGCAAAACCTGTTGCCCATTCTGTTGATCTCTGTATGACGCTGTACAATAAATGGTATTTCCCTGGCAGAATTGCGAGGCAATATTGGGTAACTCCTGCGTAGGGCAAGCGGGATAACTGGCTGCAGATTTTCCTACCATTAATTTATTGAGCTTGCTGACATAGTAAGGTTCCTGATTTGCCCATAAAGAAGCATTGGTATTGCAAGGGCCGTTCCATGGGTCTAGTGTAGTATTGGTATTACTCCTCAACTCAAAGTGTAGATGTGGCCCTGTTGAACTGCCGGAGCTCCCGACTACTCCTAAATATTCTCCTGCCACTACTGTTTGTCCTATGGCTTTAGTGGTCAATGAGCCAGTCTTTAAGTGTCCATACCAGGCAACTGACCCGTCACTATGTTGTACATAGACCGCATTCCAGTTGTTGTTATTAAAACCACAATTACGATCAAAATTTCCGTCGGACTTATAAACTATTGTTCCGGGTGCGGCTGCAATTACCTGCACCAGATTATTATCCATCTGATACCACGGAAATGGCCAGAGGTATATATCAGTCCCGCTATGATTGTATCCTGAACTCAAATCGTAGGTTCTTGTTCCACAGTTATAATCCTGAAGCTGGTTCGGAAACGCAGGGTTTCTGTCAATATAATTCGAGATACCACAATACCCGGGATCTGTATTACCGGGTGCCGGTTGAAGTGGCCAGATCAATGCAGGAGGAAGCAATTGCTGCCCGGATGGGGTAAGTCCCAGCGAATCGATATTTTTATCAATAGCCTTTTGTATGGCATTTTGTTGAGCCGGGGTCAACTCATCCATGGGGCCGGCAGGAACGCCTCCGCCACCAGAGTCAACCGGAGCAATTACCTGAGCGTAAGAATCACAGGTGATTAAAATTAATAAAAATCTAATTGATAATTTGTACAGTAAATTCATTTTATGAGTTGATTTAATGAAATTAAGCTTCGAATTTAATAACAAAAAAGTACAGTTGCAACACTAAGCCATACCCTCCGTCTGATCAATTTATAAACTACTTCGGCCAGTCTTTGTGGTTGTAGGATACATGCATTTACTAAATCCATTGGTCCGGAATTTTGGAAGGAGATTACGCTTAAGGAAAACGTATTTGCAGGCACTGTAATTCCGTAATAGTTGAAAGGGACTTTTGTATTTATAACCCATGCGGAGTTATAACGAGTTGTTAAATACTAAGAATAGATTTGAAAGCGCTGATGGATGCTGAGGTATAGTAACTGTTAAGTTGAAATGGTGAAAAAGACCATATTTATTAAATAAATGATTCAACTTTTTAATACAATTGAATGAGAGCTTTGCTACAACAAAAAAAGGGAAACCCTCTCGGATTTCCCTGAAAAAACACATTGCTATTTAAAGAAGTGAACTTACGGCTTCACTTCGAAGAGTAGTTTTATTTTTTAATGGTGCACATCACACTGGGGCAACCAATTCCGGTAGGACATCCTGCTGAACAGGCCAATGTACCACATGGATTTGTAAGATTAGGAATGCATTTGGCTGTTTTAGCACCACCGTTGATTTGATCAAGGGCACTATTACTAAGGTTAGAGATGGTTGTTTTATTTAAGCTAAGTTTGTTGATAGACTTTTTCATGATGAGAAATTTTTATTTGTTGGAGATTCAAATGAACTTACGGGTTCATAAATTACTTGTGGATTATTTAACAACAGTGCAGTTACAGGCAGAGCAGGTTGCCGGAGCCGTAGATGGACAGCCTTTTGTTAGTGGAGGCATGCATACCACCGGAGCTTTGGATCCTTTACCTCCACCGACCATCTGATTCATTTCATTGGCATAAAGATTAGAGATCGTCATTTTGTTTAAGCTGAGTTTGTTGATGTTCTTTTTCATAATGTGTGTGTTTTATTTTTTTAGATGTTGTTATCGTTGATTGACAAGTCAAAGGTAGGTCAGCCATAAGGGGACCGTACAGAACTATTTATAACCGGCCGTTTGGCTTTGTAAATGGTATACTATGCCTTGTAGATGGTTATCCGATTTAAAGTAAATGGCGGGCTACCAATGGGTGCCCAATGGGTTTTACCAGGGAGATGATAAGTCCGGGTTGTAGTTCGGTATAGCTACAACAACGCTAAGCCACTTACTATTGGTAATAAAAATGTGAAACCCCACGGATTTCCCTGAAAAAACGCATTGCTATTTAAAGAAGTGGACTTACGGGTCCACTTTGAAGAGTAGTTTTATTTTTTAATGGTGCACATTACACTGGGGCAACCAATTCCGGTAGGACATCCTGCTTGGACTTACGGGTCCACTTTGAAGAGTACAATTATTTTTTAATGGTGCACATTACACTGGGGCAACCAATTCCGGTAGGACATCCTGCTGAACAGGCCAATGTGCCACAAGGATTAGTAAGATTAGGAATGCATTTGGCTGTTTTAGCACCACCGTTGATTTGATCAAGTGCACTATTGCTAAGGTTAGAGATGGTTGTTTTATTTAAGCTAAGTTTGTTGATAGACTTTTTCATGATGATAATTTTTTATTTGTTGGAGATTTAAATGAACTTACGGGTTCATAAATTACTTGTGGATTATTTAACAACAGTGCAGTTACAAGCTGAGCAAGTTGCCGGAGCCGTAGATGGACAGCCTTTTGTTAGTGGAGGCATGCATACCACCGGAGCTTTGGATCCTTTACCACCACCGACCATCTGATTCATTTCATTGGCATAAAGATTAGAGATCGTCATTTTGTTTAAGCTGAGTTTGTGGATAGACTTTTTCATGATGTTTGTTTTTTATTGGTTAGATGTTGTTATCGTTGATTGACAAGTCAAAGGTAGGTCGGCCACAAGGGAACCGTATAGAACTCTTCACCAGCGGTCGTTTGGCTTTGTAAATGGTAGCTTGTTATTTGTAAACGGCTCCCGGATATTGCAGTGAACGAAAAAACATACCCTTCTGCATTCGAAAAAGTAGTTTTTTTAAGAAGGATTCAATTAGAATTTTAAATCACTAGTTCTCTTTGCAGTTTTAAAGTCCGCAGTGTCTTGTTCAAAGCCTCTTATTTTCAATCAGGTCAAAGGAACCGTTTTCATTCCACAATGCGTCAGTAGCGCCTGCCTGCCGATGCCTCGTCGCAGGTAGGGTTAAACAAGTTGATTTATTGACATGATGTAGCTTTAAGTAAATAGAGCTGAATTTAAATTTTTCCTGAATACTACAGCGCACACATTCCATCACAACATACAAGCCTACTCCGTTTTCGTCTGTGCTTACCACAGTGGTCTCCGTTGTTAAATCAGTCTCTTAACACAGTTTTAGTCCCAACTATTTAACCTACCAGTCAATCGCTGTGTCCGCTGCTCAACCGTAGCCTTGGTGCAAGAAGGTTTAAGCAAAGAAATATTTTTTAAGAATTGGTAACTAAAACTATCTAGAGCTGAAATATTCATCTTGTCACATGACATCTTTAGCATATTGCTAAAAAAGCAGGTATCACCTTGAAGATATCCCTGAAAAAAATTTAAATAAAGGTGATTTAGTTTAAGCAGAAATTGTTGATGAACTTATTCCAAAGGATTGTTTGCAGAAGCTTACTTATAGAGTTTCGTAACTCATCAGATTATTTCGGAGCATTAACAATAGCAGTTGCAGGCAGAGCAAGTTCCCATACCAAACGAAGGACAATTTTTAAAAGTCGTGGAGGAGCGCATGGTCTTGTTTGCTTGTTACCGCCATTGATTTGACCAAGGTCAGATTGACTAAGGTTAGAGATAGTTGTTTTGTTTAAACAAAGTTTGTTGATAGACTTTTTCATAGTGTTTCATGTTTAGTTTATTAGAGAATGAAATGAACTTACGGGTTCATAAATCTTAAGAGGATTATTTTACAACAGTGCAGTTACAGGCAGAACAGGCAGCAGGAGCAGTAGAAGGACAGTTTTAACAGAGGCGGCATGCAGATTGCGTTTTTGGACCTTTAACACCACCTACCATCTGATGCATTTCAGCGGCATAAAGATTAGAGATGGTCATTTTGTTTAAGTTGAGTTTGCTGATTGACTTTTTCATGATGTTTGTTTTTTATGTGTTAGTTGTTGTTATGCTGATTGACAAGTCAGGTAACCGCAAAGGCTGGTGTAGAACTATCTAGCGGTCGTTTGGTTTGTAAACGGTAGTATTTGTAAATAACCGCACCTTGTGATGGAACCGTTTTTGACTTCGCATCCGAATACCCCTTGCATCACCACCTACTTAGAATCGAATAATGTTGATTCAATTTTAATGGTTTAGCGATTTTCAATTCCGTAATATATTCAGCAACCAATGCGGAATTAAAAGGGAACCTCACGGATTTCCTGAAAATATGCATTGTTATTTGAATGGGACTTACCCCCTTTATAGTATACATATTTATGGAAGCACAAACAGTTAGACAACTATAAGACTGGCAGATAGCCTTCGTAAAATTTGACGCGTCGCACCCATCATTGATATGCCAAATCGAGTGGTGAGATTAGAGAGGCGCTTTTGTTAAAGCCGAGAAAGAGACCTACAAGTGTTTCAGTCTGCCGCGAAAAATGATGGTCAAAATGTGCGGATTTTACAAGTGTCTGCAAAAGTGCAGCTATAATTTGAAGGACAATAAAATGAATGAGGAGGGCATCCTTTTGAACCTTTTATACCACCATTGATTTGATCAAGGGCATTTGTGCTGAGATTGGAGATTGTGCTTTTGTTTAAGCTGAGTTTGTTGATTTGTTTTTCATAATGCTTGTTGTTTGTTTTAGATGTTGTTTTTATTGATTGACAAGTCAAGGGCCACCGATCGACTTTTCACCAACGGTCATATGACATTTTAAACGGCAGAATACACTTTGTAAATAGCCTTGAAAGTTTAAAGTTTAAAGTTTAATGTTCAAGGTTTGTGTTCTATATTTTAAATCAATCATTTGTTAGTAGCCCGAAGCCGGAAGCTTGTAACCCAAAACCGGTAGCCGGTAGCCGGTAGCTGGCAGCTGGCAGCCGGTAGCAAAATGTAATTTTATTTACTACATTTGTTTTCCAACCTACCAATTTAATATCCATGAAAAAAATTCTACTCATCGCATGGATAGTATTGTGCAACTGCATCAGCTCCTTCGCGCAAAACTTAATCCAGATGCCTCTCCCTGCTCAAACCACCACTTATACAGGTAATGTGCGTGGCTATTGGTTTACGTCTCCTACCTGCTTTACCATCACCGGACTCGAAGTGCCTACTGATGCTTCTGGCGGTCTCCAGAATATCGCTGTATTACGATTGGATTCGTTACCACCCGCTATTGCAAATGCCACTAATAATTTTACAGTACTGTATCTGACACAAAATGATTCGAGCCAGGGCATGATTCCTGTAAATATTCAGGTGGGACCGGGTGATATTATAGGTATCCTTGGCAATCGCTCAGATATTAACTCTTATGGACCGGGGGTCTTCGCATCGTCAATCAATGGCTTCCCCGTTACTCTCAGTCGGTTTGGTATGCAATACGAACTGTCAACAATTGCACCGCAAGAAGTGTGGTCCACCGGAACGGGTAGTATTAGCAGGGTGTTCATGTACTATGATACCACTTTCGCATTTAATGTAACACAATCCTGGCAAGGGGGAACCTCTTATTCCTTCAGTAACGGAACAGGCCCCACTTCTACTTCCGTTTGGGATTACGGGGATGGATCACCGTTAGATACCTCCTTTAATCCTACCCATACATTTCCTTCACCCGGCAATTATACCGTTTGCAGTTATATTACAGGTACCTGTGTAAGTGATACCGTCTGTACTACAGTGATCATCTGTCCCGCTCCGGCATTGGCCGATTATTCTTTTACTACTACGTATCCCACAGTAGATTTTACGGATGTTTCTCAGAATGCGGCTTCCTGGTCCTGGGATTTCGGCGACGGGAATACCTCTACGCTGCAAAATCCTTCGCATAGCTATGCAACCTTTGGTTTGTACAATGTTTGCCTGACCGTTACCGATACTTGCGGTGGTCAGCATACCAAATGTGAAAGTATATCCGTTTGCCCTCCCTTTTTACCGGTTTCCCTTGGTTCAGATGTAACCGCTTGTGCTTCGACAGTGATTAGTTTACCCGGCTATTCTACGTATTCCTGGAGCAACGGTGCAACAACGGCACAGATTACAGTGAATAGTGGTGGCGAGTATAGCGTTGTGGTTTCTGATGCAGCCGGCTGTTCCGGAACAGATACTGTAAATGTGACGATAAATCCTCTTCCGGTTGTTAGTCTGGGAAATGATGTTTCCCAATGCGGCGGTACGGTGCTGCTCGACGCGCAAAATGTTGGTAATACTTTTCTTTGGAATAATAATGCCACCACTCAAACCATCAATGCAGCGCTCTCCGGAACGTATACGGTTACTGTTACAGATGGTCTCGGTTGTACGAATACGGACGACATTGCTGTTTCAATTCTTCCTGTTCCTTCTGCTGCATTGGGCAATGATCAGGACATTTGTCAGGCAAGTATATCACTTAGTGTAGTACTTACTCCAGGTGCAACATATCTCTGGAATACCGGATCCACTATTGCGGCCATCCTGATTAATTCGGGTGGGACGTATTGGGTGCAGGTTTCGGCTACAAATGGATGCACGAATTCAGATACCATCAATGTAACGATGAACGCTCCTTCAGTGACGTATGTAGAAACGCAGACCTTGCTTTGTGTAAATGCTACTCCAATTACTTTAACTCCCGGCAATCCCGGCGGTGGTACGTATTCCGGCCCCGGTGTTACGGGGAATACTTTTAACCCGACAGTTGCAGGGGTAGGAAATAAAAATATAATCTATGCCTTCACGGATACAGCAGGTTGTATCGGACGAGATACTTCCGTAATCACAGTGGATGCTTGTGCCGGTATTGGAGAAGTCAGTGAGATAGGCTTAGCGATTTATCCGAACCCGGGGAGCGGAATTTTTCGCATAGACGTAAACTCTTCTGTAAATCTGTTGACTATTCAGGATGTATATGGAAGAGAAGTGCATCGCACGATTCCATCGACAAGTCAGCTGTTACTGGATTTATCGAATGAGGCAGAGGGAATGTATCTCCTTACAGCATGGAAGGAAGGTAAGGTATATTCCTTGCCATTTATTATCAAGAAATAACACCCCAATATTATTTTTTGGTCATAGATTATAGTGAAAAGGCTGTCGTCATCAACGATGGCCTTTTTAGTTGATTTCATGATTTTCATGTTCATGATCGAAGACCGGCCGGCAGATGACATCGCCCAATCAACCCCTAAATCTCCTTGTTCAGTAAGATGTATTTGCCGTTAAGGAGAGGGAAGCGTTAATTCGCATGTATTCTAATGAAATCCAAAAGTAAGTTGAAATCAGCACGCTGATATGACCATTGCATTAGTATTAATTGTAAAGCATTAGTTGTATAGATGATGAGTGTCATTGGTAAAAAAGATAGATGAGGGTATATTTGTAATATGAGAAAATTGTGGGCATATCTAATGGCGATGTCTATCTTCGGATCTTCCATAAATATAGGGGAAGTAATGAAGATACCCCAATTATTTGATCATTTTACCGAACATCAAAAGATATGCTCCAACATTTCATTTTCGAATTTTCTAGTTGAACATTATTACGGTAGGAATCATGCCGGAACTCCTCAACATGGGAAGAAACATGATCAACTTCCTTTTCAATCGCATCATCAGCTTATCGCTCATAGTACTCCTTTTATTCAACAAGTGTCAGGAACAAGTATTTTTACTTTTTATTGTTCTGAGTTGTATGTTTTTGAATACATCGAACAACCGGAAGAGCGTATTTTGGATATCTGGCAGCCTCCACAATTGGTGTAAATTTTTATTCCGGGCACACTCATCATTTTTTGATGTGCCTCTCCTTTAATTAAAAAATTCTGCGGTAGCTGTTAGCGTATTGCTGATTATGAAGCAGTATTTACACTTCATTCATTCATTCATTCCTTAACATCAAAATAAAATATAATTCATGAAAAAATTATTCATAATATTAATCACAGTATTTGCCGCGACATTCTCCGCTAATGCACAATGGACGCTCGATTCACTATCTGCGCCCGCTTTCAACCTGGTCCCGCAACAAGTAGGCACTAAAGCCATCTTCGCCCTCTAATGCAAAGTATGAAATATATGACTTCACTACCGGGCTTTGGTCAACCAAATCATTCTTGCCCGCACGTTCCGGAATTAAAGCGGTCGCAAACGGAGGAAAAGCCTACTTCGCCGGGGGAGGATTTATCACCGTCTGGAATCAGGTGATGTATAAAAATGTCGACATCTATAATAGTGCCACGAATGTATGGTCTACCGCTAACCTTTCCCAGGCAAGAAGTGTAGAGCTGCCGCGGTAGGAATAAGGTATTATTTGCAGGCGGCCGTCAGGTCTTAGCCTATTCAAACAGGGTAGATATTTTTGATGTCAACACGGGAGTTCGTACCACTGCTAAGCTCTCACAAGCACGGAATAATATGGCCGTTGCTATTATTGGTAGTAAAGTAATTTTCGCAGGAGGAGAATCGGGAAGTATAATCAATGGAGTTTATTCTGCAAGTAATAAAGTGGATATTTATGACGATGCAACAGGTCTTTGGAGTACAGCTCTGCTCAGTTCGAAGAGGGAGCTGATCACAGTGGGAGTCGTTGGTACAAAAGTGTTGTTTGCAGGTGGGAGGAATCCAAATGGCGTTTATCAGAAAAGTGTAGATATATACGATGCGGCTACCAATATATGGTCTGTAGTAAATATGTCGCAACCGAAATATGGTATGGCTTCAGCAACCGTAGGGAATAAGGTTTATTTTGCCGGTGGAACAACTGCCAATAGTGGCGCACTCACAAACAGGGTGGAAGTATATGATGCTTCTACGAACACCTGGAGTTTTATTACCATCTCTTCTCCAAGAATGAGTATGACAGTTGCTCAAACACCTCAACGTGTGATGTTCGCAGGTGGAACGGTGGTCTGGGGCAATACAGGCACTGATAGAGTCGAAGTATTGGACATTGCATCCGGTACCTGGTCGGTGGAATATCTGTCTCAGCCGCGTTTCGGGATAGCCGCGATTTCATATGGTAATAAAGCGCTTTTTGCCGGAGGTGCTGAAGTCTGGAGCTCTTATCCGCAGTATTCTATTTATTCAAATAAAGTGGATATCTGGACGAATCTTCCTCCTCGCTTGAATGGCGAAGAAATGCAGCAAAGCTATACTGGAAGCCTTAGCGTTTATCCTAATCCCTCAATAGAGTCTATTGTTAATGTTTACTTTATTCAGAATGAAACCAAACCTGTAACTCTTCGCCTTTTAGACCTGACTGGCAGAGTGATTACAGAAATGCAAACGAGTGGGGAAAATGAAATAAAACATGTGGTGGACATTTCAGGTCTGGCAGCAGGAACATATATCGTGAGTGCGGAAGCAGAAGATTATTTTGAAACAGTGAAGTTAATGGTGATAAAATAGTTTAGCTTTCAAAGGCTGTTGCAGGAGATAAATGCGTAGTTCTTTATCTTCTGCAACATGTACTTGGAGATGGAGTCAGTACAACAATCAAATTTTGAAATAATTCAATGAATAGAAAATCATGAAAGATAAAATTAATAGATTACTCTTCGCTACACTATTATGTATAACCACCACTATAGTCGAAGGGCAGCAATGGTATAGTCTCAATGGTGGCACTTCTGACTGGGTCTTTTCCTCCGGTATTTATAATGGTGATTTAATTGTTGGTGGAAAATTTACCGCTGCCGGAGGCGTTTCTGCAAATCATATTGCGAAATGGGATGGAGGTACATGGTCAGCCCTGGGAGGAGGATTAAATGCCGAAGTAGATGCGATCGTTCAGTATAACAATAAACTCTATGTAGGAGGTCAGTTTACAATGGCCGGTACAACGAATGTGAATTTTCTTGCCAAGTGGAATGGTGTGAACTGGTCAGATGTCAATGGAGACATGGGAGGTACGGTAACTTCGTTGGTTGTGTACAATGGAGATTTGATTATCGGAGGTTATTTCACGGATGCGGATGGATTCCCCGCCAATTATATTGTGGGTTGGGATGGAAACAATTGGTTCAATCTGGGCACGGGAATGGGAGGATCTCAAGGTCAGGTGATGGCCTTGCAGGTGTATAATGGCGAATTGTATGCGGGTGGATTTTTTACATCAGCAGGTGGTACAACGGCCAATCATATTGCAAAGTGGGATGGCACCACATGGTCAGCAGTAGGTGGTGGAATTTCTAATATTGTTTATTCATTGACAGAGTATAACGGGAAACTTATAGCCGGCGGACTTTTCCTGAGTGCAGGTAGTGTACCGGTAAATAATATTGCCGCCTGGGATGGCAGTACCTGGTCAGCACTGGGTGGAGGTGTTTCAGGAACATTTTATCAATATGTTTTTGCGTTGAAACCCTACAACGGAAATCTGATAGCAGGTGGTTTGTTTACTACAGCTAACGGTCAAACCGTAAATGGCGTGGCGAAATGGGATGGAACGACATGGAGCAGCATGGGTGGAGGAATGTATTATGGTGGGGCAAACGCATTTGGTGTGCAAACACTATGTGTGTATGGAACACAACTTATCGCCGGTGGGATATTTACTACTGCAGGTTCTACCAGCACCGGACATATTGCTCAATGGGATGAACCGTTAGTGGGAATCAATGAAAGCCTGCTTAGCGTAAACAACCCACTAATGAATTATCCGAATCCTTTTTCTTCTTCGACAACAATATCATTTCAACAAACCCAATCGGAGAAAGTGGAGCTCGCCTTGAAGGATATCACCGGAAAAACACGGGCTGTAATACTTTCAAAACAGGAACTGCCTCCCGGTGAATATCAAATACCATTTGATGCAGGAAATATGGCTGCAGGAACCTACTTGCTTGAACTCAGAAAAGGAAATACTTGTAAAGTGATTCGCCTTGCAATTCAATAGTATGGTTTAAAACAGATTCTTAAGGTTAAATGGGGTTGTTCTTGATATGGACAGCCGTGCAGGCACAGATGCCGGTGTACAATTGGGCAAAAACTTTTGTGGCCCTGTTTATTTGCGTCGGGGCAACGGCGCTTTCGCTCTTACATGGGCCGGAAATTTTAATTGGGTAAAAGGTCTTCCATTGAATACAGCCAATCTCGACATTGTCATCGATGCTTACAATACTTTTTTTATCTCGGGAAGTTATGGAAATATTAATGGAGCGGCTATCGATATGGATCCCGGTGCAGGTGTCGCCGCCCTTACTATTCCCGGTGGACTTCCTCCTCCTTATTATAACGCTGGGCAGATATGATTGGAATGGAAATTATCTATGGGCGGGTGTTTTCGGTCATACTTGCTATTGCAGTGTTGCAGGATATAAATCAAGTATGGCCGTAAAAACCGGGTATCTGTATTATTCAGGCATCTTTAACGGTAATGCCTTTAGTGCAGCCACTGTTGATTTTGATCCGGGTTCAGGGATAGCAAATTTGACCGCCCCCTCCTCTGTAGACAACACCTTTTTTACAAAGTTTGGAATTTCAATGAGCCCATTGCCGGTGGACCTTGAATTTTTTGGTCGCAGGATATTCCGGGATCAAGCTGCGTTGGAATACATCATCAGAAAGTGAAAACGATTATTTTGAAATTTGGAAAAGCAGCGAAGCGGAAAATTTTACCTTAATTGGAAAAGTAAATGGAAGTGGAACTACAACAGCGCCGATAGATTATGAATTTATTGATGCATCGCCATTGCCGGGTTTAAATTATTATCAATTGCGGCAGGTGGATTATAATGGTACTCCTGAGCTATCGAATATCGTAGTGGTTTTAAATCGATCAAATAGCATTTCATGTACCCTTGTACCGGTGATAACCGGAAAATATACCCTCGTATGTGCAGGTTTATCAACGACGAACTACAGCATTCTGGATATGAACGGACGACGATTAAGTGATGGTAGCACTTCCGCGGATGGTTATGCAGGTATTGATCTCTCCTTTTTACCGCAGGGAAGTTATCTGTTGGTTGTATTGTACGCGAATGAAAAGAAGGTGTTTAGATTGCTAAACTAATGACAATTCATAACATCATATTTAATATGATGAAATATCAGTCTCTACTTATTCTATAGGGAACTGTACTTCATTTTTTCCAGCCTTGCAAGGATAAGTAAAAGATTGGAATCTATTCCGAAAATCTGCGCGTTTTGCCTTTTATGAGAATATTTATTAAATTACATTTCATTTCATTCAATTCAATTTTAGTATGTTTGTTATTCAACCTTGAAACCAAACACCCATGAAAAAAAGTATACTCAGCTTATTGATTCTGATAGGCAGCTGTATGTTTGTTCTTGCGCAAAACACCATTCAGATGCCATTGCCGGCTCAAAACACTTTGACGGTAGTGTACGGATTGGTTTCTTGCCCCTGCTTTACTATTACCGGAGCACAGGTCCCTTTTGATGCTGCAACAGGAGATCAAAGTATTGCCATTGTCAAACTTGATTCCGCTCCTCCACTTTTCAGCACAGTGACCAATAACTTCACTTTGCTGTATCGACCAAACAATCCGGATCCGGCATCAGGCTTTGAATATTGAAGTGGCTCCGGGTGATATTATCGGGGTGCTTGGAGTACGTAAGGATGCCAGTGGTGGAGATGTGAATTCCTATGCCACTTCGCCAGCAACTTCCGATATTAATGGCTTCCCGGTTACTATTCAGCGCCTGGGAATGCAGTTTTCTTTGTCTACTACCAGCCCACAGGATCTCTGGACAGAAGCCGCCGGAAGTATCAGCAGGGTTTTTCTGTACTACGATACCGTATACATCAATGTGCACGGCAGAGGTACAGTTATTCGTTTACCAACGGAGCCAGCTCAGGAGCGACTTCTGTCTGGGATTACGGGGATGGATCACCGTTAGATACTGCATATAATCCAACTCATACCTTTCCCTCCCCGGGCAATTACAACGTTTGCAGTTATATTACAGGAGCTTGTGTGAGTGATACGGTTTGTACTACAGTAATCATTGTCCTGCTCCAGCTCTGGCTGCTTATAACTATACCATCAATTACCCGACAGTAGATTTCAGCGATAACTCTCAAAATGCTGCCAGCTACTCCTGGGATTTTGGCGATGGCTCTCCGCTGGATAATAGTCAAAATCCTTCGCATACCTATTCAACATTTGGATTATATACCGTTTGCCTTACCATTACGGATACTTGTGGCGGGGTGAATACGAAGTGTCAGAATATTTCCGTCTGCCCTGCTGTTTTACCTATCAGTCTTGGTAGCGATGTAACCGCATGTGGAAGTACCGTGTTGAATCTCCCGGGTAGCTACACAACGTACACCTGGAGTACTGCTGCTACAACTTCACAGATTACCGTTACAACTACCGGCACTTACAATGTAGTGGTGACCGATGCGGCGGGCTGTTCAGGAGGATACGATGTGACATAAATCCCTCTGTAGTATCTGGGAATGATCTCAATGCGGTGGTATTGCGCTACTGGACGCTCAAAATGCTGGAAATACCTCTTGGAGTAAATGCAGGCACAAACCATCACTAACACTCCGGGACGTACACCGTACCGTTACCATGTCTTGGCTGCCGATACGGATGCATTCTATTACACTACTTCCGGTACCTCCTGCTGCTTTGGGTAATGACGTCGATATTTGTCAGGCAAGTATATCTCTTAGTGTTGTGACTTATGGGTGACGTATTCTGGAGTACGGCCATACGATCCTGATTACCGGGGGTCGTATTGGTGCAGGTTTAGCCACTAATGGATGCCTCCGATACCGTCAATGTGACGATGAATGCCAGCAGTGACCTATTTGGAAACACAATCATTGGTATGTGTGACAGCATCCCCATTACACTAAGATCCCGCGGGGGCACTTATTCCGGTCCCGGTGTATCCGGAAATACTTTTGACCCTGCAGTAGCCGGTATCGGAAATAAAAGCGTGGTGTATGCTTATACGGATACCGCCGGTTGTGTAGGAAGAGACACCTCTGTTATTGCAGTGGATCCTTGTTCGGGAATTGGTGAAGTTGACAATGGAAAAATAGGAATATATCCTAACCCGGGAAGTGGATTGTTTCAAATCACTTTATTGGAAGAAGCAGAACTCATAACTGTAAATGATATCCTCGGAAAAGAAATTGTCAGATTAATTCCAACTTCCGGACAAATCCTCATTGATCTGAGCCGGGAAGAAGCAGGTACCTATTTCTGCAATTGCAGCAAGCCGAAACCAGAACTACTTTTCCTCTCGTAGTTGTCAGATGATATTTATAAATGGGATGCAGGATCTGTTTAGGTCCTGCATCCCTTTATGTCAGGAATCTTAAGATGAATACTCTTTGCGCACAGTGAATTGAATTTTATTTTTAGCCCCACTTTGTAATCGCAATGTTATTAAGTGAAAATGAAAGGAAGAAATTGTAATTATTAGCGATGAATCTCTTACTTTTAGCAACTTCTAAATCATCCTATGAAAACTCAAATAGCCCTACTCCTACTATCACTTATTTCTATAAACGTAAATAGTCAGCAAGTCTCAGTACCCAAGGCACTCAACGGAACCGGGCAGGAAATAGGTGTAAAGAATTCCGCAATAGGAATCCCTTGTTATCCAAATGTTTTTTGGGGAGCTGCCGGAACCGCAGGGGGCACTGTCGATGAGTTGACAATAAGCGGAGGTTCGGTTGTTGTATTAAATGCATCGGTAGTTACTACCTCTGGTGATGCTAATCTTGCTTATTGTAATAATTTGAATGGTAGTTCATTCAGTCCCACGTTTTATTCCTCCAATTTTTCAAGGGAACCGAGATATTATGATTTTGGAACATGGGATCCATCCTCTTTTATCACTACACCCAATCGAATTCAAAACTGTGGAGCCAATGGTAATTTCCTATATTATGTATGGTATGATTCCACCTCCGTTTCGTTAGGAATTGCTAGATATTTCAGCAATGGGATGTCGCCGGTTTATTTATGGCCGTCAAACCGAAAACTTACCGTGGGAGATCTTGAAGTGGACAATAGCGGTAATGTTTGGTTTTTTACAGGCCCAACATCATCCGGTACTGTACTATCGGATTCTCTACTCGTCGTTTCACCCGGTGGTAACGTTCTGAGAAAGTTCTCTACAAACTTCGTTTCTACCAATAGTTATGGAATGCTATTGCTCAACAGCACACTGTATGTCGCTTTTGGTGCAGGTCATCCCACTTTTCCCAATACACTGGTTCCGGTGTTGCTTTCAGGAAATACGGCTTCATTAGGTACTCCACTCTCCATGCCTGTACCAAATCCTGCCTATAATGACTTAGCCGGATGCAATGTCGGTACTCCCTTAGCGTTAGGGGATATAACAGCGACTAATACACTCAATATTTATCCGAACCCTATTGTAGATCGTATCAACATCTTTCTTCCCGACAATCTGAATGGCAATATGAATCTGAGTATTCAGGATGCCGCTGGTAAAATTGTTTTTAATGCTGCGTATTCAGGAAAACAGAAAGATGATAAAATTGAAATTAATTGCAGCCATTTTGCGCAGGGTAATTATATCATTCAGCTTCAGGCAGGAGATGAAACGTTTAGCAGTAAAATAGTGAAGTATTGAAATTGAAAAGTGCTTTAGCTTTTATTTATGTTACTATGTTAAGTGTTCATTTGCGACCTTCGTTTTTTAAAACGATAAATTATTGTTTTCGCTTTCGGGAGTGTAAAATCAAGTTATTGACATGTATACAATCGGAAAAAATTTACACTGTAATAAAAAAACCCGGCAGGAAAAAAATCCGGCCGGGTTTTATCAATATTCTACATTTCTTACTTCCAGATAGGAGGACAGTTTCTTCTTGTGCTGCAGTTGGATACACCACCGGAAGGAGCACATGCAGGTGGTACAGATGCAGGAGGGCCACAGTAGATGTCTGATTTTTTTCCATTCACCATTTGACTCATGTCAAAGTTATTGAGGTTGGAGATGGTGCTTTTGTTTAAGCTGAGTTTTGTGATTGTTTTTTTCATGATGGTTTTGATTTATATTAGTTTACGTGAGATGAGTTACTTGGTACATTTTTGTTTGAGAGCTAATTTTAAAGTTAAGCGGCAAGTAGAATTGGAACTTAACTTGGTACATTTATTTGCCTGCCATTGACATTCTACCCCAAATTGGATAGGGGGCTTGTTTTGTTATTTTTAATTTTCGTTTTTGAGAAATTGTTAATTTGTTTGATATTGTAGCAAGTGTTGTGCACTTTAGAGGCTGGACAGGTGTTTTGTTGGGGTGTGTTTGTTCCACCTGATCTCTTGAATCTCCCCATTTCTGATGCATTTAGCCCCTAGATTAGAGATGGTACTTTTGTTTAAGCTGAGTTTTGTGATTGTTTTTTTCATGATGTTTGTTTTAAGAATGAATTGGAATGAGTTGGCTTTTTTAGTTTAATATTTGTACTAATGTTTTATTTAGTTGGACATGTTTTGCTTACACACTGGGTAATTCGTGTATAGTTTCCACAGCAAACGGTATTCATGGTTTTTTTAATTCCACCATTCTTTTGGTTCATTTCGATAGCACTTAGGTTCGAGATGGTACTTTTGTTGAGATTGAGTTTGTTGATTGACTTTTTCATGATGATTGTTTTTTTATTTGTTACAGTTTGTTGTTGTTGATTGACAAGTCAAAGGTATGTTGCCCCGGAACTAAACTTTTAGAACTATTTACAGATGGATGTTTGACTTTTTAGAAGGTAGAATTCTTTTTGTAAACGGTAATCGTGATACTGAGAACGCGCATTGGATAAATAGTCGATCGATAAAATATAATTACCACAAGCATTCAGTTTAAAGGAAAAGCATTTTTGATAGAACGGACTTAGTCAAATTAATTTAAAGTCCGGCATACAGTAAAAATTGTAATAGAAAAACCCGGCAGGAAAATAATCCGGCCGGGTTTTATCAATATTCTACATTTCTTACTTCCAAATAGGAGGACAGTTTCTTCTTGTACTGCAGTTGGAAACACCACCGGAAGGAGCACATGCAGGTGGTACAGATGCAGGAGGGCCACAGTAGATGTCTGATTTTTTTCCACCCACCATTTGACTCATATCAAAGTTATTAAGGTTGGAGATGGTGCTTTTGTTTAAGCTGAGTTTTGTGATTGTTTTTTTTCATGATGTTTGTTTTTTATATGTTAGAGTTTTAATTAATTTACTTTTACCTGATTAAAGGAGAGGTTATTTAACGACTGTGCAGTTACATGCAGAACACGTTGCCGGAGCTGTAGATGGACATTTTTTTGTCAGAGGCGGCATGCAGATGGCATTTTTAGATCCTTTACCACCACCTACCATTTGATGCATTTCAGCGGCATACAGATTAGAGATCGTCATTTTGTTTAAGTTGAGTTTGTTGATTGACTTTTTCATAATGTTTGTTTTTTAATTTGTTAGTTATTGTTTTTTGTTGATTGACAAGTCAAGGTATGTGCCAATTTGCCGGCAGGTTATAGAACTATTTACAAGTTTTTTAAACACCAATTTGATGTAGCTTTAATAGTATCGTTTGATGGTATTATGAAGATTAAGCTTGTTAATGGAATTTTTCATCATCATTTATTTGTTAGGTTTGTAAATGAACTTAGGGTTAGTTAAAGTTGGTTTATTTTACAACGGTGCAGTTATGCAGAGCGTTGTCGGAGCTGTGAAGGCAGTTTTGCAGAGGCGGAGCAGATGGCATTTTTAGATCCTTTAATCCACCTACCATCTGATGCATTTCAGGGATTCAGGTTAGAGATGTTTTTTGTTTAGCTGAGTTTGTTGATTGACTTTTTCATGTTGTTTGTTTTTTAATTTGTTAGTTGTTGTTTTTGTTGATTGACAAGTCAAGGTATGTCGCCCCTGGGCCAGGCGTATGGAACTATTTATCAGACGGGCATTTGACTTTGTATTAAGTGGGAGTGGTTGTGTAAATGGTGTTCGTTAAAATTGGTAAGAGGATTTCAAAGATCTTCCATGAAGAAAAACTAAACATTGCTCTTGGGGATTATCGAATTCGGCAATGGCCTGTAAGGGAAAAATTATTCGTGTACACCAACACCGGCTCTGCTAATGCGAAGAGTTGCTATAAATGCTAAGAAAAATTCCATAAAATGTAGCCGCGTTACATGTAACGCGGCTACATTTTATGGAATATCTTTATTGTTGGTTGGAATGTAGTGACTCGTATGACAATCGAGCTACCGGTGGTCTCCCCGTAATTATTGCTTTACGGTGCAAGCCATTTTAGTCGGGCACCAAACACTGCAACTTACAGTTGGACAAGTCCAGGTATTGATGCAACTATTGGATTTTACACCTCCTTGAATTTGTCCAAGGTCTGAATGGCTAAGGTTAGAGATGGTTGATTTACTTAAGCTGAGTTTGTTGATTGACTTTTTCATGATGTAAGTTTTTTATGTGTTAGATGTTTTTATCGTTGATTGACAAGTCAAAGGTATGTCGTCCTCCCGCCAACCGTATAGAACTATTTACAACTGGGCGTTTGGCTTTGTATTCGGTCCTGTTTACTTTGTAAATGATATCTTCAATTGTAGAAGATAGCCTAAAGAGTCGCATCGCCGATTCATAATACTTAGTCATAAATTTTTAAATATTGGCCGGCATATTCATTAAATTCTTAGCTTTATATCTTCCAAAACAACCGGATCAATGTTCCATTCCTCGCCCTGTAAATTACTCGTCTTATTGTTTCTGCTACCATTGACAGCAGTTTCTCAGCCCACCACTTATCATAAAGTCATTCCTGCTTTTTTTACCGCGATGGAGGTGCTTCCACTACCTGACCATGGCTTCATTCATGCAGGCCTGCATTCGGGCGGTGACGGCTGTTTTATTCGCACCGACTCGGTTTGTACTGTAACCACTATAAAATATTACGATATTGCTAATGCAACCATCTATCCGCAGGTAGAAATGAATCATCTGCTGGCGTTACCCGATAGCAGCTATATTACTGTCGGTGCTGTGGCCAATCCGGCAAATTCAAGTATGGATGGCTTACTTATGAATATAGATGTCAATGGAAATGTTATATGGTCCAAAAGATTGGGTCAAGCCGGTTATACTATTTCACTGTATTCGGCAGCGTTAATGTCCGACTCCGGTTTTGTGTTTTGCGGGACAGCAACTGAACCTCCTCCCGCCGGAGGGAATCAGTTTTTTGTCGGACGAATAGATAAGGCAGGAAATTTATTATGGTCCAATACCTATTCAGGTGGTAACAACAATAATTTCGGCCGCATGATCAAAGCAACTCCCGATGGTGGTTGTATCTTCACCGGCTACTTCGAAGATTTCTCCCCTTTTGTCGCCTATGCAGTGATGATAAAACTTGATGCCGCAGGGGCCGTGGATTGGGCGCGAAAAATTTCTACTGCCGCTCCAGGATTTTTTATATCAGGAAGTGATGTGTTGGTATTGCCCGATGGATATATCCTTTATGGAATGTCAAATCCCGTTTTTGTGTCGCGAACAGATCTTTCCGGTAATCTGATCTGGACAAAGGAATATTCAAATGTTCAACAGTCAATAGGTCTCATTGATTATAATGGGAACCGCATTTATCCGGCTGCATCAGGAGGATATCTGTTGATTGCAGGATTCGATTTCTTTGGAACTGCTAATCGTTTAGATACATCAGGAAACGCAATCTGGTCCTCTCAATTCTATATGCGGTTATATAATGCGTTGGAAACTGACAATGGAGAATGGCATTTTACCGGTGCAGGTCCTTTATGGGGAGTAACACAACCACAACCTGATGCAGGATTCGTCGATTTGGAAATGGGTATTGTACAAAGTGACTCTATGGGAATGCCGGATATCTTCTGCATGATGTCGCAGCCACCGGCGCAAAATGGTGCAAACTACACCTCTGTCTTATATTCTCCAGTGGTAAATGCTGTAGGCAGCCTTTCGCCTGTAGTAATTAACGTGATCAATGATTCCGCCATAACGGTGGATACCTGTGTGAATGTTTTTGGAGGGTTCGAAGAATTCGGGGCTCCCTTGCCGTTAGTCATCAGCCCGAATCCGGGTGCAGGACAATTTACACTGTCGATGCCGGAAGAGAAGCCCTGGCAAATGACCGTAGTAAACAGCCTGGGTCAATCCCTCTGCAGAAAGCAAGTTCAGGGTAAAGAAATTCAACTGCTTTTAAACGAGGAGCCGGATGGAATTTATCTATGTCGAATGATCTCTTCCGATGGCAAAAAAATTTATCAGGGGCGAATACTCAAATCCGGAAGATAGGAGCAATCTCTCTTTAACAGATCATTTATGCCAAACAACTTAAGAATAATTCTCACTATTTCCATACTATTACTTATTTTTTCAAGTTGTAAAAAGGAAACTTTCAGCACAAGTTCTAACTTTCGATTTAGTGCATTTGTTGATGGTGTTTATTTTTCTGCCGATAGCGCAGAGGGGTTTTTACATATAGATACATCATCAAATTTTACGATGCGAACTTTTATGGTAATTGGATTTTTCGACAAAGCTACAATTACAGCTTTTTCAATTGATACTATAAATTCGTTCAATTTAATAAATGCAAACTATTCCGGTTGGGGAGGAAAGACTTTAGAAATGACAGACTCCATTACCGGGAATGTCTTTAATTCAAATCCAGTAAATTCCGCAATATTTAATATTACTTATAACGATACTATGAAAAAGCTCGTTTCCGGAAATTTTAGCGGATACATTCTGGATTCTGCCTCCACGGACTCCATTTTGATTTCCAATGGTCGTTTTAGCAATGTAAAATATTTCTATTAGTAAGTCAGAAACAACTGATAGAAGAAGTGGGCATCTACAAACATACCTTTTGTGTCAGATGGGCGATTTGGGGTATGCAGAACGTAATTGGTGATTTTAAATCCTTTTTTAAAAGAAATCACCTTCCATGACCCGTCCGCCACAAAGCCACGGTACTTAAGCAGGTCATCAATCCACCATCAGCCGGGACTGATAAATGTTGTTACTTTCTTCACTTCTGATTTGTAGCAAGTACATTCCTTTTTGCATACCCTCCCGTTGAAGCAGGTAGGAGTTTCCGCTGAAGTATTTGGTTTCAGAAACTTTTCTGCCGCTAATGTCAGTTATCGTCAGGGAATAACGTTCTTCCGCAATGCCATCAAAATAAAGAACCGATTGCTGTTGTAAAGGATGTGGACTTATCAGAATGTTCCCTCCGGCAGCGAGCTGGAATTCCTGAATGCCGACAGTACTGTTACTAAAAGTCGTCATCGTACTATTGGTGATAACAGGCGGATTAAAATCGAAATAGATATTGGCAGAATTATACACTTCTGTTGGATCAGGATTGCTGTTCTTCCCTTTGATTTTAAAGAGCACATACCCATGGTTTTCCGGCTCATTCACATTACTGTCCGGGAGCAAAATATTATCGAAACTAAACTGCATCACATTCCCGTTTATTTTCTGTATCCAGCAAGGATGAGAAGTAGCAATGACATAAGCAGTGTTTTCGTCTAATCCTGCATCAAGGGTATCCGTGACCACTACATTGAAAGCAGTATCATTTCCGGTATTCTGGAAACGGATCAGGTAGCGCAATTCAGTGTCCATGGGAACGCGGTGAATGGTACCATCTCCTTCCGGCATGACCTGTTTGTCGTTAGGATCAAAAGCACAAAGAACGGATCTGTTATACGTCTGTGTATCTGTTGCCAGTACCATTCCTGTGGGACTAAATACCGTTCCTGTCGTTGTGGTATACAACCATGCACCCGGCCCCGGCATCATGAAATTACCTATGAAAGTCTTCGTTTGTCCCGGAAGTAAGCTATCGTAAGTGAAGAGTAGCGTATTGCCAGTGACTGTACCAACCGGCCAGGAGGAAGAATATATCATTTGCGGATCAAAATTGAAAGCGACGGTACCACTGTCAGGAAGTGTGCCGTTATTGGTGACAGCAACATAAAATGCGGAAACCGTATTGCAGCGCGGCAGAGGACTGTATGTATAAACATCCAGGCTATGGAAAAACGAGTCCGGCTGCAGGGCAAAATCATATCCGGTCACCGATGTGCCCCCTAGTGTTACAGCATGTGAATTGATGCCATTACTGATGGAATAAATAGGATTGGTGACATATTCAATGGTATAGGTTCCGGGGGTGTCCGGAAAGAAATATTCGCCATTCGAGGTCGTATAAGTAATTGTGCCGGATGGAAGCGAACGGACTTGTTGTTGCCCCAAGGGAATGTCGCCATTCGAATAAATACTATCGTTGTTGGCATCTACAAAAACACGTCCGTTAATGGTAGGTAAATTAGGAAGTGTATTCCCCAAAACAATGGTATCTACTTCCATACATCCATTGGCATCTGTTACGATTACTGTATATGTTCCAGCTGTAAGTCCGAAAAGGTTGGAGGTTACGGCTCCATTACTCCATAGATAGGTATAGGGACCTGTACCTCCGAATACCTGTGCCTGTATGATCCCGTCCGCACAATTCGGACAACTTGGATTTGTAATCCCGTAATTTACCATGACCGGATTCCCGACATTTCCAACAGTAACGTTTATCATTCCCGTACAAAGTACATTGTTTCCATCCGTCACGCTGATGGAATAAGAGCCGGGACAAACATTGGGAATTATCAACGGTGCACCCGAAGCACTTCCTGTGGGTGTCCCGTTAAAGTTGACAGCGTAGGGTGGAACGCCTCCCGAAAAAGTGATCTCCACTACTCCATTGCATTGGCCACAGGTAGCATCCTGAGGGCTGGATATGGTAACAAAACACTGGGCAAAGCTCTGTATTGAACCACAGAAGAAGAGTAATAGCAGTAGCAATTTTTTCATAGGTCAGATTTTAACACATTAAAGATAATTAATTTTCCAATAGTACAAACAAAAAAAGCCGTCCCTTTGAGGAGACGGCTTTTTTATGAAACGATAATAGATTACATTTTTACAATCTTACTTTGTCCGGCAACGCCATTTACCATGGCTTTCACGATATAAGTTCCACCTGCAAAAGTAGAAGCATCAATGAAAATATGGTTTACACCTTTGTAAACAGGACTGTTTTGACCGGTTACTTTACGTCCGCTGATATCAAAGATTTCAATAACCGCCATTCCACTGCGCTCGCTGTTCACCTTCAGATCAATATTTTGTCCGTTGATGCTGGTGCTGATACCTAATGCTGAATTCACTTCATTGATACCAACAGTACATGCAGGATCCAATGGGTCAAATACAGTAACTGCAACAGATGTTCCGGTTAAAATACACTGAGCATCCAATACCAGGTCGCTTAGGAAAACCGGAGGATTACTTGCAGCAATCGCGTTACCAAATACTAAAGGAGTCCAGTAATAAACACCGTAAGGCGCCTGGGCTCCAATGAGGGTACCGTCATTAATAAACTGTCGAAGACTGGTTGCAGGAGCAGGGAAATTGAATGTATAGCTGGCAATAAGACTTGGCTCTAATTGTGGATTCGCACTTCCTGTTATTGGCGCGTTTGTGATCACCCAACTTACGCCGGCAAAATCACCAACAGTAGGAGCATAAACACCCGTAGAAGTAAATTCCACAGTGTCTCCTCCACAAACTTGGGTGACACTTGCGGTAGTAGTACCAGCAGAGATTGCAGTATCCACACAAGAGATGGTTGGAACTATAAAATATTTAAAAATACCATCTGAATTTGGAGACGTAGTAAATCCACCGGTCCACATATGCGTCGAATCTACAACACCCAAAGCTGTGCGTTGCGCACTTACTTCGATGTCGGTCCAGTTCAATCCACCATCATCACTATAAGAAGATCCGATAAATCCTGTAGCAGCACCTGTACTGATCAGCTTTGAAGCGGTTCCGGGCACAGCTTGAACGTCTGATCCAAAGAAGTTACCAACCGGAGTGGCTACGGTCCAGGTATCTCCCCATCAGCAGTAACACGCATAGTGTTTCCGCCGGTTGTCGCATTGTATAAACGGGCGATTCCATTAGTGGAGGAATAAAAGCAAATATCAATAGCGCCGTTCGTTGGAACTGTAATGCCTGTGCTGGCAACTGTCCAGTTTAATCCACGATCTACAGAGCGATATACACGTCCTTTGTTGGTGTCAAACCAAATCGTGTCTCCCTGGACTTCATAGTGTCCAACAATTCCAAATTCACCGGCTGTAGGAGCAGGAATGTTACCTGTCGGTACACGGGTCCAATTGCTACCACCGTCAATTGTCGTATACAATTCATAAAATCCGCCTTCAGGATCTCCCATGGCAAAACCATTGTTGGCATCCCAGAAATGAACAACATTAGGGAAAGACTGGCTAAGATTATTATAAATAACCCCTGCGCCCTGCTGTGTCCATGTTGCACCACCATCAGCAGTTTTATAAATACCACCTGCAACTGCTGTTGAAGTGCTGTATAAAACCGACCATGCTGTATCGGCATTTAATCCGTAAATCATCGCCCAGTCATGTGTGGCAGGTGCTCCGGTAATTGTTCCGGCTGCCCATGTTGTACCTCCGTCAATAGTACGGGAGAAATCCTGACGGTTTGCAGCACCACCGGAACCATCGTATGAACAGATCCAAACAATATTAGTATCCACTGCACTGATGTGACGCACTCCGCTGGAAACAGGAGTGAAATTTGTAGCCTGACTTACCCACACACCTTGTGCGTTGACGTTTGTTAGGCCAATAAGGATAAAGGCAAATAGTAATAGTTTTTTCATCTTGTGTTTTTATGTTTAATGGGTAAAAGTAGGGATTTTTATTTGAATTTATCGTACAGATCTCTTGCTTAAACCTTTGTTTTTCAATTAAAAATGGATAACATCTAGTCTTTAATACCCGACAACTACTGTTTTTCTTCCCAAAACCGTCCATCCTTGTACCGGATTGGAAGTGAACCGGAGAGGTATGACCCGGACCAAAGATTAATTTTTATAGTAGATTCCGCAGCTAAATGTTGGTAAGGAATTTCTATCCAAATCGTATTCCTTCCTTTCAAATGATAAGGGATTTGCAACCGAAGTTCAGGCCCATCAGGGATTAAAATCTGCAAATAGGAACTGTCATGGGTATAAAAAATGCGCTTATCGGCTAATGTGATTTCCAGAGCAAGAGCTGCATTATAATTGTTTGTTTTTTCAGATTCAACTAAGGTGAGATTCACGTTTTCTTTCGTAAAAATGCTGTTTTCATACAATGAAATGTACGGCCCCTTTTTTAGATGAAAGTAGTTTTGATTTAAATCCTTTACAGGTTTAATATTCTCTGCCCATATCACCCAATGATCATCATCCAATGTGTTTTTTTGCTCCCTGATGCGGTTGATATGATCCCGCTGCATGGCAATGGTCACACAGGAATCCCGACCATCTAATGCTGAAATCCAAAGGCTCTCCATCGAATAACTCCATCCGGTCATCGCAAATGATGTTTGTTCCATCAATTCTTCTTTTACAATTCCTTTTTGTATGCCCAATTGCCGTGAAGCTTTTATGACTGCAGTGATCTGCCGGATGCGTAACGTATAGGGAATGGAGGTGATCCTTAATAAATCAACATGAAGCAGGAGTATCAAAACAAGTAAGATGTACGCAGCCAGTTTATGAATGAATTGCCGTGTTACCTTCACAATTCCTGCTATGGAGATGGCTACCATGAAAGGCAAGGGAAGCAACATCCGTTCAGAGTAATTGCTGATATCTCCAAAACGATGGGTGGCCAGGATCAAGAGTAAGTAAGCAGCCCATCCGCTGAAAAGCAACAGCCCCGGCTTCCATTTTTTTCGCAGGAATAGAAAAGTGAGTGTGGTGATGAAAAGTATACATAGAATGGAATAATGTGAAGCAATGACAGCAAGTAGTTCCATTAAATTTGAAAGGGACATGGACTGCAGATATCCGTAATCGTTATACACTACCGGATAAAAGGTTTTGCCATGGTCGTAACTGTCCAGTAACAGTAATTTTAAACCCGTAATTGCGACAAGGGAAATCCAAAGCAAAAGGAGTATACTGCGTCTGTCGTTGTTAGAGAACTGGGTTTGCTTTGCTGAAGTAAACATCCACCAGGCGAGGCAGAATGCCAATGGAATAAACAGAAGCGGATGAGAGAAAATGATAAGTGTTGCAAGAGCAAGGAGCAAGGGGGTACGGAACCGGAAAGGTCGGTAGAGTATGCTCATCCATACAGGTAGTAAAGCACCAGCCTGCAAGAGTTCCGTGACCGGACAAAAGAAACTGTAGCGAACAGTTAAAGATAAGATCAAAAGCAGACTGGTAATGCCACTTCTTGATTTAAACCGATAGGCCAGTAAAAGAAAGAGGAGGTAGTACCATAAAATATCACCCACACTGTACAGTACAGCAATGGCCATCATGGGTAGTTTCAGCCAGATGCCAATCAACGGTAAAACCTGTGATACCATTCCAATCGGTCGCTGGTGGGCAACAAAGAAAAACTCCCTGTCGATGATTTCAAACAGATAATGCGCCGTGTCAAAAGCCTGTCGTTCCTTCCAGTAAAATAGAGAGAGGAAGAATAACCCGATAAAAAACAACTGCCCTGTGATTTGCAGCACAATTAAGTCGCGTTGTTTTTCAGGATGAAGCCGGGTCAATTCGATGATTTCTTTGTACGAATATAGGTGTATTTTATGAGATTTACCGGGCAGATTGTTTATCGTTTATTCTTGTTTTTAAGATAGGCCGGTTCATCCTTAATAGCCTTTTTTCCGGAATTTCAGATGGGATATCCATATTCTTTTAAGGGTAGCGGTAAGGGGTTATCGTTCAAGGTGGATCTCTTCCTTCCCGTTCAGCATCTGTTTCACCCCGTTCAGTCAACTTCAATTGTATCATAGTTGAAAAGGCGGTTCCTTTGATATGAACAAAAAATACAATCCACCTCAACCAACAATGAAAATGATAAAAATATTTACTGCTATTACGTTCACTTGTCTGCTACATTTAAATGGTATGGCTCAGACATGGACTCTTCAAAACCAGTTTCAGAATATAGAACCCGGCGATATGCACTTTATTGATGATAATAACGGATTTATCATTGCTGATTCTACACAGAACGGGAACTTCATTACTACTGTATGCATTGCTACTCAAAACGGAGGTCAATCCTGGTCTCACTATCCGTTAAATAATGCAAATGGAAATATATTTAAATGCTATTTTCTCAATGCCAATGAAGGATTTATTGCCGGTCGTGGAGCTGGTGGAAATTCCGGTGTGTTTATGAAAACGACGGATGGTGGAAGTACATGGTCTTCGCCGGTATTGTTTAATGAAAGGATAAATAATGTATTCTTCATGAATGCAAGCACCGGATGGGTAATGGGTAAGAATGGATTTTTGCAAAAAACAATAGATGGCGGAGTAACCTGGTCCGCCCAGTCCATTACCAATGAAGATGGTTTCAGTATGCGCTTCTATAACTCAACCACCGGATTGTTTGCCTGCGGAGGCGGTGAACTCTATCTGACTTCTGATGGCGGAATGTCATGGCAGATGGTTACATCCGGTACCGGAGATAATTTAATGTCAATAACTATATCCGGTAACGATGCATGGATTTGCGGAGAAGGTGGTGCAGTGGTCTATTCTAATACTGCGGGCCAAACCTGGGTGGCTCAAACAGCTAATACCTCTGTTGATTTTAATGATGTCGCTTTTGTGAGTGCTACTGAAGGCTGGCTGGTCGGGCTGAGCGGAGAAATGAAGTATACGTCCGATGGAGGTACCACATGGGTTTCACAAACCAGTAGTTCCGGTGCGGATATTTTGGCAATCGAGATGAGAAATTCCGGTCTAGGCTGGTTCTTAGATTCTGATGGAGATTTGTATAAATACAGCACTCCTGCAGGTATAGAAGATGTTAAAAATGTAGTTGCCGTAAATGTTTACCCCAATCCGATAGAAGATGAAATTCATATTTTGAAATCCGATGTGAATTGGTCAAAGGCCGTGCTCATGGATGCTACCGGAAAAGTACTTTATACTTCTGCATTGCAAAAAAATGGTAGAAATCAGTCTCTCTATATCTCAAATCTTCAACTTACTCCCGGCATCTATCTGCTTCGATTGGAGAATGCAAACCTGACCGGAGTACAAACGCTTATCAAAAAATAAAAATCAATAAAAAAATAATATGAAAAAGTCAATGAAATTGCTCGCATTAGTATTGTTGCTTTCTGCCGGATTTATTTCCTGTAAGAAAGATGGTGATTCAGCAACCCCTTCTTCCTCTGCATCTGTCACTCAGGGGAAATGGCGGGTAACCTTGTATAACGATAGCGGTAACGATGAAACCAATCATTTTACAGGCTATGAATTTGTCTTCAGTAGTGGAGGATCCGTCACGGCTTCTAAGTCCGGAGCAGCTACCGTTACAGGTACATGGTCAACCGGGACTGATGATAGTCAGAATAAGCTCTACCTTACATTTACTTCAAATAATGATTTCATTGAAATCACTGACGACTGGCATATTCTCCAGCAAACTTCTGCCAAAATTCAATTGGAAGATGTAAGCGGTGGAAATGGAGGAACAGATTTATTGACCTTTGAAAAAATCTAGGTTTTAAAAAAATAGTACCACCCGTTGATGAATTTATCTCTATTGATGCCCTGTCCTATGCCTATCCGGGAATTGATTTTCCCGGGTTTCAAGGCTTGATGGAATTTTTATCAATAAAACAACTTGTTCTTTTCTTTGAAAGCGAGGTGAATGCGAATAAGGCCCGAATCGCCAAAAATGATTCTTATCATTAATAGTATATTATATTAAGTCGAACTTACGTCACCGAATAGAACATCTCTCTATTATGAAATTACATTTATATATATCCGGACTATTACTCCTTATTTCTACCCACCTGTTTGCCTCTTATTCTGTCGATTGGCTGAAGACTGCAGATGGTAATCAAAAATCTGGCACCATGATCGCCAGAGATAAATCAGATAATCTTTTCGTCACCGGATACAGAACAACGCAAAATATTTATACGAGGAAGTACGATAAGTTTGGTAATTTACAATGGGAAAAAACCGATTCATCCGGCATTCACAGTATTTATCAGAAACCGGGCTGGATCAATTGTGATAAGAACAAAAATGTTTTTGTAGTCGGTTATCAATATGCTATCAGTTCCGGATGGGAATACCCCAGTGCTCTTGTAGTATTGAAATATAATACCTCCGGAGCTTTACAATGGAGACGCACCATCAATTTAGCATACGTGGTGGGGAGTTCAACAGGCTATTCTTTCAATTTAAGAAGTGAAGTAGATAACAATGGAAATATATTTATTGGTACAGCAGGCACTTCTCCCGCCGGATTTGTCCTTGTAAAAATTAACCCAACCGGAACCATCCTGTTTAATACCACTTTGAATCTCGGAGGAATTCACCAGTTTGCATCCATGCGTCTGAAAGGAAATAAGGTTTTAATTGTCGGGAGAGTTTCAATCAATTTGAATGCAGCCGTGATGGCCTGGGACACTTCAGGTAGCCTCTTGTGGAATAATTTTTACACCGGATTTGGAGCAAGAGATGTGGAAATGGATGGAAGCGGAAATGTGTTTCTATTAACATCTAATGCTAATCAGGTATCTCCTACCAGTGGACAAGATGCTGTCATCTATAAATTGAATGCATCAGGTACTCAGTTGTGGAAGAAAAAATATGATTTCGGCGGGCAAGAATATCCCACACGATTCACTTTTGTATCCGGGAAGTTAAGTATTATCGGTTATTGCTCCACCACCACCTATTTTGACTGGATTACTTTCCAGACGAACAGCAGTGGAACTTTGTTATGGGGAACAAAATACAACGGAACACTTTCCAATGATGAAATCCCCTATGCAATTGCTGCAAAAGCGAACGGAGAAGTTTTTGTAACAGGAAAAGGTGGACCCATGTTTACACAAGTGAACGGAAGTTCGTATCTGCGCATGGTGACTTTGAAGTATGGAAGTACGGGTGCCATGCAGTGGTTGGATACATTGAACATCTACAATGGATGGGGAACTTCTTGTACGCTGGCAAGCGATAGCAGTTTATACGTAATGGGTGGCACGAATATGACAGCCATTCACTATCTTGATCATACAGGAAACGGCTCTTGCGGAATTCCATCCGGAATGAGTACAAGCAATGTCACAGATTCCAGCGCTAAATTCAGCTGGACCCCTGTGCCGGGAGCCTATCTTTATCATTTGCGATATAAAACTTCAGCCGCCGCTGTCTGGACTACCCTTTCAACGAATCAAACTTCTAAAACAGTAAAAACACTTGTAGGGGGAACAGTTTATAATTATGCGGTAGAAGCCATATGCAATAGCGGTCCTTCAGGATATAGTAGTACTTTGTCATTTTCTACTCTGGGAACCGGATACTGTGCTACCGGAGGGATGAGTACAGCGCAGGAATTTTTGAATCTTGTTTGGATAGGTGGAATTGTAAATCAGACGATGAGTAATAATGGATATGCCGATTTTACTAATTTAAGTACACCATTGCAACAGGGTGCAACAATAAATGGCTTCCTTTCCGGTGCATCCACACCGTGGGGTCTTCTCGAGAATTATAGCATTTGGATAGACTACAATCATGATTTTGATTTTACAGATGCCGGCGAGCAAGTGGTGAGTTTTTCATCGGATTTGGGTGGGTATATTGGTGTGAATTTCACGGTCCCCACAAATGCAGTTCTTGGTACAACACGCATGCGGGTTTCTATGAACCATGGAATCCCTGCCGGACCTTGTGGAATGTACACCGGTGGAGAAACGGAAGATTATACAGTGATTATTTCAACCCCTCTTGTGGGTGCTCAGCCTTCCCGGAATGGAAACAATAGCACTGCTACTTCAATGTCCATTTATCCTAATCCCTCTTCAGAGGAAATACATTTCGCTACTGATGTAGCAATTGAAGGAATAGCCTGCATTCGTGTGTATGCTGCGTTAGGTAATCAAGTACTGGAAAAATTTACTGAAAGTGGATCGTTATATATTGGTGATCTGCCGGAAGGTTATTATATGGTCACACTTACACATTTGGATATAGTGTACACATCAAAATTTGTTGTTAAAAGGTAGAGTTGTTATTGTTAAGTTCTTTAACATTTAGCAAGCCTTTTTTTCAAGACTTCCGGAATAGGGGATTAAAGTCCTATTTGCCGGCAACCACCACCACGATTTCTCCTTTAACAGCCTTAGTCATAAAGTACTCTTTAATCTCTTTAAGTGTTCCCCGTCTCGTCTCTTCAAACATTTTCGATACCTCCCGGGAAACCGAGGCTTGTCTCTCTTCTCCAAAATGCAGACTACACTCCTCTAATAATTTTAGAAGCCGGAAAGGTGATTCATAAAAAATGATGGTGCGTTCTTCCTCTTTCAATGCCAGTAATCGCGTTTGTCTTCCTTTTTTTTGAGGCAAGAATCCTTCAAACACAAAACGGTCGCAGGGAAGTCCACTCATCACCAGTGCCGGAACAAATGCTGTAGCTCCCGGTAAACAGCGTACTTCAATTTCTTCTTTGATGCATTCTCTCACGAGCAAAAACCCCGGATCACTGATCCCCGGCGTTCCGGCATCGCTGATCATGGCGATTTCCTGCCCCTCTTTCAACATCCGGATAATTTCCTTAGTGGATTGATGTTCATTGTGTTGATGATGAGAAAGCACACGTTTTTCAATCCCGAAATGATGAAGTAACACCTTGCTGGTTCGGGTATCTTCGGCCAGAATGACATCTGCTGCTTTTAATATTTCCAAACCCCGCAGCGTGATGTCCTGGAGATGGCCAATGGGAGTAGGGACGAGTGTTAGCATATGATGAATTATACACCGTGGTTTAGGGGCCAAAGTTGAATATAAAATTTGATTTGGATGTTTCTACTCTCGATTTTTAAGTCGAGGAATTGGTTGACGATTTGGAATAGTGAATTTTCTACCACCGAGAAGGTAGAAAAATCACTATTTGTTGTTCCCTTACTTGCAGATCTTATTTGTGTTCCTTAATTTTGTTAGTGTACCAAGTCTGCGACGGTACCTTTCCTTATTTTTGTCCCGATCTGGAATGGACGCCCCTAAACCGATATTGTCATCCTAAGTAAATCCTCTGTATGAAAAAAATCTACATAGCCATCCTTGTGCTGTTCTCCTTGGTCACGTCAGCCCAGCAGAATTATACACTGTATCTTCAAAGTGGAACTACTACACCCGAATCAAATCTGAATACATTTCAGAATGCTCCCGAACCTGTCGATCTTTTTGAAGGGTATTATTGTCGCTTTTTGCAGTTTACAGAACTTCCCAATAAGGAACAACAGGATGCCATGAGAAGAACCGGTCTCGTGATTATGGATTATGTTCCAAAAATGCATTTATGACGGCTATTCCTAAGGGCTATGATAAGTCGAAGTTGTCAGCATTGGGTGTTCGGGCTGTTATTGGCAGGAACCCGCGCAAAAGATCAGCCGGACTATTAGCGGTGGATTTCAGGATTGGGCAGTCAATGCTCCGGGAACAGTGGATCTGGATGTACAGTATTATGCGCACCTCAACAGCACCTCTGTACTCAATGCTGCAGCCAAATATGGACGCGTACTTGGACACCTGGCAGAGAACCATGTGATCAGTATTCGAATTGCCGATAAAGCCTTATGGAATTTAGCGGAAGAACCCTGGGTCTTCTTTATAAATTCTATCGCGGCCCCTTCTGTAAAAGATGATACTAAAGGCCGCAGTCTGCACCGCTCAAATTCTATAAATACCGATTTTGTTACCGGTCGACATTATGACGGTACGGGTGTAACGGTAGCCATAGCCGACGATGGCTTTGTAGGTCCTCATATTGATTTTACAGGTCGTATGACCAACTTCGCTACCGGAACAGGTCAATCGCATGGTGACATGACCAGCGGAATATGTGTGGGCGCAGGTAATTTAAATCCGGTGATCAGAGGAATGGCAACAGGTGCCTACCTGTATACTTATGATATTGGCGCATATCCGCAGGTTGTAAATGCTGTAGCAAATTACAATAACCACGGAATCGTAATTGCCTCCACTTCCTATTCACAAGGGTGTAATCAATATACTTCCGATACGCAGTTTGGTGATAACCTGCTTTACAATAATCCGCAGTTGCAGTTTGTTTTTTCCGGTGGGAATAGTGGCAGTACTAATTGTAATTATGGCGCCGGTACCGCCTGGGGAAATATCACAGGAGGATATAAGCAAGGGAAGAATGTGGTTGCCTGCGGTAACCTCGATGAACTCGAAGTACTGGATCCTTCCAGCAGCCGTGGACCTGCTTCCGATGGTCGTATTAAGCCGGATATCTGTGCCAACGGAAGAAACCAGCTGAGTACAAATGAGAACAATACCTATCAGGTAGGTGGAGGAACATCTGCCGCTTCTCCCGGAGTAGCCGGCGTCTTTGCCCAACTCTATCAGGCATATAAACAACTGACAGGAGCCAGTAATCCTCCTGCAGCACTCATAAAAGCCAGCTTGTTAAATACGGCCGAGGACATTGGTAATGCCGGTCCTGATTTTATTTATGGTTGGGGTCGTATAAATGCGTTACGTGCGCTGCAAACACTGGAAGGAAACCGTTACCTTACCGATAGCGTCACTCAGGGAAATAATAAATCTCATGTCATTAATGTTCCTGCGGGTACAAGACAAATACGGGTGATGGTATATTGGTCAGATATCGGCGGATCACCCGTTGCGGCACCGGCATTGGTGAATAATCTGAATATGACGCTTACGGATCCATCTGCAGGTGTTTGGAATCCCTGGATTCTGGATCCGACACCTATTGCTGCGAATCTGAATACGCCGGCTATACGTGGCGTGGACAGTTTAAATAATATGGAGCAAGTCACGCTCGATAATCCTGCCGCCGGTGCCTATACGGTAACGGTTAACGGTTATGCATTACCGTCAACAGGTCAGCGGTATTATCTGGTATGGGAATTCAGAGGAGATGCAGTAACGATGACTTATCCGAATGGTGCAGAGGGATTTGTTCCCGGCGAAACTGAGGTATTGAGATGGGATGGTCAAAGAAACCTGGGTACTTATACATTGGAGTATACAGTAAACAACGGGACGAGCTGGTTACCTATCGCTGCTTCTGTAGCACCAAAATGTTCAGCACTACAGCTGGCTGGTTCCGAATACTGTTTCCGGTGCTGTAAAAGTTCGCGTCACCCGAGGCGCTTTCAGCGATATGAGCGATACATCATTAGCAATTATTGGTGTACCTTCCGGACTGGCTGTTTCCTGGGCTTGTCCCGACTCCCTTCGTCTGACCTGGGCTGCCGTAAGTGGAGCGGCGAGTTACACGATTTATAAGCTCGGAAATAAATACATGGACCCCATAGGCACTTCTACTGCAACTAATTTTATAGTGACGGGTACTAATCCCTCGCTGGGATACTGGTTCAGTGTTTGTGCAAATACTCCTGCAGGTAATAAAGGACGCAGAGCCTATGCTATTTATAAAGCTCCCGGAACATCCAATTGTCCCTTGCCTTTTGATGTGAAACTAACGTCAGTGGCTAGCCCCGCAAGCGGTAATTTATCAAGTTGTCAGAATCTATCCACAATCCCGGTCACTGTTTTACTGGAAAATACCGGACAGAATGCGCTGACGAATATCCCGGTGAATTATCGGTTGAACGGTGGTGCCGTGGTTTCTCAAACTTATGCAGGTCCATTGAACCCCGGGGCTACTTATCTGTATACCTTTACTGCTAATGTCAATTATTCCGCGGGGGGAAGTTTTTCACTTCAGGTATACTCCACTTATCCGGGCGATATGAATATTTATAATGACACACTGGTCGTTAATTCAACCGTGTTTAGTTTGTATACGATACCTGTCACAGAAAATTTTCAGGCTGTCTCTTTTCCACCAACGGCCTGGAGCATTCAAAGCGCAGGAGGGCAATACACCTGGCAGCAGGCTACCGGTATTCCCGGTGCTACCGGAACCACAACAACCTGTGCATTTATAAATAACTATAGTTATAACAATCCCGCTGCAGAAGATAAACTCGTTACCTATACTGTTTCATTAGCCGGAGCAACTTCTGCCCGTATGACCTTCGACGTAGCTTATGCCCGCTACAGCACTGCTTATTCCGATTCCCTTCGTGTAGATGTTTCTGCTGATTGTGGGAACACCTGGTTGCCCTCCGGGTATTTTAAAGGTGGATTATCTCTGGCAACAGTAGGAACACAAACCGCTTACTTTACACCGGCTTCTGCTGCTCAGTGGAGAAAAGATACAATAGACCTCACCACATGGGCGGGCTCGAATGTTATTGTGAGATTTGTAAACATCAACCGTTACGGGAATAGTTTGTACCTGGATAATGTCAATTTCACAGGAACAACCGGCAACGCCACTTTAAATTTAAATGTACTCTTTGAAGGATTTCACAATGGTAGCGGAGGGATGACCCCCGTATTGTTAAACACCGGTGCAGGATCCAATCCTTCCGAAACCGACTCTGTTATCGTGAAGTTACGCAATCCTTCAGCCCCTTTTGCAGTCGTAGCAACAGCTACAGCAGTGGTAAATACCAGCGGACTGGCAACATTCACATTCCCCCTTCGGTGATTGGGAATAATTATTTTATCTCGGTCTACCACCGGAATAGTGTAGAAACCTGGAGCGCTTTACCACAAGCATTCCTGGCAACAAGTACCTATAATTTTACTACGTCAGCATCACAGGCTTTTGGCGCTAATATGAGGCAACTGTTACCGGGAGTGTTTGCCATATATAGCGGTGATCTCTCTCCTCAGGACAATGTGGTAGACATTATTGATCAAAGTGCAATTGATAATGATATTTTCAACTTCAATGGTGGATATATAGTAACGGATCTCAGTGGAGATGGCGCAGTGGATATCGTTGATCAATCCATACTCGACAATAATATCTTCGGATTTATTTCTTCTTCCACCCCTGACCCTGTTAGGTGAAGAGAGATTACAGAAAACAGAAGGAAACAATTACCTGCCCAACACTTAAAATGGCTATCTATGGACGGCCATTTTAATTTTGTCTGCCAATCAACGGACTTTGAACATTTTTGTTCCCGCCGAGCGTTGTTCTGGATAGCTTTGGCTTCAAAGATCATCGATTGCACAGTTCCAGCTTATTGACTTGGAGCTTTTTACAAAATATTTGGACTTTTCAATTATTTCTTGTCATTCAAGTGGATTTGAACCAATAAAAATCAAATGTTTATACCTACTTTCGTTTTTCAACTTGTATGGTAAAATCTATTGGCAAATCTTATATCATTTGTAGTGATAAACCGACAGGAAAAGCATAACATCCTTCTAAGAAAAACTGCCGGAACAATCCTGTAAAATTATTGCACCTACACATAAAACCTTAAATTATAAAAATGAAAAAGTTGTACGTTTGGATCTTCGCCGCACTGGTACTGTTTTCCACTGCCGCATCCGCTCAACAAGACACCCGCATTTATTTGCAAAGCGGAACCATCTCTGCGGAATCGAATCTGGAAGAATTCATAACATCGCCCACACCGGCAGATGTTTTTGGAGGTTACTATTATCGTTTTCTTCAGTTCAATTCGATTCCGGGAAAGGATCAGCAAGACGCTATGCGCAACAGCGGGTTGGTGATAATGGATTATGTTCCAAAGAATACCTTTATGACGGCTATCCCTGTCCGTTATGACAGAACAAGATTGGCAGCATTTGGTGTCAGAGCTGTTATTCAACAGACGCAGAATCATAAGATCAGCCGGAATATCATCGGTGGTTTTCAGGATTGGGCGATAAAGGAAAAGGGTACTGTTGATCTGAATGTTCAGTATCAGGCCAATGTTTCATTACCTTCTGCGCTTGCTGCAATAGCAAAGCATGGAACTGTACTTGGTCATAATGCACAAAACAGAATCATCACCGTTCGCGTTAGTGATTTCTCATTGATGGCATTGGCTGCTGAACCCTGGGTGTTTTTTATCAATACCATCGCTGCACCATCTGTAAAGGATGATACTAAGGGGCGTAGTTTGCATCGCTCCAATGTGATCAATAGCGATTATGCCACCGGTCGTCATTATGACGGAGCAGGTGTGACAGTAGCGGTTGCTGATGATGGCATAGTTGGGCCACATATCGATTTTACAGGTCGTCTGACTAACTTTGCTGTAGCTACAGGTGGTATTGACCATGCAGATATGGTCAGTGGTATTTTTGTCGGCGCAGGTAACCTGAATCCAACCGTTCGAGGTATGGCGAGTGGAGCAAATCATTATACTTTCGATATCGATTTATATCCGCAAATAATAGATGCTGTTGCCAATTTCAACAACTATGGGATTGTTATTGCCTCCACTTCTTACTCTCAGGGTTGTAATGAATACACTTCCGATACACAATTTGGTGATCAGTTACTGTATGATAATCCGCAGCTACAGTTCGTGTTTTCCGGTGGGAATAATAATGGTGCTAACTGTGGTTATGGAGCCGGAGGCAATTGGGAAATATTACCGGTGGCTATAAGCAAGGGAAGAATGTAGTAGCCTGCGGAAACCTTGATGCCCTCGAAGTATTGGACCCTTCCAGCAGTATCGGTCCGGCATCTGATGGTCGTATCAAACCGGATATCTGTGCCAATGGTCGTGATCAAATGAGTACCGCCCCCAACAATACCTACGAACCAGGAGGTGGTACTTCTGCAGCATCGCCCGGTATCGCAGGTATTTTTGCGCAGCTGTATCAGGCCTACAAAGAATTGTTTACCGTTACCAATCCTCCTGCCGCACTTATCAAAGCATGTATGTTAAATACCGCAGAAGATATCGGCAATCCGGGTCCCGATTTTACGTATGGATGGGGTCGTGTGAATGCATTAAGAGCATTGCGTACCCTGGAAGATAGCCGGTTCATTTCCGATAGTATCGGACAAGGTGGAAATAATACACATTCCATTACTGTTCCTGTCGGTACCTCGGAAGTTCGAGTGATGGTGTATTGGTCAGATGTGGGTGGATCACCTGCCTCCGCGCCTTCGCTGGTGAATAACCTGAATATGACTGTAACAGATCCATCAAGTGCAATCTGGAATCCGTGGATTCTGGATCCGACACCATTGGTGGCCAGTTTGAGTGCTCCCGCGGTGCGTGGTGTAGATAGTTTGAATAATATGGAGCAAGTTACTCTGAGCAATCCTCCAGTAGGAACCTATACGGTGACTATTAACGGTTACGCAGTACCGTCAATCGGTCAGCGTTATTACCTCGTGTGGGAGTTCCGCTCAGAAGAAGTGACCATGACTTACCCAAGTGGCGGAGAAGGATTGGTGCCCGGTGAGACAGAAGTATTGAGATGGGATGGCCAACGTGATCTGGGTAATTATTCCCTTGATTATACCACTGACAATGGAGCGACCTGGAATGTCATCGCTCCGTCAGTACCACAAACCTTACAGCAGTTCAACTGGGTGGTGCCGAATACTGTTTCCGGAGATGTAAAAGTGAGAGTCAGTCGCAATGGATTCACTGATGAAAGTGATACCTCTTTGGCTATAATCGGTTTACCAACCGGAATTACTGTTGACTGGGCATGTCCGGACTCCATTCGTTTGATATGGAATGCTGTGAATGGCGCAGTTGGATATACGGTTTACCAGCTGGGAGCAAAATATATGGAGCCGGTAGGAACCAGTACTACCAATAGTATTGTCATTAGTGGTACTAATCCGAACCTGGCGTACTGGTTCAGTGTGAGTGCCATTACTCCTGAAGGAAATAATGGTCGCAGGGCCAATGCCATTTATAAAGCACCCGGAACGTTCTCTTGTCCGCTCGCCATCGATGCTCAACTAACGTTGCTGGCTAGCCCCGGAAATGGTTCATTACAGGATTGCCATGATAATTCTTCGGTTCCTGTTGGTGTGTTGATTGAGAATCGCGGACAAACACCGGTCTCTAATATCCCGGTTAACTTTTCTCTGAATGGAGGAGCGACCGTTACGGAAACCTTTACCGGAACATTGGCGCCCACAGCCTCACAGCTGTTCACCTTTACAGCAACCCTTGATCTGTCTCTCGCCGGTACTTATTCCATGCAAACCTGGCTGAGTCTTACTGGAGATATGAATGTGTACAATGATACCGCCAGATCAGTAGTAAATGTCATCGGTGGCACTTTGAAAACACTACCATTTACAGAGGATTTTGAAGCAGCTTCTCTCTGTGCGACTACCATCAATTGTGAAGCAACGGTTTGTAGTATCGGTAACGGATGGATCAACGAAATCAACAATGATCAGGATGATATCGATTTCCGTGTTAACGAAGGATCAACTCCTTCAGTAGGCACTGGGCCGGATGTGGATCATACACTCGGAAATGCTGTAGGAAATTATGTTTACCTCGAAGCTTCAGCCTGTTTTAACAAAAGCGCCAATCTGATATCACCTTGTATTGATCTTACCAATGCTACTACTCCTCAAATGACCTTCTGGTACCATATGTTTGGTGGAGATATTGGCGAATTACACATTGACATTTTTACACAGGGTGGCTGGCTGAATGATGCAATTCCTGCTCTCATCGGTAACCAGGGTAATCTCTGGAACCAGGCAGTAGTGAATTTACAGCCCTGGGCCGGTGATGTCATCAACATTCGCTTCCGCGCTGAAACCGGTGGAGGTATTGAATCAGATATTGCGCTCGATGATATTAATATAATAGAATCATCTGCCCCTCCGGTACCCGCCTTTGCAGTAAGTGCTACGACCGGATGTGCCGGAAAGGTATTTACATTTACGGATCAGAGTCTGAATGCTCCAAGCAGCTGGCTCTGGACATTTACTCCGGCATCAGTATCTTTCGTGAATGGTACAACAGCTTCTTCGCAGAATCCTCAGGTGGTTTTTAATGCCGTAGGAACATACGATGTAGAGTTAACAGCTACCAATGGTTTTGGGGGAGGTACCGTGAATCAAACCGCGTTCATCAGCATACTTCAAAGTGCTTCAGCTCCTGTGATTGAAGATTTCCAAAGTGGCGTTTTCCCTCCATTTGCCTGGATTATTGAAGATGCCGGTGGGGTAATTACATGGGCGGAAGTAGTGGGGGTAACGGGTGCTGATGGCAACCCTACTACATGTCCCTTTGTTGATAATTTCGATTATAATAACCCGGGCAACGAAGATGGACTCGCTACTCTTGAAGTTTCACTGGCAAATGCCGCCACGGCATATATGACTTTTGATGTGGCCTATGCGCAATATAATACTACCTACTCAGATAGTATGCGGGTGGATATCTCTACCGATTGTGGCGCTACATGGGCACCTTCCGGATATTTTAAAGGAGGACTGGATCTGGCAACTATAGGAGCCAGCACTGCAGAATTTTCTCCTGCGAATGCTACCGACTGGAGAAAGGATACTGTTGACATGAGCAACTGGATCGGATCACCTGTGCTGGTGAAATTTGTAAATATTAATCGTTATGGAAATAACCTCTACATCGACAATGTGAATATTGATGCGGTAGTCGGCTTGGAGCAACCCGATAAATTGGGAAATGTTGCGGTATATCCGAATCCGTCTGCAGGACTGTTTAACCTTGAATTACGTGGTGTGGAAGCTAAAAATGTTTCTTATCTGCTGACTGATATCGAAGGTCGTGTGTTGATGAATCAGGTAGTGAATGCCGGCAATAATTTCCGTGGATTGATCGATTTGCGTCAATCCCCTCAAGGTGTTTATCTCCTTCGTCTGGTAACTGAATCCGGTAGTCGTACCATTAAACTCGTTCGCCTCTAAGCCGGGAGAACAACTATCCCTTATAAGTATAAAACCACCCGTGCACATCAGTACGGGTGGTTTTTTTATTGCACAAATTGTTCAGGCTTTCGTTTCAGTGGAAGGGACAACCGGAAGCGTGGTAGCTACACTTGATTTTTCGTAACTTTGCAGCATGGATTCAGTGCGGCAACAGAAATATGCAAAACTCATTCAAAAGGAATTGGGGGAGTTGTTTCAAAGAGAAGGGCGAGGATGGTATGGTCCTCATTTTGTGACGGTGACAGGTGTCAAAATCACTCCGGATCTGGGACTTGCCCGCGTTCACCTGAGCGTTTTTAAGGCACCCAAGCCTCTGGAAATCCTTAAAAGCCTGAAGAAGCACAAAACCGAAGTCCGACTCGAACTCGGTCGCCGTATCGGGAAACAAGCCCGTATTATCCCTGAACTCGAATTTTTTATAGATGATAGCCTCGACTATGCGGAAAAGATGGACGCCATTTTTAAAAACCTGCATATCCCTCCGCCTGAACCGGAACCGGAGGCCTAATCATACCTTGATCGGCTAAATTCTGACTTTCAGGTACATGTAAAGGTTTTTCAGTTAACGGAGAATGCCAAATATCCGCGTCTGCCCCCTTTTTATTACTTTCGCCCCCTATGCAATACGACCCTATTAAGCGAAGTCTGGGCAATGTTTTTAATAAATCTCCCTTCCTGCGTAAGCTCTTCTATCGTCTCCTTGATTTGCTGCTGCTGCGAGCATGGCATGTGCATAAGGAGTTGAAAGGATGGATGCACAATGCTCCTGCTACCCCTCAAATTCTGGATGCGGGCGCCGGATATGGTCAGTATTCATTCTGGATGAATCGTCGCATGCCTCAGGCAGATATCCTTGCGGTAGATGTGAAGGAAGAACAGGTGGAGGATTGTAACCGGTTCTTTACAGCGATTGGTTCAGGAAAAAAAGTGAATTTTATTGTAGGAGATCTTACGAAGTTCGTACAGCCGGACCGTTATGACCTCGCTATTTCTGTAGATGTGATGGAACATATCCTGGAAGATGTGGAGGTGTTTAAAAATATTCATGCTTCACTGAAGAAAGGTGGGATGCTGCTGATTCTACTCCCAGCGATCAGGGCGGTTCCGATGTGCACGATGATAGTGGCAGTTCATTTATTGAAGAACATGTGCGTGATGGCTACAATATTGTTGAAATTCAGGATAAACTCCGCCTCGCCGGCTTTAATAAAATTGAAGCGAGATATAATTACGGTACCCCCGGTAAAACTTCCTGGAGGCTGTCGATGAAGTACCCTATTCTGATGCTCGGTGCTACAAAATTGTTTTTTATTATTCTCCCTTTCTATTATCTGATCGCCTATCCGATCGCGTATGTGCTGAACTGGATGGATGTTTCAACACATCACCCTACCGGCACCGGACTCGTTGTGAAAGCCTGGAAATAATTCACATGAACCTGGCCTGGAAGATTGCCCGGCGATATCTTTTCGCAAAAAAATCACATCACCTGATCAATATTATCAGCTGGGTAAGTGTCCTCGGAGTGGCTGTGGGCACTTTTGGCCTTGTGGTCGTCCTCTCGGTTTTTAATGGTTTTGGTAACCTGGTGATGTCGCTCTATAATTCCTTCGATCCGGATATTAAAATTACACCGGCCTATGGAAAAACTTTTCCTGTTTCGCCTAGCCTTCTCCGTGAGTTGCACCAACGTCCTGAAATTGCCGGAATGACTTTCGTCCTGGAAGATAATGCTTTGCTAAAATACCTGGATCGACAGTATGTGGTGACGGTAAAGGGGGTGAGCGAATCCTTTTTACAGACCAGCGAAATCAGCAGTAAGTTGCTGGATGGCGAAGCCGTGCTCGAGAGTGGTGATCGTGATTTTATGATCGCGGGCGCGCAAATTGCCTACGCACTGGGAGCTCGTCCCAATGATCCGTTACACAGTGTGCAAGTATTTATGCCACAGAAAGGAATTGATCCCGGACTCGCCTCCATAGATCCTTCTTCCGCCTTCGCACAACGGTCTATTTTAATCAGTGGTGTATTTGGTGTGCAACAGGATTTTGATGCCAAGTATGTGTTGGTCCCTTTGCGTTTTATTCAGGAGATGACAGGAGATTCAACCGGGCTCTCGGCAATGGAAATTAAATTGAAAGAAGGCGTGGATGCAGAAGAAGCCAGAGAAAATCTGGAAGCGTTTTTTGGAAAATCTTTTGTGGTGAAAGACAGGCTCATGCAACACGACTTCCTGTATAAGATTATTAAGTCGGAGAAAGTAGCGGTCTATATCATCCTCGGATTTATTCTGCTCATCGCCGCCTTTAATCTTTTTGGCACATTGACGATGCTCATACTCGATAAACGCGATGATCTTCAAACACTGTTTTATATGGGTGCAGATTTGAAAATGGCACGTCAGATATTTCTCCTCGAAGGTTTGCTGATTTCGGTGGGAGGAGCAATGGTAGGGATGATAGCAGGTGCAGTAACTTGCGCCGTTCAACAGTATTTTGGTGTGATTAAGATTGGTGGAGGAGAAGGGTTTGTGGTGGAAGCATATCCTGTGGCGATGCAAGCCGGAGACTTTGCGCTAGTCATGCTCATCGTATTTTCAATCGGTTTTGCTGCTGCCTTCTATACTTCCGGAGTTATCGTTACCCGATTGTCAGATGTAAGACTCAAAAGCAAATGAAATTATATTCATTACCTAGTATCTAATGGCAGGCTGGAAACCCTTTGCTGCCCTAATTGCTATTTGCTTCCTCTGGGGAACAACCTATCTGGCTATTAAAATCGGCATGGATGATCATTTCCCGCCATTTTTATTTTCCGGTTTGCGTTTCGTGATATCAGGTATCATCATCCTCCTGTTCTATTTGCCACGAAAAGAAAGTATACTTCCTTCAAAGCAGGATTTCAGGCGAATGCTCATCAGCGGAATTTTTATTTTCATGGGAGGGAATCTGCTATTGGTGCTGGCAGAACAATCTGTTCCAAGCGGTTTGGCAGCATTGGTGAATACAGCTTTTCCCCTGTGGATTGTCATTATCACCCGCCTATGGAATCCCGGAGAGAAAACACCCCGATTGGTCCTGGCCGGGATTTTAATCGGATTATTGGGACAATGGTTGATCTTCTATGATCATATCTTCTTGCTGGGAAATACGGTTTATACCGGCGGCTTACTCTTGTTGATTTGGGGTGTGATCAATGGTGCTCTCGGTAGCGTGCACATGAAAAAGTACCCGATTCATTCTAATCCTGTTCTGACAGGCGGATGGCAAATGCTTGTCTGTGGAAGCATTACCACCGTTATAGGAATTTATTTGGAAGAATGGCCACAGTTGCCCGGGGAGATGAGTGGCTGGTGGTCGATGATCTATTTGATCGTTGCGGGATCTGTTCTTGGCTACAGTCTTTTCGTATATGCCCTCCGTTATCTTCCGGCCCAACAGGTTTCCGTGTATGCATACATCAATCCCATCGTAGCTGTTTTTTTAGGATGGCTTCTCCTGCAGGAAACGATCAACGAAAAATCCATCCTCGCCATGGGTATCACCATCACCGGCGTTTTTCTTGTCAATAAAGGTATGCAGAGGTCGCAGTGACAGGTCGCGTATGCTATGGTAATGACAGGTCGCGACCTGTCACTACACGCGTATCGCGTATCCCATCGTGATGACAGGTCACGTATCCCATCGTAATGACAGGTCACGACCTGTCACTACACACGTATCTCGTATCCCATCGTAATGACAGGTCGCGACCTGTCACTACACACGTATCACGTATCCCATCGTGATGACAGGTCGCGACCTGTCACTACTACTCCAAACTTCTTTTCGCTTCCCAAAAATATTTCATCGGTACAAGGAGCATTCCGAAGCATTCGCCTTCCTCTTTACCGAGATGTTTGTGGTGTACTTTATGTGCTTTACGAAGGGCACGCATGTAGATATTATTTGTCCGGCGAAAAAGACGGAAACGCTGATGAATAAATATATCGTGAACAAGAAAATAGGCGAGGCCATAGGCCGCTATGCCAATGCCAATGAACAAACGCACGTCATTGCCGTTCATGACTCCCAATAACATGAGTATGGCACTGGGAATTGCAAAAATGAGAAAGAACGCATCGTTTTTTTCAAAGAATCCGGGCTCCGGCTGATGATGATCTTTATGTAGCACCCATAGTAGTCCATGCATAATATATTTATGCGTGAACCAGGCAACAAACTCCATGATGAAGAAGGTGGCTACGAGTGCGAGAATGTTTACCATCGATGTCATTCCAATTAATTTTATTAAGTATAGGGGTTAGTGGTAATTCCGATAGAACAAATGTAGGAAGGATTTGTTTAAGTTTCGGTGAGGGAATTTCGAATTGTTATTTCAGGCACCCTGCATTTCAGTGGTTTAGAGCCCTTAATGAATTCGGTTGAACATGTTCCGCTTTGATTAATTCGGATAGTGAATTCAAGATGTTTATTAATTCTCAAAAGGGTAAAAATGTATAGATGGACAATTTAGCATGAGGCGAAACTATTGGGCTTGTTCCTGCTCTTGTAAATCACCCAGATGCCTTGTTGAAATGTAATCTGCAGTTTGGTATGACACGGCTAATCCTTCGGAGCATTAATTGAAGATTAAATCAGCCGGAAAAAAGGCTTAATCACCTTTTTTTGCCGATTTCACCAAAAAAATGTAAATGACCTTTGCCGACAATCGTGACAGAAGTTGTCACCATAGAAGACGTTGTCTCTAATGAAATTACTACACTTAAAAAGCCTATTTCCCGAAAAGACCTTTCACAGAATTTAAGAGGTCGTCTGCTTTTCCCCCTCCCAATGATGAAAGAATTCCATCCATATTAAAACTATTGTCGTTGGGATCATTTGTTTTTTTAACGAGGCGTTGCATCACTATGGGGATCATCTGCTGCACCATTTGAGCGGCTTGCGGAGAGGAAACATTGAATTTAGTGACCAATTGTTGTTGTACAACACTGCTTATTTGTCCAACGATTGGATTGTTTTCTCCGGTATTTTTAAACAAACCCGTAAGCGCACCGGCATTACCCTCTGATAATTGTCCTTTCAGAACCTCAAAAATACCACCTGCTGTTTCAGAAATAGCCGCTTCATTTTTTTCATTCGGAATGGCAGGATTATTAATGATTGCCTCTCCGGCATGTTCTTTTACGAGTAATAGGAGTTGATCAAGCATACATGATTTAATTAATGGGTTGACCCGTTAAAGTAAAGTGAAGGTAAATTTACAAAAGCTTATGGAGTTTTTAAATGACTTATTTTCCTTTCAAAGCAGTTTCTAATTTCATCCGCCATTCAGCACGGGCTGACCACCAGTCCTTTTTGAATGCCTCATCCTTTAAATTAATCTCCAATTCTTTTACCAGAATTAGCAAAGCTTTACTGTCTTTAACGGTTTTAATATTATCTCTCCATATATGCTGAGCACTTTCCCAAACTGTAGAATAAAGTTCTATTTTGATGTCCGATTCAATGAAGCTAAACAAACCTGCACTTTCGGTGGGATTAGTTTTTTCAGGAACCCAGGAAGAAATGTTCTTCATACCCATATCACTTAAGGCATTAGGAGAAAAATTATTTAATATTTCCTGCACAATCCCAACGTATTCTGTTGAAAGTTTTACAGGGGCTGCTGCCTTCATAGTATTAGATTTCACCTCTTGTGCTGTAGTGATTGAATAGCAGAAGCTGATGAACAAGGACAATAAGATTGCTTTTTTCATGTTTTTAATTTATTGTTCAATTATATGCATAAAACAGATAATATGCAAAATTAAAAAATAGTTTTAGACCAAATTTATTACGAAATTTGTTCTAATTTAATAGAAACCAATCAAATGTTCAACTTAATAAGACCATTCATAATTATAGCATTATTAGCTTCCATCACCTCTTGTAAAAACAATGCTCAAAAGCCATTTGGCAAGGATCCCGCCCTGGAAGGGAAACGCTGGGTAATGACGGTGATGAATGGAGTCGCACTATCATTACCTGCAGAAAGTAAGCCCATTGACCTCCTTTATGATGGTAATAGCAATACGTTTGGTGGATTTGCAGGCTGCAATCAAATGAACGGAATGTACACTACCGGTGAAGAGAATATGATCCGTTTGCATAAAATGGCAGTAACAGAAATGGCTTGTTCAGATATGACCTTTGAACAAAAATACCTGGAGATGATGGACAAAGTCACCCACTACAAGTTAACCCGTAAAAAGCAAGGCAAAGAAACCCTCGAATATCTCTACCTGTACATCGATAAAACCGAGGTCGCCACCTACAAAGCCGAACCGTTGAAATAGGTCACTTGATTTTTCTTACCACCTTTTTCCATCTTCATTCCAATCAGATCATTCGTTTATTTCGCTTTTCGCAATTTTCGTACCTGCCTGTCGGCAGGCAGGTTTCGTATCTTTCCTTTCGCTCTCCCCTTTATAAACTTCAGGCGATGCATATACTATTTTTCAATACATTAATATTTTTTAGGGAACCTGCCTGCCGGCAGGCAGGCGTAGATATCGTTTCTTCGTCCCGAGACAAGTGACGCTGATTTTTTATGCCTGCCCACCGAAGCCTGCTCCTTCACAAAAGTTTTGGAGCACAAAGTACGCCGTCGCTAAACCTTTGGCGCACATAGTTGGCGAAGGTGGGATTTTCGCGGATTTGATTTCGCAAGTCTAAACATTACCCGTGTCCCTTTCGTACCTGCCTGCCGGTTTCGCATATTCGTACATTCGTAATATTCGCGAATTCGCCTATTCGTATTTCGTAACCCCCCCTGAAATTATTTTGCCCCCTATAAGTCTTTTAAAAGGTTATCAACTTCACCCTCCGTGCTCCTTAATTTTTCTCTGCAAAGTCGTATCAATTCTGACGCGCGTTTTACATGTTTTGCCAGTGTATCCACACCCGTTTCACCGCGTTCGAGTTCTTCGAGGATTTCTTCGAGTTCTGCTTTTGCTTTTTCGTAGCTGAATTTTTCCGCCATAATTATTTTTTATTTACAATAGATTGAAGTTCTCCCTGCTGAAGAACTGTAGTGATTCTGTCGCCATCTTTTACATCTTCGGGACTACTGATGGCTTTGCCGTTGTATAAAGTATAGCTATATCCTCTGCGTAAGACTTCTGCCGGATCCAGCATTCGTACTGTTGTTTCGTTATTTATTAATTCCTGTTCGTTGTTTTGTAAGAAGGAGATAATACCATTTTTTATGCGCGAAGTTTTTTCTTCAAGTGCTGCAGTCTCTAACTGTCGAAAAAGTAATAATTCTTTTTTCAGGGATTGGTGAAACTGTTCGAGGGCATGTTGTTCGTGAATGAGTCTACCCTGTAGTAAATGTTTTAAGGAAAATGCGGATTGATCCAGCGTTCGTCCTGCCTTCGAAAGATCAAGCCGGACGCTGTTGTTCAGGCGATGGGAGGAAGTAGCGATAAATTCCTGATCATAACGAAGTATCTCCCTTGCCATTTCTTCTATCTGTTGCCAATAGGACTCGGTCGTTCCTCGAAAGCACATTGATGTTCAATAAGGAAATTGGCCACATCGGTGGGCGTCATGCGGTCGGTATGTGCCACTTCATCTACTACGCTTTTGTTGGCCTGGTGTCCGATGCCCGTGATAACAGGTAGTGGAAATCTGGCGATACCGGCTGCCAGCAGGTAATTATTAAAACATTCCAGACTGGAAGCACCGCCACCCTCTTACAATAGCCACCGCGTCAAAATGCTTTATAGGGAAATCATTTTTTATCTGACTGAGTTTCGTCAGGATATCTCCCGCAGCCAAATCTCCCTGCAATAAAGAAGTGTATAGGGTTAGATGAAACGTATATCCGTAAACGTTAGTATTTAGCCGTGTTACAAAATCTTCATATCCTTTAGAATCTTCTGCAGAAATGACGGCTATGCGTTGCAGTGATACCGGTAAATCGAGCGATTTATTCCGTTCAAGTAATCCTTCTTTCCGTAATCGCTCTATGGTCTGACGGCGCTCCATCTCCAATTGCCCCAGCGTAAAAGCCGGATCAATATCCTGGACCACCAGACTCATTCCGAAACGTTCATGGTACTGCACCTCCACTTGCAGCAACACTTGCATCTGTTCCCGCAAAGGAGTGCCGGTGGTTTTCACAAAGCGTGGATGAATCCTGTCATAAGTACCGGCCCAGATAATCCCCCGAAATTCAGCTTTGGGTGTACTCCCCATCTCATCCTTCTCCACCAATTGCAGGTAACAATGTCCCCTGCTGATTTTAAGCCCCACAATCTCCGCCGTCACCCAATACCGCTCCCCGCTAAAATGCATCCTGAAAATCCCGGCTACGATGGCGGAGAGTTCAGAGAGTTTGAGGATATTAGGGGTGGTATTCACTCTGCGAAGATAATATTCCTTCGGGTAATTTCAGAGGAGATCTAACAGGATAACGCTGAAGGAAATGTGGATGGTAATGGATTTGTCTTTAAAGATATAAATGCTTTTTGCATCTTTGTTACTGGAAGATTGTCAATGGAAAAACAATCTGTTGGCAAGAATTCCTTATTTAGCGCACTTCCATGTTTTCAAATTCACTAGAAGCATACACTATGAAATGGTACCAACAATTGCTAATCGGAATTTATAGTCTTGCTGCGCTGTATTTTCTCTATCAGGGTGTCTTGCATTTGATAGCGTATTTTTTGAATAAATCCAACGGGCAACAGGATTCATTTTTTGAAACAGGAAGATTAATCGCTATCGGAGGTGTTCTATCCTTCTTTGCAGCAGGGGCTTATTATTTTGTAAAGAACCCTTCTGAAGGAACAATTGGTTCATTCCTCCTTTACTTTCCTTTGGTAATTCTGGTGGTTTTTGTAATTTGGACGATCATTCTGATCATTTCCTCCGGAGGACGATGGAATTGATCCCTCTTTATTTAGATTCTAAACACTAATTGAAAAGAAAGAAAATATGTTTATCGCAAAAGTGTTATTCTATGGAATGTTTGGAATTTGTTGTCTGCTGTCGTTATATTTTTTCCTGAGTCCGGTTAATAATATACTATACCACTCCTTTGTCAGAACATCAGAAAATGTAATATTTTTAATTGCGGCATTGGTGCTTTCCGGTGGCTTGTATTGGTCTTATCAAATTGTTCAGGGAACAGAAAAATACTGGAATGGCTTCGGAGTATTGGTGCTGGGATTAATCGTTTCTATTTTAATAATTTTAATTGGATTATTATTTTTCAATGGCCCTCTAAAATGGAATTGAAATGAGTTTTATAATAAAATTACTCTATTATTTTCTACTGTTCATGACGAGCGTGCTTTCAGTCTTCTACTTGTACACAGCTATTTTTAAGCGACATGTAGGCGAAAATCCCTATTTCCTTAAGGAATTAATGGGGGTGGCTTCATTAGCCGTACTATGGTTTTTATATAAAGCCTATCAAATGGGGGAGCTCAATGAAAAATATTATCAGGGATTAGGATGTATATTGAGTTCCTGGTTGTGCTGGGTTGTGGTGATCGGAATTGCATTACTCATACACTACGTGCGCTTCCGATAACTCATCACCGCCCAACCATTCAATACTAGCGCGAAGATGGAGATGATGCCCAGATGTCTGGCGATATCATTAAATCCACTTCCCTTCAGCACCACCATCCGCATCACTTCAATAAAGTAGGTGACCGGATTAAACCAGGTAACTACTTGTGCCCATTTTGGCATGCTGTCGATGGAAGTATACAATCCCCCATGAGAATAAATATCATCATAAGAAAGAAAGCAATGAGCATAGCTTGTTGTTGTGTTTGTGCAATGGTAGAGATGAGCAAACCCAGGCCCAGCACTGCCAGGAGGAAAACGGATGCAAACAGATAGATCAATCCTATGTTTCCAACGGGGATAATCCCATAAAATATTCGGGAGATGATTAATCCCAAAGTGAGTACGATCATGCCCATGACCCAAAATGGAATCAGCTTGCCGAGGATGAAGTGATGTTTGCGTATAGGCGTTACATTTATCTGTTCAATCGTTCCCACTTCTTTTTCTTTCACGATGTTTAAGGCGGTGAGGAATGCACCGATCATGGTGAGTAATACCACCAGTATGCCGGGCACCATGAAGAGTTTATAGTTCATGTGGAGGTTGTACCAGTTTCTTGGTATGACTTCTACTCGGGGAATTTCATCAAATTTCGGGAATTGAATCCATTGTGTTCGCACTTCCTGATTGTAATCGCGTAAGATGGTGTTCAGATAGGCTGCGCCCAGATTAGCCCGCATCCCGTTGATGGCATTCACAGCGATGAATAACTTCGCTTCATTTTCCCGTACCAGGGTTCTTTCAAATCCGGCAGGGATTTCCAGAATGATATCGCTTCGATCATGCTCTACATCTTCCAGCGCTGCTTTGTAATTGTCGTGATAGCCACTTAGCAAAAATGAGCCTGAAGAAGTTATTTTACGGATCATCTCTCTCGAATAAGTGGTATGATCCTGATCAATGACAGTAATGTTTACATTTCTGATTTCATAATCGGCCACCTGTGGTAAAATGATGAGTTGAATCACAGGCATAATGAACATCATGCGTAAGATCGCAGGGTTCCGGAAAATTTGCCGGAATTCTTTCTGCAACAAAAATCGGAGGCTGCGCATCTCAGGTAGTGGCTAAACGAATATTATATTTTTTAATACTCAAAGTCAGATAAGCTATGGTCATCACAAGCAGCACCAACACTTCTTTCCAGATGATGCTCAGACCAACACCTTTTATCATCACCGCTTTGACAATGTAATAGTACCATTTTGCGGGCACCAGGTTCGACATAAACTGCAGCGGTGGAGGCATGTTTTCAATCGGGAACATAAATCCACTTAGCATGAGTGTAGGGAGAAATAATCCCATGAGTGAAATGAGCATCGCCGTTTGCTGACTCGCAGTGATGGAGGAGATAAGCATTCCCAAAGATAGACTAGTGACGGTGAAAAGTAAACTCAGCAAGACCAATAGCACGATACTACCGGCTATGGGTAACCCCAAAACAAAAACACTCAACAAGAGAATGCTGGCAATATTGATGGCCGAGAGCAGCAGGTAAGGAGTACTCTTGGCGAGAATCACGAGCACGGGTTGTAGCGGGGAAACCAGTAAGACTTCCATCGTCCCGGTTTCTTTTTCTCTTACTATAGCAATAGATGTCATCAGCGTGCACACCAACATCAATACCATAGCCATGACTCCCGGTACAAAATTGTATGCTCCTTTTAACTGCGGATTGTACAACATGCGTACTTCAGGTATAATCGTATAAGGTAGTTTTTTTCCTTCATTGAGGTCGCTTTGAAAGTCACCGGTAATGGCCTGGATATAGTTCGTCAAAGTAGTACCTGTGTTGGGATCGGAAGCATCAGCAATGATTTGTACTTGTACTTTATTCTGATGTTTAATATTCTCGCCAAAGTTTTCCGGAATGACTACCACCAGTTTAATGAGACCTCGCTTGAATGCAGCATCTGCCTGATCAGCGCCACTTAGTTGCTCTTCAATATCAAAATAGCGACTTGCTTCTATGCGTTGCATGAGCGATTGGGAAGATGCATCCGACTCAGGTCGACGATGGCGATGCGGGAATTTTTAATTTCATTGGTGAGCGCAAATCCGAAAATGAAAATTTGTACAATAGGCAATCCGAATAAGATGAAGAGCGTTTTCTTATCTCTCCAGATATGAAACCATTCTTTTTTGACGAAAGCAAGGAATTGTTCTTTCATATCAGTCGGCTTGTCGGGTGGCGTTGCGGGCGAGTTGCAGGAAGACATCGTTCATTGTGGGTGCACTGAACTGTTGCTTAAGCGCAGAAGGTGTACCCAATGCCGCAATACTTCCATCCACCATAATGGATACCCGATCACAATACTCTGCCTCATCCATATAATGTGTGGTGACAAAGATGGTTGTTCCCTTTCTTGCGGAAGCATAAATCATCTCCCAGAATTCCCTGCGTGTGAGCGGATCTACACCACCGGTAGGCTCATCCAGAAATACTACTTTGGGGGCATGGATGATGGCAATACTAAACGATAGTTTTTGTTTCCAACCCAACGGCAACGATTTAACCAGCTTTTTCTTTTCATGCTCCATTTTAAGTTCTTGAAGTAATGAAGCACTTTTGTCCCTGATCTCCTGATTGCTCAATCCATAAATACCGGCATAGAAGGTAATATTTTCCATAACAGTCAGGTCTTCGTACAAAGAAAATTTCTGACTCATATATCCAATGTTTTTCTTGATAGCTTCCGGTTGATGAGACACATCGTATCCTGCAACACTTGCACTGCCGGAGCTGGGCTTACTCAATCCGCAAAGCATGCGCATAGCAGTGGTTTTGCCTGCACCATTCGCTCCGAGAAATCCGAAAATCTCCCCGCGACTTACCGTGAAGCTGATTTGATCTACTGCAGTGAATGCGCCAAAAGTCTTGGTGAGCTTCTCAGCGGTGATGGCGTATTCCTGATTGTTTCCTCTTTCCAAGGTGTGTTTGATCTTTTTAACGGTTATAAATTATACTTGCATTTCATAGATAAAGCAATCTTCAATATCCGCGTTCACTCTTTTTATTTCAGTGTTCATTGGTGCTTGCAAAGCAGTCCGTAATAAATCCTCAGTCATTGTTTCATCTTGCGCAACTACATGATGAAATTCTCCGAAAGGATAGGCGTTTAGTACACCCCGTGTTTCTTTTAACTGGTGAAGCAGCCTGTACATGTCCTCTCCCTTTACAGCATATAGCGGTCGGTTAAAATTTTGGATGATATTTTCCGGCGTATCAATTTTTAAAAACCGACCTTCCTGCATTAAGGCTACCCGGTCGCAAAGAGAAGCTTCATCCATATAGGGTGTGGAGACGAGGATGGTGATGCCCTGATCTTTTAATCGCTTTAGCATTTCTCAGAATTCTTTGCGGGATACCGCATCGACACCGGTGGTAGGCTCATCCAGAAAGAGAACCGATGGTTGATGGATGAGTGCACAACAGAGCGCCAGTTTTTGTTTCATCCCACCCGATAGTTTTCCAGCCGGACGATCAGCAAATGGTGCCAATTGTTCGTAGATATCCTTTATTAAATGATAGTTTTCTTTAACGGTAGTCTTGAATATAGTTGCGAAAAAATTCAGATTTTCTTCAACAGATAAATCGTGGTATAAAGAGAACCTGCCGGGCATATATCCGACACGCTGCCGGATCTTTTGATAGTCTTTAACCACATCGAAGCCATCTACACTTGCCGTTCCTTCATCTGCAAGAAGCAAGGTCACAAGGATCCTGAATAAAGTGGTTTTTCCAGCACCATCCGGACCAATAAAGCCAAATAACTCTCCTTTATCTACAGAAAAAGAGAGGGGTTAAAGCTTCCACCTGTTCTTTTCCGTTTTTATAGGATTTTCGTATATTCGTTGCTGTTATGGCTTTCATTTAAGTATCGTATAGTAGATTACATGTAGTATTAGAACTTGACTTCTCCATACATTCCAATTTTGATAGTCCCGTCATTTTTTACTTTGATTTTTGTGGCATAGACCAGATGTGCCCGCTCTTCCTTGGTTTGGATGGTTTTGGGAGTGAATTCCGCTTTGTCGCTGATCCAGGTAATCGTACCTTCCGACTCATTGTATCCATCGTTTCCGTTGTCAACAAGTACTTTTACTTTTTGTCCGATTTTGATGGCCGGCAATTGATCTCCACTGAGGTATGCTTTGAGCGTCATGGTAGAGATGTCAGCAATTTTATATAGTGCTTTGCCGGGGGCGGTCATTTCACCCATTTCTGCATAATTCGTTAATACAGTGCCGGTAGTGGGATTCAACAGGTAGGCTTTGTTTAATTGGTCTTCCAGTTGTGCTTTTCTTTTTTCCAGTGGCAACTCTTCACTGAGTATACCGCGATTCTGTGTGTTTATGCTGGCTTTTTGCTGTTCCAGTTGTCTTTCGGTGAGTAGTAATTGTTGTCGCGCAATATTGACCTGCGTTTCCAGATCATCCAGTTGTTTGGTGGTGGCGGCATCTTCTTTTACAAGATTGGCTATTCTGTTTTTTTCACGTTCTGCGGCTTGTAGCTGTATGCGCTGAACTTCTATCTGTTGTTCGAGCGTGCGGAGATAAGGTTGGATGTCTGTGGTTTTCTGTTGCAAGGCACCAATGCTTGCCTCCACCTGTTCCGTTTGTAATTTTAATGCAGTAGTGTCGATGATAGCAGCCAATTGTCCTTGTTGCAGGAGGCTACCTTCATTAGCATTCATGACGAGAATGCGTCCGGAAGTTTCCGAAGAGACGATGACTTCATCCGCCTCGAAGGTGCCTGAAGCATCAAAATCGCCATTGCTGTTGTTGCAGCTGTTCAGCAGAATTCCGGAGAGAAGGAGATAGATATATTTTTTCATGGTTAGAAGAATCAGGGATGTTCAATGTAATCGTTATAGTCGAGCTGTACCTGTAGGAGTTGTAAGTTATGCAGGAGTTGCATCTGCCTCGCCTGATCAGCTGCATTCACCACGCGCAGGTAATCGGAGGAAGTGATGACACCATTCTCTAGTTGGGCCTTAGAAGCTTTCATAATCTCTTCGCGTAATGAAATTATTTCAACATCATCTTTCAAAAGCAATCGATACTTTTCGATATCATTTCGGTATTGCTCCACCGTTATATTGGCGTTGAGAAGATACAACTCCTTCTGTACTTGAATGGAACTGCGGCTGAGGGTGTTTACTTTTCTTTCCGCTCGCAAACTATAGAGGGCACCCAGGTTCCAGTTCAATCGTGCACCTGCTATGTAGAACCATTCGAAGCTGTTCTGCAACATATTTAGTCCCGGCCGGCCATAACCGCCTTGAGCAAACAAACTCAAGCGGGGAAGACTTTTACTTCCTAGTAATTTCTTTTGTGATTCGACCAAACTATCTTGTGCCATAAATAGTCCTAATTCCGGTCGCTGAATCGTAAATGAAAGTGGGTTAGTGGTAATTACTTCCGGACGAATAAATTGCACGCGCTCTTCGTACGTCTTTCCGGTAAAAAAGGAAAGTGATTTTAAAAGGGCAATTCTGGTACTTTTTAGCTCATTGCGGCGTTGATTATTTTTCAGTTCTTCCGCTTGCAATTGCGCAAGTTGTGAACGAAAGGCGGTTCCATTTCTTACTGCGGCATCCATACGTTTAATGCCTGCCTGCAGATCGGATTCCACGAGATCGGTTTGACGAATTTGCTCATCCATCATCAGTACACCAAGGTAAAATTGTCGCACCCGTTCCCGCATCTTTTGCATCTCTACATTAATCTTTCCCTGTTCCACCTGCGCACTCGCCCGTTGAATGTGCTTTTGGTTGTTGATATTTCCGCCATCGTATAGGATCTGACTTACGTCTGCAACAATTTTATATTGGTCCTTCTCAAGAGGTTCAATCGATACGCCGGGTAGAGGTAGGGTGAATGGCAATGAAGTCACCTCCGACTGATAACTCGCCTGACCATTGATATTTAGTTGCGGGAGGTAGGCTCTGTTCAGCGCGGCGAGACTAAAATGCCGGCTTTCTTCAATAAGATTCCGTTGACTGACCAGTGGATAGTGCGCCATAGCTTCTTGCAAAATAGTTTCCAGTGGAACAGTCTCCTGCGCAGGGAGTCCTGTGGTATACAGGCAAAGGAGAAACAAGAGTTTTTTCATCGTGTTAATTATTTACCGGGATTTCAATAGCGTATCGTATAAATTGCATCATACTTTTTTTACGTTGAGTCATCAGTTCCTGAAATTCACGGTCAGCCATCAACGTTAGACGCTGCAGCATCGGTCGTGAAGCGAAGGGAAAGACGGTCATACTCATCACGTTCATCCATAATTCCCGGGGATTCATGGTGCGGATTTTTCCTTCCCTCATTTCATTGGCAATTTGTTGCAGGAAGCGGGCGAAGGGAGGTTCTCCGGGTAGTTTATTCATGAATTTTTCAAAAAACCGTTCGGGATCGCGGTGAATTTCAGTCAGGACAAATAGTGGGAGATCCGGCTTCTCTATCAGAAGGGAAAGATGCGCGTCCACATACTGCTCTGTTTTTTCCAATACGCTGCCTTCACCGGAAAATATGGAATGCAGTTTCGGGATAAATTCCGCAAAGGCATCATTAAATACCAGCTCAAACAAAGACTCTTTATTCTTATAGTAATAATGCAACAAGGCTTTATTTATCCCGGCGGCATCAGCAATACTTTGCATCCTTGCTCCATTAAAGCCTCCACGAATAAATTCGCTCCGCGCAGCAGCCAGAATCTTATCGCGACTTTTAATATCAGGTTCTTTCTTATCCAAGTGGTTTAACCTTTTGGTTAGTAAAAGTATGGAATTTTTCCAAAGTATATAGCATACGATACCTTTATTAGTTTAATCTATTGTATTTCAATTGTATTAACTTTAACTAATTGGTTAAGTCAATATCAATTAATACTTTTTAGAGGGGTTGTGGTGTCTGGAAAAGACGCGGTGCTAAAGCCTTCGGAATTGAAATACTTACCTATCTATTGGCAATAATATTGAAGCCGGGTATAACTTATCCCATTCAAGCGGGAACTTCTTTCTCCTTAGCGGGAAGGATTCAATTAAACACTAGATCCCATTTTTAGCCAAGTAAAAGTTTTCCGAAAGCTTACGGGCTGTGCCTCTATCAGGCCAATTCGATTACTTCATATAGGTATTCAACCAATTCAACCATGCTTTAGAAGTTTCCATTTGTGTTACCGGGTCGGTAGCGTTATGGGCAGCAATTGGCCAACCTATAAATTTCGTAATTGTACCATTGTCTTTCAGGGAATGATATAATTTATAAGATTGGGTAACCGGAACTCTTGGGTCACCGGTGTTGGCTAAAATTAAAGTGGGTGCTTTGATGTTTTTGGCTTCGGTGATGGGCGATTGATCAATATATTTTTGCATATTATCTCCAACATATGGAGAACCCCCCAGTCTAACTGCCCAATTTACATTACCATCACTCAGAGCATATTGATCTTCAAAATCAGTAACAGCCGCACCTGCAACTGCCGCTTTCCAGCCGCCATAATGGCCCGCTAACCATACCGTCATAAAACCACCGTACGACCAACCACTTACTCCAATATTGTTGTTATCAATCATCCCCGTAGCTTTTAATTTTTCTAATCCGGCCATCACATCACGTCCCGGTCCGGCTCCTGCATCCTGGAGAATGACTACTTTATATTGACTTCCTAAATTATCACTTCCTCTATAATTGGGTTCAAAGACAAAATACCCTTCGTTCGCCATAATTTGTGGTAATCGTGCAAACTGTTCTACCGATGCTGCATTTGGGCCACCATGGATGACGAGTACCAATGGATATTTTTTACCTTTTTCATAGTTGACAGGATAGGTGATGATACCACAGTGTTTCAACCCATCATTTTCCCAACGGATGGTTTCGGTTTTTCCCAATGTCATTTTGCTTATTTCCGAATTGTAATCTGTTAATTGTACCAGTTTAGAAGTAGTAGATGCCATAAAATATAGTTCAACAGGTTTGTCAGGTTCAGAACCTGTGAAGGCAATAGCACCTGTTTTACTAACCGTAGCATCCATCCAAAATCCCCAGGAGGGACAAACATTTCCAATGTTGACCGGAATGGTTTTTCCGTCTAAATCCATGGTCCAAAGCGATGTTTTATTATCATTATGTCCACCTACTAAAAATGATTTACTATCCGGCATCCATGCCGTCAAATACAAGTCTCTGTCTAATTGTGCAGAAATCGGTTTCCCTTCTCCTCCGGTTGAATTGGTCACCCATAATTCGTTTATACCTGGCATCAAACTATCTTTCTTGTACCAATACGAAATCTTACTCCCATCCGGAGAGAAGTTTGGGTAGGATTCCAGTTTTGTTCTTGCGTTTAATGGCTTATAAGTGCTGTCGGCAACATTGAGCAGTTGAATACTTCTGTTTATTCCATCACCTGAATAGGCGGTTGCTACTTTTACAAACAAAATGGTTTTACCATCAGGCGACCATGAGAATGGAGAAGATGGAGCAGAGGGTGGAATGACGAGCGGTAAAGTCCATTCGCCATCTGTTAACCTTCTGTTTTCTGATGTAGTTGTGTTTGCTAACCAGATATGAGAAGGCTGTGGTTGACTACCCACGAACATATCGTTGTTGGTTATTTTCAAATGCTGTAAAACCTTTTTCAATTTCGGCTTTGTTGTGAGGTTCATTTAATGCCGCATAAGCAATGTCTATGGAGTTTGGACTCCATGCAAAATGTTGAACGCCTTTGGGTGCTTTGGTAATTTGCTTTGCCTCTCCACCTTGCATGGGCAGTAAAAAGATTTGATTGGCTGCTTCCTTGCCTTGCCCCACTTTGGATATAAATGCCAATTGTTCGCCATTGGGTGACCATCGTGGACTTGATACCACAAATCTTTCTTGAGTTAGTACCCTCTTCTTCCCCGAGGTCACGTCGACCAACACCAATTCAGCATTGTAACGATTGTTGACATAGTCGGGTCTGGATACTACGATGACTATACGCTTACCGTCGGGGGAAATTTGTGGGTCGGTGATGTTTACAAATTTGGCATAGTCCGCTATATCAAATTTCTTCTGTGCATACGTATTCGTTGTGTTGAATAGTAGAAATAATGCTGTCAAAAATGATAATACTCTTCTCATAATAATACGTGTTTAAATGTTTGTTCGATTTGCTATTTGTCTGCTAGGTACTGTACAAAAATTCATAGTTATGGAATGAATTATAAAATTAAATAAAAGTGAACATGTTTTTGACGTCCACAAATAGTCCATTTACTTTAAATAGGGATTAAATATTAGACAAAAAAAGCCGTTTCCAAGGAAACGGCTTTAAAAGGTTATAAATTAATGCACTATTTTCTATAGGCATTAACAAACTTATAAGTGGAGCCTACCTTTTCCCAAATGATGGTAGCCACTTCCAGATTGGCTTGATTCCAGGAGGCCGGGATGGCCATTTTAAAAGTTTGATCAAAAGTGCTTCCGGCAGTATTTCCTGAAGTAATCTCCGTTCCCCATGTTGTAGAAGAAGCACTGCCTCTTAATACATGATGATGTGCTACTGTTCCTGTTTGACCGGATTGTATGGACATAACACCATCTTCAATTACATAAGCACCGATATAATATTTGCTCGTTGCAGGCATATCCTGGAAGAATTGAACTTTAGCTGTAATCGTTAAAGTGTCATTTTCAATCTTCGTATTATAACCGGAGTTTACCATCACTGTGGCATTGACATGACGGTTGATTTCAGCAACAACAGAATCTTTAGTTAGACTTGTATAAATACCACCTGTACCGGAGAACTGCGTTTTTTGCTTTCCGTTGGCGCAGAAATCAGGCCATCCGGAAGCAGGAGAAAAAGCTGTTTTTAATGCACCGGCAGTAGCATTATACATACCGGATGAAGTAGAAGCATAAGTTCCCATTAAAACGGCATTGGTTTCAATAAGAGCTATGATGTCCGTATTCAATGTCCAACCCCATTGACCACATGGGCCACACCAGGTTGCAGTGAGCTTGTTATATAAGCCCATGTTCTTTTCAACTACAGTTACACCGGTCGTTCCACCACCTCCACCGCCACCGGTAGGAGTACCACTGTTGTCGTCATCTTTTTTACAAGCCACAAAGGTGATCGCCAGAATAGCTACGAATGCAATAATTTTCTTCATATTAATAGTTATTGATAGGGTTTGAAGTTACTAAAATAAGCATTTATCTGTTACAACAAGAAAAAAACCCTTTTCTTGTTGTAATATTCAGAAGGTTTTACAGAATTTTTAAAATAGAAGGGTAAGATGTCGTTTTTTTTTATATTAATTGGGAATGAACACTATGAAAGTGATATTAAAGTATCAAATGCTGCTTTTTTCATGAAACTCCAAAAGCCGATATCTTAGAATGAAATCGGCTTTTGGAGTAAAATTTTAGATCTATTTTGCAACGTTAGAATTTAATACAACCGCCGGATTAGAATTCATTTTCCAGATTACGGCTACTACTTTCAATTTCGATTTATCCCATCCCGGTTTAAGATACATGGAGAAGGAATTATCAAATACTTGATCAACTGCAATTGCCGCAGTACTATTAATTTGCAGACCGGAATAGGTGCTACTATTGCTGGTACGAACAATGTTTCTGTGCTCATAAGTTGCAACATTGGTGCTACCCACTAGTTGATTCGCTATTACTAATTCCTCTACCACATATAACGCTACACGAATATCAGTGTTCGCCAATTGTGATTTAAAGAATTGAATTTTGGTGTTTACTTTCATGGAATCGCCTTCGATGCTTTTGTTTAAGGCAATACCTGCAACAATGGAATCTGCAATGAAAGTGTTTGCTTTAGTAAGTGAACTGGACACAGTGCTGTTTACAGAACCTACACCTTGATATTTATTTCCAATAATAAACTTGGGAATTCCATTTCCACCATAAGTAGCGTTATTGTAAATAGTCCACAAACCATTTCCAGTGCTCCAGTTCAATGCAGCATTATTAGACCCGGAATACACTTTAATAGCTGTTAACATGGAACCTTCATAAGAAAGCAGAGAATCAAATGCAGGTCCACCATTACTTCCACATGGTCCACACCAATCCTCAGAAAAATCAATCAGTAGAGGCCTGTTCTTTTTCTCGACAGTAAGTGTGCCACCACCACCGGTAGGGGTACCACTATTGTCATCGTCTTTTTTACAGCCCATAAATGAGATCGCTACTATTGCGACAAATGCTAATAATTTTTTCATGATAGAGTTATTGATTGGGTTTGAAGAGACTAAGTTAAACATTATTTAATAACGAGGTAACAAAATCGAAAGTATTTCAGGGAATTTGATCAGATTGTGCCGTCATGAATTGATTTTTACAACTTTTGACGATAATTTAGCCGAATGGAACCTCCTAAATGGATAGATATTACTACCGGGATTCAAGAATCTACCCCCGTTTGGCCGGGAGATCCTGCTCCTATTATCACTCTGTTGGCATCACATGAAGCAGGAGATGATTACCAGCTTTCAGAAGCCTTTTTTGGCCTTCATACCGGGACGCATATTGATGCCCCCTTGCATTTTATACCTGAATCCAAAGATATTTCTATGCTTTCTACGGAAAAGATGCTGGGTACAGTACGGGTGTTGGATGCGACAGACTGCAAAATGATCACCGCAGAATGGCTCAGCAATAGGGAAATTCAGCAGGGAGAACGTCTTATTTTTAAAACCCTGCATTATCCATTGAAAAATGCAGTGAACTACCAGGCTCAGTTTACGGCTCTGGAGTTGACGGCCGCCCGGTTTCTCGCTGGACAGCATATTCAATTGGTTGGGATTGATGGATTATCGATTGCAGTCAGTGAATACCTGCGAGAGGTCCATGTCGCTCTTTTAATGGAGGAAATTATTATCGTGGAGAACCTGAATCTGGAAGAAATTGAAGAAGGCATATTTGAAATGATTTGCCTTCCCATCAAAATTTCGGAGGCCGAAGCAGCACCGGCAAGGGTGTTACTAAGGAAAATCCCTTAAAAACGTATTCTATTTTACCTGTACCGGACTCCAGCTAATATTTTTCGAATTTACAATCGGCTTCGGAGCCAATTCGGAATGAATTTTACAGCAAAACCGACGATCCACCAGCGCGGTTTAACGTATGCGATTCCTTTTTTATGGAGAATCGCTTTATAAATTAATTGAGCTGCATGATGGGTGGAGGTGCTCCAAAATTTCTTCTTGTCACTGGTCATTTCAGTGTCCACAAATCCGGGTCTGATGTCCGTGACAAATAGAGGAAATTTTGAACGATGGGCCTTTTGTCGTAAGGCTTCTAAATAGTTAATTTGATAGCCCTTCGCTGCGGTATAAGCAGGTGTAGTTCTGAATCCAAATAAACCGGCCACTGAACTGATCCCAACTAAATGTCCGCTTCCCTGCTTATGAAAGTACCTGTAGCCCCAGTCTACTACCTCTGTAAAGCCAAGCACATTTACTTTATTTGCGGGATTCTCTACTGTGTATCCTATATCTTTATTCAAATGCCCTATTCCCGCGCTGAAAACCAATAGATCCATCCCCCCTAAATCATTCACCAGAGTGTTTATTTCACCGGAACAGTTTTCCTTGCCACAGTCGATAAACTTTATAATCAGATGTTGCGGGTTAGCATTTTTCAATAAAGTGAGATCATCCCGCTCTATACCACATAGGCCCACTGAATAATTTTTCTCCAGAAGAAGTTCAACAAGGGCCTTCCCTATACCGGATGTGCCCCCGACTACAATCGCTTTTTTCATAGATAATATTCTGCAAAAAACCTCAGTTTAAAGGAATTCTGGTTTTTGCAGTTGACTTGGCGGCAGTACCCGCATTCAGTGGTGGTCTCACCAGGAATCCCTGCCTTCGCCGAGGCTACGGCAGACAAGGAACCTGGATCTAGTGGTCTCACCAGGAATCTCTGCCTTCGCCAAGGCTTCGGCAGACAAGGAACCTGGATGTGGTGGTCTCACCAGGAATCTCTGCCTTCGCCGAGGCTACGGCAGACAAGGAACCTGGATGTGGTGGTCTCACCAGGAATCGAACCTGGATCTAGAGTTTAGGAAACGCCTATTCTATCCGTTGAACTATGAGACCAAATTTTTTTAAGAACTATTTAATTTTTTAAGAACACCTCTTTACTTCTTATCTCAGCAGAGCCCTCCGTAGCTTTAGCGCAGGAGGGAACTATGAGACCAATAATAAAAGAACTATTTAATTTTTTAAGAACACCTCTTTACTTCTTATCTCAGAAGAGGGCCTCGCCCTCCGAAGCTTTAGCGCAGGAGGGAACTATGAGACCAAATTTTTTTAAGAACTATTTAATTTTTTAAGAACACCTCTTTACTTCTTATCTCAGAAGAGGGCCTCGCCCTCCGTAGCTTTAGCGCAGAAGGAGCGTGTCCTCCGAAGCTTTAGCGAAGGAGGACAAAAATAATCATTCTAACCCAATCCCATGACCAGTTTTGGTTGTCCCCGCACCCCCGCGAGCTATGGAAAATGCAATGATTTGTGGTGCCATAGTCTCCCTATGTAACTAAAATTGCAAGCCGGTGTAGCATTAGACCCGATATTTGCAACGAAGCATGAACATGAATAAAGTAGCAGCCCCTCATAGTTTAGGCCTTAAAGCGAACCGGCATCAGTTTTTACTGTTGGTGCTGATCAATGCTTTTGTTGGTGGGATGGTGGGACTGGAACGGACTATTCTTCCGCAGATAGCCGAACAGGAGTTTCATATTGCAGCCAAATCAGCCATTTTTTCTTTTATCGTTGTGTTCGGAATCGTAAAGGCATTCGGGAATTATTTGTCGGGCTATTTTTCCGAGCGAATTGGGAAGAAGAATCTGTTGATCATCGGCTGGATATTTGGCTTGCCCGTTCCATTTATGCTGATGATGGCCGAAAGCTGGAACTGGATCGTGGTGGCTAATGTTTTTCTGGGGATCAATCAGGGTTTGGCCTGGTCCACTACCGTGATGATGAAAATTGATCTGGTGGGAGAGAAGAATCGCGGTCTTGCCATGGGTTTAAATGAATTTGCAGGTTATCTCGCTGTGTCGGTTGCCGCATTTCTAACAGGGTGGATAGCCGCAAATTATGGATTACGGCCAACACCTTTTTATATGGGGATTGGTTTTGCAGTTGCCGGACTCCTGCTCACACTGTTTTTTGTGAAGGATACACGTCATCATGTCGCAGCGGAAGCGCAGGTCAATACCACCAAACGACTCAAAAACGTGTTTATGGATACCACTTTTCGTCATAAAAATCTGAGTTCAATTACACAGGCCGGACTGATCAATAACCTCAATGATGGAATGGTTTGGGGCATGTTGCCGGTCTTGCTTTTTACAAAAGAATTCGCTCTTGCAGATATTGGTTTAATCGTTGCCGTTTACCCTGCAGTGTGGGGAATTGGTCAGCTGTTAACAGGAAAGATGGCGGATTTCTTTTGTAAGAAGAGTATGCTTTCCTGGGGCATGATGCTACAAGGGATTGCTTTATTGATGTTGGTATTTATCAGTACTAAAAGTGGATTTATATTTTTAATGGCGCTCTTAGGATGGGGTACAGCGATGGTCTATCCTTCCTTCCTCGCTACTGTGGCGGATAATACGCATCCAAAAGACCGTGCAAAAGTATGGGCATCTTTCGGTTATGGAGAGATCTTGGCTATGCAATCGGTGCCATTCTTACCGGTTTTTTAGCAGATGCTTTTGGAATAGATAGTTCGATACTTGCAGTGGCCATCCTTACTCTCATTTCCGGATATGTTATTGAAAAGCGAATGTCCTGTAAAACAGAGTCGATGAAGATTACTCCCTGGATTTTATCCTTCTTCAACAAAAGCAGAAGAGAAGATAATTCCCGTCACCCTTGCGTTTCTGCCGGTACCTGAGTTGATTTTATAGCCCTGATTAATAATGATTTAATAAAATCGGAGAAGAATTATTTGCTTTTGCATTTTAATATATCGTAATATTGCGATCAATATAATCAATCAATGGGCAGTTCAAAATCAGATGAATTTACTTTAAAGGATAATCGCATCGCAACTTTTGCAAAAGCGCTGGCGCATCCTGCCCGTGTGGCGATTCTGCAGTTGCTTATCAAACGTCAGGCCTGTATTTGCGGAGATATTGTGGAGGAATTGCCCCTCTCTCAGTCGACAGTATCCCAACACCTCAAAGAACTGAAGGCAGCAGGTTTGATCAAAGGCGATATAGAAGGCACTAAAATATGCTATTGCATTGATGAAGAACAGTTCGAAAAGGCGGTGAAGGAAATGAGTGGATTACTGGAAAGCTATCGTACTTCAAAAATAAAATGTTGCTAAAAAAATTTAAGTTTAACCATCGTAAAAATACGATGTAAAAAAAGAAAAAAGATGAGAACAAACGAACAAGTAAAAGAAATGGTGAAGCAAAAATACAGTGAGATCGCATTGCAGGATAAAGCATCCAATGCCTCTTCCTGCTGTGGTGCCACCTCTTCTTGCTGCGGTGATGAAGTGTATTCGATTATGTCGGATGATTATACAGCATTGAAAGGTTATAATCCGGATGCGGATCTGGCATTAGGATGTGGTCTGCCTACTGAGTTTGCCAAGATTAAGAAAGGAGATGTTGTTATAGATTTGGGCAGTGGTGCCGGAAATGATTGTTTCATTGCCCGTCACGAATGCGGAGCGGAAGGCAAAGTAATTGGTATCGATTTCACAGATGCCATGATAAATAAAGCCAGAACGAATGCAGAGAAACTGGGATTTAACAATGTGGAATTTCGTCAGGGGGATATTGAGAAATTGCCGGTAGGTGGAAACATGGCAGATGTCATCGTGAGCAATTGTGTACTGAATCTCGTACCCGATAAAGAAAAAGTTTTTAAGGAAATGATCCGGGTACTGAAGCCCGGCGGACATTTTTCTGTATCCGATATAGTACTTGTCGGTCAATTGCCTGATAAATGGAAGGAAACAGCTGAAATGTATGCGGGATGTGTATCGGGTGCCATACAAAAATCAGACTATATCGGTTTTGCAAAGCAAGCAGGATTTAAAAATCTGACCATCCAGAAAGAAAAAATCATCACTATTCCGGAAGATATACTGGAGCGATATTTCAGCAAGGAAGAAATAGCGAATTATAAAAACTCCGGTACAGGCATCTATAGCATCACGCTCTACGGTGAAAAACCGGAAACCTGCTGCGAACCGGGATGTTGTGATTAATAAATTTGTATTAAAGGCAAATAACTACCGGCTTCTGGCTGCTTGCCTTTTTTCAAGCAGAGTCGAAATCTATAACTTTATAGACTATATCGTCAGTAAAATGGCCTATTGAAAAACGGAACCCTGAAGGGGTTGAATATAAACTATATCGTCAGTACAATGGCCTATTGAATAACGGAACCCTGAAGGGGTTCAACATCACAAACCCCGGATCTTATCCGGTTAACCCCCACCCAGTTGTCTTCCTTTTATCGTAAACGGTCCCGGTAAGCCAATTGACAGTAATGGTGTAAAAATAAAACCTAAGAGGCTTATAGGATATTACGTCATAAACCCTGTATGGGTTGCTCTCCAGCAGAGCCTTCTCTTGGGGTTTACTTAACAAAATAGATATAACCGTCAAACTTTTACAACATAGAAGGGGTTGAATATTGAAATATCATACATAGAAAAAATCAGCTGGAATGGAGAATAGCTTCACCGAAAGACTATTCGTCAGCGTTCGCAGAGCCAATGAGAACCCTGAAACAGAATCGCGACCCTGAAGCAGAATCGCGACCATGAAGCAGAATCGCGAAAAGCGATACGCTTCATGGTAAACCTTAAACCTTAAACCTTAAACCTTAAACCTTAAACCTTAAACCTTAAACCTTAAACCTTGAACTTTAAACCTTAAACCTTAAACTTTCACATGCAGATAAAACTAAAATTCCTCGATCGTTATCTTACTTTGTGGATATTTCTCGCCATGGCACTCGGTGTTGGAATCGGATATTTTTTTCCGGGATTCTCAGCAGTGATTAACTCGTTTTCCTCGGGATCAACAAATATTCCGCTGGCGATGGGTTTGATTTTGATGATGTATCCTCCGCTCGCGAAAGTGAATTATTCATTATTGCCCATGGCTTTTAAAGATAAGAAGTTGATGTCATTGTCGCTGCTGTTGAATTGGGTGATAGGTCCGGTGTTGATGTTTGTTCTTGCTGTCATTTTTCTCAGAGATGAACCCGATTATATGGTTGGATTAATTTTAATCGGACTGGCCCGATGTATTGCGATGGTGATTGTTTGGAATGATCTGGCCGGTGGGAGTAAGGAGTATGGTGCACTTCTGGTGGCCTTGAACAGCATCTTTCAGGTGATTACCTATAGCTTTTACGCCTGGATTTTTATTAATGTACTGCCGGCCTATTTAGGTTTGGGCAATTTTAGCATTTCAGTGCCGATGGATCAGGTGGCAGAGAGTGTTTTTATCTATTTGGGAATTCCGTTTTTAGCAGGATATTTGAGTAGAAGATGGCTGGTGAAAATAAAGGGCATCGACTGGTATAACCGAAAGTTTATTCCGCGTATCTCTCCCATTACCCTCTACGCTCTCTTGTTTACAATAGTGTTGATGTTTAGTTTGAAAGGAGATAAAATCCTCGAACTTCCGTTTGATGTATTGAAGATCGCTGTCCCCTTGCTTATATATTTTATTCTGATGTTCTTCATTAGTTTTTTCATTGCCAAATCAATGAGTGTTTCCTACGAAAGGAATGCTGCGGTATCCTTTACAGCGACAGGAAATAATTTCGAACTCGCCATCGCTGTGGCTATTGCCGTGTTCGGTTTACATTCCCCTCAGGCATTTGCTGGAGTAATTGGTCCGCTCGTAGAGGTGCCGGCATTGATACTTCTTGTAAAAGCTTCCCTATATCTTAAAAAGAAATATTACTTATGAAAAATATTCTTGTTCTATGTACGGGCAACAGTTGCCGCAGTCAGATCGCAGAAGGTTATCTTCGACATTTCGTCGGCGATAAAGCTAACGTTTACAGTGCAGGCATCGAAACACATGGTGTAAATCCCCGCGCCATTGCTATCATGAAGGAAGATGGAATCGATATCGCTGCGCATACTTCCAATCACGTGGATGAATACATGAATATTGACTTTGATCTCATCCTAACGGTCTGCGATAACGCAAAAGAAAATTGTCCGTATTTTCCATCAAAAGCGAAGCGGTTTCATTATAATTTTCCGGATCCTGCGAAAGCCAATGGGAGCGAAGAAGAGATCATGGCTGAATTCAGAAGAGTAAGAGAGATGATAAAAAATTATTGCAGTGAATTTATTGCTACCCATCTTTAATCTTCCTTTTCTCCTTTAAAGTGATTTTTTCGCGTTTTTGATTATTATTTCATTAACATAGGCTGCATTATTGTAATACTATTTGTTCATATGGAAAAAAATGCGTAAGTTTCGGTAAGATTTCAAACACTTAAACTTATCTTTTGAATGTACCATTACCGCTATTTGATTTTCCTTGCTTTACACCTGCTCATCTATCCATGTCTGGCCGGTACGCTGATTCCTAAAACTGCGCGCTGGAAGTTTAAGTCAGATGGTGCGGATCAGGGAATGGTATGGTCCGCTGCCTCCTTTAATGACAGTGTATGGGCATCGGGTAAGGCAGAGCTGGGTTTTGGAGACAGTCCGACGACTACTTTGCAAGCCGGTTACATCACCTCCTATTTCAGGAAGAGTTTCAATATAGTGAATCCATCCCGCTTTAGTGACTTTACGGTTAACCTTCGCCGTGATGATGGAATCATTGTTTATGTAAATGGGGTAGAAGTTTACAGGAATAATATGCCGGGAGGCACGGTGGATTATATAACTCCAGCTTCATCGGTATGTGCCGACGATGGGAGCACCGTTTTCTCTTTCAACCTTCCAACTTCTACCTTTGTAGCAGGAAATAATGTCATTGCAGCCGAAGTGCATAATGTTACCGCTTCAAATGTTGATTTGACTTTTGAATTAGAATTGATCTCTAATCCAAAACTTGTTCCGGTAATTACAAGAGGTCCTTACCTGCAATCGGTCAATTCGGGAAGTGCAGTTGTGAGGTGGAGGACAGATATTCCCTCCAACTCAAAAGTAAGATGGGGCAAAACCTTGTCCTATGGCAAGAATTTGACAGATACTAATTTAGTGACAGAACACCAGCTCCAATTGAATAACCTTACTGCAGACACAAAGTATTTTTATACGATTGGCACCACCACCCGATTACTACAAGGCGACTCGGCTAATTTTTTGAGAACCGCACCTCTTACCACTACTGTGAAGAAAGTTCGCATCTGGGCACTTGGTGATTTTGGAAATGGATCTGCTGATCAGCAAACAGTTTTAAATTCGTACCTGAATTATCTGGGTCCGGAAAAGAATGATATGTGGATCTGGCTTGGTGACAATGCCTATGAGAATGGAACCGATTCAGAATACCAGAACTATGTTTTCAATGTATATGGAAATCTTTTTAAATCATGGAATTTTTATCCTGCACTTGGAAATCACGACTATGGTCAGGTTGGCTACCTCACTTCAGCCGCACTTGGAACAAATTTCCCTTATTTTAATATGTTCACCTTGCCGGCTTCAGCGCAAAGTGGAGGTGTAGCATCAGGGACGGAGAAATATTATTCCTATAATTGGTCGAATATTCACTTTATTGCACTGGATAGTTATGGCGCCTTGAATCATATCGGCAGTGATATGTATAACTGGTTGCAGAATGATCTGGCTTCAAATACCCAACGCTGGACCATTGTGTATTTTCACCATCCACCCTATAGTAAAGGGACACATAATTCAGATACAGAAATTGAAATGGTAGATATGCGTCAGAATATAGTTCCTCTTTTGGAAACGTATGGTGTGGATCTGGTCCTGACAGGGCATTCGCACACTTATGAGCGCAGTTATTTTATGCATGGACATTATGGTAATGAAAGCAGTTTTAATTCTTCGATGATTGTTCAATCCGGTGATGGTATTTCATCTCCTTATTTGAAAGATTCCTTACACAACGGGACTATTTATGCCGTTTGCGGTGTGGGTGGTAAGAATTCAACTTCTACAACAAGTGGCTATCCTCATAATGCGAAAATAAGTTCATTTGCAGGATTCGGTGGTTCATTGGCGATTGAAATATTTGGTGATACATTGAACTATAAATTTCTGAAGATGGATGGTACCATCCCTGACCAATTTACGATGATAAAAAGCGCTACTCCTCGTTTTTCTTCCATTGAAGTTGACAAAAAGGAACTGGTTATTTATCCCAATCCAACCGGAAATAGTATTCATGTGTTTTCTGAAATGTCAGGGCAGGCAGAGATGAGCATCTTTAATGGCAAGGGCGAACTCGTATTGAAAGATCAGATTTTTGAAGATAAAATCATCGACGTATCTGATTTTACAGCGGGGGTATATATGGTTAAATTAACCGGTAATGGAAAATCTGTTTCACAGAAATTGGTGATTAATAAGTAATCTGTTTAGAAACAAGCGGTTAATAAGTCTGTTTTTAAATGGAAAAATTCTGTTTCATTTTCAAAGAGGAACCATCGTATCTTTGTAACTCAGAAAAAACCATGAAAAAATTACTCTCCAGTTTAACACTGGTAATGGCGTTCATTATCGCATCCTGTCAGCAACCGGCCGGAAATACCAGTCCTGTTAATCAAACCATTCCTGTTGAACAATTTGAAAAGCTAATTGCAGAAAAACCGAATGCGCAAATTCTGGATGTCCGTACTCCCGCTGAATTCAATTCCGGACATATTACCGGTGCTATTAATCTGGATATTTACGACAAAGGATTTAAAGAAGCACTCAGTAAGCTTGACAAAGCAAAACCGGTGATGGTGTATTGTAAATCAGGAGGTAGAAGCGGTGAGGCAGCTACAATGATGAAAGAAATGGGATTTACAGAGGTATATAATATGCAGGGTGGAATGCTCGCATGGTCCAATGCAGGAATGCCGGTGGATAACAGTGGCGCCTCTCCGAAAAGTAGTGGTTTGACGCAGGAAGATTATCAGAATCAAGTCAGTGCACATCCTTTAGTATTGGTTGATTTTAATGCTACCTGGTGCATGCCCTGTAAAAAATTAGCACCAATTTTGGATGAGTTGGTGAAGAAGGAAGCCGGAAAATTGACATTACTGAAAATTGATGCGGATGCCAACCCTGAACTCATGCAGGCAAAGCAAATTCAGGGAATTCCTTATCTCGAATTGTATAAAGACGGGAAAATGATCTGGAGCAATATGGGAATGACAGATGAGGCGACTATTGCGGCTCAGTTGAAATAAAAGGTTAGTTTAATAGAAAAGGCGGATCTGATGCAGGTCCGCCTTTTTTATGAAAGGAGGAGATGGAGTGAATTGATCCAATCAACTTTAATCAGAGATTGCTCACTCTCGTTTTTCAATTCGTGGATATTTTTCTCTATTTGTTTTAAATACCTTCCATAAAAAAATGCGGAACAGCAATCGTGTAATAATAAAACAAAGAGGTGTTAGAAAGGCAATAGATAGTGCATATGCTATTACTATATACGGTAGTGACATGAATTGCTCAACCGGAAGTCCCGACCCTAACCAGCCTCCCAGCAGAAAACCACTGGTTAGTGCAATAGGATAAGTAAATACTCCTGTTAATTCACTGACTCTTATCCATTTTTTTATGGTAGTATAACTAACAGATAGTGCCTCCAATAAACTGGATTCCGAAACGAGGTGTTCAGGTATTGAACAATATATTTTATAAGTTCTATACATCGACCAACAGTTGAAAATTATCAGTATCGACAATCCAATTTGAGAGGGCCATAACGGATATTGGAAAATGACATAGAGGTAAGCGAAACTACTCACTACTGCAATAGGCATGGAGTAGAGCAGGTTCTTCTTGATTTTTTCAAAGGATAAGCATGTCCTCCCTTTTTCCAATGAGAAGTTTGAAGAAGATCAGTAATCTCCCCACCAGTATTTTCTTGTTGCTTCCAGAGGTCTTGGAGATTCATTGCTTATTTTAATTTTTGTGAAAGTTCATTCTTTATGCGATACAACTTTACACCCACATGGTTTGCATTTATGCCTGTGATGTCTGCAATTTCACTATTGCCATAACCATCCAGATGCAATGAAATGATCGCGCGATCGGTTTCTGAAAGCTGACGGATGGCTTTGTATAAATATTCACTTTGCAGGCGGTTGGTGGCAGATTCATCTACGATAGGGTGATTATAAGTGGATGGATCTTTATAGTCCACCAGATTTTTCTTTCTCTTTATACTAAATATGGTATTCAAGGCAAGCCGGTACAACCAGGTACTGAATTTTGCATCACCACGAAAGCTGTCGATCCCTTTCCATGCCTGATAGATGACTTCCTGACAAAGATCTTTCAGGTCTTCCGGATCACTGGCATATAGTCCTGCCAGTTTACGGATCAACCCCTGATTTGATTTTATCTGCTGTATAAATTCAGCTTCTTTCAAATTTTTGTTTTACGGATTTCAGAGCACAAACATGATGAAAAATCCTGTTACAGTAAGTCCAACAATTAACAGTAACCAAAGTTTCTGAAAAAGTGGACGTTCTTGCCATTTCTTCTCCTGATCGAAGGGGTCGAAGGCCAAAGAGATCCCTAAATTGGTGGTGGCGGAATCTACATCGTTTCTAAGGAAAAGATAATAGAGCGACAATAACACAAATGCAATGTGCAGGTAGCGGGAATAATTCCGGAAGGTGGAGATGGTTTCCATATGCTGAGTTTCACCATTAGAAGTGGATCGCTATTCATTTATTACACCTCCCGGAAAATATTTTTAGGAAAAACATTTAAATCACTGAATATAAATGAATTATTCTACAACTTTAACCCAGGGAGCATGAAATAATTTCCCGTTTTCTTCCCATTCCAATACATAGAAACCGGCATTTTCTATCGCGCTGATATTGAAACAAGGCCACTCTGAAATGGAAAGGGATCGAATAATTCTTCCTGAAAGGTCGAGTACTCTGGCGGCAGCAATCGGTTTGTTCTCAGCGATACAAATTCGTTCAGATGCAGGATTTGGATATAGCGTTAATCCATGACCGTTACCCATCTCTGCTATCCCCTGCAAGGAGAGCTGAGCTTTAATGGGTACAGATACGTTGGCGAGTAATCCTGTACCCTGTGCGGTAAAATTCAACGTGCCGCTGAAGGATCCCGGTGCTGCATTCGCCAATTCAATTTCTACTGCGCTGGCTTCACCCGGAGGAATCGTTACATTCGATCCGGTACTATTCATAAAACTGAGGACTGACGCTGAATTCAGGGTTAGACCGGATATATTGAGTGGCATATTGCCGTCGTTGGCTATCCAAAAAGTATAGCTATTCGGTACTGCTGCATTGGCTAATCCAAAATCAATGGTGTCCTCAGGAAAATCGGAAGAGGCAGCCTGATTGCCGACAGAAGTATTGCTGAAAGAAGTGATTCGCTCCGTGAATTGTGGATAATCAACAAAGGGGTTTCGGTTCAATTGTAAAGTAAAGATATCGTTGCTGCGATCTACCTCAATGGTGTTAGGAGGATATTGCTGATGCCATTGCCGGAGAATGCCTTCCTGATTGGTCATGAAGTTGCTGTAATTCTGATAACGTATGACAAAGTATAACATCGCCCTTGCAGCAGGTCCTTTAAAGATATCTCTTGGCTCAAAGGTCGTGCTGTTGCTTTTACTGCCGCCTTGTGTCCATGAAGGATTAGCGACTACTCCGAAGGGATTACTTGCCCTCACATTATTGGCCGCATCATCTGTCGGAAACAAATGATAGAGATCTGCACGCATAGGCTCCAGTGAATTAAAAAATCCTTGCGGAAATACGTGTTCTGTATTGAAGGAGTAGTTCGTCTGGCAATCAGTGCGATCAAAATAGCCGACAGCATTTCTTCCGGTGTAAACACATTCGATGGTATTCTGTGCAGCCCCCTGACCGTTTACTTTTTTGTTGTCGTAAATCATGAACATCGCATCGCGGGCTGTATTATAGCCGGCGTTAAAATAATTTCTTCCGGTGATGGCTTTGAGTGTGTCTTTCAAAATTTCCTCCGCCAGATTCTGCGAGTTGTTATAATAGCTGTTACTGTATCGTCCCTGTCCCAGCAAATCAACACGCAGCGCTCCTCTATGGCTATCGTTTAAAATAAAAAGTTCGGTATTGTGATATACATTATGCCGCGGACTAAACTTTATCCAAATCGCCTGACTTCCTCCAGCTGTGATTGTAAAAATCCCGGCCGATGCACTGAAAGCTTTCGATCCGTATATATCATAAAAGCGGTAACCCGTTACTGTTATATCAAAGGAGGTGCTGTTGGAAATCGTCACTTGCTGACTATCAGGACTCGTTTCTGTCACCACACCAAAATTAAGCTGAGAAGGGGAAACAGTAAATGTCTGTGCGGTCAGTAGGGTCGATAGAAGTAAGAAGGCAAGATGCAGTACGGGTGAGAATGCTTTCATGTATTGCCAAAGGTAAGTATATCCATGAATCATATAAATTATCATGAATAGAAAATGCTAAATAGTTCAGTCTAAAACACTTTCCAAAAGCACAATTCCTCTTTTAACAACGGAGGCACGAAGCGCACTAAAGGTCACAGAGGGTCTTAATTATCTTTTCAATCCGAACCAGTATTTATATCCTAATTAAACTTTCTCCGTGAAACTCCGTGTAACCTCTTGTGCACTCCGTGCCTGCCGACCGAAGCTTTCGCCGTCGCTAAAGCTTTGGAGCACACAGTTAGCAAAGGTGGGGTAAAAAGGAAGAAGGCTTTATCAGGAAGAAGAAGTAGTTCACATCGATAAACACTAATATTTTCTAATTTTAAAATTACTATGCTATCGTACTTCCTTCCTTTGTCTCGCGTCCAGGCTGCACAAATACCAACTTCCCATCCGCATCTTCGGCCATTAATATCATACCATTGGATTCAATCCCTTTAATTTTTCGAGGAGCCAGGTTCGCGAGTAAGGTGACCTGCTTTCCTATAATTTCTTCCGGACTAAAATGTAAAGCAATACCGGAAACCACGGTCCGTTGATCGATGCCCGTATCGAGGGTGAGCTTTAAGAGCTTATCGGCCTTCTCCACTTTTTCCGCAGCGATGATAGTCGCCACCCTTAAGTCCATCTTACTGAATTCATCGTAAGTGGTCACTTCTTTGATCGGAGATATTGATTTTTCCGGAGTAGTTTCTGCAGCGACAGGTATATTATTTTCTTTTGTGGCTTCCAATTTCTGTAGTTGTAGTTGTATGGCTTCGTCTTCTATTTTCTCGTATAACAGCGAGGCCTCACCGAGAATATGTCCTGCGGCTAATGTAGTATGTTGAAACGCGTCTTCCCAGCTACGTGTTGGAATGTTCATCATCTTACGTAACTTCTCGGCAGTGAAGGGCAGAAATGGTTCGCAGAGATAAGCCAACGCAGTTGTTATTTCCAGCGCAACATTTAAAACCGTCCCTACATAAACAGGATTGGTTTTATAATGTTTCCAGGGTTCTGTATCGGCCAGGTATTTGTTGCCAGCTCTCGCGAGATCCATCATATGCGATAACGCTTCACGGAACCGGTATTTTTCAATACTCTCCCGTACTAATTTGGGAGCAGCAGCCAATGCCTCCAGACAAACTTTTTCCGCTTCCAGCAATTCTCCTCTCGCCGGAACCTTGCTTTCAAAATATTTAGAAGTAAGTACGAGTGTGCGGTTGACAAAATTACCGAGTACAGCCACGAGCTCATTGTTGTTCCGGTCCTGAAAATCTTTCCAGGTAAAATCATTGTCCTTGGTTTCGGGAGCGGTAGCGCAAAGGGCATAGCGCAATACGTCCTGCTTGTTGGGGAAATCTTCGAGATACTCATGCAGCCAGACCGCCCAATTGCGGGAAGTGGAAATTTTATCTCCTTCCAGATTGAGAAATTCATTGGCGGGAACATTCTCCGGTAAAACATAATCGCCATGTGCTTTCAGCATCGCAGGAAAGATAATGCAGTGAAATACGATGTTATCCTTGCCGATGAAATGAATCAGCTTGGTGTCTTTGTCCTTCCAGTATTGTTCCCAATTACTCGTGAGTGCTTTCGTGGCGGAGATGTATCTGATAGGCGCATCAAACCAAACGTAGAGCACTTTTCCTTCGTTGCCGGGTAACGGAACCGGAACACCCCAGTCGAGGTCGCGGGTGACGGCACGGGGCTGCAAACCCTGATCCAGCCAGCTCTTGCACTGCCCGAACACATTCTTCTTCCAGCTATCTTCCTTGCTCAGTATCCATTCCTGCAGCCATTCTTCCTGCATCTTGTCGAGGGGAAGATACCAATGCTTCGTGTTTCGTAACACCGGTGCCTTACCGCTGAGTTGGGAATGCGGGTTAATCAACTCCCGCGGACTCAGCGAACTGCCGCATTTCTCGCATTGGTCGCCATAGGCATTCGGGTTCCCGCATTTCGGACATGTGCCGGTGATGTAACGGTCGGCGAGAAACATATTGGCTTCCTCATCAAAATACTGTTCACTTTCCTCTTCCGCGAAAACACCTTTTTCATACAAGGTCTTAAAAAATCCGGATGCCGTTTCATGATGCACGGGATCGGAAGTACGGTGATAGATATCGAAGGAAATGCCAAACTCCTTAAAGCTATCGCGCATCATGGCGTGGTACTTATCCACCACCTGCTGGGGAGTTATACCTTCTTTTCGCGCCCTCAAAGTGATCGGCACCCCATGCTCATCGGATCCGCAAATGAATTTCACATCACGACCCATCAGCCGCTGATACCGCACAAAAATATCCGACGGGAGGTAACAGCCGGCAATATGACCGATATGTAAGGGACCGTTAGCGTAAGGCAGAGCGGCGGTGACGAGGTAACGCATAAGGGGATTTTTCTTCTATCCTGATAATTTTCGATGCAAAGTTAGTCTATTTGAAAATGATGTAATTTGAAGATGGGTCAATTTGAAGATGGGATGATTTGATGAACCCGTGACCTGTGATTGTTTTGGTCGCGACCTGTCATTGTTTTTGGTCGCGACCTGTCATTGTTTTGGTCGCAACCTGTCACCACCACGGAACGACCTGTCACCATTTGAATACGACCTGTCACTACGGGTTCAGCGTCGTTCATAAAAAAGCAATATTCAGCCCGTCTCTCTATATTTGCAACCCATGAACACCCCCCCCTATTTAGCTCCCGGTAGCGTAATCGGCATCTGTGCTCCTGCACGAAAAGTAAGTCCGGAAGAGATGGCGCCGGGTATCGCGTTAATGGAATCCTGGGGATTTAAAGTGAAGTTGTCGGCTCATTTGTACGGTGCATACAACCAGTTTTCGGGTACCGATGAACAGCGAACTTCAGATTTTCAGGACTTGCTAGATGATCCCAAAGTCAATGCGATCATCAGCGCGCGCGGAGGCTATGGCTGCATGCGGATCATTGATAAATTGGATTTTAAGGAATTCAGGAAACACCCGAAGTGGATCATAGGCTACAGCGATATGACCGTTTTCCATAGCCATTTGCAACGAAATTTTTCTGTTCCCAGCCTACATGCCGCTATGGTTCATAGTATGGGTGGGGATCGCTGTACGGTGGAGGCAATCGAAAATTTACGGCGGTTACTAACGGGTGAGGATATCCGCTATTCGGTAGCTCATTCGGAGTTCAACAGAAAAGGAAGAGCAGAAGGAATACTGGTAGGAGGTAATCTCTCTCTCCTCTATGCCCTCTCCGGAAGCAGCTCCGACCTGGATACCACCGGAAAAATTCTCTTTATCGAAGACCTCGACGAATACCTCTACCATATTGACCGGATGATGATGCAACTAAAACGTTCAGGTAAGTTGTCCGGATTGAAAGGATTAATTGTGGGCGGCATGAGTGATATGCGCGATAATGCTGTTCCGTTTGGTAAAACAGCAGAAGAAATTATCGAAGAGGCAGTAAGGGAGTATGACTATCCGGTTTGTATGAATTTTCCGGCAGGGCATGTTCAAAATAATCAACCCCTGATGATGGGTGGTGAAGTAAGCATGATCGTGGAGGATAGTGCTTCGATTAGTATTCTCCATAACCAATGACAACTATTCATTTACAAACATTATAATTTTTTGAACACGGATGAAACGGATTTGACGGATTTTCGCTGATTTGTTTCTCGTCATATTATCCGCGCAAATCTGTCAAATCCGTTTAATCTGCGTTCCTGATAGTCTGGAATTTATCGATATGTTATAGTGTTTAGAACACGGATGAAACGGATGGAGCGGATTTTCACTGATTTGTTTTTCGTCATATTATCCGCTTATCCGCGCAAATCTGTCAAATACGTTTAATCTGCGTTCCTGATAGTCTGGAATTTATCGATATGTTATAGTGTTTAGAACACGGATGAAACGGATGGAGCGGATTTTCACTGATTTGTTTTTCGTCCAATTATCGGCGTAGATCCGTCAAATCCGACTTATCCGCGTTCCTGATGGTTAATAATTTATAGTGATGTTATAATGTTTAGAACACGGATGAAACGGATGGAGCGGATTTTCGCTGATTTGTTTTTCGTCTGTAAAGAATTTTTTAGCGGGAAAGGAATATTTAGAATTTATTTATATTTGCCCTGACAATTTTTCAAAACTTATTTTATAAAACTTATTTATGTCCGACATCGACAAAATCGGTCCGCGTGGGGAAGCCATTGCACTGCGTTACCTTGAACAAATTGGCTATAAAATTTTAGCCCGGAATTTCCGTTATCAAAAAGGCGAAATTGATATCATCGCTACCGACGACACCTTCCTGATTATAGTGGAAATGAAAAGCAGAAGCTATCCCAACTATGGCGCTCCTGAATCGTCCATCGGTCCGACAAAGACTGAACTTCTGGCCCTGGCCGCCGGATTTTATCAGGAACTGCATGATATCCGATTGGAAATCCGGTTTGATGTGGTTTCCATCATCTTTCGAAAAGGAAAGAAGGCCGAACTGACGCATATTCGGGAAGCTTTTCATGGTTAGGTATTCTTCCCGATTGTCAATAACCCCGACCGGATTTATTGAAAAACCTGGAATTTTCATGCATTTAGCGTTAAATCAATGCTTTTTAGGGCGAATTCTTTGAAAATTGTAGTTTACTTATTAACAATTATTTACGATCTTTGCCGCCCTATTTATTCAAAATGAAAAAGAAAAGCAGCCACAGCCGTGATGGTGCACGTGGCCCCAAAAATGACCGTTCCCGACCTGCGACAGGAAGAGGAAGAACCCCAAGAACCGGAGATGGAGAAAGCCGTCCCGCAAGAAGTGAAAAATCTTCCTCCTGGGATGATTATGATCGTGAAAATTCTACAAAACCATCAACACGTTCAGAAGGGTTCGATCGAAGCAGCGAAAAAAGCACCGGCTCCCGTGAAGAAGGAAAGGGGATGTACCAGCGTCGTGAAGACAACGGCGACAGACCTTCTTACCCAAGAAGAGATGATGGTGCAAGAGGAGAACGGAAATCATTTGGTGACAGAGAAAAACGTCCTTACCAACGTCGCGAAGACAGCGGCGATCGTCCGGCTTTTCCAAGAAGAGATTCCGGTGATGGAGGTGAAAGAAAATCATACGGCGACAGAGAAAAACGTCCTTACCAACGTCGCGAAGACAGCGGCGATCGTCCGGCTTTTCCAAGAAGAGATTCCGGTGACGGAGGCGAAAGAAAATCATACGGCGACAGAGAGAAACGTCCTTACCAGCGTCGCGAAGACAGCGGCGATCGTCCGGCTTTTCCAAGAAGAGATGATGGCGATAGCCGAGAAAGAAAATCATACGGCGACAGAGAGAAACGTCCTTACCAACGTCGCGAAGACAGCGGCGATCGTCCGGCTTTTCCAAGAAGAGATGATGGAGATAGAGGGGAAAGAAAATCATACGGCGACAGAGAGAAACGTCCTTACCAGCGTCGCGAAGACAGCGGCGATCGTCCGGCTTTTCCAAGAAGAGATGATGGAGATAGCCGGGAAAGAAAATCATACGGCGACAGAGAGAAACGTCCTTATCAGCGTCGCGAAGAGAGCGGCGATCGTCCGGCTTTTCCAAGAAGAGAAGATGGAGAAAGAGGAGAAAGAAAATCATTTGGCGACAGAGAAAAACGTCCTTACCAGCGTCGCGAAGACAGCGGCGATCGTCCATCCTTTCCAAGAAGAGACGACGGAGAGAGAGGGGAGCGCAAATCATACGGCGACAGAGAGAAACGTCCCTATTCAAAAAGACCGGATGCGGAGTCACGTCACAACCGTTTTGAAGAAAAACAATCTCGTGGACGTGGAGGATACAGTCGTGGAGGAGACCGTCGTTCGGCACCCCGAAAGCGCAATGCGAGTGAAGGTCCGGATCTGACAGGAGAAATTCGTCTGAACCGTTTTATTTCTATGGCCGGTATCGGTTCCAGACGTGAAGCAGATGATCTTATTACGGCAGGATTAATTTCCGTGAATGGAAATCTCGTCACGGAGCTGGGCAGCAAGGTGAAACCCGGTGATGATATCCGTTATAACGGTGAGCGTATACGAAATGAGAAACATGTTTATCTTTTACTCAATAAACCCAAAGACTATATCACTACCGCCGAAGATCCAAACGATCGTAAAACGGTGATGGAACTGATTTCTGGTGCTTGTCCGGAACGTGTATATCCCGTAGGCCGCCTCGACCGCAATACCACCGGACTGTTGCTTTTCACCAACGACGGCGATCTCGCAAAGCATCTTACGCACCCCAGTTCACGTGTGAAGAAACTTTACCATGTGGAGCTCGACAAAAATGTAAAGGTGGCGGATATCCGAAAACTTCAGGAAGGCATAGAACTGGAAGATGGTTTGACGAGCGTGGATGATATTTCCTTTGATGGAGATGGCAGCGATAAGAAAGTGGTGGGCGTTGAATTGCATTCCGGAAAAAACCGCGTTGTTCGACGTTTGTTTGAAGCGCTCGGATATGATGTAAAAAAGCTGGATCGTGTCGGTTTCGCCGGACTTACGAAAAAAGATCTTCCCCGTGGCCGCTGGAGAATGCTCGATGAAAGAGAAGTCGGGTTTTTGAAGATGATGGGAACGGGAAAGAAGAAGATTCAGGCGGATTAGTTGCTTCCGGCTACTTGCTTCTCGCTACTTGCTTTTGTCTTACTTCGATCTACCGGATTTTGGTTATTTACTAAAATCTATTTACTTATGCGCTGATATTCATACTAATGGTCAAAATAAAGCAAGCAGCCAGTAGCCAGAAGCAAGCAGCAAAGGGCAGTTTATTACTGGCTTCTTACTTCTGACTTATGTCTTATTTTGATCTACCGGATAAGCACAGTGTTGATGGCATCAGTTTCATGGAGGAGAATTTGATTCTATTTGCAACAAGGTGCAAATTAGAAGAGGTTCAGTATTTTCAAATAAATTGAACAAATAAAAGTGATTAGTTTCGAAAAAACATTAAATCTTTACCTACCCAAGCTTTTCAACAGTTTGCCTAGCTTTTGAATGAGTTTAACAGACAGTAGAGTAAAGTTGAAACCAATATAAACACTTACCTTAAGAATAAGAAAGATTAAACATCAAAAAAACTTTTTACCGACCCTTTTTTAAAAGCCTATTTTATTACCTTTGAATTTAAACCTATAGTTATGAGATATCTATTTTTAGTTTGTCTTCTTTGCAGTTCAATTTACACAAACGCGCAATACAACATAATATACGAAAATAGTTTTCGGAATTGGGCTCCAGGGCAAGGTTGGGTCATGCTTAATAACGATACTATACCGAAATCAGCAGGTATGATAACAAATTCGCATTTCGGTGGCGTACCTGTTCCCTTCTATCTTGAAATCTACGACTATATGCTTGGTGTAGACCAAACATTAAGTGCAACAGATAAAATCATGATAACACCTCCACTTTTAATCGGCGACAGCACCTTTGTGAGGTATTATTCAAAATACAATTCAGGTAGTGAACTTTCTTTATGGGTGCTTCCCTTTCATAATGACACTACTCTAAGTGGCTTAACAGACAGCCTGGGCAATAGCAGCTCAAATGGATTTAATGTCTATAATCTCTCCGCCTATTCCGGCGACACGGTAAGGCTGGCATTTCGCATCCGTGGTTTAATCACAAAAGGTTTTATTGATAATTTGATCGTACTAGACAAATATTCTCTGGCATGGGTTCCTGATGTTAATTTTCGTAATTATTTAAAAACCCAGATACCTGTTGCATTTACGGGAGATAGCCTTGATTTTATTGCGCCTTCGGTGATAAATATGGCACAAATCGTAAGTCCAAATTCACAAATCAATACACTTGAAGGACTTCAATATTTCGTCGGGTTAAAATATCTTAATGTCGCAAACAATTCAATTACTTACATACCACCGGATAAGCTCACATTCCTGGACTCTGCAAATGCAGAAAATAATTTTTTACCCATTTTTCCCGATGCGCCACTATGTAGGAAACTTAGATTGAATAATAATTTAATAAAAAACATCCCTGATTTATATAATGACAATTTAGATGTGCTTCAAATGAAGAATAATCTGTTATATGATTGCCTTACCTGCTCTAACAGATTTGTTCAGGCTGACCTGACTTCAAATATTTATACAACTCGTGAATGTACTTATTACAATGCATATTTTACTCCTAATCCGGGTTCATTACCTCCTCCTGTTTGTGGATTAACAATGGGTAAAATTAAAGGAAAAGCTTATTATGATATCAACCAAAACAGTACTTACGATACTACAGATGTTTTACTACAAAATCAACATATAAATTTCGCACAAGGAACAGACCTTACTACGATGGCTAACGGTACTTATTTAATTAATGTTGATAGCGGACTGGTTAATATGAGTTTAACGGCTCTTCCTGCAGGATTTATATGCAATACGCCGTTAATTGATACCATTAGCTCTCAAGAAGTAATTATACATGACTTTATTGTTTCTTCAACTTCTAATTTCACAGATCTCTCTGTATCATTAAATGCTACCGGCACGACAAGACTCAATGAATCCCTTACACTTTCCATCAATGTAAAAAATATAGGAACTCAAACCGCTTCCGGTGATGTGAAAATGTTTATGCCTTCAGGTTACACTTTAATCAATCTGCAAAAAGGAAGTATCACTAACGATACGCTCACGTGGAATGTCAATGTGACACCTTTCAGAAGTGAAAACAATCTGATAACAATTAGAGTTGATTCATTTCCGATTAATCAGGAAACGCATTTTAATGCAAACCTTTCAATAGTAAATGATATTAATTTATCCAACAATACCGATACTGTAGGAGTAATGATTCGCGATAGTTTGGTGACAGTGAATCCTCCATTTGGATTTCCCTATGACCCCAATAACAAACTTGTTGATCAACCTATCGTGATTCCGGGTTTTCAAGATTATCTGACTTATAATATCAATTTTGAAAATATCGGAACAGGAAATGCAAGCCGTGTAATGGTACGTGACTACCTATCTTCAAAACTTGATATAAGCACATTTGAATTGTTATCAACCTCCCACCCATGCATTGTTTCATTTGGGGCTGATAGCCTTATACAATTTCTTTTTGAACCAATAGTACTTACTCCAACCAGTATAGATTCTATTAATTCCCATGGGCATATATGGTTTAGAATTAAGCCAACAAATCCGGTTTACCTGAATGATACAATTTATAATTCAGCCGGGATTTATTTTGACTTGCAACCCCCTATACTTACCAATACAAGTATGGTGTATGCAGCTACTTCTGGTGGCGTTCAATTTATTGTCAACAATGATACACTTTGTGGAAGTGGGAATGTCCAATTTAGAAATCAAAGCGGTGGGCAGCCATTATCTATTGAATGGCAATTCCCTGGAGGAAATCCCATTACATCCACGCTATCAAGTCCAATAGTGAATTATAATTCTCCTGGTACGTATGATGTAATTCTAATTGCAAAATACGTAGGTCATAATGATACTCTTTTTAAGCCCTTTTTTATAAAGGTACATTCAGTTACACCGGCAACGATAATTTTAAATGGGAATGACTCTATATGTAAAGGAGATTCTGTGCTCCTGTCAGCCAGCCATCCCGGAACAGCTTATCAATGGACATTCAATCAAACAACTCCCTCTATTTATGCTTCAACTTCGGCATATTATCAACTAACGATTACAGATAGTAATGGTTGTAGATCACTGGCTCCTTACATTTACATAAATGTATTAGATCCTTCACCGGTCATTACGGGAATCGATACTTTTTGTAGTGGAACATCGACCTCTTTAACTACAGGATTATTTTCATCTTATCTATGGTCCAATGGTGCCACTACAAGAACTACAAGTGTCTCGAGTGCCGGACTCTATATCGTCACCGTAACAAATAGTTTTGGATGTACAGGTGTTGACAGCATTTATATGAGTGAATTAAATGCACAAAAACCGACGATTACAGGGCAAGATAGTATTTGCCTTGGTTCTTCAACGCAGCTTTCAGCAGGGACAGGCTATTTGGGTTACTTATGGTCAACCGGTGCAAGTACTCCAAACATTACTGTAAATAATCCCGGGGCCTATATAGTTACTGTTACTGATTCCTTAGGATGTCAAAATAAAGACACCTTTCAACTCTCAAACATTTTATTGAACCCTTTGACTTCGAATTCGGATAGTATTTGTTCAGGGTCACAATTAATAATAGAGGCCGGGGCCGGATTTATTCAATATGTATGGAACACCGGTGATACTACACAACAAATCTTGGCATCTAGCCCTGGCTATTATTCGGTGACGGTAGAAGATGTTAACGGATGTACTGTAAAGGATAGTTTGTTTTTAACCCTAATCAGTCTACCGATTCCAATTATTTCAGGAAGTGACACTCTTTGTTCAGGGCTGCCATTAGCTGTGACTAATACTTACTCAAGTTATAGTTGGTCCAATGGAGGAACTGCAAATTCAATTTATCCCACTTCCTCCGGAATTTATAGTGTAACAGTTACCGATCAAAACGGTTGCACCGGATCTGCAAGCAAAAACGTCATTGTAATTAGTTCTCCTGTTCCAATAATCAGTGGAATCGATACTGTTTGTCTGGGAGAACCAGGATTATTAATCACAGGAACTTATTTATCCTATTTATGGTCGAATGGATCATCTCAACAATCGATCGATCCAACAATTGCAGGTAATTATTTTGTAACTGTGACTGACTTCAACGGATGTACGGGGATAGATAGTATTGAATTTGTTGTCTTGAACTTACCCAACCCGTTTATAACCGGAGATGATACTATTTGCATAGGGTCACAAACTCTTCTGGATGCAGGTGCCGGATTTATAAGTTATCAATGGTCTACGCAAGATAGTTCAAGTCAGATAGTAGTAAGTAATGCCGGCACCTATTGGGTCACTGTAATTGATTCATTTGGATGTACGATATCGGTGAGTCATCAGTTATTCACTTCCACTGTTGATACTTCAGTAACTGTTAACGGATTTACTTTGTTGTCGCTTGCAAATACAGCATCCTGGCAATGGATGTACTGTGATAGTTCAATCATTAATGGTGCAAATGGTATTTCATTTACTGCAACACAAAATGGTTCATATGCTGTAATTGTTTCTGAAAACGGATGTACGGATACATCAAATTGTTATCCTATGATCGTAACGGGTGTTGAAGTTCTTGAAGATGGATTTGCAGCATTATTTCCCAATCCTGCAACAACAGAACTTAATCTGACTGGAATATCAAATCAAAAACTAAAATACATAAACATATATTCCTCCACTGGTCAATTAGTGAAAAATGTTTTGGTTGAAGAAATCAGCGACAATTTCAAAATCGACATTAGTCTGTTCTCCTCAGGTTTGTATTATCTTGATGTAAATTTAGAAAGTGAAAACAAGCGATTTAAATTTATAGTTCTACATGATGAATAATGCTTCTTTATTATTTCAACTTCAGTTAAAAGAATGATCTAAAACTTAATCTTGTCTCTTAAATAAACAGTAACAATTAAATAATAACTTTTTTATACGATACCGGTCAACGTATTTCAAGAACTGACAGAAAGTTAAAGCTTACACAAAAAAGAGGTTGCCTTTGTTAAAATAGGCAACCTCTTTATATTGACTTGCTCGGTCAAGGTTTTGAATCAAGCAAAGCGTTCAACGTCTTAAAATTATTTTGTGACCACCATCAACTTTGTATCAATGCTTCTTCCGTCGATTTCCAGCGAATAAACATACGTTCCCTGGGCAAGTTCATTCGCCTGTACGAGTATTTGACCCGGACCGGAATGACGAATAGGATACTGTCTGATCAGATTTCCATTAATATCGCGGAGGCTGATGTTTGCGACTTTATCCTTGCCTGAAATCAGATAGTGTATTTGAGTTTCCCGGCTGGCTGGGTTGGGTTGGTTCTGAAAGAGACGATCTTCACTACCAACGGAGGGGGCAGCATATTTTTCACCAGCAGCATTACAAATATCGGCTATACATTGCTGAAGATCGTTCAATTGTTGTTGCATAGACTCGATCTTTGCCTCTTTCATTTCATTTTGCTGACCCAGTTCTTTGATCGCATTCACTTGTGCAATCAGTATGGCATGAATATTTAAATTCAGGTAACCGTCTTCGTCTTTATTTACACATTCAGGAAATATTTTCTGAACTTCCTGAGCAGTAAAACCGATGGCTTCTGCAGCCAAAACCTGCTCATCGAATGATCTGCCCTCTGCGTTTTTATAATGATACGTAAGCGGTTGAAGTTGCATGATTTCTTTCAAGCCCTTGGTGTATTCACCATCAATATTTTTTAGTCTTGCATCCGAAACAATTGTCCATGTAGATGTGGAAGGTTTCCGCCCTTGATCCAAGCTCAGTTCCAACTGACCACCAGGAGCGAGTTTACCAATGCCCAACCTGTTCTGAATGAAAACATTTCCATTACCAAAATAACCGGCCCATGCTGTATCACCACCGGTAGCAGTTCCATAAATACCAATTCTTCTTCCGGAAATGAGTGATCCCGGACTTCCATTGTTAGCTACTCCATACACGCCGTACCGATTGCCAAACTCTCCACGACCTTCTCCATAAACTCCATATCCATCTTCTGTTGATGCCGCACCTTCTGCCTGTCCTCTTACACCAATTTTAGAAGCCAGCCCTTCCACTCCCACCGAATAGCCGTTTACTCCTGTAGGAAGTACCTGACCGAGCAGCGCAGTAGCTTCTCCTGTACCAGCGAATCTTCCTGCCGGAAAGCCGGTTATAGTTTGTTCTACTTCTAATTTTATGGACGGTGTAGAAGTTCCTATACCCACATTTCCGCTCTTCAAAACAACCATGGCATTGCTGGGAGAACCTTGAGTTCCATTTCCAATAGTGAATAAACGGTCAAAGGGGTCAAATCCGCCAGGATCGTTAGGGGTGTAACTGGTATTGTTTGATCCTATAGTCGTTTCACAAAAAGTAGGCGCTCCGGTCCGGTAGCCCAATGCTGTAGAGAAATCTCCTCCGGCATTGGAAAAGGATCCTGTCGCCACCGCCGATTGACCTGAAGCCGAACAATGGTCACCTGCAACAAATGTGTTATTACCGAACGCAAGGTTTGTAAATCCCAATGCTGAGGAATAGTTGCCCGAGGCGAGGTTATTATGTCCGAATGCAACAGATCCAATACCGGGACTATCCCACAGACCGGATGAAACAGATCCCGCCCTAAAAGCCGCTAAATCCGGCATCCACATCATCCTCGTTCCTGCTCCGGTAACCGGTACGCCTCCTGTGCCTCCATTAAATAATACAGATCCGGCAACATGCAACTTTGATTTAGGACTTGAGGTTCCTATTCCCACCTTTCCTCCGCTCGAAGTAATCACCATTTTTGTGGAATTGTTGGTTTTAAAATACAGGGATTTTGCATCTGTTGTCCCCAGGAAATTTGTACCGGGAGTTGTCCCTGCGTTGCCGGTAAGAGACCACTGTGCATTGACCTTTTCTGAACACGTAATAAGTCCCAGAATTAACAGGAGATTCAGGCATTTGTTTTTCATAACGTTAGTAGTTTTTTAAGTTTAAAATTCGAATAGTACACGGCAATGTAGAAATTTAATCCATACGAAACAATATCTATTTAAAGGGAATTGCCGGTAAAAAGTAGCAGTATCTTTGGGTGAAGTCATTTTTAGAATGACAGATCATCAACTATTTGAATTTATATAGGTTAAATCGGCCGGAGATTAATTAATTTTGCTTCCGGAAAGCATCATCTATCATCAAATAAATTTAAGAATCCGGTAAACCATATGCTTTCCAGCCTCGTTATCCATTTTAATTGACTCTCTTCAACCGGAGATCTAGCCCATCCATATATGAAAATAAATTCTAGTCCCCTCTTCTTTTTCTTCTTACTCATTCTTCCTGCAATGGTCTTCGCGCAACAACTCCCCCAGCAATGGCTCCGTAGTTTCAAGGCACAGGGAAAAATTCCGATCGGATTGCGGCTATTGTAACCGATGCAAATGATAATGTATTTGTTGCGGGATATGCCGGAAACCACCATGGTGCTGCCGATGCTTTTGCAATGAAAAGAGATGCGCAGGGGGATACCCTTTGGGTGTATTATTACGATGCCGGAGGTAACAGGGAAGATTATGCAACGGATATCGTTGTGGATGCAGGCGGAAATGCATACATCACCGGAAGATCAGAAAGTATAAACGCTTATAATTTTGAATGCTTTACGGCAAAAATCAGCCCAACCGGAACGCAATTATGGGTTACACGATATCCTGCCGTGTCGCCTAACCAAAGTTACGGTAATGCATTAACGGTAGATGCGAATGGTAACGTATATGTTGCCGGTTATACCGATCCTGCATCCGCCAGCAAAGATTGGCTGGTGGTAAAATACAATTCGGCGGGAGTGCAGCAATGGGCAGATGTATTGAACGGCCCGGGAAATGGTGATGATGAAGCCCCTGGATATTACGCTGGATCCGAATGGAAATCCAACTGTGTGCGGCTATTCGTACTCTGCCAATGCCTCCGGTGGTATTAATCTTTTTGTGAAACAATATACGCCGGCCGGAGCAACTGCCTGGACCGATACCTATAACAATCCGAATTTCACAGGTAACGATGAAGCAAAGGGACTTGGTTTTTCTGCCAGCGGGGATTTATTTGTAGGTGGAGAAACAAGGAACGCGGTCGGTTTTAACCGTGACGGAATAGCGCTGAAGTACAATGCAGCCGGAGTGCGTCAGTGGGCCACCATCTATTCCGACGCCACCACTACCGGTGACGAGTATGTGTTCGACGTAGCTGTGGATGATTCCGGAAATACTTATCTGACCGGTACCGACTATCAGAATGGTTTTGTGACAAGAATTAATTTTGATGGTACACAAGGCTGGAGAAAAAAGTGGATCGGACCTCTGTCCAATGGTTATGATGTTTTTTAAGCGATCACTGTAGATAATAACGGTGGCGTCTATGCGACAGGGAGAGGAGTATATGCCGCTCCGGATTATTACGGCAATGGAGGCACCGCCAACCAGATTGTCGTGAAGTATTCGTCGGGTGGTGATTCACTCTGGACTTATCGCAGTCAGGATACGCTCAATCCCTCCATGGGTTTGGCAGTTACTGCCCGAAACGGAAAAATTTTCGCCGGAGGATTTAAAACGGATACGGCGTACGTTGATGAAAATTTATATACACAGATCATCGCTACCAATGGTAGTACGGTGAATGAGTGGAGTTATAGCGGTACAGGAGATGCAGTGACACGCGGGCAAGTGGTACGCACCGATGCGCAGAACAATGTGTATTGCGCCGCTACTGTGGATAGGTTATATGCCAACGGGCTTGATGTCGCAGTGATAAAATATGATCCGGCCGGAAATTTATTATGGGAGCGTTATTATACTACCCGGGGCTGGAACAACGATACTTTGACACATATGGAATTGGATCCTTCCGGAAATATTCTCATGTGCATTTCTTCAGATACCGGCTTGCTGAAAAACAATTACCGTATGTCATTGGTGAAACTCAGCCCGAATGGTGTTTTCCTGGATACCGCCTGGTACCTTCCATCTCCTTTGGGCAGTACACTCGCTACTTCCATGCTGGTGCGCAACGATGGCAGTGTTGCTTTGGGCGCGCTCTCCAATATTAACGGCGGAGTAATAGTATATTTTGATAATACTCTGAACCAGCAATGGTCCGCGAAAATTGACTCGACGCAGTTTGCCGTAACGAAAGTAAACAGTCTGGCAGCGTTTCCGAACGGGGATATCGGCGTAGGTGGATTTGTTCAAACGGGAAGTGGAACAACAGGCAAAGGAGTCGTGCAGCGCTTTACTCCCGGTGGGGCACGGTTATGGACAACCGACATTGACTCAGCCGGTGTGTACGATGAAATTCGTGGGATTACTGTGAATGCTTCAGGAAATGTGGCAGCAACCGGTGCTTCCGGAGGGATCACCACTTTTACTGCGATGCTTGCGGTTTTGGATGGAACTACGGGACAGCTCACGTGGAGGCAGATTTACAACCCGAATACCAGTAATGAATATGGATTGAAAGTGGAGTTCACTCCTGCCGGAAATGTAGTGTACATCTGCCGCGGCTGGACCGGATTTGTAGCGAGATACACGACCGTACAATACAGTGGAACCGGCACTTTTCAATGGGCCACCGTTTATAACCAAACCGCCAGTGACCGCGAGCCGGTAGAGTTACTTGTTGAACCTAATAATCGTGTCGTAACCGCCGGTTGGTGGATCGATGCCACATCCACTAACCTCAACTATGTACTGGTAGGGTACAATAGCAGTGGAGTGCAGCAATTTTTAAATACCTATTCCAACACCACCAGCGGCACTTCCAACCCCGATCAGCTGCGATCACTCACACGTGACAGCCAGGGAAACTTCATCGTGACCGGAGAAAGTGCCTTTGACTTTTACAACAACTTCCTCTTCAAAATGGTGACCATTAAGTACGGGAACAGTGCGGTGGGAGTGGAGGAGATGGGTGCCATCAATCAAGATAATGTTTATGTATATCCTAATCCCTCGTCTGACGGGATATTTAATATTGTAGCTGCAATAGGCAGCTCCGCCATTGTTTCAGGATCAGTGATGGATATGCAAGGTAAGGAAGTAGCAAGATTTTTTCCTGAGCAGTCAATCGTTCATATAGGTGACAAAGCTCCAGGGATGTATTTACTTAGATATATCAGAAGTAACGGTTCTGTAGGGACTATCAAATTGATCAAATAGTTTGAAGTATTGCCTATAATCAACATATTTTTGATACTTTGTTGGGTAATACAGTGTGTGATATTCTTTTTCCTTTATTGGTACCATTGTTTTCATTAAAATAATTGTATTTGAATTGACATTTTATTTATATTTGTTGATGGAGGTCGTGATTTAAATAGCATTTCCGTAGCAGAGTATAAAGATTCTTTCAAATAGTTAAAGTTTAAATACTATTTGGATTGATTTTAATATTTTAAAATAATAGATATGAAATACGTCAGGTTATTATTATTCACCTTCATTTTGCTAGGTACTGAAATGGCAGAGGCACAGTTTTGGATGAAGGAGTTTCGTGCACAGGGTCGCTGTGAGGATTATGCTGGTAAGCAAGTAGTGGATTCACTTGGAAATATTTATCTCACGGGCTCTTCCCAAACAGATAAAGGGTTGAGTAAAATTTTGGTAATTAAAACAAACTTACTTGGAGATACTTTATGGTCGAATTATTATCTAAAACCATCAAGTACTGATCAGGGTCCAATAGATATGCAATTAGGGACCGATGGTAATTTATATATCACCGGATATTCGTTTTCAAGATTGGATCAATTGTTTAGTATTGTTACTTTAAAATTGGATACCGGCGGATCATATATTTGGGGGGTAACTTACCGTTCACCTAATTCCCTACCTACTAATGATTTTTATCCTAATCAGATATTGGTAGATGATTTATACAATGTATATGTTTCCGGATCCAATCATTTTAACGAAGGGTTTATTATCAAGTATGATTCATCGGGACAATTGTTGTGGGAGATGGATGATTTAGGTCATGTGGGCGATACAGATGTTGATGATATGAAACTTTCAAACATGGGACACCTCACAGTATGTGGCAATTTTTATTCCACTAGTAATTTCAAGTTTATTTATTATGTCAATCAATATTATCCTGACACTACTCTTTTGTGGAGCGATACAATTCATGGATCTACACATGCATCTGCAAGAAAAATGAAATTTTTAAATGACGGACAATTGATTGTATCCGGATATACGTCCGACACTTCAAACGGTAATGTTTATATGGCTGTAAAGTATGATACACTTGGAAATCGTTTATGGACATGTAAAACATTAAATAATGGTACAAATATGGCGAACCTGGGTAAACTGGATATGGCAGTTGATGATACCGGAAATGTTTACATAGCCGGGTATGATCAAATTTTTAATGGCAAGGCAATTTTATCGAGAATAAATTATGATGGAACACAAAGTTGGAGGAGAGATTGGGATGTTCAAGGAGGAAATGGGGATGAAGTTTTTAATAAAATAGTGTTGGATACAAGTGGTGGTGTATATGTGACAGGATGGGGAATTTTTCCCGGACCAAACTATGAGAATACTGGAGGAATTCCTAATCAAATTGTGGTTAAATATACCAGTACAGGCGATTCACTTTGGACCAGAAGACCAAAAGATACACTTAGAGTTTCAAGAGGATGGCAACTTGATATTTTCAATGATAGAATTATTGCTTCCGGAACTTCAGCAGATATAGAAGACAGAAATCCTGACTTTTTTATTAATTCCATTGATACATCCGGGGTGGCCCTTCCAGAGTGGAAATATAACGGAGAAGGTGATGTGCAAGTCGATAAGTCAATTATAGTATATGATGCAAACAACAATATATATATAGCAGCAACCATTAATCGTTATGGATATGAAGGAAAAGATGTTGTTATTTTAAAGTATGATCCCTTAGGAAATGTTATATGGAATAAGTATTACTCATCCATTGGTACAAACAATGATACACTTACCTGTTTTAATATTGATTCGGTGGGGAATCTTGTCATGTTAATATCATCAGATTCTCTTCAAACCCGAACGCGGAATAATTTATCCATTGTGAGAATGGATGTACAGGGTAATTTTCTTGACACCACGTGGATCACAATTTCTCCTTTTGACAATGTGATGGCGGTAATGAATTACTGCCTTCCCAATGGGCAATATATTATTGGAGCTAATTCTAAAAACCTAGGTGGAGTTGTTTTCCGGATCGACACTGCAGGCACTATGATTTGGTTAACCCGGGTAGATACAAGTGCACTGGTTGTAAGTTTTATTAATAAAATGATTCAATGTGATAACGGCGAAATTGGTTTAGCAGGTTATACTCAACAAGGATCCACTAGTACTAGAATAGGAATTGTTCAAAAAATATCTGCATCCGGAGTAAAGCTATGGTACACCATGGTTGATTCGTTAAATGCTAGAGATGAATTTTTAGATTTGTCAGAACATTCGGATGGAAAATTTGCCGTCAACGGTTATTGTGGTAATTCTTACACTCTTGGATTGATTTGTAAATTAGAGGGTCAAAATGGATCGTTGATTTGGAGAAAAGTTTATAATGCACCTTCAAACCCGGAAAGCGGAAGGCATGTAGGTTTTTTAAGTAATGGAAATATAGTGATAACTAATGAAGTGGTAATTCCCTTATCCTCGTATCCCGACTTGCATGTTGTCATGTTCGATACTGCGGGTTCTGTTTTATGGATAAATACATTAGTAGATTCAAGAGCAATGGAGTTATTTATTTCAGAAGATGACTTGATTGCTGTTGGAGGCGAAAGGCGATCGGACTTGCGATTTTTTGGATTAGATAGCATCGGGTCATTCGTATTTAATAACATTTATAGTCTATTTGGTAACATTGAGTACTTTTCAGACTTAAACAGAGATTATGCTAATAATTATTGTATAACCGGTATTAAAACTGTTAGAATAACAGGTGGCTTGGATCTTTGGTCCACCTCAAGAATTATGATAATTAAATATCCGGGTGTTTTTGTCGGTTTGAATGAAGTGTCAGGAGTTAAATATAGTGATATCTACGCCTATCCGAACCCTTCCTCCAATGGCCGCTTTACCCTCGTAGATGCCTCCGGTAAATCACCGATCAGCGGGGGTCGTGTATTTGACAGCAGTGGAAAACTAATCAGCAGTTTCAATCAACTTACAGAGGAAATTGATCTTAGCACGTTCCCTACAGGGCTTTATCTGCTGCAATATGACCGCAACAACCTTCCTGCCGGTACGGTGAAGTTGATGGTGGAATAGGAACTGCAATTACCCTATCCATTTCTCAAACTAAATAAACAGCATTCTGATAGTTCCATAAGATTGACATGAACATAGCAATATGATTAAAGCTATATCGTAGCGTTATCAAACAATTGGATCGGACACAAAAAAGCAAGTAGCTAGTAGCAAGCAGCAAAAAACACCATTTGCATTTAAATTTGCCACCCGCATAAAATTAAGGAGATATTCGAGAAAGTAATATTAAGACACCCCCTTCATTTTCTCCCACACTCTTTGCATATCTTTTTCCGTTACTATTCCGCATAGTTTACCATCCTTGAGTACAGGCAAACAGGAGATTTGTTCCCGGATCATTATTTGCATCGCTTCCATTACTGTTGTTCCCGGTACAATGAAGTGAAATTTTCGGATCATGATTTGCCCGGCAGTCATCGCGGGATCAATATTTCCCTCCGCAACATGACGTTTAAGATGTGTCGTGGTTATCAAACCCATTAATTCACCCCGCTGGTTTTCGACCGGTACATGATGGATGTTCTTCCACTCCATCATTCTCGCCACCAACTCTGCGGGATCATCTTCCCTGACACTTAAAATATCCGTATTCATACATTCTTCGGCCATTCTGATACGTGAAGTCTGATTGGTGGTAGGCCGCGTGATATTCCATTCGGCTACAGGATGACCTTGCTGTTGTTTTTCGTAGAGTATGGCCGTTAGTTCCAGTTGAGCTTCAACGGGCTCATGGTTATTCTTTAATTCTCTGAATTGTTTCACCTGCCAGCGACTGCCTGTCTGTAAGGTTTCAGCGCGTGTACGGATGGTCTTCAATAGATCGGAAGCTTCATGTGGAGTACAACCGGATTGCAGTAATCCCTGCTCTGCTATTGGGAGTAAATCATCTAAAATGATATTCCTGGCAGGTTGGAATCGTCCGTTCCATTTCAACTCCGTGTTGATTCCATAACGGGCCGCCTTAACGAAATTCTCTTTTACCTCCGTGAAATCAAGTTTGTTTTGCAATTTCCGGTAGTGGTCCGGTAATCCCTGCATCAGCCCTACCCAGAATGCAGCATTGGCAATTTCATCTTCCGGTGTTGGACCTGATGGAATATACCGGCACTCAATACGCAAATGCGGCTTTCCATTGGTGAGACCATAGCAAGGGCGGTTCCATTTCCAGATGGTGCCATTGTGCAGTTGAAAGGCGCGTAACTTCGGTGCAATTCCATTTTTGATCAATTCGAAGGAATCTTCCGTATCGCCGGTCAGTATCATTGGGAAACGGGCGATGTCATCCTTGATCAGTTCGGTAACAGAACCTAACACCCATGCATTACCGAAGTTAACCCTTGGCTTTCGTTGACGAAGATCGTTGGTTTTGGTGCGTACATCCAGACTCTGTTGAAAAAGTGCAATACGTGTTTCCGCCCAGAGCTCTTTGCCAAAGAGGAGAGGTGAATTGGTACAAACGGATAGAACAGGTCCTGAAATCAGTTGCGCCCAGTTATACATGTCGGCAAAATCATAGGGATTGATCTGCAAATGGACTTGAAAACTCGTATTACAGGCTTCAAGTAGAATATTATTATGACGCATCAGCAACTCATCATTTCCCTGAATGTAAACATCAAAATCACTGTCGCGCATTTCCCGCAGAATTCGGTCGAGGGCGTAATAGCGGGGCTTTGGTGTGAGGTAAGATAAATCCAGTTCTCTAGGTGTTATGGAAGGAAGTATCCCACATAGTAACACTTTATTGCCGAACGGAGCTGCAAACACATTCGCATCAGCCAATAAACTCTTCAGGTTAGCTTCCATTGCCGCAAAAGCTCCTGATTTCAGTACCAGCGGATCCAGATTTATTTCAAGGTTGTAGCGGGCCAGTTCGGTCGTGAAATGCGGGTCGGATATAGTTTTTAATATTTCAGGTCCATCCATCGAGGGACGGTAATTATAGTCGACCAGACAGAGTTCCTGCTCCGCCCCAATGCGGGTGATATCTCTCTCCATCCATCCTTCTGCCAGCATATATTCCATGGCATCCAGATCTTTTAATAGATGATGTATGAACTTGTTTTTGGCTGCTATAGAGATCTCTCTGTTTACTTTTTGTTCGCCCATGATGGTAGAAGTTGGAAGGGAAAAAGTACTTGTAATTTAGGAAAGTCTTTATGTCAAAAGTTTCTTATATATATGATATCCATCATTTTATATAATTTAAAAGGTCGGTTGAATATGCGAATACGGGGAGGTAAGCACTAGCGATCTTGATTAGTGCATGTAATTGTTTCCGTTAAAGAAGGATAAATATGAATTTTTGTTCCGATAAATTCTATATTTTTAGTTCCTCCCTCTTGTTAATGAACAAGTTGGATTATCATTATAAAAAATAGCATTTAAACTAGCCTTCTCTTCCTGAATATGAAAAAAATTCTACTTGTCGTTCTCCTTTATTTCATCAGCGTACAGTCATCCACGGCACAGTACTTATCCTCTTTTCAATTGGTAACAACATATAATTTTACGCAAATTGATTCTATATATTTCGCGAATAATATACCTTCTTTCATATTCCCGAAACGTTTTAATGTGAATGTATATAAAATCATATACAATACGGTGAGTTATGATAGCACTGCAACCATTGCCTCCGGAGCACTTTTATTACCGGTGAATCCGCCCTGTAAATTACCATTGATCAGTGATCAGCATGGTACAGAAACCGTGAGCACAAATGTACCCTCTAACCTGGGTGGTGAATTACCGGTTCGTGTTACTATGGCGAGTGATGGGGATGCTGCTCCATTACCTGATTATCTTGGTTTGGGAGATAGTCCACTTCCTATACATCCTTATCTGCATTCACAATCGGAAGCTACCGCTACCATTGATATGCTTCGTGCAGCAAGGGAGCTGATCGATAGTCTGGGTTTTGAATTGAATGGTCAATTGTTTCTTGCGGGTTACTCACAGGGAGGGCATGCAACAATGGCGGCTCAAAAGATGATGGAAGAGCAATTCCCGCAGGAGTTTCCCATTACCGCTTCGTTGCCTATGTCAGGTCCCTATGATTTATCCGGCTCACAGGCACGCGTGATTGAAGTCGACAGTGTTTTTTCTGCTTCTGTTTATTTACCCTATATTGTCTTTTCATATGATGAGGTATATAATTTATGGGCGAATGATAGCAGTGTTTTTATAAGTCCGTATGATACTTCCTTGCGTCCATTATTTAACGGGCTGAATAATCTTTTGACGATTAATAGCCAGCTACCATCCATACCCAATGATATCTTACAACCCTTGCTTTTGGATTCTTTCATTAATGATTCCAATCACTATGTCAGACAAGCATTGAGAGATAATGATCTCACCGACTGGACTCCTGTATCCCCCACAAAAATGATGTACTGTACAGCAGATGAACAAGTGGTCTATCAGAATTCCATCGTTGCGTATAATAAATTTATTCAGAACGGATCTACTTCTGTTCAATTGGTAAACTCAGGCGCATTGCTGGGTCATTCTATGTGCGCCGGCGTTTCCTTTATTAATGGAAAGGCATGGTTTGATACGTTGAGAACAGATTATATTATTTCAGATGTAACTATTGTGGATGAATCGTTCTCCGGGGCTCTAGATGGACAAATAGGGGTGAATATTCTTGGTGGTGTTCCACCTTATACCATTTCATGGAGCAATGGTGCAACATCAACTTTAAATACAGGTCTTGCTACGGGTACATATATACTAACAGTGACGGATAGTGTCGGTTGTACCCGAATGGATACACTTCAGGTTGGCCTTACCACCAACCTCATCTCCATAAATTCGGGGACCAGGGTTTTGAATTATCATCCGAATCCGGTTTCAGACCAGCTGGTCATTACTTCCACCACCAACTATAGCGGTGCAATTAAAATTGCAATTATGGATATTCAGGGAAGACTTATTTACGTAGCATCTTTGGATGATAAAATAATTGTTGATTGTAAACCATTCTCTAAAGGAATATATTTTATTCATGCCATGGGTACAAACGGCCCAATATCAAACGGCAAATTTATAATTGAATAGTTATCTGTTGTAATAGTTGTTTACACCGGTTAAACTAATCATGAGAAGTATCCGAATTTCAATAGTGGCGTGCAACATACCTTTTCCGGCTAATATTGACCCTTTCGCACATTTCAAAAGCTCATGTTTACTATGGGTATTTGTAATGTTGTTTTTGAATTTCTTCCAGGCCAAATCAGTATTGGCATCGTACTCCTTACCGGAGTACGAATTACATACATTGGAAAGAGCAGAGTCATTGTTACCCTTTATGCTTATTTACACCTCTGCAAATACAAATGAAACACCTTTGGAAGCTTTGGAAAAGGGTCAATTTTTAAAATACAATATAAACAACTTTGAGCACTTTGATTATAAAGATAAAATAGTGTTTTGGCAGAAGTTCAATTTGCATAATACCAGATCATCGGATTCACTTTTCTACTTGTATAATAAATTTATGAATTATTGGAAGTTATATGAAATTGAAGGGAATGAAATTCGCTTCGTTGCAGCCGCAGGTAGAAAGGCCGTATCGGAAGAGCGAAACGATAGCAATTATTTTTATGTTGCTAGAATATTGATACCTCCAGGAGAAAATGCGGAGTATTTAATTTGGTATCAAACCGATTTTTATGAAAGGGGGATTGGGATGCATATTGCATCTCAACGTCATTATAATAATGGACTTTATCCGGATATTATAAAAAAAGATATCGGACCTTTTAGACTTATTGAGAATATTTATGCAGGAATATTTATTGTTTTAGTATATACAGTTTCCTTTTATATTTGCAGACCGGCAAAAAAGTGTATTTATTTTATGCCATTTTTCAAGTTCTGATTTATTTGCCAATGGCGACCAGAATTTTAAGTATGACTTTTTTGGATTCTTATTCAGCAGTGTTTTTGACTTTTGTTAGTCTTATGCAGGTAGGCTCCTATTATTTTTACTTTTTATTTGTAGAACACTTTTTAAAAGTTAAAACCTATTCCCCCGTGATAAGTAAAATATTGTTTGCTGGAAGGGTTATAGTAGTAGTGTATACGATTGTTATAACCATTTCTTTCTTTACTTTAAGTACTGATACTGTTTTTATAATTTTTAGTATTGCCAGAGGATTAATGTTAGTAATAGGACTTGTTGCAATTATTTTGAGCTTTTTTAAGACCATTCCCCTGTCCGGTTATATTGCTGCCGGATCACTTTCCCTGGCAGTGTGTGCAGGCGCATCGTGGTTGTCTACCTTAGAAGTATTTTATCATTGGAATAAAATACCATTGATGGAAACGGGTATATTAATAGAGCTATTATGTTTCACCCTTGGCTTAGGTGCGTTTTCAAAGCTTGAAGAAGAGCAGAAGATTAATTTGCAGTCTGAACTTATTGAATCACTGGAAGAGAATAGAGAATTACAGGAAGAAAGTATTAAAGCCATCGTTGAAACTCAGGAAGCTGAGCGAACACGGATTGGTCGTGATTTACACGATGATGTAGGGGCTCAATTATCAACATTGAAATTGTTCTTAAGTTCAATGAAATCAAAAACCGGAAAAGAACAGGAAGAGCTAATCAATTATTCTTCTTCCATTCTTGATTCTGCTATTCATGATATTCGAACGATTTTGATTAATTTAAGTCCGAAAGTACTGGATGAGTATGGTTATGTAAGGGCGGTGGAAGAAATGGTAAGTAAAATTAACTCATCCAACGTACTAAAATTTGAGTTGAGTGTTCATGGTCTTGACCAACGGCTCGATTCGAAACTGGAGAACTCACTTTATAGGATTACCCAGGAGTTGATAAATAATTCTTTGAAATATTCATGGGCGAAGCATATAATTCTTGATGTTATAAGAAGAGATGATCGTATTGTATTAATGTATGAAGATAATGGAAGGGGATGTGATATACAGGCTTCCACACGAGGTTTTGGCTTGACGAATATCCGTACCAGAGTAAAGATGTTTAATGGACAGGTATACTTTGATTCGAGCCCGGGAAATGGGTTCCGATGTGAAATCGAGTTGGATATTTAAGCATGATTATTTTCGTTATATATTGAAAAACAGCATGTTATCATTTTAGTAGTGAAGTAAGCCGGACATTTTATTTTTAGTAGATCTACGTATTTATACGTATTGCAGGGTTTTGGCAAATGGCAGACCTTTGTTTATCAAGTTCGCTGAATGGGTAAGTCTTAACATGATCTCAAACCCATCTTCAACAATAAAATATCATATAAAACCTGTGCTTTGAACATGAAAACCTTATTTAAATTATTCGCCTTTTTAATAATTCCTGTAATTGCCAGCGCACAGCGCACTCCGGCTGTTAATGCAATCTTGTTGCCTGATTCAATAATATTTGCCGGAATAACTGCAATAAGCCAAGCTACCATAACATGGCATCCGATACAAAAGAAGTATTATACGTTAAGGATCGGAAATGCAGCTTTCCCCTTCAAACATTCTCAGAGACCTTTGCAAATCTGTATCAGGATACTACAGGAATTGACTCCAGAGGCATATGGTATAATTCTAATACAAATCCATTGGAAAGCAATTGCTTTAACACTTTAGGGTGGACTACTATAAATCTAAATCGAAGTGGTCATGCAACGAATAGTTTTACCGTCATATTCCCGGGCATGAACCAACCTACGGCTCAAAGTGTTGGAGCGTATGATTTTAAAACGAATACTGTTATTTTTTATTCAGCAGGCTCCATTAGAATTTACGACAGGAACACCGGCTTGCTGGCATCTACCCTGCCTCTTACAGGTACCCTCTTTACAACAGTAAATACAGAAAGTGTTATTTATACCGGAGAAACGGGTTTCGAAATAGGGTTGTTGGATTATACGAATAAACGGGTATTGCTTTTTAACAGCGCCACCGGAGCCTTGTCTGGTTCTGTTCAGTTGCCTTCAACAGCTTTAACGCATACCCAATTTCGATTTTGTTATGCAAATAATCGAGTGTGGTTGTTTAATTCCGCCTTGCGTAAATGGAATGCTTATAATATATGGAATCAGCCACTGCCTGTAGATTTAGCGTTCTTTAAAGCATTGCCTGTGGGGAATGGAACGGTTTCTTGTAGTTGGGGTACTGCATCAGAAGAGAACAATGATTTTTTTACCGTAGAGAAAAGTCCGGATGCAAGAACTTTTGAAGAAGCAGGCAGAATAAGCGGTGCCGGATCATCAGTGGTTTTTCTCAATTATGAGTTCAATGACAAAGAAGCATATAATGGAATATCTTACTATCGATTGAAGCAAACTGATTATGACGGTCAATTTTCTTATTCTCAAGTAGTGGCAGTTAATGTCTTGAAAGAGAAATCTGACTTGACCATCTTCCCCAATCCTGCTACTGATTATTTTAAAGTGAGTTTAAATGCTAGCAGAAATGAAAGTTATTCTCTTAAACTTGTAGATGCAACGGGAAAAGTATTTTTTCAGCAAAGTGGTTTACCGGACGAAGTTATGGGAGAGCTTACTATAGCCACAGATAAAATTCCTGCAGGTATTTATTTTGTAGAATATTATTCGAATGATATCTTGGAAAGATGTAAAGTGATGATACAATAAGAGATGGTATTTTTCTATGTAGTATTTTTTCAATATTATGACGTGTATTAAAAATTGTGTATATTCATACGCTGTAAAATAGTAACCTATGGTTTCAAAAAAGCATTAAATTACTTGTCGCAGATGATCATCGTCTTTTTATTGAAGGCTTAAGGATGGTGTTAAAGGAAGAGTTGAACATACAGATTACCGACACTGCTTTCAATGGCAGACAAGCCATCGACAGGTGTCTGGCGGAGAAATTTGATGTGGTGTTGATGGATATCAATATGCCGGTCATCAATGGCATTGAAGCCACACAGGAAATTAAACGCCTTCGACCGGATGTAAAAGTAATTATCGTAAGTATGAATACGGACTATGCTACTGTGAACAAAGCCATCAAAGCAGGTGCTGATGGTTATATTCTAAAGAGTGAAGGAGCAGAAGAAATTGAAAAGGCATTGAAATCAGTTTTAAAAAACGAAGTGTATTTGTCCAAAATTCTTTCTGATACAATGACGAAGGATGGCGATGGCCGCATTGCTTCACGGGAGGATTTGCTTCATTTTTCAGAAAGTCTGATAACAACACGTGAACAAGGAGTTTTGAAATTGGTAGCAGAGGGCTTTACGAATCAGCAAATCGCCGATACTTTACATATAAGCGTTCGTACTGTTGATACGCACCGTACCAATATGCTGACGAAGCTAAAGCTTCCAAATACTGCAGCACTGGTGAAATTTGCGATGGAGAATAAGTTGGTGTAGTTGTTAAACACCCCTGTTTTTAGTGAAGTGATTGCAGATACCTAAAATGCCGACCGCGATTTTCAATACTTTTTTTGACTGAATTCCATTTAACTTCTAATGTCTTCTGCTACCCTTAAGTTCAGTTTGGTGGGAAGATATTTATCCATCTAAGTACATTTTATGTTGAATGGAAGGTTGATACAAATATCTATTTCCTTTTAAAGGAGAGTTTGTTCTCTTTTACGACTGTTCCGGTCTTTTATTAAAAATTCCGCGGTCTATATACCGACCTGGCCATTACACTTACAAAGCAATTCGACCGGTTACAAAGCAACTCCTGTCACTTATAAAAGGGCGGTACGATGGCCCTTTCTCCGACATACTTTGACTTGTCAATCAGAAAGAACAATAAAACAATCTAATAACCATCACCATGAAAGCTCTCTTTAACTCCGCTCAAAACCACCAACTGAATAGTAAAATGGAATTAGTGCATGTAAATGCCGGTGAATTATCTAAATTTAAAGTTAACTCTGTCCTTCCGCTCCTGGAAAATGCAATGGTAGTTATGTCTATCTTAATATTTGTTTGGGTAAGTATTCAGAATTTAACTGTTTGCTAAGTTCAAGGGAATGGGTAACCGGTTCGCTAAATTAAATACGTTATTTCACGTATTGGCCAAGGTAAAGGCAGCCCCTACTTTTGACCTGTCATTGATTCCAAACGCTGATACACCTTCAGTCCAGTAAGGCTGACAACATAAAAAATCTTCTCGTCCTATAAGACGTCTACAAGTGAAAATAACCCGCCCCGTAAGGTTGGAAAAGTAAAAAGTGTTTTCGTCCCGTAAGATGAAATAAAGTATAATACAAAGCCCCGTAAGGCTGGAGAGTTTAGAAGTACTCGTCCCGTAAGACGATCATCAGTAAAATTCTATCAGCCCTGTAAGGCTGGAAATAAAAAACCGGTTGTCCCGTAAGACGACGAATTCAGTAAACCAACAGCCCCGTAAGGCTGGAAATAAAAAACCGGTTGTCCCGTAAGACGACGAATTCAGTAAACCATCAGCCCCGTAAGGCTGGGAAATAAAAATCCGGTTGTCCCGTAAGACGACTAAATAAGTAAACAAAAAGCCCCGTAAGGCTGGTGAATTCAGAAGTACTCGTCCCGTAAGATGACCAGCAATAAAAGACAATCAGCCCCGTAAGGTTAGAGAGTTCAGAAGTACTCGTCCCGTAAGACGACCAGCATTAAAAAACCATCAGCCCCGTAAGGCTGGGAAATAAAAAATCCGGTTGTCCCGTAAGAAGACTAAATAAGTAAACAAAAAAGCCCCGTAAGGCTGGAGAATTCAGAAGTACTCGTCCCGTAAGATGACCAGCAATAAAAGAATCAGCCCCGTAAGGCTGGAGAATTCAGAAGTACTAATGACTCTAAATAAGCAGTTACTTTGCATCTCTGCTTTTCTTAGTGGTTGTTTCACATAATGTAGTAAAGTTTTCACTGAGACATATTTTTAACAGTTGAAATTACTGTTCAAATATTTATAATGCATTTCCTCTTCTCTGCAAAGTGCTTTATTTGCTTCTCGTCAAATTGAAGAAAACACCTCACATAATTTTACGCTTATTAATGTATTGAATACACTTCCGAAATGAGGTACTTTTGATTTAAACAACAACAAGAAATAATCTAATCATTATAAGCATAAAGCTATGAAAAATTCATCATCGTCTGCTATAGGTTCAATAGAAACATACAATTTTAATCTCATAAAGTATGGTTCTGAATTTAATAGGCTTTTGAAAGGCAACTCATTTATTTCTATATTCCAAAATATGATGTTCGGTGTTGCGGTAATCATTTTTGTTTGGATGAATGTTCAAAATATGGTAGCTTAAATAAAAACAGGTCAAACCTTGGATAAATGTCAACATTCAATTTTACCGGGGAGCTTTTTTTTTGGCACCCCCATTCGTTTTAATAAAGGGAGTGTCTTGCAGAGGTATCCGAAAGCTGAATAACTATGAATCGTCCCTTTCCAGGAATTTACAAATAGCTAAACCTATGTGTAATTACCTTAAATATGAAATATTTTGATGTAGGATAGAAATACGTGAAAACACGTAGAGACTTATCAGGAAGTTCACCTTATGTTTACCAGATAATATGTGCAACAAATGTTGGTTAAAACAAAGCTTCGAAGAGTTGTATCATAAAAATAGAAATGGCAATACATTATCTAAAATGTGAATTGAATCGACTTTATGGTCCGTTATGTTTCTTGTAAATTGAAAAAGTATGTTCTCCAGATACTCCTTGTGGCATTGATATCAATTGTCTTTGTTTCGGCGGATAAAATTATTGAAAATGGTAGTAAGTATACAGGGTCTGCTCATGAGATAAATGCTACAAATAGCCATTTTAAACCAATACATATTTATCAAAAGGATGTGGTGTGGAAAGGAAAGGCAAACTACAATAAGATTTCAACTTTCTCCATGTATACTATGTCCGGATTAGGAATAAGTCTGTTTGTATCATTTTTCTTGATCAATGGCTTTCTGATTTTTGAAAGAATTCAATTGAAGAAGAAATTGGAAGATCAACAAGCTCAGGGAAATGAACGATTAATTATTAGTCGTGATTTACATGATAATGTAGGCGCTCAACTTTCAGCAACAATGATGTTTTTAAGTGACATGAGAAAGATTACAGTAGAGGGCAAGGCGAGAAAACTATTAGATAGTTCAATGGGTTTGCTCGAAACTTCTATCAGGGATCTGCGTTCAGTAATGGAAGAATGGCATAGGTCAGAATCTGTCGAACGAAGCTTTGTGGCAGCGGTGGAAGGATGGGTGTTAGAAATAAAGCGTACGCATAATATTCACTTTGTTCTATCGCATCATGGTCTCGATAATATTTTATCTCCTTTATTAAAACATACACTGTTGAGGATTACCCATGAATTTATTGAGAATACCATTAAGTATGCACAGGCGGACCGTGTAATCCTGGATTTTGTCCTGAAACCTGAGAAACTGGTCCTCACCTATGAAGATAATGGAAAAGGATTTGATCAATTGTCAGTACCCATGGGTTATGGCCTCTCCAGCATGGAATCCAAAATCCTTTCGATGGATGGCTTCCTGGAAATCAATACTTCACCCGGGAATGGTTTTATGGCCATAATTGAAATTCCGGTCAGTGGAGAAGTTTAGTATGTAGATTATGATAGTTATCCATTTGCATTGATCTTATTGATACTTCCTCCGGCCAGATGAAAGACTTGTTCTACCCACTAGCAGCTTTCAAATTTGAAAATTACGTCTTTTCACGTATTTATAGGGGAAATTTCACACACTATTTTTGTATAATCAATCAAACCACGAACCCCATGAAAAACTCTTTATTCACACTATTTCTGCTTGTTATCTTTATTAATACCGAAGCCCAAACTACAGCCCTTATTAACTGGCAACAACAATATGGAGTGAGTCCGAATAATGAATTCTCCGGCAAAGTTGTCGTAGATTCTTCAAATAATGTTTTTGAAGTAGGCATTTATAATATGGGATCTGCATTCCAAAGAACCATTCGAATATTAAAATATTCAAGTGGGGGTACTTTGTTGGCGTCAAAGTCAATATCTATGAATGCAAGTTTGGTCAGATCAGTAGTGGTTGACAATAGTAATAACTTGTATTTGGTTGTTGATTCCATAGCAAACAATGTGACTTATGTATATAAGCTATCTAATAATCTAAATTTGGTGCTTTGGAGTAAACGATATACAAATGTAATTGGAGTGAAAGCCGTGGTTTTAAATACTTCACTATTTGTTTTATTTGTTGGTAATCCCGGAAATAATTCCTTTGCAAATGTTTCAAAATTGTCTACATCTACCGGCGCTCAATTGTCAGATTATTTATCTTCAAATTTGTTTCCAAAACGAATTCCTGCAGATATGGCAATTAAAGGGACTTCAATTTTACTATGTGGATCACAATATGATACCAATGGAAACAGAGGATTTGTAACAAAGTTAAGTTCTTTAAATTTATCTCAAACATGGGATGCTTTATCAAACATTAACCCGGCAAACCTTCATGAAGTATACAAAAATTTGGCAGTTCATGCGAAGTCAAAGTACATTTTTTTAGCTGGTGAACATAAAAGTGTAAATACCGGTAATCGACGAAGTATGGTTAGTAGAGTCTCTGATGCAGGAGTAATACTGAACACAGTAGTACACACGGATTTCACAACATATCATACCTATGGTTTGAAAGTGGGAATGGATAGCAGTTTGAATGTGTATGTTGGAATAGCTAAGGTACCGGTGAATGCTGCCGGCAATGATGTAACTTTTACTATTAGGAAATATAGTCATAGTTTACTATCGTTATCGAGTTTTAATCATAGTTCATCAACGCTTGAAAAATATAATTTTAGAGAGATGTTGGTAGCACCAGGGGGAAAGGTGAATATTGTTGTAGATTGTGATTCATCCGCCTATTCAAAGTGGTATTATTTGCGCTTGACCAAAAGTTTTGGTGGATCATTGATAGTAGATGTCCTGGATAAACGTATAATAAGAAGTGGAAGCGTCTACAATAACAGTTTTGCCAGTTGCATTACCCTTTTCAATAAAAAGTCGGGTTTACATCCAGACAATGATTGTGTCGTAGCAGGTAATTTTGTCAATAGCGGAAGTCCTTCCCGATTACGAACTATCAAGTATGGTACAGTAGTTCCATTGCTTCCAACTCCTCCATTAGAGTATGAGATGCGCAGCACGAATGAAATGCTGTTAGAGGATAAGTTATTACTTTACCCAAATCCTGCAACTGAACGAATAAATATAAGTTTAAATGAGGGCTTTGAAAGAATATTTATTCAAATTATGTCGATCGACGGGAAAGTTATAATGGAAGAGGAGGTGCTTGACTATCATTCGAAATCAGGTTATGGAATTGATATTACTGGATTATTGAATGGGACATACCTACTAAGTACAAGTAATGGAAAGGAAAAATTGACAACAAAATTTATAAAGAATTAATGTAGACAAGTTCTAACGAACCGGCTTTACTTAGGCTAAAGTATATCCGAACACTTTTAAAACATTTAATTTAATTTTTCAACTTTCAAGCTACCTGTCCCTTTGTTGGGCGGGTAGCATTTTTTTATTAATGCGATGGATAATGTAAATATTTTAGCAATCTAAATTGTTTCGCCTATTACTTTAAATGGCAATTATAAATTTGTTTAAAATTAAATTTCTAATTAATGGAATTTAGGTAAAATGTTTTGATTACGACTTTTAGCGTATTGTTGAAGGTCTTCTCTACCTCTACTTTTGACATATCAAACAAAAATAAAACATATAAGTAAAAACATCATGAAAACAATAAAGTCATTGCTCGCCATCTTATTCTTCGTTACAGTATTTGCATCCTGCCAGAAAGATCAGATTGAACCAACAAATCAAGACATGAATGTTGTTTCCGAACAAACTACTGATCCGAATCAAACACCTGGCGCGAACGAAAAGGATCTTGGATGTAACCTGCTTCCTACTGCTGATTATGCCAAATTGCAGCACATTCCGGATCAGTTAGCTGTACAGGCACTACCGGCAACTTATACACTTGCAACCCCTGCAGTTGGTAACCAGGGTGGAGAAGGAAGTTGTGTGGGTTGGGGGACCGCCTATGCTGCAAGAAGTATTTACTATAAAGTAGCGAATGGACAATCCAGCTATGCGAACAATGTGAATGTCTTCAGCCCGGAATATGTCTACAATCAGATCAAGGTAAATTCATCCTGCACATCAGGAGCGTATGTGAGTTCAGCATTAAATTTGCTTAAAAACAAGGGTGTTTGCACCTGGGCGCAGATGACTTATAGCAGTACCAATGGCTGTAGTTTATTGCCAACTTATAAACAAAACCTTGCTGCTGCCAATTATAAAATAAACGGATGGGGAACCGTTAACCGCACTGTTTCAAATTTTAAAAACTTGTTGTATACTAATAAACCAATCATTGTTGCGGGTCCTGTTGACAGTAATTTCGATTTTCTAGGATACAATCAGGTATTAACACAATACAATAGTGCAACCTACAGAGGAGGACATTGCTATGCAGTAGTTGGATATGATGACAACCGTCAGGCATTTAAAGTGATGAATTCATGGGGCACAAACTGGGCCACCGGTGGTTATGGATGGATCAGTTACAGTATGATCACTACTTCATTTACTGAAGCTTACATTATCTTTTAAACGTATAATTTTTAAACTAATCCCGGGAGTCACCACTTCCAGGATTTTTTATTCGTCAAAACCGCCCACTCAAAACATAAAAGCCAAACTCCACCTGCTTTTCCTCAATACACTCCATTTTACCCATCATCGTATTTCCAACATTAACAACTTCCAACACCCACATCCGAAAAAATCCGTTCTATTCGTAAATTCGTACTATTCGCGGATTCGTACATTCGTATTTCGTATATTCGTAAAAGTTCGTATTTCGTAACCCCCCTATAAAGTTTAATTTCACCTACAAGTAATATCATGTGTGGAAGATATGTATTAGTCGACAAACTCCAAGCCTACGAACAGCGCTTCAACGCCGTTACGCAGCAGTTTTCCGTTCACATCACCCTTCCCAATTATAATGTGGTGCCCGGCGCCCTCGCTCCCGTCATTACCAACGATAAACCCAACGAGATTCAGTTTTTCCGTTTCGGGCTTACTCCTTTCTGGGCGAAGAAGCCGATGTACCTGATCAATGCCCGCTCGGAAGGAGATCATAACAGTGACGATGATCCGAACTATAATGGAGCTAAGGGAATCATCAGCAAACCCTCTTTCAGAAAACCCATCCGCTCACAACGCTGTCTCGTGATTGCAGATTATTTTATCGAAGGACCTAGAAAAGAAAAACTTGACAAGCCCTATCTCGTTTATCTGAAACGACGTCCCTTTGCAATGGCGGGCATCTGGGACCAATGGGTGAATCAGGAGACAGGAGAGATCATTCATTCGTTTGCTATTATAACGACTACGCCTAACCGCATATTGCAAAAAATTCAGCATCATCGGTCACCGGTCATCCTTCATGAAAGTGATGAGCGGAAATGGCTGGAAGCAGATCACCTCGCCACGGTTACTTCTCTCCTCGAACCTTACGACAGCGATGAGATGAATGCTTATCCCATCAGCAACCGCATCAAGAGTCCAAGGGCAAATGATATTCAACTGCTGGAACCGATTAGGGATGCTGTAGAAACAGAAACAGACCTGCGTGTCGTCCGCGAGTTAAAATTGCAAGGGATGGGTTATACGAAGAGGGACGAGCGAAAGGAGTAAGTATATGTGTATGTTGTCAAAATGTTGAAGTTGGCACGGTCGTCACACTATTAACGCTAACGTCTGTTCCCCGCTCTGCGGAGCGGGCTCCCGAAGGTCGGGACAAGCGTACAAAAACAAACATACAAATTTTACTGCAAAAGTTCAGCGCGCTATGGCGGAACAACCAGCGTTTAACAACGAATTAATTTATTTGATAACGTATCAACCGTCGTTCAATGTAATTGGGTACTGAAGCGAAAAAGGAAGCGTCTCAATGACAATACCTATATTTTCTGTATACCTCGTATTTACAAATCTTAAATCTCCGGCAAATTTCCAGTTGGGGTACATGAAATAAGTATCTTTGGTAGTTAATGTGGTGAATGTCCCGGCAGGTGTTGTCACTGACAGGTTTGGCTCTCCCATTTGCTTCACAATTTTACATATGGTATCAGCAGGTCCGGCCGTAATGTAGCCGGAATCAAAAACAGTAGAAAAGTCCAGGGAAGAAAAAGCTATTTTTCCGTTAGCATTTACAGTGTAATGCAAAGAATCTCTTTGAAAAAAAATGTCCTGTTGATTCGGTAAATAAGGTTTTGGTTTAACAAGCTTGAAATACGTTTTACCATTGATAATGGTATCCTTTTCCACATAGCAGCTGTCAAAGGTGTTGTTGGATGTAGCATTACCGGAATTATCAATGTCAAATTGTTCATACACCCAATAATTACCAACCTTCAATTGCGAGTAATTAGGATAAAATGCATCGGGAATAGCCCCTGAATCGCTATCCTTTTTGCAAGAATAAACCAATAGGGTCATCAAGGCTGCCGTAAGAACAAGTGTTTTCTGCTTCATGGGTTGGGTTTTTAGGTTCCGATGAAAACGAAGAGGGGTATGAATTATTGTGGGAAGGGGTTTTTTTGGGTGGGGAGTTTCCAGGGCGAGAGCGTTTTTATGTTTGATTTTGGTGGAGGGGTGGGGCTGATTGATTATGTGTTCATCCGATTCTCGTTAAGATGTTTGGAAATTCGGTTTCTAGTACTCAACTTATGAATAGTCCAGCCAAATGAGATCTCCTTTTCTAGGTATATCCCATGGTGCAATTCCTTTCCTGATAAATGTGGCTACAGCTGTTGAGTCATATAATTCAATGACTCTTCCTTTCCCTGAAATAACTTCTCCTACGCTGGCAGATTCGCTCAATTGGTATGACTTAACCTTATTAAATTTAGCAATTGCTGCTTTCAATTGTTCTGAATTTGGTGACTTGTTTTCGTAGAAATTAATTTCTTCCTGAATATTTGAGCACCATAATTCAATGCCTTTCTTTCCACGGTAATTTCTATTTATACCTATGGATGCACCTTTTCTGATTTTATGATTATACAATTTGAATAATAAAGTACTGTCTTCGTAGGATAGAACGTCGTCAACCTGTACAATAGTTTTAGATTGGTTAATAACACGCTGGAATAATTCATAAAAATCATTTGAAATATTTTAAGACAAACAAAATCTTCCTTCATAGTGTTTCCGTTTTCAGTAAAAGCGTTAATGAAAATTGTAACTGAATCCTTTTTTAGATCTATCTTGTGTGTTTCTTGTTCCAAATCTCTGATTGAATAATACACATAACTTGGCTCTGGAAATACCTTAATGAAAAACCACCCGGATTAATTTAAAGAGCGCCAAAATTTAAAAAATTGCTTCCGTGAATTATCAGATTCACTTCTGGAAATTTCTACCCATTTACCTCACACTATTTTTCGGTCTGTCTTCTCCTGCTTACCTCCCTCTCTTTCTCGCTCTGCATTCCTTTGTTCACAAAAAAAAGGGGAACACCTTATCGTGTCCCCTTTTTATTTAATTCTCTAGCTCCTTAAAAATCTCCCGCCTCTACATACGTGATCTTCGATGGGTCAATCCATTTTCTAACCGCAGCGTTGATATCGTTTACGGTCAAGGCTGAAATTTTCTTTTCGAGGTCTGCATCCCAGGCCAGCGTGCGGTCATAGTAGAGGTAGTTGGATAATCTTCCCACCAACTCACGGTCCTGTGAACGACTCACATTCCTGCTCTGAAGATAGCCGTTGATCGCATCCTTAAGTTCAGTATCGTTGATGCCGTTTTTCAGCAGCAGGTTAATTTCATCCTGATAAGCTATTTTTAATTTCTCCAGATTGGTAGGATTGAAAATAGCGTACGATCCGAAAGCACCAACTTTGTCCGTCTGTCCCGCCTGTAAATAGGAACCGACTCCATAACTCAAACCTTCTTTCTGGCGAATACGTACCGCGAGACGTGAATTTAAAAATCCTCCACCCAGTAAATAGTTCCCCATCACCAATGCCGCGAAATCGGGATCATTATCTCCCAATTTTAAGTTCATGCCGCATACCATCATGGCGTTTTTCTTATCGGGCGTTTTTATCTTTTCGGTTTTAGAAGTCACATCGAAGAATTCATCTTTTGCTTTTTCAAATGGAATTTTGGATGTCCAGTTGGAAAAAATGGAGGTGATACCACTCACCGCTTCTGCTTCATTGAAGTCGCCTACGATGGCAATGGTAGCATTGGTGCCATTGTAGTAGTCCGAGTAGAATTGTTGTATCTCGGCAATCTTCAACGCTTTTACCGCTGCCGTTTCTTCTTCGGGTGTCATCGTGTAACGGAAGTCTGAAGCAGGGTAGGGATTGGTGATACGGTCAAATACTTTGAAGGCGATGGCTTGAGGTTCGCTCTTCTGTGCTTCGATATCGGTCAGTTCTTCTTCAATCATTTTATCGAGCTCGGTAGCAGGGAAGGTCGGTCTTCTCAGCATCTCCTCCAGTAATTGCAAAACACCCGGAACACTTTCTTTTATTGTTTGCACACTTACCGTTATATCTTGTCCGCTGCCTGAAATATTGATAGTGGCTTTTAGATTATCAATCGCATCATTCAAATGCTGATAGGTGTACTTCTTCGTTCCTCTGTTTAACATGGAAGCTGTCATTGAGGGAATGGATCCTTTGTTTTGCAATGTAGCTGCACTTCCAATATGCAGGGCCATGTTGATGTTGACACTTCCTCCACGTGTTGTTTTGGGCAGTAAACTGTATTTCGCTCCTCCTGGAATTGTTCCGGTCTTCGTTCTCGCCATAATATTCGCCGGACTCGGATCAAAAGCCTCTGCCTGCGCAAGCGCTTCCTTGCCTTTGTAATCTTTCAACAGTTCTTTAGGATCCTTCGCTTCAGGAATAGTGACACGCATCGGATTTTCTTCAGGAAGGAACATTCCGGTCGTACGATTACTGCTTAAGAGATAAGTTGCCGCTACACGATTAACATCTGCTGCAGTGACTTGTTGCAAACGGTCGCGATAGAGGAACCATAATCTCCAATCTCCTTTTGCAATGTACTCCGACAAAGTCAAGCCCACACGGTCTGCGTTGTTATAGCTGAGCTCAAGGAATTTATTGAGTTTGTTTTTCGCTCTCGTCACTTCTTCTTCGGTGACAGGTGTTGTTTTAACATTATCGAGGAGGGTGAGCATCGTTTTATTTGCATCTTCCAGCGATTTCTCTTTTAGCACTTCTGTTGTAAAATACAGGATGCCGGGATCTTTTAGTCCGAAGCTGAAACCATATACACTGCTCGCCTTCTTTGATTCTACCATTTCTTTGTAGAGTCTTCCACCGGGCTCACTTGTCAATGCTTCTGCAAGCACTGCTATTGCGGGATAGTCAGGATGAGCGCCAGCAGGGATATGATAGCAACACGCTGCCACCTGCACATCACCTACTCTGCGTAAAACAACAGAGCGCTCACCGTCCTGTGTAGGTTCAACGGTGTAAGTAGGCTGCAATACGCGAGATGGTTTTGGAATTCCGCCGAAGTATTGGTTCACCAGCGCCAACGTTTTCGCTTCATCAAATTTTCCCGTGATCGTTAACACGGCATTGTCCGGCTGATAGTATTTTTTATAAAAGGCTTGCAGATTCTCAATAGGAACGCGCTCTATGTCTTCTCTGGAGCCGATGGTCGATTTTCCATAGTTATGCCAGAGGAAAGCCGTCGACATAATCCGCTCCATCAGCACACCTCCCGGATCATTTTCCCCGGACTCAAATTCATTTCGTACGACAGAAAACTCTGACTCCAGATCTTTCTTTGCGATATAAGAGTTGATCATGCGATCGCTCTCGAGATCCAATGCCCATTTCAGATTTTCATCCGATGCCGTAAAAGTCTCGAAGTAATTGGTACGGTCATACCAGGTCGTTCCATTCGGACGACAACCGTGGCTGGTCAGCTCCTGCGGGATGTTGGGATGCTTGGGAGTTCCTTTAAACACCATATGCTCTAGTAAGTGAGCCATGCCGCTTTCGCCATATCCTTCGTGACGGGAACCAACAAGATAAGTGATATTCACCGTCATTGTTGACTTCGACTGATCAGGAAAGAGCAGAACTTTCATGCTGTTTCCTAATTCATACTCAGTGATGCCTTCGAGTGAAGTGATTTTCTTCGGTGCAGGAGGCGCAGTTTGTTTGGCGGTTTGTCCGTACGCAGACATTGTTACGAGGACAAATAGCCACAAAACAGTTTTTTGAAGATAAATTGTTCTTTTCATTATTGTGTACTTTAGGTTATACTGCGAAGCTACTATTTTTACATACGCAGCAACACCTTTCTACTCGATGTTCAAAAAATATTTTTCGTCCGTTTACATCTCTTTAAGTGATCCGGAAGTTCCTGGTCTTTCTGATTTTTATGGATGAAACACCCTCGCTTGAAGCCCGGTCCGGAGGTCATCCTTTAAGGGTAGAGAAGATGTGAAAGTAAGGCCGGTCGCGCGCTTCATTTTGCATTTATATTTCCGGATCCGGAAGGTAGTAGGTCTGAGATTCAATGATTTTCAAAACCGTTACACCTTTTGATGATGGAAAAGAATTGGTCATCTTTTATCGGGGAAGACCATTTTACCGCTGTTTTTTGATTAATTTGCATCACAAAGAAATTCCTGATGGACTTGCCGATCTTGTTATTTTATGGTTTTGCATTTATTGGTCTGGTACATTCTATCCTATTTTCCTTTTTGGCCATTTCCAACAAAAGAGCTGCAGATCTCATTATTACTTTGTTTCTGTTTATTCAGTCCCTCATTATTCTGGAATATGTACTTTACTGGACGGGCTGGCAGAATGAATACCATCAATTATGCAATATCAGCATGACGACGCAATTTCTGTTTGGGCCGTTATTATTCATGTACATTGATTATACGTTTTCGGAAAAGAAAAGCAAGACGACTTATTTTTTTCATTATTTACCGGCTATAATTGTCTTTCTGCTGATGCTTCCTTATTATTTAAGTACTGCAGATTTGAAGATACGTCACTTGAAGAGAATAGATTATTTTATTTTAGATGTGAATTTACTCAACTACTTTTTAATGGCCCACATGGTCGGTTATTGTGTTTATTTACTCTGGAAAGTCAGAAAAGAAGAACGAGTAGGTCATATCAAAAAATGGTTGTTTACCATTGTTGGTTTATTTGGTTTTTATATTGCCAGCTATATTTCTTATTATGTAATGGTAAGATATCCCTGGTTTACATTAACTACAGATTATTTTGTGTCGTTGGGGATGTGTGCAAGTATCGTTTCAATTATCTATTTTGCTTACGGTAAAAACAAAATTCTAGAGGGTTATCCGCTAAAAGAATCGTTGAAGCCGGATCGTATTTATTTCTCCTATAAAGAAGTTATAACGGACAGCAGTATTGAGAAAAAAAAAGACGAACCGATAGTTTATAAGTATCCATCCGGTCTGGACGTTTCCGCTTCAAAGGAAGTGCACTTGTTAGAGTCAGAGCAAGAAGTAGCCACGGATTCTGTTTTAGAAAATAGTACACTTAAATATAAAAATTCAGGCTTGACCCCCGATGCCGGTCATGAATTGGCTGAAGCGCTGAAACAACTCATGCAAAAGGAAAAACTTTATCGGGAAAGTGAATTAAAATTAGAAACGCTGGCTTCGAAATTGAATGTTCCAAAACATTATGTTTCTCAAATTATAAATCAATATTACAAAGTAAATTACTTTGAGTATATTAATTTACTCCGGATTGATGAAGCAAAATTACTCCTGGTAGCTGAAGATAAGAAGTCCATGAATATTATTGAAGTCGCTTATTGGGTAGGTTATAATACAAAAAACACTTTTAATAACGCTTTTCGGCGCATTGTTGGTGTTACTCCAACAGAATATCGTCGTCAGCATCAAATAAGAATGAATTAGTATTACTTTATCGGGAGTGACTCTTATTCAGGTTTAGGTAGGTTTTTTTGTAAAAAAACAAAATCATGAAAAACCTCTTCCTTAAATTCACACTCGTAGCTATATTACTTGGTAACTGTTCATGGGTCAATGCACAGATTTTTACAAAGGTAACTACCCCCACCAATCCTATAGTTGCAGATCCGGCACAGAACTACTATAATGGTGCAAGTTGGATTGACTATGACAATGATAATTTGCTCGATTTATTTATTATTCGCAGTGGTTTATATCACAACGATGGTAATGGTAACTTCTCCAAAATTATAAACAGTGGCCTGGGATTAGCAGGTGGCATTGGCAATTCCTGGGCAGATGTCGACAATGATGGTGATTTGGATTGTGTTCAGTCCGGTGGAGGGAGTGTTGGAACTAAATTGTTTCTCAATAACGGAAATGGTACGTTTACTCAAAGCCTGACAGGGGCATTGGCCACACCCACTTCCCTCCGTGGCTGGGGTTCAGCTTTTGGAGATTATAATAATGATGGATGGGTGGATCTTTTTATTGCATCACCTTATAATTTCGTGGCGATCACGGATTCCTGTAAGTTTTTAGTCAATATGGGTAATGGAATATTTACAAGAGTAGATACAACGATTGTGACGGATACTTTAGATGCATTTACTGTTCCATCATGGAGTGATTATGACCAGGATGGAGATGTGGATTTATTTATTGGTTCGGGAAGAGTAAACGGAGCTTTATCTCGCGATTATTTATTTGATAACAATCATGTGGCCGGTGGAGGCCCACTCTTCTCCAGAATGAATACTGCTCCAATGGGTACAGACTTGCACGATGGTCAGGTATGGAATTGGATCGATTTCGATAATGACGGTGACCTGGACGGTTATCTCACTAATTATGGTGGTACAACTCCCGCCGTTGGTTATCCGAATGAAATGTACCGGAATGACAGCAACATTTTTGTAAAATTGACTGTTGCAGAGGTCGGACCGATTGTTACGGATACGGGTATCTCGCTATCAAATACATGGGGTGATTTCGATAACGATGGAGATTTAGATTGTATTGTTACCAATGAAGGTCCACAGAATAATGCGTATTATCAAAATAATGTGATGCAGGGGAGCACTGTCTTCACAAAAATTACGAATGAACCTATGGTTCTGAACAGTGGAAATCATTGGTGTGCAACCAGCGGCGATTATGATAATGATGGAGATTTGGATGTATATATTTCAGGTGCCAGCGATAAAGGTTTGTTTGAGAATACGACGACTCTAACGGATTTTATTAATATTAAATTGGTTGGACTAACATCAAATATGTCCGGAATTGGAGCGAAGGTGAAAGTCAAAGCCAAAGGGTTTTGGCAAATGCGTGAGATCTCTGCACAGAATACTTTTAACGGAATGAATATGCTCAATGCTCATTTTGGTTTTGGCATTTCCGGTAGTACGCCGTTATTGATTGATACTATACGGATTGAATGGCCCTCTGGTATTGTTGATCTTTGTACAAATATTCCTTCCAATGTTATGTATACCGCCACAGAAGGACAATGCCTTTCCGTTACAGCACTCCATAGTTTTGAAAATTCTAATGTAGATGATTTTTTGCTCACTGTTTATCCCAATCCTGTAGATGAACATCTGACGTTCAGTTATACCTTATCGCAACCGGAAAATATGCAGATTGAATTACTGGATATTCATTCTAAAAGTGTACACCCCAAAATAGTAATGAACGGAACGATAGGAAATAATACAGCTTCGCTGGACATCAAAGATTTAGCACCTGGAATATATACATTGTATATCAGTAATGGAAAAAATAGTGCAACCAAAAAGTTTGTGAAGTATCAATAGAACAAGTGTCGGTGACCGGCGTTGATCAACAGGAATGCTCAACGCCGGTAATTTTCGGATAGGCTATATTGTTATACAATACAGGAGATATCCATCAAGGTAATCCAACAATGGAATCCTCCATTTTCGATAGGCTCCATCTCCTTACGAAGATTTTCGCTCTCTGCAAACCTGTCTCCTGCCTGTAAGATCACCCCATCTTTCGCAAAGCGCCATCTCCTTACGGAGATTTTTGCTCGCGACATATTAATCCATCTTCAAATCTTCAAATTTTCAAATCAATCATCCGTTTTCACCAATACCGGCAAATGATCCGATAACCAAAGTTGATTGGATCTCCGTTGATCGATATGATGGTATTCGCTAACAGTCATTTTTTTTGTGAAGATGTAATCGATACGCCTTGTTACAAATTCTTCTGTGTTGAACGAATTGAAAGTCCCTGCAGGTCCCTTCGAAACCACTCCTTCTTTTTTATACAAACATTCCATTTGTTTATCGAAAAGCAGTATCGGTGCTTCATGGGGTTCAGCGTTGAAGTCTCCCATCACAACAAGTTTTTTATCTGCAATATTCATCCCGGTGATTAAACGGAGCATCAGTTCAGCGGATTTCTCTCTCGCTATTTTACCCATATGATCCAGATGACAGTTGAACACATGTACCGTATCATTGGTGTTGCGATTAATAAAAGAGGCATACGTAACAATCCGTTCCAGCGCAGCATCCCATCCGACAGATACCTTCTCCGGCGTTTCCGATAGCCAGTAGGTTTTTGAGGATAGCAATTTATAGGTAGCGGTATGGTAGAAAATCGCAGAATACTCTCCCTTCGTTTTTCCATCTTCCCGCCCAACGCCGGTATAGTCATACTGCTCCAATGCCGAGTCGAGGTAGACAACCTGATCGTGTAACCCTTCCTGAATGCCGAGAATCCCGGGACGATAACGGTTAAGCATATCCGCCACTTCCACTTTCCTGTTCTCCCAGCTGTTTTCCTTATCCGCGGGGTTGTTGTAGCGGAGATTGAAGGACATGAAGGATGATTGCGCCACTAACAAACAGGGAAGAAATATAAATACGAAGAACAATTTTTTCATAGTTATCAAAAGTAGTGAAATTTGCCAATCAGATGCTTCGTTCATTTGAATATGAAAATCGGGCAAATCTTTCATGGTCTGCTTCGGGTAACATCAACAATGATTCTAAAACGAATTATCCCATCTAAACGAATCCTATTTTTCAGTCCAACTAATGACCGCAATGGAGAGTTAGACCCGATAGGAACGCGGATCTCATCACATCCTCCTCTGAGACATGTGAATCGGATTTTACAGATGGTCAGGGATTTAAAGTTGGGCTATTTAGACGTTCATCAACCATCGCTTCATTCGCTGGCACATCTTGCAAGCAGACCGTTACTTTCGATAAATCATCCCGTTTTTCGTCACCCCATCGCGAGGCTTCGCGATCAAATCTTTAAATCAATCCTTTTTCACGTCTTCAAATCACCTCATTTTCAAATCTTCAAACCTGTCTCCCGCCAGGGAGATCACCCCATTTTCAAATTACCCCCGCCGTCGGCAGTTTTTCCATCGATGAAACCGTGAGGCTACAAAAATCAAATTCACTATCCACTCTCCCTGTGATGCGGTAAATCCCCTTCCCTCTGAAGGGAAATTCTTTTATCACTCTCGGGAAATGTGTGCTGTCAAAAAAATAACCCTCCACATCGAGCCAGGTACCGAAGGCCATGTATTCCCCCTTAATAGTGCGCGTGGGCTTGGTGGTGACGAGGTAACCGATGATGGAGATTTCCTTTCCGATACAAGTATATAGTTCGTTGGCAGCAAAATCTCCTTTAACCCTGCCTGCGCCGAGGCTCCGGCAGGCAGGCGCTGCGTCCGATAGCTATCGGACCGCTGCGGATTCGCTGCGACCGCTGCGTTTAGGTCAGGGGTTCTTAATCGCATAAACGGACTCGATAGTTCAAACCCGAGGAGCTCTATTTCGTCAAGGGCATCCTCTGTTTCGTGATGACTGAGTGCCGGTAGCTTCCAGTCAGGCTCAGGCTCGTTAAAGAGACTCTGATGCACTTCTGTTTTGCGCCCCTCACCGATGTGCAGGAGGAGATCCCACAACAGTTCTTTCTTGCTGCGTCCCGTAAACCGGAAGGCCCCGATGCGGATCAGTATTCGCAGTTGCTCTACTTCGATGGGCACCCGATGCATGAAGTCGGCGAGGCCGGTGAAGGGGCCGTTACGATCGCGTTCTTCGAGGAGTGTGATCGCGGTTTGCTGTTGTAAGTTTTGCAGGTGGATAAAGCCGAGGTAGATATCACGGCCTTGTATATCCGTCAAATACAAACTTTCGTTGATATGTGGCGCGTGGATGGTGGCGCCCTGCATCCTTGCTTCGTGCACGTAGAACTCTGTGGAGTAGAACCCGCCGAAGTTATTGATGACGCCCACCATGAATTCGAGCGGGTAATGCGCTTTTAAATACAGACTCTGATAGCTCTCTACGGCATAACTCGCGGAGTGTCCTTTCGAGAACGAATACCCCGCGAAACTTTCGATCTGCCTCCACACTTCAGCTGTAATGGCGTCGGGATATCCTTTGACTTTGCAGTTGTCGAAGAACTTGTCCCGTATCTTCTGAAACTCTTCCCGGCTCCTGAATTTGCCGCTCATACCTCTGCGCAATACATCGGCTTCGCTGAGGTCGAGTCCGGCGAAGTGGTGCGCGACCTTGATCACATCTTCCTGATAGACCATGATGCCGTAGGTTTCTTCCATCAGCTCCTTCATAACGGGGTGTATATACGTTCTTCGGGCCGGATCATGGGTGCGGAGAATATATTCACGCATCATGCCGCTTCTCGCTACTCCCGGACGTATGATGGAACTCGCCGCCACCAACTGTATGTAGGTGTCGACCTGCAGTTTCTTCAGTAGCATGCGCATGGCGGGACTCTCTACATAGAAACAACCCATGCATCTTCCGTTGCGGATGAGTGCTTTTATTTTCTCATCTTTCTTGAAGGCCTTGATCTGATGGATGTCGATGTCGATGCCGCGATTTTTTTTCACGATATCTACGGCGTCGCGGATATGCCCCAGCCCGCGCTGACTGAGGATATCGTACTTGTACAATCCCACATCTTCCGACTCCAGCATGCTGAACTGTGTGACGGGAAATCCCTTGGGCGGATGATTGAGGGCCGTATAGCAAGTGATGGGTTTTTCGCTGATGATGACTCCTCCCGCGTGGATGCTGAGGTGATGAGGGAAGTCGTGGAGCAGCGCGCTGTATTGCCGGATCAGTTTCGCCATGCCTTCACCCACGCTCTCTCCGTTCTTCGTGGCTTGCAATGCGTCAATCTCTTCTTTCGGGAGACCGAATACTTTTCCAAGTTCGCGGATGACGGCATTGCTCTGATAGGTGCTATAGGTGGCGAGGAGGGCGGTATGTTCTTCTCCATGGCGCCGGAAGATGTAGGCGGTGAGGTCATCGCGGTCCTTCCAGCTGAAGTCGAGGTCGAAGTCGGGAGGGTTTTGACGGTAGGGATTGATGAAACGTTCGAAGTAGAGATCGAGGTCGATGGGATCCACGTCGGTGATGCGGAGGCAATAGGCCACGATGCTGTTGGCGCCACTGCCACGACCCACGTAGAAGTACCCTCTGCGTTGCGCATAACGAACGATATCCCAGTTCACGAGGAAGTAAGCCGCGAAGCCGAGTTCATTGATCATGCGTAGTTCCTTCTCCACACGGTCACGGATATCCGAAGACACCTGTTCTCCATAGCGGTAATGCACGCCTTTCCAGGTTTCCCGTTCCAGCAGTACGGTGTCTACCTGACGACTTCCACTAAATGAACTTTTGTTTTTCGGCTCGTGGAAATCGAAGGCGATATGACATTCGTCGAGCAGTTGCTCGGTGTTGCGCACAATCTGCGGGAAGGCGAGATAACGGGTACGCACCTCCGCTTCTGTTACCATGATCTCATCGGGACGACAGTTGACTTCCGGCGGGACCTTACTCAGCAGGGTATTGTGACCGATGGCGCAGAGGAGGCGGTGCACGTTGTAATCTGTTTTATGCCGGACGGTTACCGGCCAGAGGACAACGCAACGGTGGAGGAGATGTTTGTAGTTTGAGAAAGGGAGTCGCGATAAATCGGAAGGTTTTATTCCGTAAAATAGGCTGCTTGCTTCTTGCTGCTCGCTACTCGCTGTTTTCGGATTTACATAAGAATTATTATCTGAAGACAGATCAGCCAGCGGCCAGCAGCCAGCAGCCAGCAGCCCAAAATTCTCTTGCGTACGATTAGTTACTACTCCATCAACTAGCGGCAAGAGGCTTCTTGCTTCTTGCTGCTCGCTACTTGCTGTTTGCTTCCCGCTACTAATGATATTTGGTGGTACCCAAGAATAATTACCTGCAGAAAAAATAGCCGGAAGCCGGTAGCCCGCAGCCGGTAGCCTCGAATCAGCAGGTAGCCTGTAGCCCATAGCCGGTGGTCTTGTATTACCTGAAGAAAAATCAGCTAGTGGCGAGCAGCCAGCAGCCAGCAGCCCAACGTTCTCTTGCATACTTTTAGCTATCGACTCCCCCGCAATCGGCAAGCAGCTAGCGGCGAGCGGCCAGCAGCCCTCTGCCGCCCCCTGCGATAAAGCTCCTTCCTGAGAAGAAGATACGGGGGCGGATAGCGTGACAGGAAGGATAACCACAACATTCCTGAAACATGGAATTTTTTCGGGGATGATGGCATCGCGGTTGCCGGAACTCTCTCCTTCAGCGGCTCCCTTTCGGAGACATTCACTGAGAAAGCGGTTCAGCTCCTCGAAGCCCTCATTATTTTTTGCAATACCTATAAATCTAACGGTATCGCCTTGACGAAATTCGATGCCCACCGCCGGCTCCACACCATACTTCGGAGCCAGACGGATGAAATCGAGTACGCCGGAAGTGTTATTGATATCGGTAAGAACGAGTTTGCGGATACCGTTACGCTGTGCCTCTTCCAGTAACTTCTCCATAGAAAGCGTACCGTAATGAAAGCTGAACCAGCTATGGCAATTGAGAAACATGATACCCCCTGCACCTTATTGATTAATTTATTTCTCGTTCTTTTGCTACCTGCTTCTTGCCTCTCGCTTCTTGCCTCTCGCTTCTTGCCTCTCGCTTCTTGCCTCTCGCTTCTTGCCTCTCGCTTCTTGCCTCTCGCTTCTTGCCTCTAGCTTCTTGCCTCTCTTTGCCTCTCGCTTCTTGCCTCTCGCTTCTTGCCTTATTTTCTAACAGTGTCTGTAGCCAGCAGCCAGTAGCCAGTATCCTTCGTCAACAATCCTAGCTATCCGGAGATAAACTATTCTCCACCCGCAAGCAAGATCAAAACTTCTTTAGCTCTTTTACTTGTATCCAAAGAAGCATCATTACTCCCATGCCCATCAGGCAGAGTGGCGCGTATCGCAGGCCGTTTAAAATAAGATCTAGTGTGTCCATAGCGGTTTAATGTTTAATGTTTAATGTTTAAGGTTTAAAGTTTAAGGTTCAAAGTTTAGGGTTCAATGTTTAGGGTTCAAAGTTTCAAGTTCCTCCTCCCAGTCTCGTCAGATTCAATTCGTCGCAGACGAAGTGAGCAATGACGAGACGTTCCTCTTTAAAGATTGTAATACGATCAATAACCATGATTGCAATATAGGCATAAAACAAAATCTACCAAGTGAAAATTGCCTAGGTAACGCTAAGTGATTGGGGAGAAAAGGAAAAAGTTAGGGAGTGATTGTGTGGTGATCAAAGGGAATGAATTCAGAAGATTTGTTAAATGTATTATGAAAAATTATATTTTATTTAGATTAGCGTGAACCAAATTACTTCTCCCTATATTACCCTTCGCCGTTTGACGGTCATACAATCAATGGAAGAATACATCAAAGGTCGGGGTTCACAGATCAATACGCCGAACCGCTTTTTGAAGCAGGAGAGAGTGCTGGAGCATTTCGAAGGTATTGATGAATTGCCCGATCCGGATCCGGGGACAGAAGTGTTTGTGGATCACCCGAAGCAGATCGTGAATAAGGTGGAGAGCACGGATTTGCCTTTTCTCTATTCACTCAATCCCTATCAGGGTTGCGAACACGGCTGTGCCTACTGTTATGCCCGCAATGCGCATACATTTTGGGGAATAAGTGCCGGACTTGATTTCGAAAGAAAGATTATCGTGAAGCCCAACGCGCCGAAGCTCCTCGAGGAATTTATCAATAAGAAAAATTACCAGCCTGCCACAATGAGTATGAGCGGCAATACCGATTGTTATCAGCCCCTCGAACGGCAGTATAAAATTACCCGGGGACTTCTCGAAGTTTTTCTGAAGTACCGTCATCCGGTAGGTATCATCACCAAAAACGCGCTCATCCTCCGCGACATCGATTTGCTCTCGGAACTGGCGGCGATGCAACTTGCCCGGGTGTACATCTCCATCACCACTCTCGACGAAGAATTACGTCGCACGATGGAGCCGCGAACATCCTCTTCAGAAAACCGGTTAAAGACCATTCGGAACCTGACCGATAAGGGTATACCCGTAGGCGTTATGACTGCCCCCATCATTCCCGGACTCAACAGCGACGAAATTCCGGATCTCCTCAAAGCAGCAGCGGATCATGGCGCAATCGCAGCGGGCTATACCATGGTGCGACTCAATGGTGACGTGAAAGACATCTTCTCCGACTGGCTGCAAAAAAACCGACCCGATGCCGCGAAGAAAGTATGGAACCATATCCGGCATGCACACGGAGGATCTGTCAGTGATTCAAGACCGGGAATACGGATGCGCGGAGAAGGGAATATCGCACAATCCGTCAATCAGCTTTTTAAACTTTTCCGGAAAAAATATTTCGGAGAAAGTAAAATGCCGGACTATGATTTTACAAAATTTCAAAGAGGCGGACAGATGAGTTTGTTTTAGACGCCGACCTTATGAAATTGTAAGTATAAATTGAAATGATAGATAGCAAGATGTGAATTTGAAAATTTGAAAAGGTGCTAATTTGAAGATGTTGATGTGATTAAGGAATTGATGATGGAAGGGATGATGGGTGTGATCTCGAAGCCTCGCGATGGGGATTTGATGATGTAATGGATGTTGGATTGAATGATGGATTGGATGATGGATCAGAACAGGAAATTTTCACCTTTTTAATTTTAAAAGAAGAACAGATGTAAAAAGTCGGGTAAATTTTATATTATATTGAAAATTAATGTACATTTACCTTGAGTTTATCAGGTATCAATATTCTTCTATGAAACAGATTTCAGCATTCCTTCTTTGGTTAATCATTACTGCCACTTCCGGTTATTCTCAAGTAATCAACTGGCAGGCGGCTGCGGGAGGAGCCGGTCAATCCTGGCCACAAGATATGGTAGTGACTCCGGATAGCGGTTTTATTATAGCTGTTAGATTGACCGGTAGTTCTGGTTTTGAAGTAATCGATCCTGTTTTAGGAGGCTCGGATATCTGGGTAGTGAAGTATAGTTCAGATAGGAAAATTCAATGGCAGAAATGCCTTGGCGGAGTCATTAATGAAACTCCAAAAAATATACGAGCGGCAAGGAACAGTGGATATTTTGTCTGTGGAGTTTCAAATTCGTACATTAGCGGAAACAAAACCGAAAATGCATATTACAATGATGCCTGGGTACTTAAATTAGATGCAGTTGGTAATATTTTGTGGCAGAATACACTTCAAGCTATAGGATCAGAAAATATGCGGTGTATGGATACCACAAGTGATAATGGCGTAATCATGGCGATTGGCACCTGTTCTGCAATTGGCCTGGATAAAACGGTCCCACTTGTTGGTCAGACAGATTCCTGGTTGGTAAAATTAGATTCACTTGGGGTGGTTCAATGGCAAAACACAGTCATCGTTCCGGGAGCAACCCAAGTCTATCTTCAGGATATTATACAGTTATCTGATGGCGGTTATGCAGCAGTAGGGAATTATTTTATTACTCAGTATACATCGGGTCTGTTTAGATTAGATAGCCTTGGAAATGTGCTGTGGTATCAGAATATAGCCAGTTCGGTACAGACCAACCAAGGGGTAATTTTAAATACCGCTGATAAAGGATTTCTTCTCGCTTACTATTCGGCAGGCAATATTTCGCCCTGGAAAACTGAAAATGCAATGGGAGGAAACGATATGTGGGTGGTGAAAGTAGATAGCCTTGGAAATTATATTTGGGATAGTACAATTGGAGGACCAGGGTCTGATGGGCCATCTGATATGCAGTTAAGTCCAACGGGTGAAATCTTTATAGTGGGCTATTCAAGTTCAAATATTGGATTTGATAAAAGTGAAATGTGCCGGGGTGGCTCAGATGCATGGATAGTAAAATTGTCGGCAAATGGTGTCAAATTATGGGATAAAACTTTTGGTTCCCGACCAAAGCGAGAATGGGGTAGGGATTGGAATTCTTCCCAATGGAGAGTTGTTGATTGCGGCGGCCAGTTATTCTGATAAGGGATATGATCAGGCTGTATTCATAAGGGGACATAAGATTCTGATAGTTGATGTTTTACTTTCCGAAAACTATAACGAAATAACCGGAAATGTTTTTACCGATATGAATTCAAATTCAATTCAAGACTCCGGTGACTTCATTCCTCAAGGTCTGAAAATTCAAACGAATGATTCAAACTATTTTTCTTATATCAGTTATGATGGGACGTATAAAATGTTAGTGGAAGATAACACTTACAATTTTTTACCCGATTCAAATCCTTACTATGGCGTAAATCCAGCTTTGAATACGGCCGCTTTTACAGGATTTAAACAAATAGATTCCCTGAACAATTTTATTCTCCATCCCTATGTGTTCATTCAGGATCTTAAAATTACACTTGCACCACCGGCGTTGGTTCGTCCGGGATTTAATGCAAGCTATATGATAAGTTGTGAAAATAAAGGCACGGTTCCTGTTCCAGCGCAAATCTATTTCAAACTTTTTCCAAATACCTCTTATATCACTTCAACAGCTACACCAATTTTACAGACTTCAGATTCTGTATTGTGGGATATTGGCATTGTAAATCCCGGGCAAAATAAAAGTATTAGCGTTACCATTAAACTGGATACTATAATTCAGGTGGGAGATATTTTAAATTCATATGCACAGGCGTTACCCATTGCCACTGATTTTGCCCCGAGTGATAATAACGCCACCTGGGAATCGATTGTCAGAGGAAGTATGGATCCCAATGATATTTTAGTGGATAAACGTACCATCGAATACAATACATTGCCATCGAATCCAACCCTCAGGTACACTATTCGTTTTCAAAACACAGGTAATGCTCCGGCTACCATTGTAAATATTATTAATAATCTCCCTATAAAATTATTGGATGCAACATTTGAACTGGAAGCATCTTCCCATCCTGTTAACATTGAGTATACGAAAAACTCGCGGATGTTAAAATTTGATTTTCCCGGTATCCTTCTTCCCGACAGCGGCACCAACAATGAGCAGTCGATGGGATTTGTTCAGTACTCCATTCGCCCACTTACCAATCTGGTGCCGGGCGATTCAATCAGAAACAAAGCCTTAATTTATTTTGATTATAATAGTCCTGTAATAACTAATTATGCCATTACAGCAATTGTACAAACAACTTCTGTGGAGGAAGTGGTTATCAACGGAAAGTTAAACGTCTATCCGAACCCTGCAACGAATGTTTTAAATATAAGTTTACCGGAAAGTGTTCAGCCGGGAATAGTAATGGTTTATGATCTCCAGGGACGTTTAATTGGGCAGGAGAAAGTGAATCAGGTGAATGAAATGTATCAGTTGAGTTTACAAGCTGTTGATCCCGGAATGTATACAATCCAGTTTATTTCCGGTAACAACCGGTATTCCTCCCGTTTTGTGAGGTTATAATCTCATTTTTAGCAGGAATTTGCCTCTGATAGTGTAGTTGAACCTTATTGGTGGAGAAGTTCAGGGTTTTATTGATATTTAAATCGCTATTTTAATAGAAAAATGTACCTTTATTGACGAATAAGTGTTAGTTGTGATTGTTTTAATTTCATATCTTTAAACTGTAGTGGCGGAATAATTAGATAAATGGATACTGAGCAATGCAAAATTTTCAATTTAAAACTATCATGAAAAAGTTAAAGACAATCTTCTTCATAAACTGACCTTTGCTTTTAATTTATTTGCAACTACTACCTTTTCTCAAGAAATCGAATGGCAGAATACGATTGGGGGAATGGGTATGATGAATTATATTCACTTCAACAAACCACTGATGGAGGGTATATTTTGGGTGGGAGTTCTGGTTCAAATATCTCTGGTGATAAGTCAGAAAACAGTTTAGGAGGGGATGATATTTGGATAGTAAAAACGGATCGAGTTGGTAATATCCTATGGCAGAATACGATTGGAGGGGGAGGTATGGATCAGGTGTACTCCATTCAGCAAACTGTCGATGGAGGCTTTATTTTAGGTGGGTATTCGCATTCCAATATCTCAGGAGATAAAACAGAGAATAGTATGGGAGTTGGGAGTTATTGGATAGTTAAGACCGATACCTTGGCAATATCCAATGGCAGAATACAATCGGCGGTAGTGGTTATGATAAATTGAAATCTATTAAACAAACTGCTGATGGGGGCTTTTTTTTAGGAGGATATTCTTTTCAACATTTCAGGAGATAAGACAGAAAATAATTTTGGAAGTGATGATTTGTGGATCGTCAAGACGGATTCTTTGGGGCAATATCCAATGGCAGAATACTATAGGTGGGTATCATAGTGATCGACTTACATCCATTGATCAAACAACTGATGGGGGCTATATTTTGGTTTTTACTCCGGTTCTGGTATATCGGGAGATAAGACAGAGCAGAGTAATGGAAGTTGGGACTATTGGATTGTGAAGTCCGATTCACTGGGGAATATTCAATGGCAAAATACGATTGGAGGGAGTGGTGATGATAAACTCTACTCCGTTAAGCAAACAGTGGATGGCGGGTATATTTTGGGTGGATCTTCAAGTTCTTTCATATCAGGTGATAAAACGGAACCTAGTACCGGAGGACATGATTTCTGGATTTTGAAAACAGATAGCACGGGAAATATCCAATGGCAGAATACTATTTGGGGAAGCAATAATGATGAACTGATTTCTATTTATCAAACTGCTGATGGAGGGTATGCTTTGGGTGGATATTCAAAGTCATTTATATCGGGAGATAAATCAGAAAATAGTTTGATGCAAAGTATACCATGTTATGATTTCTGGATCATAAAAACAGATCCTGCAGGTTCTATCCAATGGCAGAATACGATTGGTGGAAGTAATGATGAATATTTAACCTCATTTAAACAAACTGCTGACGGTGGCTCTATAATAGGAGGACGCACTCCATCCAATATCTCCGGAGATAAAACGGAAGATGGTAATGGAAGTTTTGACTATTGGATTGTCAAAATATCCAATAAGTACAATTTGATTACTGGTCAAATATTTATTGACTTAAACAGCAATGGCATACATGATAATGGAGAATCTACGTTACCCGCACAGAAGATTACAGAGCAAAATACGGGTCGTTTCACCTTTAGTGATCAAAATGGAAACTATTCAGTTCTTGTTCTTGATTCCGGAAATTTCATTGTGTCTCACCACAATCAGTAATCTGGTATGATCTCACGCCTGGATCACAATCTGCAACCTTTATAGGAAACCATCAAACCGATTCCCTCAACGATTTTGCTTACCAACCGCTAGGTGTATTTGAAGATGTTTGTGTAACCATTACTCCATTGGGCAATTTCCGCTCTGGCTTCAATGCGAGTTATATGATTAGTTATGGCAACTACGGTACTACCACAGTATCAAATCCTGTCTTATATTTTTACCCATACAACAATGTCACTTTTCAATCCGCAACAGTTACACCGAGCCAAATCTTTCCTGATTCAGTCCTATGGAATTTGCCCGCATTAACACCCTTCCAAACCGGCAGCATCATCGTCACCGTAAATGTCAACCCCGGACTCCCCATCGGCACACTCATCAACAGCAGCGCGCATATTGAGCCGTATGCCACCGATGATAATCCGAGCTGCAATAACAGCAATTGGGAAGTGTATACCACAGGTTCTTTTGATCCCAATGATATTCTGGTAAATGAAGATACCCTCACCACCACCCAACTCAGCAACGCTCCCTGGCAGGAGTACATCATCCGCTTTCAAAATACCGGCAACGATACAGCCTTCACCGTTAAAATTCTGAATCCGATTGATACCAGTAAACTCAATCTTTCCACCATCGAATTTGTAAAACGCCTCTCATCCCGTCAATCTAAACTGGATCAACTACCAGCGCAATATGGAGTTTAAATTTGAAAACATTCTCCTCCCCGATAGCAACACCAATGAACCCCTCTCGCATGGCTTTGTTCGTTATCGCATCCAACCCAAAACAAATCTTTCCGCAGGAGATTCTATCACCAACTTCGCCGCCATTTACTTCGATTTTAATGAACCCGTGATCACTAACACTGCAAAAACAATTATAATTCTCCCTACCGGAATTCCATCTGCAACAGCC
>JADKIC010000007.1 GCA_016721435.1 Bacteroidota bacterium
GGCTTTTAACCCGAACACTCCCGGATACGAGCGTCGTTTGAAACAACGGTCATTTCACGCTTTGTTCTATAAATTTTATCTCTACACAGGATCTACGTCAAACGTTTAGTATTCGAAATAATTGTTTTGTTGCATTGTGTCGAAATCTCAGCAGGTACAATTACAATCCCAATTGATAATTTTCTACATCTTCTCAAGCGCAATGCCACACTCCCAGATCCTTCGACTTGGAAAGAGGCCTGACTGCGTAGAGTAGGAACAGGATTCGCTTCATTGGCAGCACCAATGGATTTATTATCAGCTATGGCGCAAACTTATTTTCGGGTGAAACCGACTCCGCTTATACCGAAGTTCCGTTCGCGCCAACACGTGGAGTAAACAAGCGGGGTTGCCCTTCCAGCAATGGTCTTCGTAATGATATGATATTAAAGGAAACATCCGTATCTGGCTACCACCAACAGCGGTGTATAAATCGCCGGACAGTGGGCTCTACCTGGATCGCAGCGAATAGCGGATTTACAACGAGTACAGTTTCTAAATTACGCTGGCATCAGCATAACCAGTATGCCGGCATTCCTGGAGGATTAGCTCCATGTCTTATGGATTTTCTAATCAGCTGGACGGTAGTACCAACAATGCCCTGAGCGCGATTGAAAACGTGTTGTTGATTTTACCATTACTCAAGATACCATTATCCTCTGCTCCCCTTACCGTAAAATTTTACAGGTCCTACGATCAAGGTGGTACGGAACCTACTCATCAGCGGCGTGGAACCAATTAGTAATCATCGGGTGAAATCCGGTTTATTGACACCTTGTAACGTTTTTCCAACCCCACATTTAACAGAGGAGGCTATCAAAGCTCTACAGCAGTAACAAAATGCAGGATACCGATTAATGTCGGATTAAAATGGACAATCACTACCTAGTTGTATCGCCAACCGAATGAGATAACTCCACGATGCAGACGCTTCATCTATATCTGATCGGCGGCGTTTTGGTTGAAGCCATCAATTTTTGCGGAACAATGGTGCCTCTTAATTTGCGGGTCAGCTTAGCGGAAAAGCATTTTAGTATTAAAACGGCAATGGCGCGCTGGAACAATACAATGAACCCACCCTGCCGGATGAATCACCACTTACCGAGATCCCAATGCCATTGTTATGGATATGGATACCTCCGGTACTTATCGGTTCCGTTATTTCGGTATGCCGTCATTCCCACCATTCAATCAGTAAACCCCAAACCTTATTGGATCATAACGTCGACGCCTTCACCAAAAAATCACTCCCTTTCGGACAACCATTACTACTCCATTTCCCCTGAAGCCAAATACGCCCGGTTTCACTGATATCAGCGCCTTCATTGAACGCGCCACCATCGACCGCCCTGGCTCAGTGCCAAATTATTTTCGGGTCGTAAAAACAACGGCACGGATACAGTCAGTAATATTGCCACGGTTACATTGTACAACAACCTCTACTACTTATCAGGTTCGATCTTCCACAAAGCATCATTTGCAACACGTTATTATTTTCCTACACCAACCTAGCCGGGAGTAGTTATTCAGTACTTAATAACACCGAATTGAATTCTGCCATTCTAAGAGGAACTGTTTTAAACAACAGCGCTTGTGCCTATCCCTTAGCGGGAGATTCCTTACCTGATGAACAACTATGGGTATTGTTATCCTCCTTGTTCAGGCTTCCTTTGATCCGAACAATAAAACCGTTAAACCAACGGGCAATATTGGACAGGTCAGGAACTGCTAAAATATCAAACCCAATTTCCAGAACACCGGGAACGATGTTGGCCTTTACTGTTATTATATTGGATACCATTAGCCGTGGCCTTTGGATTTGAATTCGTTTCAATTTATCAGTGAATGTATCCGGCGACGAGGACTATAAAAATGGTAATGTTCTTGAATTCCATTTGATCAAATTCTTTTACCCGACAGTACAACGGATGAACCCAATGGAAGTGCGTACTGGTAATCAGCATTCCCTCTGATGGCGGGATTGCCAATGAATACGGTGATCTGTCGCGGGGCAGCCGCTATTCACTTCGATTACAACGTCCCTGTTATTTACGAACAGTACCTTCCAATAATACCATCGCTAGGTTTAATGGTAACACCGACACTCGGGCGGTTGAAACGCTGTTCTCCTACGTACAACCCAACTTCTTTCGATACAGAGGCAATCCTGACGATTAAACTAATGAAACCGGCAATTACTATTTAACCCTAACGGATGTAAAAGGAAAACCGTTTCCCGTACGCACCTCTCACGGTCCGGCTATCCTGCATTCAGCTAACAACCAAAAACAGTGGCATCTACTTGGCGAAAGTCATGACACCTTCCGGGACACTGACAAAGGAAATCTGAAGTGTGAATAAAACCAGTAAGCCTACTAAGTTTAGTTTAGTAAACGCGGCAGTTGTCGCGTTTTCTCGGGATCGCTGCGCACGCCACTGTTTAAGATGGGAAATTATTGAATGTCTAAAAGTGCTTCGTTTTATCCAATTATTTTCTGGCAGTCCATCCATAAATCCGGATAGTTTTTCTTCAATTTCCTTGTGTTGGTGCTAAAGTCACTATGGCTCCTCGGGCGCGTGGCTGGTGGCGTGTACCCGGCTATTGCGATTGGACCGATAAATTTTAGGGCATGGTCCATTATCATGTTTTACTTTTACTTGCTGGTATTGTTGATGATACCAATAGAGGATTGGAACCCCAGTTGTATCTCTATCGTCCACGCCACAAATAAAGTTCACCATATTTTTCCGCATGTGCAGTGCGTGGTGGGTGTGTGTGGTGCAGGTGTGTGTGGTGTGGTGGTGTGGTGTGTGGACTCGGTTTGTAACTTTCTGGTTCCTCAGCTTCAATCGCTAATGGTTTCAACTTTGTGATATAAAAGTCAACATTATGCAACCTTCATCGCCTACTTTCAGATTTATAAATTGATTACCGATAAACGCAAGTCTCCGCCCTTTACTTAATGTAAAATTTAGATATTTTTCATCACGGCTAACTCTAATTCCTCTCGTTGTGGGACTCACCTATTTCCCAAAACCAAAGTTATATCTATCCTCGTCGCTGCGGAAGTTTAGCCTCACGTTTAGAAATTCTTCGGGTATTACAGCATCTAGGTGCTGGTTTGGGGCAAAACTTCTCGTATGGCGATTTACCATCTAAATGATGGATCAACATATTCTTTGACCTGATCTGTATTTTTAGTCATTTGGACATAATATTTCCGTTCAAACTAGTCTTGAGACTTACTCATTATCAAAAGCCAAGACTCCACCTACCTTCTCCAACCAGTGGTTGGAGTTTTGTATTATCCTTGTATTCAAGATACATTTGCCTCTAAGGCACCATAGATTTTGAGTGAGTAGCCCTGAATGCTCGAAATTCATTTTGAAAATCTCTACACAACCCCTAAACAATATAGATTTCAGTTCCCAACCAAATTAGTTATTTAATGTTTTTTCCTGATTTCCCAACACAAAGTCGTAATAAAGCTGTTTTATTTACCTGTTTCTACAAGGCTTCGTATTGAGCTTGATGGATTTTCTCTTTTATTTCAGATAAAAATAGTTTGTACGGGTCCTTTTTCATTTGTTTTGCATACCTGAAAAATTATTTTTTCTGAGCGGTGTACGACTCCTTCCATTCGGGTTGATACACAGATTCATCCTGTTGCTTTAAAATCATTATCGGTTAATTTGGCCTTTTCACGGTACCTTCCACTTTAACGTTTAATTAACTCCCACAGACACTGCTACACCCACTGTTCGTTACTCCTCAACTCAATTTCATCATTTCCCGTAAAGAAAACCTCCCTCAATTTATACCTGATTTTCCTTGCTTATGCAGATGGTGGTGTGGACCGAGCAGCCAGCTTTAATGCTTGAAAATATTTTGGATATTCACATTGCTATTCTCAACCTGCCTTAGGAGTGCTCCCATTTAAATAAGATATCTTTGTTTCGTTTCGGCAGCTCAATACGCATCTACTTGAAAACTTTCATAGATGCTAATGAGCTCATTTGGTTTTGCCCCTGTTACTTTTAAGCACAGATGCACTTTGTAAACACCACAGTTTCAAAAATGGAAAGGCTTATGGCGCAATCCCACTTTATCCCGAAATCGTTCTTCACAATTTGTGACCTCCAATTTTGAATTCATCATCAGATTATTTCAAACATCAAATGTTTGGGAAAATATCTAAACCCTGTTTTACTGCTTGGGCATAGGTCGCTACCTGTCACTACCCATTCTAGTCAACATCACTTACATGTTCATCCTGCCTTATCTCAAATTTTCTATTGTCCAAACTATTTCAAACATGTAAAATCCAATGGAAATCTTGCTGCATTTTCTTCGGACAGCTCTTTCTGTAGTCGCTTTGTTTCTACTCCATAAAGCGGCAAGATCTCTATCGATCATCACTTTCTGCTTCCTCGGATCAAATAAATTTGACTGATGATGCTTTCATCTGGAATTAGTATTAAATTACTCATAATGTTTTGTTTTTTAATTGTTATAATTGCGGTTTGGAAACTGCGCTCCAAATTAAATCTGCTGCTTATCTGTTATTAATCATCTCCGCCAGCAGACAGGCTTCACCTTCAATTACACGGGTTCATCATCGGAGTACAGGTCGCTACTCGTCGCTACGACTACTATTTCCACCAGCGATCCATGCTGCGGTAATTGATGGCTTCTGAGATGTTCATTGGCATCGCGCTTTTCGGTCATCCATATCCGCCATGGTGCGGGCTACCCGTGATGCGGCTTCTCAGGTCTTTGCGCCGAGGTTTTGAAGTGTCGCATGGCGGATTTCATGAGCTGCGATCCGGTTTCATCGATGCGGTATCGTTCGCTAATCTGCCTGTTGCTCATCATCATGCCGTGCAATACCGAATCCCTGGGGCCTCTTTGAATCGTTGTGATTTGAATTTCTCTTGCGCGACATCCCTCCTTCCTCAGTCAACCGCACTCGGCTCTGACCTGCGCTGCGTATGCAGTTCTCTTTGAAAGGAACAGGCACCACTTCCTTCGGCGGGTCGATACGATGCCGCTGTAAGGGTCCTGAGATTCAGCGGCAGATACCGGATCTACCAAGGTCTTCAAAGTTGTTATGCAATCCTTTTCCGGATGATTGAGAAACTACAGGGACAGGATTCATGCTGGCGATCAACATAAAGCTACTCGCAGGCCACACAGAATCCTCGTTGTTCAAGTCGGTGATCTTCCCTGTCCCTCCAATGGTTGCCGTGATCACCTTCCTAAAGCACGCGCTGCTTAAAATTCTGGGAAGCTCATCCAGTTGTCAAAACGCCATTGTGTGCGGAGTGAGATTTCTCCGGCTTCGGTTATCCTCCTCCACTTCAACCAACGCTTCATCATCGATCAGGCGATGCGGTGCGCGTAAAGGGTCGTTTCGCGTATCAGAGTCCGCGGCCCCAGTGAGTTTGCTTGGTTGCAGAATGTGAATCTTTGTGGTTGGCAATGCTCCCTCCGCGCCAGAAGCCTCAGGAAGAATTCCCCGCCGCGGCGTGCAAGCATCGTTTTACCTGCTCCCGGCGGACCAATGAGAACGGGCACACCGCGTCCCTCCTGTTGCCGCAACTTCCAAGGCCCGTTTGATGTTCTCTTTGTCCCTTGACATCTGAAAAATCCATTTCAGGGTTGATTCTTGCGGTAAAGTTTTGCAAGATTGAAGCATCGGGTCACCATGGTAAATAAGCCGTTAAGAATTCCGATCACCCTCCTTCAGGCTTTCCATTCCGTATACTTGGACGTTATCCACCACCGCAGTCCCCAGTTCATTAAGTATTAGAGAACGATAATGCCTTCAAATCCTGCGTTGCGCGCCTGAACGTTTTTCTGCTACGCACCCTGTACAGGCATTAATCTTCCGTCGGGAGAAAGCTCTCCCATTATCATAGCAATGAGAAAGAGTTTCGAGGGAATTTGGTCCTGAAAGAGGATGGTTAATGCGATGGGAAGACCGTTGGCCGAACCTTCTTTTCGGATATCGGCAGTATGCTAGATTGATCAGGATTAGCGCATATCAACAACGAAACCATTTACTTTAAGAGCGGCCTTAATCCGCGATTAGACTTTCGCAAAGAGCAATAGCGCAATATCCGGGAGTTACCCGACCAAAATATGCTTTGGGTTGTCCCGGCATGAACTTCCGGACCACCGTGGTGGCATCCACACCAATGATCGTTGCCGAAAATGCTTTGACCAATTTATGAATGTCCTCCTTTATGATAAATTTTTCATCTTCTATCTCATCCATAGTTCCTTTAAATGTGAATGCTTGTAAAATCAGAAAACCTTGCAAACAAAATTCCTGAAACCCGGATTAGAATAGAGCTGGTTTTAAATGTTTATTGTCGATTATCTTTTGCTGTGGGGAAGATCCTTTAATTCAGACTAAAAATGCTCACTGAAATGATTTCAGTCCTTCCCGAAGGAATAGCGATGTCTTTTGAAAGAGCACCATCCTGAACCCCATTGAGTCGCGGTATCCTTGTAAAATCTAAACCCTTTGATAAAACGCACTCGACCCGCAGGTCGGGTGGGGCCTTACAGAGGTGATAATTGCTTTCCGACCGTGCGTTTAGTCACGACGGGGCTATAGCTCGAGTGCGAAGTTTACCAAATAAAAAACAAATCCTCAATGGGGATCATCCAAAACATTCATTCGTGAGGCAACGAGGCGCGCTTGTTAAAAATGCAAGCTGGCGAATACGTTTTCAAGGCTCGACAACTGATAATCAAACAATCATCAACACAAAACATTCATCACCCCCACCCATTCATCAATTTTAATGACGCGCCCGGAAATCGTATTTAAAGGTTGGTATGGAAGAGTTTTGTTTAGTAGAAAGACTTGCAAGCGACTTTACCCTCTCTGATTTTGCAGGATGACAAAGTACGTAGCATTGACGGTAAGGTCGGATTTACATAGAGTCAGTTGAGCTCCTGCAGAAGTGTGAGATATTATCTTCCTGGATAGACATTATCAATCCACCGTATCCAGCAGTGATGAGTGGGCGGTGAGGGCATTTCGTTATCGTAGAGGAATTCACCTCCAACTGTCCATCAGCTTGCGTATGTCCGTACATCGTGGGTGATCTCAAATGATTTTCCATCACCGAAGTAAATGGGCTCTATCAGAATAGGAATACTGTCCATCCAGATCTGTTTGTTTGAGGCGATAGTATTGCAGGACCCCTGCAACGGACTTTCATTCCACGACTCATAGTTCAACAAGATATTGCTGTTGTTCATAGGAATTCACTCCTTGTCAATGAAGCCGAATTCATCCATGGTCTTGTCCAACGCCTTCCATCGTGAAGTAATCATTATTTACTTCAGAAGTAAACCAGCGATAAACGTACCTGACTACTCACTTTTTTCCGCTTCTGAAATCAAGCAATTCTTAACCTGGAAGTGGAGAAGCAGTATTTTAAAGTGATTGTCCGCTGGATTCAGGTTACTCAGCCTGGTCCTGAAGGTTCGTTAAATGGCAGGGTCCCAGTGAATAGTCCCAGCCAGTTCCAAACCAACAACACGTACAGAGTCATATGATTGTGCCAAGCTATTTGGGTAGCAGCTTGGGCAATTAACTGAGTATACGGCAAAGGTAAACCGTTAATCCACGCTACTGGTTATCGGTAATCGAGACCTATGGTTGGGCAATGACCTGATTAGCGGGAAACCACCGTACTTCCATTCCAACAGCACGTTCTGTTAAGCTGTAAAATCGGAACAGTATGCTATTGGCCACTGGTGCTTCGCAATCCTGTTTTACCTGAGCATCCGGAACGGTCTACTGCACTGTACTGGCATTATTACCCGGCCCGCTGTTGGATTAAAATGTGCCGCTCCCGGAGGCCAGGGAAGGCTCACCGCCTTGTAGCGTTGATAAACTCAAGCTCACCCAATGTACCTGGTGAAGATAGTGTAACTGAATTGTAAATATATCGGAGTTAAACAACAGTCGCTACCAAATTTGCAGACTCTATAACCCAATGTATTTTACATTTTCCAATTACAGTTGCAGCAGCACTTTCACTGATCAGAATCCATTGGTACGTAAAGGGACCACGTAGTTGGTGCAAGCCAAGTTCTTGATGCGGCTGACGTTATTCACCGTCGGCGTTTGCGCATTCAGCCAACAAGGAATCTCCTGACTCAAAATCAATGAAGTATCAATGGTAGTGGGACGCAATGGAAACCGTTTGACCCTGCGGCACCTTTATTCAATTGCACCACTTTGAACGCGTAGTAGACTGTACCGCCACTGTTTGACAATCATACACTATCCATAATCACACGACCGAGGGCTGCAGTGTGAAGAAACTGTTGTTCATCCATAGCTCCCTCCTTTGAATGTATCAGCAAAGGCCTTCCATATAGACTGCGATCGACAAGTGAAAGTGTTAGGACGAAGACCAATCCGCTGAAGAAGTTATCGGTTAGCACCAGGACTAAAGATCATCCACAACCCGCTGTAGCATTGGTTGTAGTCGATAAGATTAATGTGGATTTCAAACCCGTGGTTTGAGTTATGTTTATTCGGTCATCAGTTGAGCCCACGTTTGATGGATTATCAAAACAATATTGAATAAGAATATTACTGGCACCATCCCAAATGATCGGTGTAGTTAAGTTGATGGTGTTAGTACCCAAGGCTGTGGAATAGGCTATAGCTCCATAGACGGTGGTGAAAGGACCTGCATAAGGAACATTGGAAGCATGCTGGTTAAATGGTACCAGGGCATAGTTATCGAAATCCTCCAAAAAGCACCGAACTCCTTTTAGAAGAAATATCGAAACGAATACCTTCATCTTATCCCCATTGATCAATCCCGCAAGTGTCAATTCCGCCTGAGTATAGATAATCTGTGAATCCGGCGTCAGTATTGCGCTTTAAAGTGGGGTATAGAAATTATTACCGCGTACCATTACCATAGTGAAATTGAGGCGAACGAGCTGATCACCCAAATCTCCTACCGTTGGTGGTCGGATCCTTTCTCACCTTCCAGGAATTTGGTAGAAGGTAGGTGCATTCACAATCAAGGTATCCTTAGCGGAGATGGTTAGATTATTACAATTCGCCAGAATATTGGAATTGATTGTAGGTTTAAAGTAAGGACGGGTGGGTGTTCCAACAGGTACTATTGGGAAAACCTGATTGGCATCAATTACAGCATCATCCGTAATGGTAGGTACACCACCGCACCAGTTGGCAGAGTTGTTCAATCACGTGTAGTTCAACCCAGAGTTAGAACTTAACATGACAAGGGGCAAAATAGAAATTAAAATCTTCCGTTTCACCAAACGTATATGGCGAAGGGTCAATATTACTTTCCACTTGCGCACCACGCATCCCGCAGGTAAAACCCGTGTAACCCGCCGCTCGGGACGGGAAAGGGTACTGCACTTTGGTTTGCATTCAAACTCACCTGCCCTAATTTCTCACCCGTATCATAAAAGTCACCATCATTGTTATAATCGATAAATACTGCAATATTATTGGACAAAGCCCTGGTCCCGGCTTGTACTGTTATGCTATATACAGCACCCTGTGATAAAACCGCAGTTCTGCGGAAAACAGGCGACCACAATTCATAATCAGGAGGATGAGCAGTAAAGTCACAGTTGGGGTAACATCCCATATTAGTAGGTAAACCCTGATTATTTATTAGATGCGCCTATATTCGTATGATAACCGATGGAGCTACTCCATGTCAGAATTGCGATTGGATATAAGGTCATTATTGGCAGCAAGATCCACTGAGCCAAGATGTACCTGTTGTAAGTACCCACACAATAGGGCAAGTCTATCTGACTGGCACCTGTTAAAGAGAAACCACCTGCATCAGGAACGACAGTTGTTGAACTACCTCCGGGCGAGGGACATGTGCCGGCAGTACCTCCAACAGATGCACCGCGAAGATCGGCATCGAGAAAATTGGATTGCGTTGCTGTGGCTTTTACATCATAGGCCAACCAGAAGTAGGTCGTATCATATTCGAGATAAATACAAGAGGTGGCTCCATTTATAAAATCAAGGTTGGTACCCGGCACAGCGATTACCTGCCCGAATTTCCTTGCAGGATAATCATCGGCACCGGCAGTAGCAGGAAAAGGTGAAACATAATTGGTATCAAACAGCACACTTCCGCCGGTATAATACACTTTCGCATCATCAATATCCAGTACGTTGGTAGTGCCGTTGGTATTAAATAAGAGCGAGTCTAATTTTACTGCTGTAGAAAGGCAACTATCTACTACCCCACATCCATTTGTTCCTGCAATGATGTTAATTGCATCAAAATCCACCATATGATTACGAATACCCGTTCTACCGAAGTTCCATTTTGAAGAGATATATTAAACGGATATCCGCGGCGTTCGCTGTGGCAGGATAAGTATTTGTTCTCACCTGATCCAGATAAATATTGCGCTCGTCTCAGCAAACGCCCATGATGATGCAATAATGGTGACGCCGATTGTACGTCGCAGCCGGTAAATCATAAGTGGTTGATTCCAGGTATTCGCAGCTGCGGGAATTCCGCTAGGTATTTATCTGTAACAACAGTCCGTAGTCGCTGTTCAACAAATATATGCGCCGACATGGATGGACTAGTGTTCACATACATACGAATATGGTTTCAACATCCCGAGCACCAAACCCGTTGTCTCTATCGTTATAGAAACTAAATTGTGGATTCACGCTTCATTATTGCTAAAATCGCAAAGGTTTAGTGATGATTATTGACGTGTCATTATTAGAACCGTGGAAAATTGAATATGATCACTTATTGTACCACCACCGGGAGAAGCCCTGGGAGTTCGGTTTATAGTACCAGTTGCTTTCCGAGCTGAAAAATGCCCAGCTGTAATAGTTAGTGGAATGAGCTTTGCTGCTTCCATCCGGGAGATAGCGGAAATTGGTGGTATCCAGGCGGTACCGAAAATGATTCCTACTGCAGGTGAACCGCCATGGTATTCAATTTACCCGGTAGCAGAGCAGCCGTGAAGACCATCAGCGCCAGTAGTAAGAAGTCCTTACCTAATTCTGCATGTAAGAAGTTGCTTTTCATGTTATTTATTGTTTTATTAGTTCCATGTCTTGTTGAGATAAACTCTCTTCAAACATAGGATTGGGGTTATTACTTGCGTAAGTTTTGGTGCATATATCAAATTGAAAGTATACTAACACTCTTTGAAGCATTTCACCTTGTAACCCTTATCATCATTAAGTTTTCTTTCGAAATGCTAATGCAAGGACTTTTAGTTAAGTTCAGTTTAGTCGTTAAATTTCGTTGTAGTGTAAACAAATACAATTCAAATTGTAATACACTTGTGGCGGTTCTGCACCACACTTTCTACTTCGTGCACACTTCATACCTCAATGGAATCAAATGCATGGTAAAAACCAAAGAAACGGGGAGAATGGGGTCATTTTCTAATTTGGCGGGTGTGAAAGTCCTTCCAAAACCCTTTATGAATGACCAGATTGACCTGGCTATTTTAGATAAACCCATCGATTATGTCCTCAGGTTTCTTGAGCGGCTTTCAAAGTGCTGGATACAGGAAGCAGCGTTTCGGCCCCTCCTCTCTATCTTCTCTTAGCCGGTTGGGGCAGCTGAGTGAGCTTGTTTTCGCAATGAAAAAGGAGGACATCTCTCGTCTTCGACTTACCTTCCTTGAACAACACAGCGGGCAAATGGATATTCTGGTCCATCAACCACGATGTAAAAATGCGTTTCTCGGAGAGCCTAAATTATGAGGGTCACCGGGAGGATAAAATCGGCTTTCCCATGCTTTCTTCTTTGTGGCTGAGCGGGCGTGGAATCCGACTTATCAGGGGAGATAAACCTTCGGTCCACAAAATGAGTCAGTGATGTTCTGCTAAAGAAGATCTCCCCCACCGGGGCGGCAACACCTCTCTGTAAACAAAACCCTCCTCTCACCAATTGCAGTCTCGAAGTGGAAATCATCTCTTGAAAGCAAATACCAATAAGTTGTTCAATGAACTCCTTTCCCATCTCCACCAGGGGACATTTACGAAACACCACCGCTCGTACTTCCAACTCGCAAGGGACCTTCCCCTTCTCCGGAAACATCTCAAAAAAAAAATGGCGGTCCGGCCATCTCCTTTCGCATCCCTCTACCGGGAAAACGATGCCTGGTTACTATGCCGCAGTCCGGGAGTTGTTTCTCATCTAAAAGAAGCTGTCATCTCATCCTCTCAACCCATCAAGGGCACTGCGCAGCAAGAAGTCCCGGATCCCGTCGCTGATGAACAGCTTAAAAACAACTTTTGAGAGTGCAAAGAGCGGGCGGAGGAATCGTTTCGATCGTGGATCTTGTCCGTAATGATTTGGGTCGGATTGTTGAGCGGGGAACAGTGCAGGCAGATGAACTTCTTTTCGGGTATTCAGCAGCCTTGCTATGCTTGGAACCACCAGATGCAGATTTCAACCGATGTCGGCTCAGTTGAAAGAAGGTCCTCTTCAGTCGAAGTCCCTGCGCCACTTTCTCCCGCTGGGCTTGATGAGACCGGTGCACCAAAATTCAGAGCTATGCAAATTGTTGAGAACAGGAGATACTTGACGTCGAGGACTCATTCCGGGAACTGTGGGATATATTTCTCCGAAGGCGACTTCGACTTCAACCTGGTCATCAGAAGTACAATAGCCAAACAGCCGCCATCAACAAACCCATTTCCCCGCCGGAAGCGTCATGGGCCGCATTGAGTAGATCCCGTACAAGAATTCTTGAATGCCTGTTGGAGCAGAAGGCATGGGGATAAAATTTAGAAGGAGGAGGTAGTTCAGGATTGAATTCCCTGAGCTTTTTGGAAGTTATCCTTCTTCTCATCTTCAAAATATTTTCCGATTTGTAAACAATCCACTCTATTCCTTGAAGTACTTTTGTCCCATGTCCTACCTTTCTCGAACATAAGAAGTCATAAAATCTTTATCTCCAAGCATCAGTTGTTGAGGGAAGATGAAAAAAGAAAGTGCTGGTATTGGTTTTGTAGCTTAGATCTTCGATGGTTCTTGATCGATCTCCTTCACCGCCATACTCAAAATCACTGTGGCTACATTGTACTTCAAATTACGGAGAAGCTTCTGATGTCAATGAATTCGCCTGTATTATCTGCAAGGAGATGCAAACGCAATCTACATCCCCCCATACGGAAACGAAGGTCGTTGCAGAGGAGAAGAAAATATCCATACAATGGCAGTACGGGATTTGTGCTACGACTAGTTCAAACAAATCATTCTATCGCATGGGTATGGGGCAATAGCCACGGCACATCAGCAATGATCAGGCAGAAACAGTATTGCTGAATCTCCTTCGAGCGGAAAAAGCATTGAAAGCATTCAAATTCCGTGCGGAACAATACTATTATTCGACCGCTTTCCAACAGTCCCCGCGAAGAGTTACGACAGTATGCCCTCGAAAAACATCCGGTGGAGAGAAGACAGCAGCAATGCCGAAACCACCACAAGCGCAATCTCTTCGTAACGAACAAATTACAGTCTTGCTGCGGCAAACCAATCCTGCCGTAGAGGAGCAATTGAGCCGGCTGGCGGAGCGCATCACAGACCGGGAACCTGTTGCAGAAGAGGCATCAGCAGTAAAATTGCGGCTATCGTAGAAGAAGAAAAGACTTCCTTCGCATACATGTCCATCGGATCACGGATCATCCGGATAAAATGCCGTTATGGAAACTGCATATCTCCCTGCATGACCGACGGTGCCGTTATTGAAGACATGGAATACGCCTTGGCCCTGAATCCGTAAAAATATTCTCTGCCACCACACGCTTACTGTTGAGCAGAGATAGCCTCTTCTGAAAAACAACCGAAACGGCTACTGCACCGCGTGTTGATCCCTGAAAGTACGAGGTATCATCCTCCTGAATGGTGTTCTCCATCTTTCCTTCACGAAAACAAGATCAGCAGGGAACAACTTTAAACATTAACAATGCTTTCTTGATGCCGGACTGGGTCTAATTTCCTGAGGTCAGGAGCTGGAGGAGGGCGACAGCTTCTATCCACTGGGAATGAATCATTCCTAAAGAGTTGAGCGATTACTTTATTTATATTTAAAAAGTTCCGGTCCAGGAGAACATAAAACTATTGGTCACCCATGACGATATCTTCTGGATCATCGGCGACCGCATCGACCAACGGTACCGCATTACCGAAAACACCACACGCGTACTCATACTGAATGGCAACCTGATGAACACGAACCCCTTTTCACCGGGAAAAACACTATTTGGGAAGAGGCAGGCGTGGTCTGTCACGACGCCTGGTGATGATCCTGTTTCGCTTTATTGCCCATTACAATTCGCGGAAAGTCATCAATCCACCGGATTATTTCTGCTGGTGGGATGAGTAACTATAGCCATCAGTGTTGTCCCGATATTTATTCCGCTCTACATGATAACATTAGAAAAGGAGAACCCAATTAAAACCATGCGCAATAAAATGGTACGCATTACCAATCACGATGATCCGCCAAATGGAATCCATAAATGCTGTCGTTACCTATCTCAACAACCCGGTTTTTAACGAACGGGACAATGGGGAGCATAAATTTTACGCTGGAAGGCTCCACCGCCCTGCTTTACAACCGAAAAGCGGAAACACTTCCCGCATATGAGTCAAAGACGCCGAACGACTTTACGGAAATCAGAAAAAGGACAGGCAAAAATTAAACCTCCACGACTTTATTTCGGTTGGTTTGAACCTTCTAAACCATTATTACATAAATAGTCGCGACATGCTAAGAGTAGTTCTGTAGTCAAGATTTCTAGAAAAGAATTATCTCCATTTCAATGTTGCTCGCTGGTAGATGCTGCCAGGAGCGAGAACAAATATTGCTGGAAGGCGGTAAAATGACGATCACGCCGGCGGGTGCAATGAACAATGCGGAATTGGGAATATCACTTGCGGAATTCATTCGCCAGGGAAAAGTAGATATAATTTCTACCAACACCAGCGCCAATCTGAAGACGATATCGCGAATCTGGTGGCACATTCCCATTAGAAAAGAGTTCCGGCATTACCGCGAACTCAGACCAAAGGATGAATGGGAGCTTTTAGAAGGCGGTTATAATCGCGTTACCGATACGTGTATTCCTGAAGAAGAAGCCTTCCGCAGAATTCAGTAGCTATTGTTTTCAGACAATGGAAGGTGGCAGATAAAGGGGAACGCTATTTTCCGCACGAGGTTGTGTACAAAATGTTCCCTAGCATAGGATGGGAGCAGTATTATGAAACAGATCCAAACAGCTGGATGCTGGCTGCTGCCGAGCGCAATCTTCCGATCATTGTTCCGGGCTGGGAGGATTCAACCATGGGAAATATCTTCGCTTCGTACTGCATTAAAGGCGAACTACTGCCCTCCACTATGAAAAGCGGAATTGAATACATGACCTGGCTCTGCCGATTATTACATTAAAATTAGCAGAAAAGGTATCGGTTTCTCTCAGATTGGAGGAGGAATAGCAGAGGATTCTCCCAACATGTGTACCGATAACAGGATAGGTTGGATAAAATCCGTCTGGAGTTATTTCTGTCAGACAGATCAACCACCTCTCTTGGGTCTTACCAGAGCTGTCCCCAACGAAAAAACACCCGGGGTTAGATGTTGATACACATGAATCTACATTATTGAGATTGGATGCCAAAATCGTTGTCCTTCAGCCGTGGAAAGTTATTTAACCAAAATCGCGCTGCGATCAAGGTGACAGCCACGAGAAGGTTTATGTTTAAAGTTCGCGTTTACTAAGTTTCGTTTAAAGATGGAAGTTAAAACTTAAACATGAACATTAAACTTTAAACAGGAACTTGATCTGTGAACAATCATGAACTTTAAACTAAATACCGTAATGGGAAAAAATGAAAGATTTGAGGATATATTGCGGCAGAGAGCCAGAGAATGAATAAAGTGATTTATCCATTTATCAATCGGACGCCTTTTGATAAGGATTATGATCTTGAAGTCAAATCAATGAATGCGGATCAATGGATAATATTGCTTGAGGATTTGAAAGAGGTGGAAATAAAGAGTTCATGTAGTCTTCTAATTAGGATCCGCGGGGAAACAAGGTCTCATACTATACAGACAGTAGATAAAACTACATTGATCAAAAATGAATTTGAAAAAGCCGCAATGAGTAAAAATCATCAGCCAAAGCGATTACGAATACTCAAAAATCAGAATGGGAGAAGCGTCAAGCAGAAGAGATGAGGGTTTTATCCCCTGAATCAATCAATAAAGATTAAACCTGAATCCAACCATGAAGCAGAATCGCGAAAAGCGATACGTTTCATGGAGCCCCTTAAACATTAAACTTTAAACTTAAACCTTGAAGCTTAGAACGCGAAAGCGATACGCTTCATGGGAGTTCTTTCCCGACAACACAAGGGTTGACGGGACTACATCGCCCGTGGTCACGTGGCGAGGAAAACCTTAAACATTGAACACTAAACTCTAACCTTAAACTTTAACCGTGTCTAACTGCTTAGTCATCATACCTACTTTTACAATGAGAAGGAGAACATCGGAAAGATGATTCGGCGGTGATGCATTTGCCGCACCCTTTTTATTTGTGGATATTGATGATAACTCCAAAGACGGTACGGCGGAGATTGTAAAAATTTACAGAAGAGTTCAGCGATCGGTTCTTCACGGAACAGCGGCAGGGGAAGGTAGGTTGAGTAAGGCTTAATATTCACGGGTTCAGTGGGCGTTGAAAAAGCAGACAATTCTCATTTTCGAAATGGACGTTGATTTTTCACATAATCCGACGACCTGGTTGGCTTTTACTGCGCCTGTTAGAAGGGCCGATTTGAGTATCGGTTCGAGGTATATTACCGGTGTCAATGTGGTGAACGGCAGCATGGGCATGGGTGATGACGTCATACTTCGCCTCTATGTACGTACGCATCGTAACGGGCATGTTTTCTACATACGAGATTTTGGTACCGCGTTTCAAAATGTCATCAACGCACAGGTACTTGAGGACCATTGATCTGAATAGAATAAACATCCACCGGACTATGCTTCCAGATTGAAATGAAATTCGCCGCATGGAAGCTGGTTTTAAACTGAAAGGAAGTTCCAATTATTTTCACCGGATTGCAGCGAAGGACAAAGTAAGATGAGTGGCAGTATTGTCAGTGAAGCCATTTTCGAGTACTGACCATGAAACTAAAAAGTTTTATTAACAAATATCGAATCGAAAAATAAATATTTTAGGTGCTGTTAAGACCCCAAAGGCCTTCCCCAAACCTAACAGCTTCAGGGGTAGTCCCAGAACATCTCTAAATCTTTTAGGCTAAAGCATTCCATAGGCCCGGCTACAGCTTCAGCTCCGGCCACGGTCGAGGTGAATGTCACCAATATCTGAAAACTTAGCTATAGAGGTGCAGGGGAGAGGTTGACAATTGTCAGTAACCGAACGTTCATAGTCTTAACAATTACTCTCACAAAGACAGAAAAGCACTGACGAGGTTCCACACAACCGAGGAGAAAAACGGCTTACGATTGACAGCCCTCCCACGAAAACTGGTAGCCGGTAGCCGGAAGCTAATCAAACGAACTTTCGCCTTTCTTGAGTTCTCTACATCATTCACAAAACTGACTAATTTTGCCGTTCTTCACTTTCTTACACGAGTAAATATTATCCGCTTCCAACTACGATATAATCATCCGAATCCTCGAAGTACGACGAGTTTATCTTTGGAACGTTGACAATACAGTTGGAAGAGTAATGCTAAAATCACATTTTTATCTACGATATACTTGGCATTTTCATCATGACCGATATGTTCAGACAATGAGCCCCAGGTACCGAGGTACAGGTTACCCAGCCGAATTCCGCATCATCACATGTACATTCTTCTTCGCCTTTCCATTATCGCAAAATCAATGGAGATATTGGTAATTGGCTCATACGCTGATTCTATGAATCCTTCTTCCTGAGGAGAATCGTACACTACCATTTTCTTAAAAGATGGCCATTTCGCTAGGGAGGTGTTCATCGATCGCCAAGAATTGCCTTCATTCCAGACAAATATTCCCGCATTCCAGAGAAACTCACCGGTCTGGAGAGAAAACTTGCCATTTCGAGATTTGGCTTCTCGGTGAAAGTTTTCACTTTCGCAATTTATTGTGTTGCTCCCGTTTGTCATCAATAAACTGAATGTAACCGCAGCCGGTATCCGACGACTGGGTTTGATGCCTAGTGTCAGCAATACATTTTCGTTTTCCGTAAGCGGCAGACAACCTTCCAACGCCTCAATAAAGCTTCCTCTTTCAAAATAACATGATCACTCGGCGCGACCACCATAATGGCATTGGGATTCGCTTCAAAAGTTTATTCGCCGCATAAGCCTTGCGGAGCTGTATTTCTGGCGCAGCGGTTCGGAAAGTACCTGATCGGGTTTGATATCAGGAAGTTGTTCCAGGACAGCCTTTGTATAATCCCGCATTGGTGACGATGATAATATTCTCTTTGGGACAAATTTCAAACTCGCTCATAGGGTTTGTTGAATCAGCGTTTTCCCAATTCCCAGCACATCCAGAAACTGTTTTGGACGGGCATTTGCGACTCTGGGCCGAAAACGGCTTCCAACACCACCGGCCCTTAATAACACAATAATTGTTTTCCGCAGTGACAATGCCCTTTCTGTTAAATTTTAAATTCCTTCTTTCAATGCCGCAAAGCAAGTAAAAAAAATGCTAATCCAAAGGGAGAATCGACCAGTCGTTCATTTTCATGTACGAGCGCCTCATCTTCACTGAAATAAAATTACGACAAGGATTCTTATGCATTTCGAAGCGAACAAACAATCGTCGAGTTCCTCCTCTTCGTCCACCGATAAACGATACCAATTAATGTCGGCGGTAGCGCCAAAAGCAAAGGGCACCATGGCCAGTTTAGCTTCATTCCAGAATTCGCGATGACACCAGTGGTATTCTCAGCTTCTTTCCACCGGGAGCCTTTCCCCTTCAGATCAAACTGTACAATGAGATAAATTGCGGCAACCGGCTCAATACATCGTGCTTTAAATCCTTCTTTCCGCAACGCCTCAAAGCCTGCATAGATCCATGCAAACGGTCCGCTATTTCCGCTTAAAGGTGGACATAAAATTCAACCATCTCCTTCTTATTCGAAGGAAACGTGCGGTGGCTATTTGCTCGGTCTTTCGGTGTTCATGCTCCGATATGACCAATGATCGCCTTCGATTTATCGATGATATAAGCGGGACCTAACGCCCAACCCACTCGCACTCCTGTTGCTGCTAAGATTTCGAAATTCCATCCACATAGATGGTATAAGGTCTCAATTCAGGACGTAGAGAGACACAGGATCGCAATGGTTATTCCTCCCCGTAAACCAGCGCTCCATACACCTGATCATACATGATATAAAAGGTTTCTGTGCACTTCCTCTGCACTGCATATTTTCCTCGAGCAACAAGATCGCAAATGGCCTCAATTGTTCTTTACCAAACATAGTAGCCTCGGTGGGATTTTTGGGAGAACATAAGGCAAGTAAGCGGGCACCACTGATCAAGGATTAGTATCTTCTGCCATTGGCATGAAATTATTCTCCGGTCGCCTTCTACTTCAAAGGCTCTGGTCCAAAGAGATTTGGAAAGAGTGATTTGTTGTCTGAGGAGGGCACAGGAGATGACTTTATCGCCCGCATCATTAATGTTGCATAAATTCCGTGATAACAGGACGTGAACCACGCCACCAACACTTCGCCAGGTGTATACCGCAGGCCATACGTATCTCGACCATTCGGCAACAGCAGCGCGAAGCTCGGGCATTCCATTGGCCTTGGGTAATTGGTATACGCTTCCTTGCAAGCTTTATAATTTCCTGGAGAAGCAGAGAGGGAATTGGGAAGATGGATGGATCAAATCACCAATAGGTAAATTTGAAATCTTCTCCCCTGCTTTGATGCGCCGGGTTCACTTCATTTCAGAGTTTATAATTTCGGGTCCGACGTAACGTTCGGCCATTGCTGAAACGGGATAGGTAGTGGACGTCTGATGAGTTGCTGACAAGTAGTAAAATAAGATACAAACCCAGCGCCAAAAGGTCGCATTTAAAAAGAGGATATTTCTCATAGTTTTCCCCTCTTAAATAAGTGAATTTCTTTGATAAGCAAGATGTTTCATCGATGTATAAATCGCAGTAAATAATTGCCTTCCGCCACTGAAAACCGCCAATTTCCCATAACGTATATGAAAGACAAGATCCCATTTACGGTTTAACACTTCTTCTGATCAGCGATTCATTGCCAACGTCTGCACAGAACACCGCTTTGAGTGATATTGTCTTCGCGGAAACCCTCACCCGTGCCGTGAAATGGTGGAAGTTAAAGTGAAAGAGGCATTTGTCGCTGGATACTATCACCGGTCAGCCAATGACAGCAGAAAATGAAGACAAAAATAAACGCCTCACCTTTGGACAGCAACACGGTGTGAGGCACAGCGGAAAATAAAACCGCTGCCGCCTTTCTGACAGTGCTGATCGGGGCAGAAAAGAATGCCTTTGTCCAGATGAGTTAATCCGAACCTGAAACGTATGCGAATGGCGCTTAGCGTCAGGAAATCCTGAAACTGCCATCGTTGCCCGTGAAGCTGCCTGGAAAATAAAGACATTTTGAACCGGCAGGGGTTTGGAGGGTCGAATAGATTCCCTGGACATTATCATTAGTCAGCTGAACCGAACAAAAGTCGGAAATCATCAATGACAAACTTTCAGATAGTGATGCTTGTTAGGACGAAGCTGCATCGTGGAAGCAATGGTTTATCTTCTTTGGCTATTGTAATAAAAACCTGGTGTTGGTGATCATTTTCTCATGAACGGTACTGCAACGGTTAAAATGCACCCTCCCGCCCCAGCGCCCGCCCCTCCCGAACACGCGTGGAAGCCGTGGTAACACCTCCTCTTTCACCTGCTCCTGTACAACAGAAAAAGAAGCCAAGACCGTCGCCCTGTTGAAAAAGAAAAAGAGTATTGCTGCGCCTGTTGTTGCTCGGAGCCCTTGCGTCCTCTTGCACCTCCGCCCCTGTCTACCAAGGACATCAAATTTAAACTTCAGGATGTAGAGCTGGCTGATCCGCGCAGACGTGCTGGCTCAATATCAGAATGGTGAGACAAAGCGGTTCGAAATCTTTTAAATGAGTACATGGCGCAATTGCCATTCATCATGAAAACGCTGATGATGCCATTACCAGAACGAATTCGGATCCCATTCTTTTATCCTCGAGCATTTAAAGCAATACCTGCGCTTTCGGTACGCAAGGTACGTTGAAGTTGATTGTTGAAATTGAAGAGGAAGCCAAGACTGAAAAAAGTTTCGGTTATTGTCACGCGTTTTTCAGGTAAGGAATCACTGTCGGCGAGCGGGTCGATGAGGCGAAGGCTTTGCTGAAGTTTTGACGTTTAAGGTTTGGGTTTAAAGTTTAGGGGCTCATGAAGCGTATCGCTTTTTGCGATTCTGCTTCATGGTTTAAGGTTGTCTACTATTGTGGTTATGGCGAAAAATCCACAGCTTGGCTGCATTATTATAGCATCGTGGATCCTGTTAAAAGCTCCGTAGGAGCGACATTATTATGGCATGGAGGATTTCTGTTTTTAAAAGCTCCGTAGGAGCGAAATTATTATAGCCACAGCGTGGCGACAGGATTATTCGCATAGCGAATTTCTTTTTTCCAAAGCTCCGTAGGGAGAGAGAAGCGGTGAGGTTCGAAAGAATATAGTTAAGCAATATTAACCACAGCTTTGGAAAAAGATGATCGCTTCTATTTCAATGGATCGTATGTTTCTGATTTCACTATACCTGCTGTTCCTCGGTTCAACCCCTTCTATGTTGTAAAACAAGTTTCGGACGGTTATTATACTATTTTTGTTAAGTAAACCCCAAGAGGAAATGGGCTCTGCTGGAGAGCAACCCATCAGCAATAGGGTTTATGACGTAAATATCCTATAAGCCTCTTTATTGAGGCTTTTTATTTTTACACCATTTACTGTCTAATATGGCTAATAAAACTCAATCATTCTACTTGTTTTATTTGCATCTTCCTTTGAAACAATTACTATAAAATATCCTTCTATTAGCGAAACCAACTTTTAACTTGGGTCGCATTGCCGTGCTTTAATTTTTATAGAAAGTGAGCTGCGGCCTTCAGGTAGCGGACACCGATTGCTCAGTACTGCAAGGGCTAATAGCAGTCTCACTAATTCAATTTGTTTCATAGAAATTGTTGTTTATTGCACTATAGAACACTCGTATGCCTTTTTCTTTTACTACATATCTTATTCTATTTAATAATTTTCTAGCTATTCTTATTATGGCCTTATTGGGTTCCATTCGCCTACATAATTCATTATAACTTTTTATTAACGCAGGATCATACCTTGCCGCTACCCACGCGCTCTCTATTATTGCGCTTCGCAAAATACTGTGGCCCCGTGATGTGATTTCTCCCACAACCTCCTTTTCTCCACTTGAATGTGTTGATGGTATTAGCCCTATAAAACCACATAGTGCATCAAAATTTTTAAATCGATTTATGTCTTCCAACTCCGTCAATATCATCATTGCCGTTAATAAGCCTATACCCGGCACACTTCTTAATAGCTGTACGTTACTTCTATATCTTTCTGTTTTTGATAACTCATTTATATGTCTTGTTGTTTGCAAAACAGAGGCTCTTAAGTTCTTACTGGATAAAACAATACTCTCAAGTGCCTGCTTGCCACTCAATTCTTCCATTTCAATGCCCTCTAGCCAATTAACAAATTGATTTGACCAGCTTGTAGTCGACTTACTGTACCTTTCTGGTAATTTAATACCGTGGAAATGAAGAAATGATTTCACCCGGTTTTTATTCCTCGTCAAATCTTTAACTAATGCAGATCGCGTGCGTACCAAACTTCTATCTTCAAGCGTTTTTAACATAGGAACATATATTGGTGTTAAATTCCCATTCCTTAATTCTCTGGCTATTTTCCGACTATCGCGAGCATCTTCCTTCTGAACTTTTTCTTTATGGGTTGTCGGTATATCCGCAGCATTAACTACTATAGAATTTATTCCTAAAGATTTTAACCGGTTATGAATCCAGTAACCACAAAATCCCGCCTCGTAGGCTGAATGATAAGTTCCACCAGGGAAATTTCTATCCAAGTAATCATATAACAAATTTGGATTTGGCTCCTGAGAAAATGTCTTATGGGTCAATTTTTCGGTCATTATCGTTACTTTCCAACTCTTTATATGTACATCAAAACCTACATAAATGTTTTGTCCTTTGAAATCCAATATGTTATTTTGTGCTTGCATAAGTTTCGGTTTATTAATTGGTTAGTTTGCAAACTAAAACTAATAACATTCTGGAACTTATGCTTTACAAACATACGGCCTTCAGGGTTGGAGGGCTGGACGTGGCTTGTAACCCCGGGTTACACCCGGGGTTACTCCTATTGAACGCCTTCAGCGTTCTGCATGAAAGAAAATCTATACCACTGGATATGACGTATATCCCTTCACCCGGGGTTACTCCTGTTGAAGGCCTTCAGCGTTCTCAATGAAAGAAAATCTATACCGCTGGATATGACGTATATCCCTTCACCCGGAGTTACTCCTGTTGAAGGCCTTCAGCGTTCTCTATGAAAGAAAATCTATACCACTGGATATGACGTATATCCCTTCACCCGGGGTTACTCCTGTTGAAGGCCTTCAGCGTTCTGCATGAAAGAAAATCTATACATCTGGATGTGACATATATCCCTTCACCCAGGTTACTCCTGTTGAAGGCCTTCAGCGTTCTCATGAAAGAAAATCTATACCTCTGGATATGACGTATATCCCTTCACCCGGGGTTACTCCTGTTGAAGGCCTTCAGCGTTCTCTATGAAAGAAAATCTATACCACTGGATATGACGTATATCCCTTCACCCGGGGTTACTCCTGTTGAAGGCCTTCAGCGTTCTGCATGAAAGAAAATCTATACATCTGGATGTGACATATATCCCTTCACCCGGGGTTACTCCTGTTGAACGCCTTCAGCCTTCTGTATGATTTTTTCAGTACTCAATTTTAAAATCCATGACTTCGGGTCTTTCAAAATAATCGGAGATGGGGAATTTTAGGGTGACTGTTTTCTTGTCTTCAGAAAGCTTGGCGTAAGGGTGGTCTACTTTTTTTGCAGGACGAGGCAGATGAACGATGGTTATGGAATAAGCACTACCTAACATGGGCATCATTTGTTTTAGAGTAGAATCCTTGGCGGCATATTCTTTAATGGCCGCTACTTTGGCCTTTTTACTGAAAACACCTTTGTCGTGCGTAAGGTCAAAAAATTCACCGCCTTTAAAAGCATCATTGGTAGCACCGGGTTTTGGCATCATCGTATTTTGACTTCCTTTCTCGGCAGCTGCATCTCCTTCTCCCTCCGGTTTAATTTTTCTGCCAATGGCTTCGAGGGCTTTTGGTCCACTGCTGTAAATTTTGCTGAGATCGCCACGGCTTTTAAATGGAAAAGCATAATTCACGAACATTTCCTTTTCTTTCATGTTCATATGCATATTGAAACGTCCGTCGTGAAATAATGCTTTTTCCTCAGCAGTAAGGTTCTCTGCTTCATTGATAAAATCTTTAAAAAGAAAACTGCTGTCTTTTACTTCATTGTAGTCTTTGTTCTTTGAAAGATTATCCTTCCCTCCCATTTCACTCATCATTTCAATCATACGAAACATATCCATTTTCATGGAATACTCTCCGCTTCCATCTTCATTGATGGTAAATTCTTCAATGGTATCAAAGCAGGAGGTAAAGAAGAGCAATGTTGAACGTACAATCAGCAGACGTAACTTTTTCATAGGGCTTTAATTTTCTACTAAATAAATGAATAATTGTATGGTAAGCAAGAAGTGTTCATTAAATTTATCTGGTATCGGCCAGTAAACGCAGCATGATATCCTCCACTTCTTTCGAGTCCCATTTGTTTTCAATGCCGGGAATATTCATCACTTCCCCCATGATTTTTTCCTGTCGTTGTCCTTCTCTTTAAAGCTTCGCTGTATCTGATATCAGGAGAGAACGTAACCATAGTATAGAGCGGAATCCATCTTTCAGGATACTTCTCACTGAAGCGGGCTTCAATTTTCTTTTGAAGCAGAAACTCAGGATGTCCTACCTTATCTCTCATCTCAATAAAATTGGCAAGGGCGAGGTCGGCGATGGCATCTCCATCCGGCTTACGCAATCTTTCAAAGTGACGAAATATTTTTGACCAGTCATCACCGTGTTCTTCCATCAACTGATCAAAGACTACACAATCTTCAAATCCGCAATTCATTCCCTGTCCATAAAAAGGAACAATGGCATGAGCTGCGTCACCAATCAATAACAATTTGTCCTCAAAACTCCAGGGGAAGCATCGCACGATGGCCAGTGAAGAAGCAGGATTCGCAAAGTAATCTTCCTTCAGGGTAGGCATTAACGCTACTGCATCCGGAAACATGCGATTAAAAAAAGCTAACATCTTTTCTTCGGTATCCAACGAGTTGAAAGAATATTCTCCTTCAAAGGGGAAAAAGAGTGTACAGGTAAACGACTTGTCCATGTTGGGCAATGCGATGAGCATGAAGGTTCCGCGTGGCCAGATATGCAGGGCATCAGGATCCATGGCAAAGTCGCCATTCGCATTGGGTGGGATCGTGAGTTCTTTATAGCCATGCTCCAAATAGGTTTGTGAATAATTAAAGCGATCGGTATTGAGCTGCATCTGCAGGCGTCCGGCAGAGAAGGCACCATCCGTAGAGATAATATGATCTGAAGTCACCTCAATCATTTTTCCGGTGGTGAAGTTTTCAAAATGTGCAGCAGACTTCTTCATATCTACCTGTGTACACCTTTCATTGTAATGAATTTCCACTCCCTCCTTTTCAGCAAGATCCATCAACACACAATTCAAACCACCTCTCGACACCGAATAAATCGCCTGTCCTTCCTTACCATAAGGCTGATGGCTGAGTGAACTATCGAGCCCGTGCATGATTCGACCTTTCATGGGTAATGCCACCTTGCGGATATCTTTATCGACTCCTACTTTTTCGAGTCCTCTCCAACCGCGATCGCTCAGTGCGAGATTGATCGAACGTCCTGCGCTGATTCTATTGGTACGAAGATCGGGGCGTCGCTCATACATAGTGACCTTATGACCACGTCTCGATAAATAGATGGAGAGCAATGAACCAACGAGGCCTGCTCCTATGAGGGTAAATTTTTTCATTCGATAGGATTTACGGGATGAATTTTACAGATAACAAGATTAACAATAAAAAGATTTGCCGACGTCTTCTCTACTACAGATTTATTACGATTTATTTCATGGGTACTTTTTCCGGTATTCAGGCACTGTACTTTTTCCACTGATTCGAAGTTTACCTCCTTCCTCCATTGTTACATTCTAATGTTTGTCGGACCGAACCTGTCTACTGTTTCACCATCCTGCTTCTACAATGTGGACTTCAGCAATTCACCAAAACGCCAAACATCATAAAACGAATTGTATAACGGTACCGGAGCTACGCGAATGACTCCTCCTTCTCTTCCTTCCTGATCCGGTTCGCGCCAGTCGGCAATCACTCCGCCTGCAGTCAGTGCATCAAAAACATTTTTGCCATCTTCCCCCATCTGCAAGGAAAGCTGACATCCCTGTTGTTGTTCATCGAAAGGAGTAATTATACGAATGGCACCGGACTTATTCTTCACGCGCAGGACCTCCTGAACAACATATTGGAGATAGGCTGTCAATTCCAGACTTTTCCTTGCGAGTCTCTCCATTCCTGCTCTGTCAAAAAGTTCGAGTGAAGCACGGAGCGCTGCCATTTCGAGGATGGGTGCATTGCTGAGTTGCCAGCTATCGGCAGTCGGCACCGGAATAAAACGATGGGGCATGGTAAATCTTGTTTCCGGATCGTTGCCCCACCAGCCGGCAAAGCGAGGGAGATGCGGATTACGGGTATGGCGTTCATTGATGAAAGCGCCTCCCACAGTTCCCGGACCACCGTTCAGGTATTTATAGGAGCACCAGGCAGCGAAGTCCACATTCCAGTCATGTAAGGCCAACTTTAAATTCCCGGTGGCATGCGCCAGATCAAAACCGGCATAGGCCTCCACCTCATGGGCCGCCTCGGTAATGGCCTTCATATTTAACACCTGTCCGGTAAAATAATGTACACCACCCAGCATGACTAACGCTAATGAATCACCGCAATCTTCAATGGCTTCAATAATATCTTCATGGCGAAGAATGTCTTCTCCTTTGCGTGGCTGTAGTTCCACCAGTGCGTCAGCAGCATCAAACCCATGCCATTCCACCTGAGATTGCAGTGCGTAACGGTCAGAAGGAAATGCGCCACCTTCACAAATGATTTTATAGCGATCGGCAGTAGGGCGATAAAAGGACACCATCATCAAATGCAGGTTGACGGTGAGATGATTCATCACCACTACTTCATGCGGTTTTCCTCCTACCAAACGCGCCATACTTTCCCGCAACAACTCATGATAGGCAAACCAACCTGTATGCTTTTTAAAATGCCCTTCTACTCCCAGTTTTGCCCAGTCGTTCAGTTCTTCATTTACATATACTGCCGTTTTGCGAGGTTGAACTCCCAGCGAATTGCCACATAAGTAAACCGTATCCTGTCCCTGATGTTGAGGAATGAAAAACTCATTTCGAAAGGAAGCCAACTCATCCTGCTGGTCGCGTGTCTGTGCCCACTCCGGACTATTCTCAAAGGTAAACATAACAGCTAAGGTAAATATTATAAGTTTTTAAAGAAAGTGTAAATGGTGAATTGGAGGAATTAAACAAGGAAGCCCTGCAAATTTTGCAGGGCTCCTTCATTTATTCAACGCTTAATGTTTTAGATCCTCGGGGGTATTGCTTTCAGGAGTTTCTGAGTAAGGAACCGTTTGAGGAATGAAGTCATCCGGTGATCCGGGTTTGCCATAATCATAAGGCCAGCGATGTACCACGGGGGTTTCACCGGGCCAGTTACCGTGCAGATGCTCAATAGGTGCGGTCCATTCAATGGTATTCGATTTCCATGGATTCTGAACTGATTTCTTTCCTCTCCAGATACTGTAGAAGAAATTAAAGGCGAAGATCAATTGCGCCAGACCACCAATGATTGCTGCGATAGAAATCAGGACATTGATATCCATGAAAACACTAAAAGGCTCATAGGCTGTATTGGCATAATAACGACGTGGGACACCACCTAAACCGAGGAAATGCATCGGGAAGAAAACGCCATATACTCCGATGATTGTAAACCAGAAATGGATATAGCCCAGTTTCTTATTCATCATCCTGCCATACATACGCGGGAACCAGTGATACACTCCTGCAAACATTCCGAAGATGGCCGATGATCCCATTACAATATGGAAGTGAGCTACTACAAAGTACGTATCGTGGACATTGATGTCAAGGGTTGAATCTCCCAGAATGATTCCCGTTAATCCACCGGTAATAAAGGTGGAAACAAGTCCCATGGCGAACATCATTTGCGGCGTAAACTGAATATTCCCTCGCCACAGTGTGGTCAGGTAGTTAAAGACTTTTACAGCGGAGGGTATCGCTACCAGCAATGTCGTAAACACGAATACAGATCCAAGGAAAGGATTCATTCCGGTCACAAACATATGGTGACCCCATACGATGAAGGACAAGAATGCGATCACAAGCATTGACGCGATCATCGCCTTGTAACCGAAGATTGGTTTACGGGCATTTACTGAAATTACCTCTGAGGCAAGACCAAGAGCCGGCAACAATACAATATATACTTCGGGGTGACCGAGGAACCAGAACAAATGCTGGAAGAGTACCGGAGAACCACCTGAATAATCCAATGGAGCACCATCAATAAAGATATCACTCAGGAAGAAGCTGGTGCCGAAACTTCGGTCGAAAATCAGCAGCAATGCAGCTGCCAGTAATACCGGGAAGGACAGTACACCAAGAATTGCAGTAATGAAGAATGCCCAGATCGTCAATGGAAGACGGGTCATGGTCATCCCCTTTGTACGCAGGTTTAAAACGGTTGTCACGTAATTGATACCACCCAATAACGAAGAAGCAATGAACAAGGCCATGGAAATAAGCCAGAGCGTCATTCCCAAACCTGAGCCGGGTATCGCTTGTGGAAGCGCACTTAATGGAGGATACACTGTCCATCCTGCTGAAGCCGGACCTGATTCAATAAATATCGAAGCACACATCACTACTGTAGAAACAAAGAAGAACCAAAACGACAAGGCGTTAAGGAAACCGGAGGCCATATCCCGCGCACCCACCTGAAATGGGATGAGGAGATTAGAGAAAGTACCGGACAATCCCCCTGTCAACACGAAGAACACCATGATGGTTCCATGTAGTGTTACTAAAGCGAGATAGAAGCCGGGATCGAGTTTACCATCCTTACCCCAACGGCCGATAATATCTTCGAGGAAGGGGAACTTAGTATCAGGCCAGGCCAATTGCAAACGGAAAATAAGCGACATTCCCATTGCCAAAAACGCCATGATAATAGCGGTAATGAGGAATTGCTTGGAAATCATTTTATGATCGGTAGTGAAAATATACTTCGCGAAGAAGTTATTACTCTCCTCATGATCGTGATGATGATCATGCCCATGATGCGAATGATCATCGTGGTGCGTTCCCACCGGGCTATGCTGATTCACTTCCATTGTGTGATTTTTTTCTTTGTTCTAATTTAGTACTAACACTTTATTTAAAAAAAATTAAATTGAAGCTACCGGACTTTTAACACTGTCTGCCGGAGCAGCAGGAGTTGCCGGAGTGGCAGCAGCCGGCTCGAATACTTTTTTCTCACCTCTTAACCACTTGGTATATTCATCCTTTTCCAGTACGCGGACACCCATCTTCATGTTATAGTGAGCCACGCCGCATATTTTATTACACAGCATGATGTACTCAAATTTATCGTCGCCTGTGATCTCTTTCATCTTTGCCGTAGTAACGGTAGGCTTAAAATGGAAGCGGGTGGTCATGCCCGGCACTGCATTCATCTGCACACGGAAATGCGGTAAATAAACAGAGTGAATGACATCACGTGAGTTGATCACCAGTTCTATTTCCTGACCTACAGGCATTACAAGCTCTTTAGCAATTTTATCATCCTTGGCAGCTACATCTTCAGAATCTACTCCCAATGGATTTGCATCTGTAATATTTCTGAAAAAAGAAGCACCCAGCTTATTGTCCTTCCCTGCGTAACGGGTTGTGAAATCAAATTGTTTAGAGTAAACCTGAATTTTAATACCATCTTCCTTTGTTGCTAAGTCGGTAATTTTATTCCACTCTACCAATCCTGTTACAATCAATCCGGCTAAAACGATCGTTGGAACAATTGTCCAAATGGCTTCCAGCTTATTATTATCATGGAAGTAGAAGGATCTTTTGTTACGGTTATATCTGTACTTATAAGCAAACCAGAACAACAGAAACTGTGTGATAAAAAACACGATGATCAGCACCGCCCAGTTGAGGTCCATCAGCTCATCTACCTTTACTCCATGTTCTGAAGCAGCAACAGGTAAGGTTAGCGGCAGCCATTTGATAGTGGAGTAGGTCATAAGGGCCAGACCGAAAATCATAAACAAGAGGAATCCCATTCCATTCCATTTGTTCGATTTATCCTGTTCATCATCCTCATTTTCTCCGGAGAGCTCCGCAGCCATTTGTGCCACGTTAGCGATGCGTACAAGCACCAGAACACCAAACACGATTGCCAGAGTGAGCAAGAGATTCATATCTTTTCTTTAATTATTAATGTAAGTAGTGCGATTGTTATCAAATGGCGTGGTGAAGACTTTCTTCCATCATTGGATGATGTTTCACTACCAGTGGAGATTTACTGAGATAGAGTTGTGTGATATAAGCGAAGAGTCCAAGGAAACCAATTGTAGTTCCAATTTCCATCAGACCAATACTTCCATAGATGAGCTCGTGTCCGCCATGAGCACCGGCACCGGCATGAGCAGTGGCGTGGTGACTGGCAGTAACCATTGAACCGGGAACCACCATGATGTAGAAGTCGAGCCAGTGGCCAATAAATATCACCGCAGACATAAACATCAACAGGTACTTTTTACGTTTTGCATCGCGCGTCATCAGAATTAAAAATGGAGCGATGAAGTTGATAAAGAAAGCAGCGAGCCAGATACCACGATAATGATCCTGACGTAACATGAAGTAAGTGATCTCTTCAGAAATATTCGAATACCATATCAACATAAACTGACAGAACCAAAGGTAGGTCCAGAAGATACTGAACGCGAACATGAACTTACCGATATCATGCAGGTGATGCTCTGAAACCTCTTTCAGATAACCACGGTGTTGTAAATAGGTAACAATAAAGGCAAGTGCTGCGAGTGAAGTCACAAAGAATCCGGCAAAAGTGTACCAGGCGAACAGGGTGCTGTACCAATGTGATTCCAATGACATGATAAAGTCCCATGACATTAATGATTCTGTCACAGCAAACAATACGAGAAAAGCTGCTGCAAATCTTCTGTTCTTGAGGTAGGCCGCCACGTTCGGACTGGCATCCATCTGCAAGGAATTGGAACGGAAGAAACGTGCAAAATAACTCCATATGGCAAAATATAATATCACACGAATCCAGAAGAAGAGTGGATTAAGGAACGCACTTTTTCCGGCAAGTATAGCATCATAATTCGGCGCATTCGGATCGGTGATGCCTTCTTCCATCCAATGGTAAAGGCTTCTTCCGCCAAAAGCAAGAATAACAATCATAATAATTCCTGCCACCGGCAAACTCTGTCCCATCGCTTCGAGTGGACGCTTAATTACCGCACTCCAGCCTACTTCTGCCACATACTGAATAGCAAGAAAGAAAGTAGCACCCAGGGCCATCCCAGAAAAATAAAGTTATTCCACAAGAAGGTTGGCCCATGTTTGCTCATGATGCGTTGCAAACTGCGCAATAATAGCCACCACTCCTATCACCATCATCAGGATGGCGATCATTTTATTCCGCGATGTGAAATCGTAGGGCTGTGTACTGGTTACTTCGATATGTCCGTGATGTCCCATAAATTCTTTATTCAATTATGTTATTTCGCCATTGCAGTGGCACCAGAAGGATCTTTTGCTGTTGAGTCAGCGGCAACAGGAGCAGCAGCACCGCCTTGAAGTTTGTGAACAAACATGACGATTTTCCAACGCTCTTCCGGATTAATCTGAGAAGCATGTGGTCCCATCAGGTTGATACCATAAGTAATGGTATGAAAGATTTTACCGTCGCTCAGGTCTTTCATACTTCCTCCACGACTGGAATTACCTGTTGCATAAGACGGAGGAGGCGGAAATTTACCAATCGCTACCAGGTTACCATCACCGTTACCGGCTTCACCATGGCAATGCGTACAATATATTTCATAGAGTCGCTCTCCTTCTGCCTGATTTTCTTCAGTAAGTGCCAACGGATTTTTACGTCGCGGCCTGCTGCTTCATACCCTTCATTGGTAGAGGGATAAGTAAAGAAATTATATCCTCTCGGAACAGTACCATTCACAGGTGTCTGCATCGTGATACTATCCGGGAAATTCGGGTTGGCAGAATAGACTTCGTACGATGGAGAAGTATACATATCCGGCATATACAGGATTCCGGGGTCCTTAGGATCTCTGCTGCAGGATGTCATTAGTACAACAACGCCTGCAAGAGCAGAAAGGAACACAGCGGGCTTATTCATAGAGATTTGTTCTCGGTGTTTTTACTTAATAGTTTCTACAGCACCGGCAGCACGGAGCTTGGTTTCAACATTCGCTGCTTCACTGTCCTCGGTAATTTGTATGGCCATTACGAAATGATCATCTGACATACGCGGATGAATAACGTGTGGCTCTACACCGGGAAGTAATTTACTACGCAAGAGGAAGGTGATGACCATTCCATGCGCTGCACACAATACAGTACTTTCGAAAGTAACAGGAATGAATGCAGGAAGATTTTTGTAAAATGCATAACTCGGTTTACCTCCGATATCCATCGGCCAATCGAAGATGTTCATGTAGTACATCATCAGCAATGCCAGACTACATCCGGTCATTCCATACAGGAAGCAGGTAATGGAGATACGTGTACGCTCCAATCCCAATGCATGATCCAGTCCGTGAATCGGGAAGGGAGAAATCACATCCTTCACTCGTAATCCCTGACTTTTCAATACGGGAATGGCATTCATTACCACCTCATCATCCTTGAAGATGCCGTAAACGAATTTTTTATGTTTAGCGCTCATGCGTGTTGTTCTGATTTAGGAGTTTTGGATTGCTTTTTCTTTGCACCTTCTGAAGAAGATTTAATAATCGTCTTTAATTCACTCATCGCAATAACCGGGAAGAAACGGGCGAATAGCAGGAAACAGGTAAAGAATAATCCAAGTGAACCGATGAAGATACCTGCTTCCACCCAGGTAGGTGAATACATGGTCCAGCTGGAAGGAAGATAATCACGGTGCAGCGATGTCACGATGATTACGAAACGCTCGAACCACATTCCGATGTTTACGAAAATGGAAATGATAAATGTGGCGAATACACTCTCGCGTAATTTCTTCGACCAGAAGAGCTGTGGAGTGATAACGTTACAAGTCATCATACTCCAGTAGGCCCACCAGTAAGGTCCCGTTGCACGATTGATAAATGCATATTGCTCATATTCCACACCTGAATACCAGGCGATGAAGAATTCTGTGATATAAGCTACACCTACGATAGATCCTGTAATCAATATTACACGGTTCATCATATCAATATGATAGATGGTGATGTAATCTTCCAGCGTTAATACTTTTCGCACGATGATCAATAAAGTCTGTACCATGGCGAAACCGGAGAAGATGGCACCGGCCACGAAGTAAGGAGGGAAGATGGTAGTATGCCATCCCGGAACCACCGATGTGGCGAAGTCCATAGATACCACCGAGTGTACTGAAAGTACAAGTGGTGTAGAAAGTCCTGCCAGTACTAAGGATACTTCTTCAAAGCGCTGCCAGTTTTTCGCTGAACCTACCCAACCGAAACTAAGGATCGTGTAAATTCTTTTTCTCCATTTGGTATTCGCACGGTCACGTACAACAGCAAAGTCAGGAATGAGTCCGGTATACCAGAAGGCTAAGGATACGCTGAAGTAAGTAGAGATCGCGAATACGTCCCATACCAGCGGAGAGTTAAAATTCACCCAAAGCGAACCAAACTGATTCGGTAATGGTAAAGGCCAGTAAGCCACCCATGGACGACCCATGTGAGAGACGATGAAACTCGCCGCACAAATTACCGCGAAGATCGTCATGGCTTCCGCGGAACGGTTAATTGATAGACGCCATTTCTGACGGAACAGTAAAAGGATCGCGGAGATCAATGTCCCGGCGTGACCAATACCGACCCACCATACGAAGTTGGTAATGTCCCAGGCCCAACCTACTGTTTTATTTAATCCCCACACCCCAAGTCCGGTACCAACGGTGTAAGAAACAGCGATCACCCACCACAAAAATGCGGCGAGGGATAAGGAGAAAGCAAGCCACCACCACTTGTTGGCTTTTGATTCCACCGGGCGGCAAACATCATTTGAGATGTCGTGCCATGTCTTGTCACCAAGGATCAATGGTGGGCGAAGTTCCGATTCTTTATGCATAGGTGAAGGATACTATACTGGTAGTTATTGTTTCGATTAAGAATGATGTTTGTCACCTTCCACAGCAGGACGGTTCCAAACTTTTGTTTGATAGAATACAGATGGCTTTGTCTTCACCTCAGCAAGCAGGTGATAACTCCGCTCATCTTTGAAGAGTTGACTCAACTGACTGTTCGCATCATTGAAGTCTCCAAATACGATAGCATTGGTAGGACAAGATTGCGCGCAAGCGGTTTTAATTTCTCCGTCCTTGATTTTACGATTTTCTTTCTTTGCCTCGAGGCGACCATACTGAATACGCTGAACGCACATCGAGCATTTTTCCATTACCCCGCGTGAACGCACGGTAACATCCGGATTGAGTACCATCTTTCCGAGATTGTCGTTCATGTTGAATGGGAACTGCTCATTATCGCTATACTTAAACCAGTTGTAACGACGTACTTTGTATGGGCAGTTGTTCGCGCAATAACGGGTACCCACACAACGGTTATAAGCCATCATGTTGAATCCGTCAGAACTATGTGTGGTTGCAGCCACCGGACAAACCGTTTCACATGGAGCATGATTACAATGCTGACACATTACAGGCTGGAACATCACCTGCGGATTATCGGCCGCCGGTATTTCCATCTCTCCGTACATATCCAGTTTGCCCAGACCTTTCTCTTCTGCATTCTGCTTATTGGTATCACTGGTATAATATCTGTCGATACGTATCCAGTGCATTTCACGAGAACGTCCTACTTCATCTTTTCCTACAACGGGAACATTATTCTCTGCATTACAGGCAATCACACAAGCACCGCAACCGATACAACTATTGAGGTCGATACCCATACCCCATGCATGGTTCGGGCGCTCGTGACCGGGTTGTTCGGGTGTCGCCCATAAATCCAACTGTTCCGGTGTTTTCGGACCGTAGGGAGATTCAATAAGATGAACATGATTTCCTGCAGATGGATCTTTCAACCAGGCGGCGAGACTCGTTTCTTTCACGATATCACGACCCATCATCGTATGATGTGACTGAGTCGTCGCTAACTGATAATCATCGTCGACAGTCTTGTTAACGTTAACGCCGGTAGCAAAATATTTTAAAGCACCGCCCGACATACTCACAAAAGGATATGCATTTACGCCTACATTATCACCGGCTTTTCCGGTTTTCGTACGTCCGTAACCGATAGCCACGGCAATGGTTTCATCAGCCATAGCCGGTTGCAGCAATACAGGACCTTTAACGGTAGTATTGCCAGACTTCACCTCTATCACCGTTCCCTGACGCCATCCCATTTTTGTTGCGAAAGCCGGGAGTACGGCAAAATAATTATCCCAACAAATTTTGGTTATAGGATCCGGAAGTTCATGCAACCAGGGGTTATTTCCGTGGGTTCCATTTCCGAGTCCGGTTTTTTCATAGGTCACTAATTCAATTCCGCTGGCAGGTTTTGACAGTTGATTAGCCGCGGCAGCCACATCTCCGGTAAACGAACTAACGCCACCCATCACAAAGCCTGATTCAAAAACACCATCCCGCAATGACTGCGTCCAGAAGGCTTCAAAAGAACTGATACCGCTTTGCATCGGGTAGATTTTCGCAGCCCAGAAATCGCGGATATAGGTATAATAGTCAGCTTGCGTGGCTCCTGCCCATTTCATAATACTCTCAGCGGCCTGACGTGTCTTAAACAAAGGACGAATGGTAGGCTGCATCAAACTGAAAGAACCTTTATACGGTTCAGCATCACCCCATGATTCGAGATAATGATGATCAGGACAGATATAATCACAATGTTGGGCAGTTTCATCTTCACGATCCGCGAAAGAAATCTTCACCGGCACCTTAGAAAGCGCGGTAACAAAAGATTTGGCATCGGGCAATGAATACGCCGGATTGCTGTTCCAGAAAATGACAGCACCCAGTTGACCACTATTCATATCATTCAATAACTCCGCTACTCCGGCATCGTTACTGTTTTTCAAATTACAGGCACGATCCAGATTAAGTGTTGCTCCATAATTCCCCAAGAGATGATTGATAGCATTCACTACCACCTGCTCATTGGGATCATTCGATCCACTCACTACTACACTTTTGCCTTTTGCATTCATCAGTTCCTTCGCGATGGTGTCCAACTGCTTATCGTAAGGAGTCGCTGCTGCCGAAACCGATGTACCACCGGCCATTGCTGCTACTTTATTGTAGAGCGAAGCCACTACAGACGATTGCTGACTGGGTTTAATTTTATAACGCTGATCAGCATTTGCACCACTCAGTGAAAGCATTGCTTTCAAACTGATAATGTTTCGACAAAGTCTTCTTACCATCACGCAGCTTTACTTGTAACGCCGTATTGACGAGAAAACTCGATCGGAGTAATCCATGAGTCAGGAAATCAGCATTGAAACTCACGATCACTTCCGCTTTATCAAAACTATAGGAAGGAATGACTGCCTTTCCGAAAGAAAGCTCATTTCCTTTAACGATACCGTAAGCAGAAACTGCATCATAAACCACATGCTTCGCACCCGGATATTTAGCGATAAAATCATTCACCGCATTTTTAGCGGAAGGACTCACCAGTGAAGAGCTAACGATAGCGATCTTTTTCCGGCAGCAGCTTGCTGAGCCAGCTTTAGAAGTAATTTCTGCATCAACCGTAGCCCAATCGCTGCGCTTTTTATTCGCCATGGGTTGTGGCAAGCGTGCAATATCGTACAAGCTCAAAACCGAAGCCTGAACACGGGCACTTGCTGCTGCTCCATTTACAGGAGAAAGTTCATTTCCTTCAATTTTAATCGGACGACCTTCACGCGTTTTTACGAGGATACTACAGTAGTCAGAACCATCAGCATACGTAGATGCGTAATAGTTAGGAATACCGAGGGTGACTTCTTCCGGCTTTATTACATAAGGAATCGCCTTTTTTACAGGGGCTTCACAGGCTGCGAGAGATGCAGCAGCCACACTGAATCCAAGAAATTTTAAGAAATCCCGGCGACTTGTAGAAGAGGCTGAATCTGCTTTTTTCTGCAGGGCCTCATCCAAAGGCAAGTGCTCGAAGAACTCATTGTCGCGAAGGCGTACAAACTCAGGATCATTATTGAGTTCTTCAACACCTTTCCAATATCGCTTTTCCATAACTGTCTTGGTGGTTATACCAGGGTTTATTCTAGAACTGCCTCTACTAAGCATCTTTTGTTAATTATACTATTAATAATGACAACGGGCGCACTCTGTTCCACCCAGTTTCTCAACTGTCAGCTTCACATCATTGCCATATTGCTTTTTCATTTTTTCATGCACTTCAGTATAGTATGCATTGCCTTCCGTTTTTACCTGCGTATCGCGGTGACACTGAATACACCATCCCATAGTAAGCGGTGAAAACTGTTGTACTACCTCCATCTCACCTACAGGTCCATGACAGGTTTCGCAGGCCACTCCTCCTACTTTTACGTGCTGGGAGTGATTGAAATAAGCCAAATCAGGAAGGTTGTGGATACGCACCCATTCGATAGGTTTTGTCTTGCCGGTGTACTGTTGCTTTTCAACGTCCCAACCGATCGCTGCATAAATTTTGGCAATCTCCTCTGTACCATAATTAGGACCCTTCTTCACATACTTGTGACAATTCATACAAACGTTTGGTGAAGGAATTCCGGCATTCTTTGATTTCTCAGCACCGGAGTGACAATAGCGGCAATCAATTTTATTCTGACCTACGTGCAGTTTATGTGAAAATTTAATCGGCTGATCGGGCGTATAACCTTGCTGAATACCAATCCTGGCCAAGCGCATTCCATCCCATAACACTCCCCAAACAGAACCAATAATAAAGAGAACAGCGATTAATTTTTTATGTTCACGAATCCAGTGTTTAACGCCGGCTTTGCCATGAAGCACAACAGGTTCCGGACGACCTTCACGCTGGTCAACAATCCGTTTAAGACCTTTTTGAACCCTATTCAGAATAACATAAAGTGCAATCAATAAAATAGTGACTAATAAAAGAACGGTCGGGAAATTATCACTCTTAGCAGCGCCTGCATCTGCTGTTGAACCGGCAGTACCGGGAGCTGGAGCAGCAGGAGCTTTTTCACTTTCCGTCTTGATATAGGCTATCATAGCTTTCACCTCATCATCACTGAGATTGAAAGCAGGCATAGCCACTTTATTGAACTGTTCGTATATTTTCACCGCAGCAGGATCCCCTGCCTTAATTAATGCGGAAGAATTTTTAATCCACTTGATCAGCCAATCTTCCTTGTACTTGGTGTGTACATTTTTCAATCCCGGACCAACAACAACATCTTCAGAAACCAAATGGCAGGCTGTACAATTGGCTTTGAACAGCGCCTCACCATCCGGTTGGGCCTGAGAAGAACGTTGAAAGATAACGATCAGGGACAAGGCTAGAATCGTGATTTTCAAACACCTGTATCCGTAACGCGGCATAAGTTCGATAGTATTAATGATAAGTAAGGTTGGACTTTATTTTTACTGTGAGTTGACAATAAAGTCTGTTTTTCTGAGCGCCAAATTTAGCATAAACTATATTCCAAACCGGCTAACTTCATTAAAATTTCAAAAATTTTGATCAATTCTAAATTGATAAAGAAAAACCAGCGGACTAATCCTATTATCTTCCACAAGTCAACGACCTGAATTTTGGTTTTTATCCCCCACCATATAAAATTTGAATATAATTATATTTAATAATCAATACTTATGAAGGGAATCCTTTTTTTCGAAATGATTAAGTCCATCAGATCCAAAAACATCGACATCTTTTCATTCCGGCGAATAAAACACAGCCTCTTAGCTAAAAATGCTGATTAATAGTTGTTTAAAATTCAATTCGCGGATAAATGACTAAATCTTATCTTTGGCCCATGCGACTTCTATTGTTAATAATTTTATTCGTTCCCTGTCAATTATTTGCTCAACCGGGCACAATTGAAAAGCAGGCGGATGAACTTGTGGACAGGCATAAACGGGTGAACGCTGCAAAGATGTCGATGCCGGGTTATCGGATTCAGATTTATTTTGGGAGTGACCGGACGAAGGCGCAGGAAATTCGGGCCGACTTTTTAATAACATATCCTGAAATTCCAGCTTATCTCGTTTATCAGCAACCTAATTTTAAAGTACGTGCCGGAGATTTCCGGACCAGACTCGAGGCATCAGGATTTCTCAACAAATTGGATACGCGTTTCAAATCTGCTTTTATTGTTCCAGATGAAGTGAAACTACCTGACTTATAAAGTTTGGCTTTTCCCTTAAATAAAAGTTCAATTCCAGATATATGTTTTTCCCATCTCATTTTCGATAACCCCCTCTTTCAACTTCTTCATTAAAACGATGGGATGCAGTTATACACATTCAAATAGTGAATAGACTTTTAAAAATTCAACTTTACGGGCAATGGAGCTGTCTAATTTTACAGATTCAACCATTTGCTCATGAAAAAGATAACCACTTTAGTCATAATGATCCTTCTAACCATTTCCGTTTCAGCACAAACCGGATGGAAGACCATGGAAGGAGATGTTCTTTCCACCAGGATCAATCGTACGGAAAGCAGACCGGACGGAAAATTATTCCAACTCACTTACGACTACACACAATCGCCGTTCACTTATCAGATACGATTATTGGATTCAACGGGAACAGTTCTCCTTCAGAATTCCTTTTCGGTTGCCGGTGGAAACCCCTCGATCAGAAGTTTCCGTATTGATACTGTTCAGGAACGTTTAGTCATTGCTGAACAATCCTCCGATCCGGTTCAATTTCAAATGCACTTAAAGGTCATTGATTATAATCTCTTCCAAACGGATTCTGCCACTTTCGCATTGCTCAGAAGTTCAGTAGATAGTTGTGAATTGATCGGTGGAGGAATTGACAATACTGCCAATAAATTTTTCGTCTACCGTTACCGTGACATTGCTGATCAAATATGGGGAAGAGGTGTTTGCAGGAAAAATGCGGCCGGGACCTATAAAAACAATACCGTTAAAGTCGGTCAGGCTTCAAATGATGGATATTATATTCATGATTATGCAATAATGCCCACAGGAGATATTTACATCGGAGGTTCCAGAAAAGAAAGTTTATATGGTAATTTTTTCTATTTAGAAAAACTGAATGCATCGATGGCTCTTGTCTATGAAGTCAAAGATCAACTCATTCCCAACACTACCGATACCAACCGGGTAACTTCTTTACACGTCTATACCAACAACACGAACAGTCAGGTGGTAGTAGCAGGTACTATTTATGGACTTGCTCCAGGCGACACCATCAACCGTTGTCATGGTATCATCAGGTGCTATACGTACACGGGTAATTTAAAGTGGACCTTTCAGAATTATGAAGTTCGTGATTACAGAATGGTGGTCAGTCGTAATTCCTATGTGCATGCAGTAGGAAGCAGTAATAATAATCCCGGCGGCTTTGACACCAAAATTTCGCGGCTCTTTTTAAGGATGGTGTTGTTGACTGGCATCGCTATTATGGAAATAAATCAAAACCTGTGTCACTCGAGGTGGAAAAAGACGGCTCCTTACTGATATGCGGCGACAAACAATTTCTGTATCCGCTTTCAGGTGGTGGAACTTTAAAAACGAGATCTTACATGATGCTTCGCTATAGCAAGCGCGGAAAAAAATTATATGATTATAACCATGTATGGAATCTTCCTTTCAATCCCGCATCACTGAACGCCGGCTTTACAGATCTTAGCAAAGGAAGAAGTACCTTTTACTATGCTGCGGGTTATGAAAGAATCAGCTATGAGAATGGCAGCGGGATACAGTTTGCGGATAGTATTTTATTACAACAATTTTCAAACGGATCACTCCGCATAGGACCTGAAAATAAAACTTCAGAAGAACTCAGCGTCCATCCTAATCCGGCCGGAGAGGAAATTACATTCCGTTCTACCTATCAACTCACCGATATGCGTATCGTTAGTATCTCCGGTAGTTTGACGGATATTGAAGATGTCCAGCAGGAAGGGAACTCCTATCGCTGCGATATTTCCCGTTTAGCACCCGGCATGTATGTATTGAAAGTGCTGACAGATAAAGGATGGCGTTCCGCTAAATTTATAAAAGAATAGAGCAGGTTTTTCCGGCGCCGGATGCAGATCAGTATTGATGTGCTCGGTTGTTGCTTCGTATTTAAAAATTTAAATCCATTTTATTTTTTATGGCAATTGAACAATTCAACACACGGATTGTTAATGGGCTGTGTCTAAAGTAACCCTCATCCTCCCCCACCAATTGTTCGCCGATCATCCGGCCTTGCAACCGGAGAGAGCGGTCCTGCTGCTTGAAGATGAGCTTTTTCTTCAGCCACTTTAATTTTCACAAACAAAAACTTGCTTTTCATCGTGCCTCCATGAAAGCATATGAAGCAAAATTAAAAACTGAAAAGTATAAAGTCACCTACCTCGATGCCATTCATACAAAATCGAAGTTGGAAAAGTTGTTCGGAGATTTAGGCAAGAAAGGAATCACAGAAATTCATGTCTGTGATCCGGTTGACTATTTGGCAAACAGGCGACTGCATCGCTATGCCAATCAAAATAAAATAAAATTAAATAGCTACCCTTCGCCCCACTTTTTTGATAGCAGCAGTTATGGAAAAGAGCACTTTGGAAGTAAAAATAAATTTCATCTCACCGAATACTATATTGCACAACGCAAGCGATATCAAATTCTGGTAGAAGAGGAAAAGGCAACAGGAGGAAAATGGACTTTTGATATCGAAAACCGAAAAAAAATTCCTGCCAATGTTCCACTACCCCGGTATCAATGGGAAAAAGAGGATGTGCATTATTCCGAGGCAACAGCTTATGTGAACAAACATTTTAAAAACAATATCGGCGAGCTGAATGAGATACGTTATCCCATTACACACAGGCAGGCCCAAATTTGGCTAGATGAGTTCTTGAAAAACAGATTTATGAATTATGGTATTTATCAGGATGCCATTGTTGAGGAAGATGGATTTTTATTTCACAGCATCATCACTCCGATGCTCAACACCGGATTACTTGATCCTCAAACCATCGTCCAGAAAGCACTGGAAGCAGGTACCCGATATCATATTCCGATGAACTCTTTAGAAGGATTTATCCGGCAAATTATTGGATGGCGTGAATACATCCGGCATATCTATGAACTAAAGGGTGTACAGCAACGCACAACAAATTATTTTCAACATGACCGAAAAATTCCGGAAAGCTTTTATACAGGAAGCACAGGAATCAAACCTGTTGACATCGCCATAAAGAGAGTTTTAAAATCCGGTTACACTCACCATATTGAACGCCTGATGGTACTAGGGAATTTTATGTTACTCTGTGAATTCGATCCGGATGACGTATACCGATGGTTCATGGAGTTGTTTATCGATTCCTATGATTGGGTCATGGTGCCCAATGTTTATGGCATGAGTCAATTTGCCGATGGGGGATTGATGAGTACCAAGCCCTATATCTCCGGCTCCAACTATATTCTGAAAATGAGCAATTATAAAAAAGGGACTTGGTCTGATAGCGAAGCCTTGATTTGGGATGCGCTCTACTGGCGATTCATTGGCAAACACAAAGCATTTTTCCTGAAAAACCCCCGTATGAGCATGATGGTCCGCCAGTTGGAAAAAATGGATAAAAACAGGTACGATACACTCATGCAAACTGCAGAAAAATACCTGCAAAGCTTACGTTAGAAAATACCATCATCATCCCTGTCAGACAGTCTCGGATAAATAATCATCACATTTCAAGAGATCATCTATCGTCAAATACTAGATCATCAGATCCAAATTCAACACACTTTCAAACATGTCACTCGCTACGGAGAACTTCAAATCAACACATCGCGAGGCTTCGCGACCAAATCTTCAAATTAACACATCGCGAGGCTTCGCGATCAAATTAACTGACTGACCGATGCAGGCGATCACTATGCTATACGCTGCGAGGTAAATGCCTACCGAAACCTCAATTCAACAGAAATTTTAAGGACCGTAATCCTTCGAAAGAAAGGTATTATCAGCGCTTAATTTGCTGTTGAAGCTTTTAGAAATAGGATGGTTTATATCCTGTTTCTATTTTTCTCCTTTCATTACAATGATATGACAGGTTCTTTGAAAAAACACAAACCTTCTTAAACAAAATAATTTTCATTTAGTTTTTACTGCTTCAAAAAATACAATCTCTCCAAAATAAAGTACAAGGACACTTTTTCGAAGAAACGGCCTAAAGCTTTAATAAACATGTCATTAAAAACATGTTTAACCTTTTAACAGCTCCCCATAAACAAAGTTAAACAACGCTTGTTATTGAATGGAACTAAACATAAAACTATTATTAAACAATGACACTCAAAAAATCTTTACTTGCTTTACTGCTTGCAACCGCTTTCTCCGCAGAGAGTATGGCTCAGGCAGAACTCCAGGTGATTCACAATTGTGCAGATCCTGCAGCAGCTACTGTTGATGTTTATATCAACGGCGCGCTTACATTAAATGATTTTGCTTTCAGAACAGCAACTTCATTTTTAACAGTTCCTTCGGGAGTGAACATTGACATAGGTATTGCCCCCGGTAATAGCACCAGTGCCAATGACACCATCGTTAACATTCCGCGAACATTCGTACAAAACGAACGCTATGTAGCCATTGCCAGCGGAGTGCTTACACCCTCTTCATTTGCAACTAACCCGGATGCGGTTTCTACCAGCTTCAGATTGCGATTCTCCGCTAACATCCGTAACGCTGCGCAGAATGCAGGTGAAGTAGACTTAAAAGTATTTCACGGCGCCACGGATGCACCCACGGTGGATGTACTTGCACAAGGTGCAGGCATTCTGATTGACGATGCCGCGTATACTGATTTCGCTCCTTACATCAGTGTACCTGCCGGAGATTATCTGCTCGACATCACACCGGGCAGTAATAACTCTGTTATCGTAGCCACTTTCTCTGCCGAGTTGAATGGACTCGCCGGTGGTGCTGCAGTGGTTTTCGCTTCAGGTTTCCTTGACCCTTCTCAAAATCAAAATGGTGCTGACTTTGGATTATTCGCAGCATTGCCAAGTGGTGCAGTAGTTACCTTGAATAAAGTAGGTAATGCACGTTTACAGGTAATTCATAATGCAGCAGATCCAGCAGCGGCATCAGTAGATGTTTATGTCAACGGAGCACTCTTATTGGATAACTTCAATTTCCGTGAAGCAACACCTTTCATTGATGTGAACAGCGGACAAACTTTGAACATAGGTATAGCAGGTGGTAACAGTACAAGTGCCAACGATACTTTAGTAAACATTCCAGTTGTTTTGAATGATGGCGGAACTTATGTAGCTGTTGCTAACGGTGTATTAAATCCTGCCAGCTTCTCTGCAAATCCGGAAGGCATTTCAACCGGATTTCAATTGCTCTTGTTCAGCGGAATGCAGGAAACAGGATTGAACGGTGCTAATGTAGACCTTGCTGTATTGCATGGAGCCACCGATGCACCTGCAGTGGATGTATATGCCCGCAATGTAGCTCAGCTTATTGACAGTATCACTTACACCAGCCTTCAGGGTTACATCAACGTACCTGCTGCTGATTATTTATTGGATATTACTCCTGCTGCAGGAAGTCCGATTATTGCTACTTACTTTGCACCACTTAGCGGATTAACAGGCGGTGCAGCTGTAGTATTTGCTTCAGGATTCTTAGACCCTGCCAACAATCAAAATGGAGCAGCGTTCGGTTTGTTCGCAGCCCTTCCCAACGGAACTGTCATTGCATTAAATGACACATCCAACTCTCGTCTACAGGTAATTCACAATAGCGCTGACCCTGCAGCAAGCACAGTTGACGTATATGTAAATGGCGGATTATTGTTGGATGATTTTGCATTCCGCGCGGCTACTCCCTACATCAACGTTCCCTCTGATGTAGTTCTTAACATCGGTATAGCACCGGGTAATAGCAGTTCTGTAAACGATACCATTGTAAATATACCTGTTACACTCATGAACGGCAGCACCTATGTGGCCATCGCCAGTGGTGTGTTAAACCCTGCTTCATTTGCTGCAAATCCTGATGCGGTACCTACAGGATTTCAATTGATTCTCTCCGATGGGATGCGTGAATCAGCGAACAATGCAGGTGAGGTTGATTTTCGTGTATTGCACGGTGCAACGGATGCTCCGGGTGTTGATGTTGCTGCCAGAAATGTAGCTACATTGGTAAACGGTGCTTCCTATACTGACTTCACAGGATATATAAATGTACCTGCTAACACCTACCTTCTGGATGTAAAAGCAGCAGGTACAAATACTATAGTGGCCAGCTTTACTGCTCCGTTAAGTCTTATTCCTGATCAATCGGCAGTAGTCTTCGCTTCCGGATTTTTAAATCCTGCCACCAATCAGAATGGTGAAGCCTTCGGTTTGTTTGCCGCATTGGCAGATGGTTCAGTAGTGACCTTCCCTGCAACAAGTGCAGCCCGCTTACAGGTCATTCACAATTGTGCAGATCCGGTTGCTGACAGTGTGGATGTTTATGTAAACGGCACCTTATTACTTGACAACTTCGCCTTCCGTACCGCTACTCCATTCATCGATATTGCAGCAGATACTCCAATAGAAATTGGTATTGCTCCAAAGACTTCAACCTCTGCTAATGATACGCTTGTTAACTACACTGTCACTTTTGTGAATGGTGAAACTTAGGAAATAACAACAGCATCATCGTTGCCGCGTATGCTGCTAACTTAAGTACCTTAGGTGGTGGAACAGCGGTAGTATTTGCTTCCGGATTTCTTGACCCTGCTACCAACCAGAATGGTGAAGCATTCGGATTGTATGCTGCATTGGTTGATGGAACAGTCATTGCCTTCCCGGTAGTAACTGGAGTGGATGAGATAAACAATGATGTATTGGAATCTGCGTACCCTAATCCCGCATCTAATCTCTTTAACATCGTATTAAAACCAAATACTGTAGCAGAAGCTTTCAATATTACTGATGTTACCGGAAAGGTATTGATCACTCAGCCGGTGTTAAACAACAGCAATACATTGTCAGTTGATGTGAGTAGTCTTGCAGCAGGTACTTACCTGATCAACATCTTCGCTAATGGTGAGATGGCTGTGCAACGATTCAGTGTAGTGAAATAATAACAAAAAGCCAAAACAAAAACCCGGTGCTGCGAAGTACCGGGTTTTTTATTTTAATGAACTGCTCCTGTTTTCGCCCCTTTTCTTGATGATATTTTTCAACCTTATTGTTATAACATAATACAATATTTATAGATGGTTTTTTGGTGTCTCAGCGACGACGTTAGTTGGGGATTTTAAATTGATAGATTAAATTCCACTTACTGTGCTTCCCGAAAACTACTCTGCGACACCTCTCCCGGTTGCTACCGGGATCTGCGAGAAACCCTTCAACGCGAAACCTTGCGATACTTTCCGTTTGAAAATAAATTAGATTGTAGAAAAATACTAATTGAAATTTAAGTGAAAAAAGATCTCGTCCTCCTGGAAATCGTCCTTTTTTTACCACGGCACAAAGATCACTAAGGAATCACGGAGGACTTTTCTTAAACAAGAAAATATATTACTTCCAAACATTCTTTATTTCGAGGCAACGTAGCCTTCACGATCTATTCATTTGACTAGAGAATTTTTATATGCGGCAAGTCATTTTGTATGTTTTAGACACATTTTTTGAGGATATATTTCAGCACTATAGTTATGGTACTAATGTTATATATATAAGTGATTTTTGTGTTTCCCATCGACGAAGCAGGAAAAAGCCAAAACAATGTGTTCTTTATGATTTCGAAGGGCAGTTGGTTATCATTTAGTCTCTTTAAAAATTAACTTTCCCTACCATCCATACTATCTAAAAATAGTAATCATTAATCTTACCAGCTCTGAACGAACCTTCTTCTCAAATTTAATCTTCCAGATTATCGTATTCAAAGATCGGATGATCCAATTTAGATCCGGGAGGCAAGTGTAATAAGGGTCGGATGACACCGTCGTGCAGGTCATACACCCATCCATGCAAATGAGGGCCATTGTTTTGAACCCATGACTTTTGGACGATGGAAGTTTTCGCGAGATTCAGCACTTGCTCGGAGACATTCAACTCAATCAATCGATTTAGTTTTTCATCTTCAGTTCCCAACATTTCAATTTCATCCTGATGATAACGATAAACATCCTTAATATTTCTGAGCCACTTATTGATGAGTCCGTAACTATGATTGGTCATGGCGGCTTTCACTCCTCCACAGCCGTAATGCCCGCAAACAATGATATGCTTCACCTTTAATATTTCCACGGCATATTGCAACACACTCAGCAAATTCAAATCGGTATGCACGACCATATTGGCGATATTGCGATGGATAAATATTTGTCCGGGTGTAGTTTGAGTAATCTGGTTGGGGGGTACCCGGCTATCAGAGCAACCTATCCATAAAAAATCAGGCGACTGCACATTCACAAGATTCTCAAAAAAGAGTGGATCGCTTTCCACCATTTTTCCGGCCCATTTCTTATTAGCCGATAATAATTCTTCCAGTGCGTTCATTGTGATAAGTTAAAGATTCAATTCAATCCACAAAAAATAAGTAACCAAAGGTAATACTATTCCTGTTTAAGCTTCAAAAGAAGAGAAACTAAGTAAGAAAATGCGCTTCAGCTGTTTATCGGTCACTCCTACTCTAATAAAAAAAGCAGCCATCAAAATGATTGACGGCTGCTTTTATTAGACTTCACTTTCTATTATCGAATAATCTTCATTTCATTCAGGAGATGTCCGGCACCGCCAAATTTATCAAGAATAAAGAGGGTATAGCGGATATCCACACAAATGGTGCGCTGGAATTGTGGTTCGAATGCGAAATCACTGGAGATCGCTTCCCAGTTGCCATCGAATGCAGTTCCGATGAGCTCACCCTTACCATTGATGACGGGACTTCCGGAGTTACCACCGGTGATATCATTATCGGTGAGGAAACAGATATGCAATTCACCATCCTTATCGGCGTACTGCCCGAAATCCTTCTTCTTCATCATATCAATAAGCTTCGGTGGCGCGTCAAATTCAATATCACCAGGTGAGTACTTTTCAATAACGCCTTTCGAAGTGGTGTACTCTTTAAATGAAACGGCATCCTTTCCTTTGTACGGTAATACGCGACCGTAAGTAAGACGCATACTGCCATTGGCATCCGGTGTAAACAAACGATCAGGACTCATTTCCATCACACCGGCCTGGAACAAACGATTCGCTTTACTCAATTGCGTATTGATCTTCGTAATTTCCGGCTGCATCTTCGTCGTCAATTCTGTCAAATAACCATTGGTCACGCTATAAATCGGATCTTTTGCAATGTTTTCAGAGATGGAGATTTCAAAAATTTTGCAAATTTATCTTTGTTCACGAAGAAAGATTTCTTCCACATTTCTTCTGCCATAGCGGTATAATCCTTCTTGTGCTTATTGGCCATATTCACGAGTGCTGCAGGTAATTGTGCATTATCCAGATCCTCGACCAAATGCATTAACACGGAGGCTAGTACTTTCTTTTCAATGGGATCGTGGAACTCTTTAAAATCTTTATCCAGATCTGCTGCCATTTCAGCTGCCATCTTTTTCGCTTCTTCTTTCTTTGATTTATCCGCGAGCAACGCTTCCAGGGGACCCATTCCCATCGCAAATGTCATGGGTTGTGAGTTGGAAATACCATCTTGAAGGTAAACACCGAACATGCCGTACTTATCAATTTGACTATAGGCTTGAGTATACAGGTTGATTACATCATTGTATTTGGTATGATTGCCACTTTTAACCCAGGCTGCAAACTTGTTTTCCTCCTGTTTCCTGCGATCATAAATATTTAACTTCTTCAATGCATCGGCTTCGCCCATAAATTTCTTCCAATAATTGCTGAGTCCGGCATATTTATCGGAGTACATCAATTTAATTTTCGGGTCCTTATGCATGGACTCTTCATAGATATCCAGAATATCACGACGCACTTTTACACGCATTGGACGTTCTTTCTCTGCATAAAATTTAATGCCATCACTGTAGGTATAGCGCTGTGTACGTCCGGGATAACCCAGAATCATTGCATAGCTGTTCTCCTGTGGCCCCTGAATATTGATCGGGAAGAAAAACTTAGGTGCATAAGGTTTATTTTCCTTACTGAATTTAGCCGGCTTATTGTTGGCATCGGTATAAATACGGAAGAGGCTGATATCGCAGGTATGACGTGGCCACTCCCAGTTATCTGTCTCACCGCCAAATTTTCCGATATTCTCGGGAGGTGTTCCTACCAGACGGATATCAGTAAACACTTCGTAATACATCGCCAGGCAACGGTTTCCTGCCCAAAAAGGAATGACCTCGATCACATACATGTCTTTACTCTCGCCGAGCGCATCCTTTAACTTCGCAGTAGCTGCTTTCATAGCGGCACCAACGGCTTTTGTCCTGGCTGCTTCATCATCTCCGGCAGGAAGACTATCTAAAATCATGGAAGTAACATCCTCCACCTTTGAAAGCAGACCAATGTTAAAATTTGCAGGACGCTCTTCATTCTGCGTCTTCGCCCAGAAACCATTTTTCAAAATATTATCTTCATTGGTACTCAATTCCTGAATGGCACCATACCCACAATGATGATTCGTTAAAAAGAGACCTTGTTGAGAAATGATTTCCCCTGTACAAAACATTCTGTTCTGTTTGCTCATCAAGCGAACAATCCCATCCTTCACACAAGCTTTATTGATACTGTAAATATCTTCAGCTGTCAATTGTAATCCACGGGCTTGCATTGAATCCTGCAATTGCTTAATCAGGAAGAGCGGCCACATCCCTTCATCCGCACGTACTTGCTGCCCGAAACCGATTCCGAGAATCAGCAGTAAACCAATTATTTTTTTCTTTATCATCTTTTAATTTTCTTAAGTAACTGCAAAGTAATGAAATTACCGCATTGCAGGCACCTCTGTTGGTCGAGGAATAAAAGGTGTTTGTCTAATTTTCGGGGTAAAAATGATTTTTGGAAGGAAACTAACTTATAGTTTCAAAAGAAGGATTTGAAAATTTGAAGATGGGTTGATTTGAAGATGGGTATATGGGTTGATTTGAAGATGTGTATGGGTTGATAGATGATAGCTCTTGATTGGAGTCAGGTTTGTCGCGAGCTTTAGCTCGTGATCGCGGGCGAAAATTTCCTAAACGAGATGGAGCCTCACCAAAGATGGGTGGATCATCATTGGGAGTATGTCGGGAGGCAACGAGACGCTGTTCGCAGTTGTTAACGCCGCCACCGATTGTCTGATCTAGAGATTGAAAGCGAAATAAGGTCAGATAATAATACCTGCAATAGTAGCGCTGAGGTAAGAGGCGAGGGTGCCGCAGAAGAGGGCTTTGAGTCCGAGGCGGGCGAGGTCACCGCGGCGGCCGGGAGCTAATTCACCAATGCCTCCGATTTGCATGCCTACGCTGGAAAAATTGGCGAAGCCGCAAATGGCAATGGAGACAATGAGCAGTCCTTTTTCGGTGAGTATTGGTACCGATTTATTCGCCAGATTCTGGAAAGCGACGAATTCATTGATGGTGAGCTTTTGTCCGAGAAGGGTGGCTACATTGTTGACATCTGTTGCAGGAACTCCCATCGCCCAGGCCATCGGGTAAAACAGCTTCCCGAAAATCCAGTTGAGGGTGAGATCAAAATCCGGATTAAAAATATGGGCTATTCGTACCAAGGACCAATCGACCAATGCAATCAATGCAATAAAACCGATCAGCATCGCGATCACATTCATGGCGATCTTAAATCCATCTCCCGCGCCGTGTGAAATAGCATCTACCACATTGATATACGGACTCTTTACTTCGAGTTTCACATTGCCCATCGTCTCGCTTTCCTTCGTTTCAGGAAAAACAATTTTGGAAATCACCAGTGCTCCCGGGGCAGCCATGAGACTCGCTGCAATCAGTTTCGGTGCCAGATCAAATCCTGCTGCAGCTCCCATATTGACATACACCACTAAAATTCCTCCGGCAATACAAGCTAAACTACCACTCATACTCGCCAGCAATTCGCTATTGGTCATTCCGGCAAGATACGGACGAATCATCACCTGCGCTTCTACTTGTCCGACGAAGGCACTGGCCACATTACTCAAGGCCTCTGCCCCACTCACGCGCATCACAAAATTCATCGCCTTCGCAATCACCGACACCACCTTTTGCATGATGCTGAAATGATACAGGATCGCCACTAAAACACAAACCAGAATAATCGTTGCGGTCACATTAAACGCAAACACAAATCCTCCGGCTGCATAATTGGCCACAGTACCATCAAACTGCACCGCACCGAGTCCACCATACACAAATGAAGCACCCTGCCGGGCGAACATCTCTATCTTCTCCATGCCGTGACCGATATACTGAAAAAATGCAGTAACAGGAGGAATCTTTAGAACCAGCACCGCAATGCATAACTGCAATAAAAGACCACTAATCACCAGTCGTTTATTTATTGCCTTTCTATTGTTACTGGCGAGAAGTGCCAATCCAAGTATTAATACAATGCCAATTAATCCGGTGAGTCTTTCCATAATCCGTTTGTTCGGGAGGATGAAAGTAGATAAAAAATGGCTTCCGGCCTCCGGCTTCCGGCTACCAGCTTCCGGCTTCCGGCTGGGGGCTACCGGCTTCCGGCTACCAGCTACCGGCTTTGGGTTGTTGGCCTTCTGTTTCCAGCAGTAGACTTTAGGACGAAAGGTTAAAGATCCAGTATATCATGGGTGCATGTGTAGAGGAAGTCTTAATTGAAATTTAACATTTATAGAAAATCTAAACGTTTATATTCGAATACAAGTACTTATAAAATGACTATGCCTAAATCACTATGTACTTTTGTGCTATAAACTGTTTGTCAAGAAACTGCTTTAAATAGAAGAACAATATATCTGCAGAGATTCATTTCTAATTGAATCAAATTTAAAATTATCAATAATGAAGAATTTTAAGAAATTAAAAATTTGGGAAAACGGGATGGAGGTGGTTGAGATTGTCTATAGAACTTCCGGTCAATTTCCGATAGAAGAAAAATTTGGTTTAACATCACAAATCAGAAGATCGGCGGTGTCTATTCCATCAAATATTTCTGAAGGGTAGTTCACGAAAATCAGATAAAGACAAAGCGAGATTCATTGAAATAGCAATTGGATCTGCTTACGAAACAGAAACTCAACTATTGATTGCTAAAAGATTGAAATTTATAGATGAGTCAGAATGCAATATCATTCTTGATAAACTCGATTCATTACAGGGATCCATGTTTAAGTTTCACTCGACACTCATTGACTCTGGTAAAATTAAAACCAGAGTTTTAATAGGACTTTGCATATTGGCAACTATTGTTTTGGCCTCCGGCTACCGGCTACCGGCTGCCAGCTGAGGGCTTCGGGGGCTGTGGGGATGTGGGCTTCCGACTATCCGCTACCGGCTGCGGGCTATAAGCCAGAAGAGGTAACAGAAGGCTGGTAGCTGGAGGCTGGAGGCTGGTAGTTGGAGGCTGGTATCTAGTAGCTAGTAGCCGGTAGCTGGTAGCTGGCAGCTGGTTTGATTCAATCAAAAAATAATTTACTTTTATTAAAACATCAAGCATGAAAGTAATAGCTCTACGCTCGTAGTATCATCATTGAACGAAGAATTCTATGCAACCAGACAATATAGATTTATCATATAAAATTTTTAAACAATCATGCAGGTTATTTGCTATTGCATTGGTTGCAGTTTTATTTAAGTCGGTCTTTGGCGAATTTATTCAATCGCTCGTCGATTATGTTATTGCGATTCCAATATTAATATCCGGAATTATAAGTATTAGAGGATTTTACCTTGCAATCAAAGGATCCCAATATGGAAAACATAATTTCCAAAAAAGATACTTTGCTTTATTTGGCAATCTTTTCTTCTCATTAATTATCGTACTACTAATTATCTCCATTGCTACTGACCTTAAAAACTTAATGAATTGATCCGAAAATAAACAGTGGCTAACATGCAATTGGTCCCTCTCCAACTGCGAAAACGTTAATTAAACCAGCGGGGGCGACTATATCATAGGACTTAAAATTGATTGAACTCCCTAAAAATGCCAAACTAAGACATTATTCAAATAGTTGTGGAATTTTTCTCTGGTGTAAATTGCACCTATAAAGTAAAATTGAAAAATAAGCCTCTGACTAAAAATTGGGACTTATGGTTAATTCAGCCAGTAAAAGGTTATATCGAATTTGGACCTGATCCTGTGAGAATTTCCGAAGTTGAATGGATTCAAATTAATCCAATTGAAAGGGTGCATTTGGGCCTTCGAGTTCCTGATAAATATGTCGACCATACTGATGTTATAAAAAATTACTTTGACCAAAATTCTATTCAATACAAAATTGACGAAGGAATCATTTATATAATTTTTCAGGACAATTAAATGTTTGGATGATCTTTGGAACTACATCCGCAAATTGAATAAAGAGTGTGTTTGTAGAATAATAGTTTATTCAATTTTAGACTAAGGTCCATTATCCCCTCAATCGCAAATAGCAAAATGCTAAAAGCCCATTGCCGTTGGTCGCGAAACTCTATTTCCCCTGAAAGATAACGCACGATGAAGAATGGCAACTCCACAGCTAGTCCAAAGCCGGAAGCCCACCGAGAGCCCACAGCCCATGGCTGGAAGCCGGTAGCCGGAAGCCCGCAGCCGGAAGCCGGTAGTTAGTGAGCCCATAGCCGACTGGCTCGACTACCCGTTGTAAGTCTTGAAGCATTAAAAGGATTCCATACATCTCGACCAAGAAATGTATTGATTGCAGACGTTTGTTTTAAAGGTGGATTTATTGATTCGTGGGGACGAGGAACGTTAAAAATTTTTGATGCCTGCAAAGAAGCGGAATTACCCGAACCCGAAATAAAGGAATTTCAAGGCGGTTTTATGGTAACGCTTTTCCAAGACAATTTAACGGAAGACCAATTGGTAAAACTTGGATTAAATGACCGACAATTGAAAGCGGTAAATTTCGTGAAAGAGAAAGGGAAGATTACGAATAAAGAATATCAGGAATTAAACGCCACAACCGAAAGAACCGCTTCAAGAGACTTATCAGACTTGGTCCAGAAACAGATAATTAAAAGTTCGGGTATTAAGGGTGCAGGAGCTATTTACACACTGAGTTAAAAATACCGCCATAATAACGCCAATAACGCCACAATAACGCCATATTAACGCCAATAACGCCATAATGAAGAAATAACAAAACTGATACGTTTACTACAGCGATCATCGCCCGCTAAATCCCCACCCATAACCGGCAGCCGGTAGCTCGCAGCCCGCAGCCCAATTAAGCTAACGTCCTCTTTATCGCTACATTCTCATAGCCTTCGATGTTATCGCCGACTTTGACATCATTAAAATTATTGATGCTTAAACCGCATTCCATTCCGGCTTGTACATCCTTAGCATCGTCTTTAAAACGCTTGAGCGATGAAAGCTCTCCGGTATGTACTACAATACCATCACGGATGATACGGATTTTTGTATTTCGGTTGACCTTTCCTTCTGTAACCATACAACCAGCTACCGTTCCCACTTTAGGGATCTTGAACACTTCGCGCACTTCGACGTTGCACACAATTTTTTCTTCAAACTCCGGTGCGAGCATGCCTTCCATGGCGGCCTTCACTTCGTTAATGGCATCGTAGATGATCGAATATAAACGTACATCAATCTCTTCCTGCTCTGCTATCTTACGGGCACTGCCGCTCGGACGTACCTGGAAGCCGATGATGATGGCATTGGAAGCACTCGCTAACATGACATCCGACTCAGAAATTTGTCCAACACCTTTCAGAATAACATTCACCTGAATTTCCTGTGTAGAAAGTTTCAACAAGGAATCCGCCAATGCTTCTACCGAACCATCCACGTCGCCTTTCACGATTACATTCAACTCTTTAAAGTTACCAATGGCCAATCGTCGTCCGATCTCATCCAGGGTAATATGTTTATGGGTACGAATACCTTGTTCGCGTTGCAATTGTAAACGCTTGTTCGCAATTTCACGGGCCTCGCGCTCATCTTCCATCACATTGAACTGGTCACCGGCCTGTACTGCACCGGTCATACCGAGAATCATGGTTGGTGTAGAGGGTCCGGCTTCGTTGATGCGTTGTCCGCGTTCATTGAACATCGCTTTCACTCTACCGCTATGGCAACCCGCTAAAACGACATCACCCATTTTGAGAGTACCGGTCTGTACGAGGATGGTTGTTACATAACCACGTCCTTTATCGAGCGAAGATTCAATAACAGTACCCTTTGCAAGACGGTCGGGATTGGCTTTGAGGCTGAGCATTTCTGCTTCGAGCAATACTTTATCCAGCAGCTTTTCAATATTCAGCCCTTTCTTGGCAGAGATATCCTGACTCTGGTATTTACCGCCCCAGTCTTCCACAAGGAAGTTCATGGCGGCAAGTTGTTCTTTAATTTTTTCCGGATTCGCATCGGGCTTATCCACTTTGTTTATGGCAAAAACGATAGGTACACCGGCTGCCTGTGCATGGTTGATGGCTTCCTTCGTCTGTGGCATCACACTGTCATCTGCAGAGATCACAATGATCGCTACGTCGGTCACTTTCGCACCACGGGCACGCATCGCGGTAAAGGCTTCGTGACCGGGAGTATCGAGGAAGGTAATTTTTCGGCCATCCTCTAACGTTACTTCATAGGCACCGATATGCTGTGTAATTCCTCCGGCTTCACCGGCAATAACATTCGCCTTACGTACATAATCCAGCAACGATGTTTTACCGTGATCGACGTGACCCATCACTGTAACGATCGGAGCACGCGGCTGCATTTCATCCTCTTCGTCGACCTCATCTACAATAGCATCCTGTACATCTACAGAGACAAATTCCACTTTAAAACCAAATTCTTCTGCCACCACAGTAATCGTTTCGGCATCGAGTCGCTGATTGATCGACACAAATAATCCCAGACTCATACAGGTACTGATAACCTGATTCACCTGCACGTTCATTAACTTGGCTAACTCATTCGCGGATACGAACTCTGTTACCTTAATCGATTTATCAGCTTGTTGTTCCGCGAGTGCTTCCTGACGCTGAGCATGCAGGTCACGTTTCTCACGACGCAATTTTGAAGACTTCGACTTACCTGTACCGCTGAGGCGAGCCAGAGTTGCCTTAATCTGATCTTGTATTTCCTTATCTGTTGGTTCAACTTTTGGTCCTGCCGGTGCGGGAGGTCCACCACGACGGTTTTGACCACCCGGACGGTTATCACGACGCGGACCGCCACCCTGACCTGCAGGACGCTGACCACCCGGTCCACCCGGACGCTGACCACCCTGCCCCGGAGGACGAGGGCCGCCTTGTCCCGGAGGACGCTGACCACCTGCTGTTCCTGCACCACCACCGGTACGCTGACCACCCTGACCTTGTCCTGTTCTTGGACCTTGTCCGGTAGGTGCAGCACCACCTTTATCCTTACGTTTACGTTTACGTTTATCTCCTTCAAAATCGGAGGAGGAAGCGACCGGTTTCTTCTTGGTCGGCTCCACGGGCAATTGAATTTTTCCTAAAATATTTGGTCCCGTCAGTTTATCAAAGCGAACACCGATATGCTCGGGTCCGGTTGGAGGAACGGGTGCAGTAGGTTCAGCAGGCGGAGGTGTGGGAGCGGGAGCTTCCGGCTCATCCTTCTTCGCTACGACTTCCGGCTCTGTTTTTTTAGCCGGTTTCTTTTCTTCAACAACTTCAGCTTTAGCAACGGGAGCCGGTTCTTCTTTTACGGTTTTCTTCGCACTCTTCTTTTCCTTCTCTTTCTTTTCCTCTTCGGCCTTCACCAATGCGGCATCGTCCTCTTCCTTCTTCTTCGTCGCCTTCTTCTTCTTCTCTACATTTTCAGATTCGAGTTTATCGGAAGCTTCCTTCGCCTTCACTTTCTCCTTCGCTACGGTCTTCGCCTTCTCTTCTTCTTCTTCCTTCTTCTTCGCTGCTTTCTTTTTTGCCGGACCATCGAGATCAATCTTACCCAAAATCTTTGGAGACTCCATCTCCGCACGGGCCTTAATCACTTCGGGTTGAGGTGCTGGTTCCTCTGCTTTCTTTGGTTTCGCTGCAGCCTTCTTCGCTGTTGCCGTTGCCGAAAGCTTTATTTCATCCAGACTTTTCTTCAGATTATCATCATTATCGGCTTCCACCTCTGTTTCACGCACATCAGCTCCACCGGATTTTGTCTCGATGGTGATCGTATCACGCTTCAATTTCTCGCGTGTCACCTCCTGCGCATCCAGCTTCGCCATCTTGTCCGGCTGATACTTCTCCTGCAAAATGGTATATACTTCCATAGAGATTTTAGCGTTCGGGCTGCTGTCGATCTTCATCCCCTTTGACTCGAGGTATTCGACCACATGTTGCAGACCAACGTTAAACTCTTTGGCAACTTTAATGAGACGTAATGATTTTTCTTCGGACATCTACTGTTTTTATCTTTTTTCCCCTTGAGGTGTACTGTACTATTTATCGAATGGCAATCGGGCGGATGACAAGACAATTCCCTTGTCGTTTCATTTTTCGGAACGGCGCTTCCGTTATACTTTCCTCAAGGTTATCTGCCTGCTCCGTTTGCCATTATTCACCGGGCTACAACCTTGAATGCTTCAGGGTGATCACTCGAACTCGGATCGTAAAATCCGCACTACTTCGCGGATCGTTTCTTCTTCCAGATCTGTTCGCTTCACGAGATCATCCACGGTGATGGCCAGCACAGATTTCGCGGTATCGCAACCAATGGATTTCAATTCTTCTATTATCCACTCGTCGATTTCATCGGAGAATTCTTCCAGATCCACATCCTCGTCTTCATCTTCCGTATCGCGGTACACATCAATTTCATATCCTGTCATGTCCGCCTTTACCTATCGCTAAGGATACCTGATCGGGCTTCATGAATACGGCGGCGCGAGGTGTTTCATCATCCAGCTTCAGCGAGGTAATTTTCGCCGGACTCAAGGCACGGGTGATGTACAACTGCAGATTCGATGTATAATTGATCACATCAATATTTTCATTTCTCAACTCTCTAACGATACCGTGTATACGAGAACCTTTCATTCCCACACAGGCACCAACAGGGTCAATACGGTCGTCATAACTTTCAACGGCCACTTTCGCACGCTCTCCCGGTTCACGCACAATATTTTTAATCGTGATGAGACCATCAAACACTTCCGGTACTTCCTGTTCAAACAAACGCTCGAGGAAGACAGGCGAGGTCCGTGATAAAATAATTTTGGGACTCGCGTTCAACATCTCCACACGAAGCACCACTGCACGAACGGCATCTCCCTTCTTGAAGAAATCGGCAGGAATCGTTTCACCTTTCGGCAATACCAGTTCATTCCCTTCATCATCAAGGACCAAAATTTCCTTCTTCCAGATCTGATACACTTCACCGGTAATGATCTCCCCTACTCTGTCCTTATACTTCCTGTAAATACCATCTTTCTCCAGCTCGGTAATACGCGACACCAGATTCTGACGCAAGGCCAATACGGCGCGACGACCGAAATCCCCGAGACGCACAGATTCCGTCAACTCCTCACCCACTTCAAAATCCGGTTCGATCTTGATGGCTTCTGAATAGGCTATTTGCGTCGCGTCATCTTCCACCATACCATCGTCAACAATCATACGGTTCCGGTAAATTTCAAGGTCACCCTTGTCGATGTTAATGATCACATCGAAATTATCAGAAGTGCCGAATTTCTTGCGCAATGTGGCTTTAATCACATCTTCAAGGATACTCATCATCGTAGCCCTGTCGATATTTTTTACCTCCTTAAACTCCGAGAAGGATTCTATCAATACTTGATGGTCCATTGGACTTATTTGAATTTATAGTTAATAATCAATTTCGCTTCTTTAATATTTTCAAAGGGAATGGTATGCTTCACTTCCGTAATAATCTTCTTTTTATTCTCCTTTCTCGAGACCGTTTCCAGCACTTCAATTCCGGCCGGATGAACTTCCTGCAAGATACCTTTTAGCTCTATGCCGTCAACACGCAGTACCCGTAATTCTTTACCAATGCGACGTTCATATTGCTGAGGCACCATTAGCGGCGCATCCATTCCCGGACTCCCTACCTCCACTTCATGACTCTCCAGAAAACCGGAGGTCTCGAAATGATTCAGCAGGTAACGGGTCAGCAAGGCGCACTCCTCCAGCTTCACTCCTTCCGGCTTATCAATCGCCACCGTGAGTTTTCCGGGAGATAATTTCACATCCACAAGGAAACATTCCGTTTCTTTGAGATACTCCTTTACCAGGTTCCTTATGTCCTCTTTTTCAGTCATTTGAAATAAAGAAGGGGACATCTGTCCCCTCTCATTCTCCCTGCAAAGATATAAAATTCTAATGATTTACCAAGTTCTCTGCAAGGAGAAGTAAGGAATCGTTAACATTGCGCCCGTGGAAAAGTCAATGACCGCAAAGAAGTGGCTCGACAGAGGGGTATACCTGACCTCGATGGCACTTACGACCTTTATCAATAGGAGAAAAGACATTAAAAGCCTGTCTTTCAGCAATATACTTTGCATCAAGGAAGATGAAATAGGCGATTTTATTTACACCCTGCCGGTTTACGAGATGCTGCGGAAGCAATTTCCGGCGGCCCAAATCACCGTACTTTGCCGACCTTTTGGTAAACAAATCTTAAAATATTGCCCCCATGTGAACGCGGTTTTCAGTGAATATGCGGATTTAAAAGGAAAATATGACCTCATTATTGACCTGCGCGGGACCATTCCCAGCACTTTTTACGCCCTCAAACATCCCCCGGTCGTCCGCCTGGACAGAGGCAGCCTCCGCTATAAAAACCGAAAAAAGGGCATCCACTCGCATGAATCGGAAGCCAATCTGGAAATCATACTTCCGGTACTCGACGCCAAAAATAAAATCTTAAAACCCACACTTTTCATCAGCGAAAAAGAGCGGGAAGAAGCCAGGAAATTTCTTGAAGAAAAAAACATTTCGAAGTACGCCCTCTTCCACACCGGTGCGCGAAGAATACTCAAAAAATGGCCGCTGGAACGTGTAGCGGAAATCATGAAATGGCTCTATACAGAACATGGACTTGCCTGCATTGTGGTGGGTGATGAAGAAGACGCAAAAGATGCAGAAGCCTTACGACTACTCACCAACATTCCCATTCACCAGGCAGCAGGAAAAGTAAATCTGCTCGTCTTTGCCGCGCTCTGCGAGAAGGCCGACATCTACATCGGCAACGATAGCGGACCCCTGCATATCGCCACTGTAATGGGAGCCCCCTCCATCGGGCTCTACGGTCCGGGCGATCCCATCTTCCATCCAAGACTCCCCAACTCCCGCTATCTGCACCATATCCTCGAATGCAATCCTTGTGATCAGGTACATTGTAAATACAAAGAATATCCGTGCATAGAGCGAATTACTATTGAAGAAGTTAAAGAGAAAGTAATTGATTTGAAGATTTGAAAATGGGTTAATCTCCCAAAGCGGGAGACAGGTTTGAAGATGGGTGATTTAATGATGGTGGTGAATGAGATTTATTTGTTCGCTAAGGAAGCGCGGGGTTCGCAGGGAAATATCATAATAAATCATAATAATCATAAGCAATCTGCGGCCTATCAAAATAGCATTGAGCATTCGGTTTTTTCAAATTATATCCGTAAATTCAAACCTAAGATTGCGACGAATAGCAATGCTTTTAATTTGAAAATATTTATGTTCCCGAAAAGAATTAATTGATTTTAGTTGAATGCCGATCGTCGTCTTCGAAGGAATTTTCCTTTTTTACCACTGAGGCACGCAGGACACGTAGGAACACGGAGGACTTTTTCATTTTCTACAAACCTTAGTTAGTGGTCATCCAGAAAGCCGATTTTCATTCCATATCATCCCGGTGTTTCAGGACAATAATTCACTACTTATCAATTTCAAGGAAGTATATAGCCAGTAGAAAATTTCATTTTAAACCTGCCTGCGTCAAGTTATATGTAGGCAGGCAGGCATTCTGAGGTCTATGTTCTTTTTGAAATCAATAGTCTTTTCACCAAAATAATCGACAACGCAGCTAAGGCTAACAGTAAAAAAGCTCCACTCCAACTGAAAACATGAAACCATGGCTGAAGTTGCAACATCATTTTCGAGTGCGGGACATCTAGCTCCTGCATTTGAATAATCGCCTTTTTAACTCCGGCCCCAATGAGTGAAATCCAGAATACCAGCAACGAGAGCTGCACGAGATAAAACCAACTACGAAGCCATCCGGATATTTTACCTGCATCTTTTTGTACATGAACAGCATCAAAAATTACGGCAAGTAAAATCATCGTATTGATACCAATGGTAGTTCCCATCGCATGTGCTACGGTGATATGCGTGCCGTATATAAATTAATAGCCGGGATAGACATTAGCAAAGCCATAAAAAGATTTAGAAAAACCCATAGATCCGCTGCCAGCAGAAAACGATAACTGTAATAATGAAGATGTTTTCGGGATTCTGAAAGTGAAGCTTTAAAATTAGATATTATCCGCAGAAGAATTACCCATTCGGTCATACTAACAGCATAGCCTATGTAACGAATATATGGTGCCGTAGGAAGAGTATATATATGATGACTCCAGTTGAACATTAAATTAAAAAGTCCTAAAAAATACATGCCAAAGGTAAGTTTGGATTTAGCGACTGATTTATCGCCGCTGATCCTCTCCATCAAATAAATAGCTGACCCATAAATCATCTGATTCCAGCAACCTACCAGAGAACCATTGGCCTTCCATTGTACAATAGTATCACGAATGAAATTTTCCCTAAAATAGGGAATCACCCATAAATAATTTTCTATAAAAATGAAAAGGAAAAAAGCAATACCTGTTCCCCACATCCAGATATAAACGGGAGGAGATTTCAATTTCCATATACTTGAAAAGTAATTCACCACCATCAACAACCAGGCTGCCAGTATGAATAACGACCATTCCTTTGGAAATTCCCAGTACTCCCTTCCTCCGAATTTACCATTAAAATACGAAAAGAAAACACCGGCAATAGCAATGACCCATAACATGAGTTGTAATCGGGAGAGCTTTGGATAACGAATGGGGAGTCCGAGATTTTTCAACCCATAAAAAACAGCTCCTGTTGCCCCTGTTAAAATCCAGAATAACATCGTTGACACATGCAGTGGACGTAGTTTTACAAAACCAAAGCTCTCTTTCCATAAACCAGGATTGGTATAACTATGTACAGCCAACACACCGAAGTTGAGTCCGACAATCATCAAAATGAGTGCAAGGATAAAAAAGTTCCGATCAATCGATTCTTTCCACATCAGCGCATGGATTGAGAAATCATCCCATCTCTGCCGATCTCAAAAGATCGTGGATCAGCATTACCACAATTATCCACCGCAAATAGAAATTCGTTCAGTAGCTTCAGCTCCTCCTCTGTCATGGCATATGCCGGCATTTGTCCTGAACCTGATTTTATCATGGCTGCTATATAACCGGGCCCTTTACCGGGTTTAGAATATACATCACTCAGGTCAGGACCTAAATAACCGCCTAATCCGTACAATTGATGACAAGCCTGACAATTGTAGTTTTGCCATATAAGTCGGCCCGCTGCTACGTTTTCCTCGTTTTCTGTTGTTGTGGCGCAAACAGTTCCGGTATAAAGATGCATACTGAATGAAATGAAAAGCAAACAGAAAACCAACATCGTATACCGGGCGTACTGCGCTTTCATCTATCTATAGTTTTTCAAATCTTGCCTGAAAGAAACGCAGATATTTGGGCTCATATATCATCTTGAGTCCTTTTATCTTATCGCGGCGATCATAAACACGCAGCACACTTTCGGTAATTACATCCATATGTGCCTGTGTATATACCCTGCGTGGGCTGGTGAACCTGACCAACTCGAGCTTTGGATAATAATTATTCCCATCCGCTTTACGTCCTGCTGAAACAATTCCGCGCTCCATGGTTCGGACGCCGGAATCAATATAAAACTCGGCAGCTAAAGCCTGGGCAGGAAATTGACCTTGTTTTACATGCGGTAAAAAGGCCTTGGCATCAATAAAAATGCCATGACCGCCAATGGGCAATACGATTGGAATTCCACATTCCTTTAATTTATTCCCGAGATATTCTACTTGTCCAACACGGGCCTGCTGGTGTTTATCATTCAAACTTTCCTCAATACCAATGGCCATTGCTTCCATATCGCGCCCGGCCAGACCGCCATACGTGTGGAGCCCTTCATACACCACTACCAGATTCCGGGCTTCTTCAAAAACATCCCATTCATTGGTAGCCATAAATCCACCGATATTCACCAGCGCATCCTTTTTCGCACTCATGGTGGCACCATCGGTTTGCGAACAGATCTCCAACACAATTTCTTTTATGGATTTTTTTTCATATCCCTTTTCCCGTTGCTGAATAAAAAAGGCATTCTCAGCAACGCGTGTCATATCCAGAATAACTCTCAACTTATGCTTCTTTGTATAAGCTCTGAGTTCCTTCAGGTTCTTAAGGCTAATCGGCTGACCTCCCGCCATATTTACGGTAACGCCTATCGTTATATAAGGAATACGCTTGACGCCATACTTCTTCACCAGAACATCCAGCTTTTTTATATCCACATTGCCTTTAAAAGGATGCAGGCTGGCAGGATCATGCGCTTCGTCAATAATAATATCCGCGAAGGTTCCACCGGCCAATTCCTGATGCAGTCGTGTCGTCGTGAAATACATATTGCCGGGAACAACATCTCCTTTCTTAATCAGTATCTTCGAAAGGATATTTTCTGCTCCCCTACCCTGGTGAGTAGGGATCAGGTATTTATAACCATAATACTTTTTCACTGCCCGCTCGAGATTATAGTAATTTCTGCTGCCGGCATAAGCTTCATCACCACGCATCATTCCGGCCCATTGCACATCACTCATGGCGGAGGTGCCGCTATCGGTTAACAAGTCGATATAAACATCTTCCGATTTGAGCAAAAAGGTATTATATCCGGCGTCTCTGATCGCCTTCTTGCGCTGGGCGGATGTTGTCATTTTTAACAACTCCACCATTTTCATTTTATAAGGTTCCGCCCAGACGCCCCTTCTTCCTGCTTTCATAAGCTCAAATTCATTTTTAAATTATCTCAATTCGTACTCCATTTCAATAGCCTTTGGAAATAAAATATTATTTTCCAAATGAATATGTTTATGCAGATCTATCTCAAAATCTTTGAGCATGGAATAGGCAACTCTGTAAGTAGTGCAACCATCATCGGGAACACAATATCCATCCGTCACTTCTCCGATCCGCGCAAACCGGTCACCCTCTGTTTCATGCTCTCTTTCCATGACACGAATAGGTGCCTGCACACTAAATCCACCTGCTGAAAAAGGGACGCCGTTTCGCTGGTCATCTTCCAATCGTCTTACAAGGAAACAGAATATTTTCCTCTTTCATCATATGATCCATAAGATTGGCAGCACCTTGTGTGAACAATTCATTCACCTCAAACAGTTCAGGGTGATTTCCCCCATGCACCCTGCATAGCTTTTCAAGAAATTCACCGATCACCGGAACTTGCGTCCGGACATACTGATGATGTTTTGACAAGATATAATCAATGAGACGGTTCAGATCCCATTCATTGAACCCGTCCTCAGTATCAGGTACTGCGACTACGGAATTAAGCTCTTCCAAAATACTATTTGAATCAATATTCATTTTACTGCATACATCACGCAGCATACGGTTACCTCTACAACAAAAATCGATTCCATGTGCATTAAACACACCAGCAGTCCGGTAATCACCTGCCACGATAGCTCCAACAGTTAACTCATCATTAATCTTTCCCATATTTAATTTATTTTTTATTTTGTTACTTTCTTTATTTATAATTCACAGTCCGGATAACAGGCTGAAGTTGAATCCCCCTTCAAATTAACCGGACAGATGTTCTGAAGAACACAGTTTAGCACTGAAAATGCCTGCAATCGACCTTGCTCTCAACTTTGCCTCGTCTGCCATATCACCCTTAAACAATTCATCAATCGTTTTTTCAAAAAGAAATATCCATCTTTCAAAATGTTCCTTTGTCAGTGACATGTACTGATGTGGAGGAAATGGCTGACCAAAATAGGTCCGCTCCTTAAACAATAAAGTTTGCCAGAAACGCACCATCTTTTCCAGGTGAACATCCCATTTATTATTGATCACGCCATTGAATATATTTCCAAGCAGGTCATCTTCGCGTATCTTGAGATAAAACGAATCAACAAAGGATTTAATATCATTCAGATCGGTAATATCTTTCATAAGCGGTTCACCTTCAGATTAACTAATCGCCAGACAGCAAATAGCCTGTAAGGCAACAATCTTCCTTCTTTTACAAGCACAAAGGTTCGTAGTATCCATCGTCAAAAAAATGATCAATATCATATTCATCGCACTATTGCCTCATAAAATACTAACTTTGTAATAATTGACATTGCTATATAATTTTAAGAAATATTATCCACATTTATAGGAAAACTTAAAGAGACCTCCCTTAAAACCTAAAGAAATATGAGGAAGAAAACGATAAATATGGACTGCTTTAATTGCGAATCAGGTTACATTCTGTTTTTTGCAAGATAAGTGACAATGATGTACTGAATGTCAACCTTAATAAGAACCGTTTCGTTTATAATAAGGGGGACATTTTGTTCCACAGAGACACACTTCCGCTCGGAATTTTCATCATTGAAAAAGGAAAAGTTAAAATTTATAAATATGCAGGAAACGGTAGAGATCAAATTGTGCGACTTACTAAACCGGGAGACATTATTGGCTACCGCGCATTATTAAATAGCAGGCCTTATTCATCCACTGCTGAAGCAATTGAAGAAACCGTTGTTTGTTTTTTAAGTAAGGATTTATTCATGGACATCATGAAAAACAACAACAGTGTCAATGAAAACATCCTTAAATTAATGACTAAAGAACTGGATCACACCGAAACATTGCTTTGTGAAAATCATTTTAAGTCAGTAAGGGCAAGAGTGGCTGATATGATTTTGTATATTAAAGAAAAATACGGTTTTGAAAAAGATAATATCACTATTAATATTACTTTATCCCGTAGCGATTTATCATCATTGGTTGGAACGGCAACGGAAACACTTATCCGAACTTTGATTACTTTGAAAGAAGAACAAATAATAGACTTTTCCGGGAAGAGAATACAGATCAAAGATCAAAAAAAACTAATACAGGCTGCACAAAGAAAGGAATCTTAATAACCTGTCACCTTTAGAATTTGTCAAATTAAATAATGCAGTTTAATGTTTTTTTAAACTGCTTTCCGTCTTTGCTAAAAGAAATATTCTTTTTAATGTTAAAATATACTGTGAATTGTGATGATCATCATTTTAACCGAGAAACAATCTTCGTAATTTTGCCTGCTTCTGAAAAACAAAACGAATGATTCCCAACCATCAACATACTTTTCATATTCCGGTAATGGGCTTAGGCTTTACGATTGACAGTCCGGCGAAAATCGCCAAATACGGTATTTCATCGGTCATCTCCATTATGGAAGATGAATTAATTGAAAGTATGCGGGCTTTCTATTGCAAGGCTTACGGGATTACGTACCAGCCGATTAAACAAAATGAAGAAGATTATCGGGCGCGACGCATTACAGCCTATCTGAATACAATCAATCAGGTGGTGAACATACAGTTTGAAACCCTGAAGAAATCATCCTTCTCACCGGATTCAGAACTCAGCAGATACTTTGAATTACTTCCCGATTCTTCCCCTCTGCGTAAACGTTTTATCGCCATGTGCGCAATGCCCGAAGGAATAGAAAAGACTTCTGTTCAGCAGGAATTAAGAAGCGCAATGAAACCCGGATCTATCGATGTAAATATCATGGCAAAGGCCGATCGGTTGGGATACTCAGAAGATGGAAAGGAGTTATTACCGGAGTTTTCTAACGCACTTTCGTCCCTGAGAGGATTTGCAAAGAGTGATTTAAAATCTTCATTGGTTATCTCCGCAGGATATAATCCCCGGTTGTATTCATACATCGGTCAATTTAAAGATTTCTTTCCGGATGAAAATGGAATGCTGACGAAAAAAATAGTTTTAAAAGTAAGTGATTATCGCTCGGCACAGATTCAGGGATTACTGTTGGCTAAAAAAGGAATTTGGGTATCAGAATTCAGAGTGGAATCAGGGTTAAACTGTGGCGGACATGCCTTCCCTACTGAAGGTCTGCTTACAGGACCCATTCTGGAAGAATTTAAGGAAAAAAAAGAAAGCCTGAGGGAAGCATTGAAGAATCAATGTAATACAGCATGGGAAGGATTGGGCATTCCTCATGACCATTTCAACTATGAAATTACTTATTCGGCGCAGGGCGGCATCGGTACCTTTGAAGAAGATACCTTTCTCAGGAAACACTACCAACTTGATTATACCGGTTGGGGAAGTCCTTTTCTTTTAGTGCCTGAATGTACCAATGTAGATGAAGAAACATTGAAGAAACTTACCCAAGCTGAACCTTCTGACTACTATTTAAGCTATGCCTCACCGTTAGGCGTTCCGTTTTACAACTTCAGGCTATCAAGTGCCAATACGGAAAGGATAAACCGCATAAAGGCAAATCGCCCCGGCTCCCCTTGCTATAAAAAACATCTGGCGTCCAATACTGAATTTACTACCGAAACAATCTGTACTGCTTCTCGGGAGTACCAGCAGCTAAAAATAAAATCCGTCACTGAAAGCGCTGTTTCTGAAGAAGAAAAAGCAGCACAAATTAAAAGGATCACTGAAAAAGAATGTTTATGTGAAGGACTTTCAACAGCCACTTTGCTAAAGAACAAATTACCACTCTCACACAAACTGAAATCAGTGAGTATCTGCCCCGGTCCCAATATGGCTTTTTTTAGTCGAATTGCCACCTTAGAAGAAATGTGCGGACATATCTATGGAAGAACCAATCTCATCAGTAAAAAACGTCCGCATTTATTTATCAACGAGCTTAAATTGTATGTTGACTACTTTAAAAGGCAGATGGCTTCAAATCCCTTATCAAATCAGGAATTAAAATATCTGAACAATTTCAAAAACAATCTTCTGAAAGGAATTGACTACTACAAAAATCTGTTTTTAACAATTCAGAACCTGACTGTAAGTACAACTGAAAACATGATTCTTCAACTACGGGAATTTGAAGAACAACTCCAGAATGAAGAAGCGTTTGTGATCGGTTAAAATAATTTTACACGGATTCATTCTATTCTAAACTATCGTTACAATGGATTATTATAACAAATCTTAACAGGTCCTCCTTCGCTAAAGGTTCGGAGGACAAGCATAAAAAATCTGCGGCCTACCTTTCTAAAACAAACCTGTATAATTATTTTTCTACCACACAGCGAGCGAAATAATTGCGACCGGAGCTATCGGTGGCTTTAATAAAGTACAGACCTGAATGAATACCTGATACGTCAATCGTCTGTGATCTACCACCGCGTTGAGTGTTGATTAATTTTCCGGATACATCAAACAGTTCAACAACAGCTACATCTTGTCCTGCGGGAAGATGAATAGTTAGAGTCGATTGTACCGGATTGGGGTATATGAACATTTCTTCATTCGAAATTTCTGTCAGTCCGGTCGTAGCAGGATTCACGGCAATAATTTTAATGCCGGTCCAGTTGGATGAAAAGGATAGCCGTAACAATATACGCCAGGTAAACGGTATCATTGCTGAAATCCAATCCCCAGGTACCGATGTTGTTGTTTACTCCACCGTAAAAGGAACAGGAGTCGGGTTGTGTGGGATCAGACACATCTAACACCAGCAAATCTCCTCGACCGGTTGCGGTGTATACCAACTGCTGCTGCTCATCATACCGCAATTCATTCGCATGCCCCTCTGCAGCCGCCCATATAAAAGGATTATTGGTCGGTGCCGGCCACGAGGGACCTTTCCAGGAACCGGTAAGGCCCACAGCGCCCGCATTGGAGATATCCAGTACTTCAAAACCCTGATAATCCACAGCGACATAGGCCAGGCCTTCATGCAGCACCACATTATTATAAGCCGTAGCAAATCCCACCATCGAAGGATTACAAAATTGGGCGATTTGTACCGGAGCCGTTTTATTCGTCACATCAATCACCCGAAAACCTCCTCTGTCGAAGCAGGCAAAGACGGTATCGTTACGTACTGCTAATCCCCGCACATTGAATTTCACCGAATCATTACTTGTCGGAGGAACGCCATGCGGGTAGGCCATAGAAGGAAGATAGGTGGACTTCCAGGTAACATTATTCGCATCGCTGATATCGAGAATGATCAATCCATTGTACATTCCGCCCAGGTAAGCATAACTGCCTTCTATCTCCACAGCACCACAACCTCCTATCGGGAAAGGAGAATACCATGTATCCGTGATAAATGCATTATAAGGATTACTGATATCGATGATGGCCAAAGCTGCTCCCTGTGCAGGGGTGTCATAGATATTTCCCAACGCGAGATACAACTGACTGTCTACCTGTGTCAGACTTATCACATGGTATCCGTTGAAAGCACTCGCGGGAATCGTATCAATGGGAACAGGCAATGCAGGGTTGGAGATATCCGCAATCTTCAATCCTCCTTCTTTCGAAGCGACGTACATAAACGGTCGTCCTGTATTATCCTTTCTTACCGTAAAAGTACTTTGAGTAAATACAGAGGGCAACTCCCCTACTGACTGCAAACTTGTGAGACATTGTGCGGTAGCCGTTCCTGCAGTAAAAAATACCGCCAGGACAAAGAGAAGGATAGATTTCATGAAGAAAGAATTTTGAAACGTAAAGTTAAAATTTTTGAAAGCAGTAGCAAATGAATTTTGAAAATTTGAAAACGGGTAAGGTTCAAACCGGCTTTCTATCTGCGTTTCATTGCTGCTGATCTTCTGAACCAGATTAGGTTTGGATATCTATACTTTTAATTTCAGATTTCACCTGCGCAGATTCCTCCGGATAAATTTTCTTTTGGAAAACGATCCCATGATAACGCCGCAACTGATGGCGGCATCGGCAATATTAAATACAGGCCGGAAAAACAGAAACGACTCTCCCCCATACCGGAAGCCATGCCGGAAATTGTCCGCTGATGATCGGGAAATAGAGCATATCCACGACTTTCCCATGTAACAGCTCCGCATAGCCGCCTTCGGGAGGGAACAGTGCTGCTACACCCCCAAAATCACTCGTGGAAAAACAAACTCCATAAAAAACGGAATCAATTATATTTCCAATAGCTCCGGCAAAGACCAGCGATAAGATTGAAATATAAAGCTTCCCTGCTTTTTCCTTCACCATCTTCCAGAGAAACCAGGCCAGACCGCTCACAAAAATGATGCGAAATACACTCAAAAATAATTTGCCATAATCGCCACCGAGTTCTAAACCGAAAGCCATGCCGTTGTTCTCCGTAAAGTGGATATAAAACCAATTGGCCACTTTATACTCCTGCCCCAGGTACATATGCGTTTTGATCCAGATCTTCGAGAGCTGATCGGCGAACAAGACGGAGAATATAATTAACAGCGGACGTTTCAAGGGCAAGATGGGGTTTCAAAAAAAGGAAGCCTGCAGGATTATACTGCAAGATTCGATTTTGTTTTTTATGAGTGGCAGGAAGTGAGAATACACCTCGCTGCAAGGATACTATTCAATCAGAAGTTGCATTAATCTCTGTACTGTTTCAATTTTGCTTCCATGCTCTGCGTGGTATGCGGAACCGCGCGCAGGCGTTCTTTAGGAATCAGCTGACCGGTGACTCTGCAAATACCGTAGGTTTTATTTTCAATGCGAATCAAGGCTGCTTCCAGTTGCTCGATAAACTTCTTTTGACGGGCAGCGAGGTTAGCCGCTTCTTCTTTCGCCAACGTTTCAGAACCATCTTCCAGCATTTTAAAGGAAGCGCCGGTATCATCCGTACCATTCTCATTGGCATTGATAATTTGCGCCTGCAGATTGATCAACTCACGTCTTGCTTCTTCGAGCTTATTCACCACTAACACTTTGAACTCTGCCAGATCGGCATCGTTATAACGCTGTGTAGTCACTACTTTTTTAACTTCCGTTTCTGCTTTTTTCTCTATCATAGGTTTTGACTCAATTTTCACACTTGGAACTACAGGAATATGAACGGCGGGACGGGCGACTTGTTGTTCCTTAACTACAGGCTTAGAACTTGCCTTTGAAGTAACGGGAGCAGCCTTCACCACTTTCGTCACCTTCTTAGGTTCCACTTTATTTACTTTGGGAGCCGGGGCTTTCGCCACCTTCTTCGCCACCGCCTTTTTAGGTGCTGCTACTGTCTTTTTTACAGCGGCTTTCTTTACCGGTTTAACAGCGGACTTCTTCACCACCTTTACTGCTTTCTTAGCGCTTTTCTTAGGGGCAACTATTTTTTTAGCAGGAGCTTTCGCTGCTGAAGACTTCTTAGCAACTGTTTTTTTAGCAGGAGCTTTTTTCGCAGCCTTCTTAGGTGCTGCCTTCTTCACGACTTTACCGCCGGTTGCTTTACCTGCAGGTTTCTTAGCTGCGGCCTTTTTTGATTTCGAAATGTTTTTTTTACTGGCCATTGGAATATTTTTTTACAGATGTAATTACTTGAAGTTCATCATCCACATCCACCGGAATCGCTTCCGATCCGTCAACATGGTCAACCAACTCCAATTGTGTTGCTAAAATTTCGCTGCGAATATAGTCGAAATTATTCTTTACTGAACGATGAACCGACTCCGGTCCCTGTATTCTCACGCTGATGGTGTCCGTTACTTCGAACCCCTTGTCTTTCCGTATGTTCTGAATGCGGTTGACGAGTTCCCGCGCCAGTCCCTTGTCTTTCAGATGGTCTGTTAAGGTAATATCGAGGGCCACCGTCAGCTTTCCCTGACTGATCACCTGCCAGCCGGGGATATCTTCACTCAGCACCTCCACATCTTCCAAAAGCAAATCGAAGAGCACCTCTCCCAGCTTCATGGGCAAAATGCCGTTCTGTTCGAGATAAGCTATTTCGTCCTGACTGATCTCCGCCACCCTGGCGCTCAATTGTTTCATCAAGCCACCAACCTTGGGACCGAGGGCCTTGAAATTAGGTTTGAGCTTTTTAACGAGGACATTGTTGGACTCATCGAGAAACTGAATCTCCTCCACATTCACCTCCGCCTTGATGAGTTCCTCCACCGCCTGAATCTTTTTCCTGAAATTTTCATCAAAAACAGGCAATAATATTTTTTGAAGGGGCTGACGCACTTTGATATTCACCTTCTTGCGCAAACTCAACGCCATGGAACTTATCTCCTGCGCCAATTGCATCCGCTCTTCCAGATTTTTATCAATGCCTTTTTATCGTCCGAATAATCTCCCTTCCAGAAACGACGACGACTCAGACGAATGTACCAGTTGCTGAGATGTTCCGTGACAAAATCCTGAATATTGCGGGTGGCCTTCGTGGGTTCATAATCCGCATAGCAGGCATCCACTTCCTTGACGAGCGAATTCAACAAGGAGAGAATCCATCTATCCAGCTCGGTGCGGTTTTTATATGGAATTTCCGGACCTTCAAATGTGAAGCCATCGATATTCGCATAGAGGGCGAAGAAATTATAAGTATTGTAGAGAGTACCGAAAAACTTACGCTGCACCTCTCCTATTCCTTCGAGATTAAATTTAAGATTGTCCCAGGGCTGCGCATTGCTGATCATGTACCAGCGCGTAGCATCAGGGCCATAGGTATCGAGTGTCGTAAAAGGATCGGCAGCATTGCCCAGGCGCTTCGACATCTTGTTTCCGTTTTTGTCGAGCACGAGTCCGTTGGAAACTACATTTTTAAATGCAACAGAATCAAATAACATCACAGCCAATGCATGCAAAGTGAAGAACCATCCTCTGGTTTGATCCACCCCTTCCGCGATAAAATCAGCAGGGTACACATTGTCCAGATTTTTTCTTTCGAAGGGATAATGCCATTGCGCATAAGGCATCGCACCGCTGTCGAACCATACATCAATCAGGTCGGGCTCACGGTACATCGGTTTCCCTTTGGAGGATACCAGCACAGCATGATCCACATAGGGGCGGTGCAAATCGAAATCACCTTTTTCCGGATCCAGATGTTCCATTTTTGCAGGGTCCATCAGTCCGGCGGCAGCAGCTTTCTTCAACTCATTGTTGAGTTCTTCTACTGAGCCAATGCATTTTTCTTCGCCATCTTCTGCTCTCCATATCGGCAAAGGAATTCCCCAATAGCGCGAACGGCTCAGGTTCCAGTCGACGAGGTTCTCCAGCCAGTTTCGAAAAAGCCGGTTCCGGTACTCTCCGGTTTCCAGTTGATGGTTTTATTCCAGTTCAATCATCCGCTCCTTGCAGGCAGTGGTACGGATAAACCAGCTATCCAATGGATAGTACAATACCGGGTTTATCGTTCTCCAGCAATGGGGATAGGTATGTTCGTATTTTCTACTTTGACCTGTTCTCTGTTTGAGTTTGATGGCTATGCGCTCATCCACGTTGAGGTATTTCTCCCTGCTCTGCTTTTCCTTCTCTTCCTCGAGTTCCGTTCCGTTCAGGTATTCTTCCTTCACATACTCGAGCGCGAAATCGGTTACTTCTTTCACAAATCTTCCCCGCTTGTCCACTAACGGCATAGGCTTACCGCTATCATCCGCCACCATGATCGATGGAACATCATTCTGTTTGGCTACCCGGAAGTCATCCGCACCAAAGTCGGCGCGATATGAACGATTCCTGTACCATCTTCCGTACTCACAAAGTCACCCGCGATCTCTGAATGCATCGCCCTCGGCTGTACGTAGGGGAAGCAGTTGTTCGTAGTGTATACCCGTTAGTTTCAGCACCCTTCCATTCCTTCTCTATGCGGAAAGGAATCAATTTATTTCCCGGTTGATATTCTTCCAGCTTCAGCTCCGCTTGTTTCGGAGAGAAATATTTTCCCACGAGCTCTTTCGCTACCACGACACTTACCGGTTCAAAGGTGTACGGATTGAAGGTGCGGATCAGTGCATAGGTAATGGAAGCTCCTACTGCAAGGGCAGCGTTGGCCGGTAAGGTCCAGGGCGTGGTGGTCCAGGCGAGGAAAAAAACGTGTGCATCGGTAGCCGCGAACAACGCTTCACTCTTCGCATCGCGGATAACGCTGAACTGAGCCACGATAGTAGTATCTTACCAGCTTGTACGTCCCGGGCTGATTCAATTCATGCGAACTGAGACCGGTTCCCGCTGCGGGTGAATAGGGCTGGATGGTATATCCTTTGTAGAGGAGATTTTTTTTATGCAGCTCTTTCAGGAGGTACCAGCAAGTTTCGATGTACGAATTCTCAAAAGTGATATAGGGATGTTCAAGATCGACCCAATAGCCCATTTTACGGGTCAGGTCGTCCCATACCGACTTATACTTCATCACCTCCCGGCGGCAGGCTTTGTTATAGTCTTCTATGGAGATTTTTTCCCCGATATCCTCCTTGGTGATTCCCAGCGTCTTCTCTACAGAGATTTCGATGGGAAGTCCGTGCGTATCCCAGCCACCCTTGCGGTTCACCTGGAAGCCCTTTTGTGTCTTATACCGGCAAAAAATATCCTTTATCGAGCGGGACATCACATGATGAATACCGGGAAGGCCGTTCGCAGAGGGTGGTCCCTCGTAAAAGGTAAACGCGGGCGCCCCTTCGCGCTCTTCAATGGAGCGTTCGAAGATGCGTTTCTCCAGCCAGCGGGAGAGCACATTCTCCGCGAGACCGGGCAGATTTAAAGATTTATACTCAGGATATTGCGACATAGGATTTGAAGGGTGCAAAGGTAGGGAAATTATCAGGGACTACAGGAATAAAAACAGGCACCATTTTCCTAAAGTAATGAAGGCCTTTCTAATCCTCTCCATACTGGGCAGATGCATTAAAAAAAGGCCGTAGTTCCTTAATTTCAGGGTTGGTCAATACTGAATTCTATCCAAAAAAAAAGATGACCTTACAGGGGCCATCCTGGTAATTATTTGGTTTGATTGTGTTTGAAGTACAAAAGGCGGGAAGATTATTCCGGAAGGGACATCTTACAGGACGTCTATCCGGTGAACGAAAAATACAACCTTTCCTTGAGCGCAACCGGTGTATTCAACACTATAGAAATGGATAGTGGGTTAACCGTGCTCTGCGCGAATTTCTTACTCTGTTTTTATCAATAACCACCTCAATCGTTGATGGTGCTCCATCGTCAATGAACGTACGCTGAGCACATACTGGTCCCTGCGGAAATTGATTTACCGGCACTTCAGGGTGCGCGGCCTGCTCGCTGTTTTCGGGTACGGAGCTATACACTTGTTTACCGGTCATGTCGGTCAGGCTTACTTCCTGTACATCGTTGGTCCACTCTTCCGACAATACAAGGTAAGCGATTTCTAAACAGGATTCGGGAATAAGTTTACCTCAGCTGTTGCCAGATCAGCGGTACAGAAAACGGCAGTGGTGAAAGAGACCATGCCGTCCAGGAACTGTGAAGAAGGCCGCCACAGTTACTGCGTACTTTCGCTTTGTGGTTAGTAGCAGTGATAAACCTGTTACATTGAGGAGGTTTGTGCTGTAGTCGTAGCAAACAAAAAGGCGACAGGATTATTTTGTCCATGTTCAACACGCA
>JADKIC010000008.1 GCA_016721435.1 Bacteroidota bacterium
AAGTGTTCTTGATGTTTCATCATGATTTAAAATCCACTCATCAGTTGATCGAAGAAGTACAAGAGGAGTTTGGGTTTAAGAGCCAGTGTGAATAGCAATCCGAAGATGGCTCCCCAGAAATGTGCATCGTGATTGATGCCGGTGCCTCCTTGTTTGCCCATTCTGTATTCAATGAAAAGATACAGTGGACCCATCAGAATGCCCGGGATGCCGATCACTCCAAAAAAGTAAATTTTACTCCAGGGTTGAAATAATATGGCCGCAAAGATGACCGCGGAGACAGCACCGGAAGCACCCAGTGAATTGTAATAATGATTGTCTTTGTTCTTTTGGAGAGAGGGTCCGTTGGCAATCACAATGGCACCGAGATAAAGGAGCAACATGCGCCACCACTGCTTTTTATGATGCACTAAATAAGGATTCAATATCCATTTTCGCATCAGGTCTTCGTTGTTAAAGGCCAATAGGGAGGCGACAAGGGTAATACCAATCAAGATAATAGTGATACTCATATCGACAAAGATAATAATTCTGTAATGATCTGATAGTTAGTTGTTATTGCGAGTCAAGCATTTGTATTCGTTTATCCTGAATTAACTCGAAAATGTAATGGACCTTTGCTTTTTATAGCTCTCGTTTTAGTGAACTCAAACAAAGTATTTGGTCATTCAATTCCTTTATTAAGACGTATTCCCGTCTTGCGTTTTCTTCTGCCATTTATTGCGGGTATTCTTATTGCAGAACTGCTGCCCACATTTCTTCATCTGCTTTTTCTACGTCTCTGGATGATCCTCATCGTCTGTTGGATTTTATTGTTCGTCAGTTATAAATCAGGATTTCGCAAGCGTCATTATTTCGGAGGATTGTTGCAATTGTACTTCATGGTGGCCGGTATTGGACTAAGTTGTTTGTTCATGGAGAAATACAGGCCGGGACATTATACTTCCGTAGATGTCATCAGCGGTGTTAAATCCAGGGTGATATCCTCATTGCAGGGGAAGAAAAAATCATTTAAAGTACTGGTAGAAATTGAAGCCATAAAGACCGGAGAGAAGTGGGCCTGCAGTAGTGGTAAAATGATGGTGTATTTAAAGAAGGATACTACTTTTGAGGCCATACGATATGGTGATCAATTGATGTTTAACCGTACTCCGGAGATGGTAAATGGAGACAGTAACAATCTGGCAGCGAAACTCAGTTTACATCGTCAGGTATTTTCCAGAGTGTATCTGAATAAACTGATCCATCTAAAATCAAAAGACAACTCTTTTTCTTTTATGGCAACTGCCATTGAATGTCGTCGCACGATAGCCTCCTGTTTGATGGAGCAGTTTAAGGGTTCGAAGGAAGCTGCTATCGCCGTGGCCTTATTGGTTGGGGAGGAGGTGAGTATTGATGAGGATTTAAGTACCGCGTATGCCGCCACAGGGACCTTGCATGTTTTGGCTGTTTCAGGGATGCACGTCGGACTCATCTATTTGCTCCTGGGATTTATCTTCAAGCCCTTAAGCAATCATAAAACAGGAAGACATCTTTACTATCCCTTAGTGATAAGTTGCGTCTGGTGTTATGCTTTTATTGCCGGTGCCGCTCCATCTATCGTGAGGGCTTCAGCGATGTGTATGTTCTTCCTGATTGCAAAATGGATCGACCGGAAAAATTTAGGGATCGGATCATTGGGTGCTTCTTTATTTTTTCTGCTGATGGTAAATCCGTTTAATATTTACGAACCGGGACTCCAACTCTCCTTATTTGCTGTATGGGGAATCATTTGGTTGCAGCAGCCCATCTTGAGGTTATGGGTTCCTGGCAACTGGTTGTTTTTTAAATTATGGGAGGTAACCTGTGTTTCGTTGCCGCTCAAATCATGACCTTGCCGGTTTCACTTTTTACTTCGGGCAATTGCCAAATTACTTTCTGATCGCTAATCTTTTTGTCATTCCACTTACTACCGCCTGCATCTATGGTTGCATACTTCAACTGTTGGTAACTCCCTTACCGTTAGTTCAGGAATACGTCATTTGGATAAATGCTTTCTTTCTCAAAATTTCTAATTTCCTCGTCTTGGAAATGAAGGACTGGCCCGGAGCAGTAAGTAGATGGACGGTTTCGTTTTCGGATATGCTTTTTCTGTACCTGTTAATCTTTTAATTGATTATTGGGTAAAGACAAGAAATTTCCGGATTGTCATCCACAGCTCTTGTTATTTGCAATCAAAAGCGCGATTACTATAATTCAGCTAATTCAAATACCTGATCTGCCCGATACCTTTTTCGGTTTGTTTCAGTGAACAACATTCATTCACCGGATCATGTTCAAAGAATAAGATAAAGTCCTTCTCAATAGCTTCTTTCAGGAAGTTCGCTTTTTCATCCAGGCTCAACAGTGGACGCGTATCATACGCCATGACAAATGGTACAGGGAGATGGGCCACCGAAGGCATTAAGTCTGCGAGGAACACAATCGTTTTACCTTTGTATTGAATATGCGGGAGCATCATTCCATCGGTATGACCATTCACATATTTTATTTTCACCCCGGGAAATAGTTCGGCTCCATCCTGCGTAAATTTCAATTGACCACTTTCTTCAATGGGAAGAATATTTTCTTTGAGGAAGCTGGCCTTTTCACGTGCATTGGGTTCAGTCGCCCATTTCCAGTGATTTGCATTGCTCCAGTAGGTGGCATTTGGAAATGCAACTTCAAAGCCATTACCATCGTGCTTCCTGTTAATACTTCCTCCGCAATGATCAAAGTGCAGATGTGTCAGGAAAACGTCCGTGATATCTTTATAGTCAACACCCAGTCGATGCAGTGATTTTCCCAATGAAACATCGCCATGCAAATAATAATGACCGAAGAATTTTTCATCCTGCTTATTGCCGATACCATTATCGATCAGAATCAGTTTGTCGCCATCTTCAATCAACAGACATCTCATCGCCCAGGTGCACATATTATTCTCATCGGCAGGATTGAGTTTATTCCACATGGTTTTTGGAACCACGCCAAACATAGCACCTCCGTCAAGTTTAAAAATCCGGTATCAATCGTGTGGAGTTTCATAGGTAGATAATTTTGCACAAAAGTAGGTATTTGGTTAGTTGGTGGGTTGTTGGATTTATATGCTTGCAGGTGGGCGGTCAAAGGCACACTTCCCCCGCGTCCCCTGGGCCTTCCCCGAGTCGTGATGTCGACCCCCGCGCCTGTCTACCGAAGCCTCGGCTTAGGTAGGGTTAAGCAAATAATTGCTTTTGTTAAACTAATATTCAAACTTAGACGAATGTGCCCGGTTTCCTTTAAAACAATATTTTTGTCGCATGATGAAGGTCCATTTCATAGCTATTGGCGGTGCTGCCATGCATAATCTCGCGCTGGCGTTACAACATAAAGGGTATCAGGTTTCGGGTTCAGATGATGAGATCAACGAGCCGTCAAAGAGTCGATTGGAGAAAGCCGGATTGTTGCCTTCGGAGATGGGATGGTTTCCGGAAAAAATCCACAGCGGACTCGATGCCGTTATTCTGGGGAGGCATGCCCGGGCAGAGAATCCTGAATTGTTGCGTGCGAAAGAACTGGGAGTGCCGGTGTTTTCCTATCCGGAGTATCTCTACGAGCAGTCGAAGAGTAAACGTCGTTTTGTCATTGGCGGGAGTCACGGCAAGACCAGTATTACTGCTATGATCCTGCATGTGTTGAATTACCATCAGATGGATTTCGATTATATGGTCGGCTCCCAACTGGATGGCTTCGAGCGGATGGTACGACTTTCTGAATCAGCACCGATTATCATTCTGGAAGGAGATGAATATTTATCTTCACCCATTGATCGCCGACCGAAATTTCATCTCTATAAAGCCGATGTGGCACTGTTGAGTGGAATAGCCTGGGATCATATCAATGTGTTTCCCACTTTTGATAATTATGTGGAGCAGTTTCGGATTTTTGTGAATCAGATTCCGGAAGAGGGTACATTGATTTATTGTGCAGAAGATAAAGAGGTCGTAACTGTTTGCGAAAATGCATCAAAAGTAAAAAGGAGGTTGTCGTATGGTATACCTGCACATCGGATTGTTGATGGAAATACAATTTTAGAAACCGAATATGGTGAGTATACATTGCAAATTTTCGGAAAGCATAATTTAATGAATCTGGAAGGTGCACGATTGATGTGCAATGAAGCCGGTGTGAACGATCAGGATTTTTATACTGCGATATCTTCTTTTAAAGGTGCTGCCCGTCGACTTGAACTCGTGCATCGGGAGCCCGGCAAAGTGGTTTATCGTGATTTTGCACATTCGTCTTCTAAGTTAAAAGCAACGATTGAAGCGGTGCGGGAACAATTTGAAGGATGGAAACTTGTTGCCTGTATGGAGTTGCATACATTCAGTAGCTTAAGTGAACAATTTTTGGCCCACTATTCCGGCTCGATGGATCAGGCAGATCAGGCCTTTGTTTATTTCAATCCGCAAACAATAGCCCATAAAAAGCTTGCACCTATTTCTACTCAACAGGTGAAAGCTGCATTCAACAATGAGAAATTAGAAACTTTCACCGATCCAAAAGGGTTATTTTCTGCAATTAAGTCATCAATAGCTGAACGAACCGTCATATTAATGATGAGCTCAGGAGTTTTTGATGGGGTGAATTTGAAAGCAATTTGAGCACGCTATCGGCTATGGGGTAATGTTTTGCAATTTGGCGTTCGGCTGAGGAACGAAGTTGATGCTAGGCTGCAGTTAGCAGTAAGTTTTATTCGTTTTTAATTCGAGTTGAGTGAAGCATTTCTAGTTTCCATCCACTCTCTGTTAAAATTGCCGTTGCGCTTTCTAACCAATGAGCTTTTCTAATGATTTTATTGTCAGTTGAGAATGTCGCATAGTTTTGGTATGCAATCCATGCCATTCTGTTTGCGATTTTAATTTCAATAATTTCAATTGTATTCATACGTTTTGGATTCGGTTTCCGAAGTATGGCATTATCCAAATAATTTGTAATAGAATCGTTATTCCAAACTTCTCCGTTTTCCAAAAGCAGGAAGTCTTTGGTGTAGTATTTATCAATATTTTTAGAATTTAATTTAGACCATATTTCGTCAAAAGATTCAATTACTAAATTTTTAATATGAGTTTTGTCGGTTTCATTTGAAACTTGACCGAATGATATCGTTGTAAAAAACATCATTAAAATTATGGAGTTATGTCTTTTCATTCTTGTTGGTTTAAATTTCTTCTAACTTTTGGCTTGTAGCTATCTGCTTTTGGCGGCCGGCTATTAGATTAAAGTTACTTTTCATGAGTTTTTGTATTCAGTAACTTATGATGCTAAAATACTAATCTTAAATTAACCTCGGTTTATCTTTTAACTTTTATATGCAAATGGGAATACAAATTTTACAAAGAAGCGTGAGTCGCTTCGTATCTTGATTTCAATTCGGAATCACAAACACCTCGTGACTTTGTAAAGTTTGAAAGAAGTCTTCTCTTCCTATTGTAATGAAATTAAATTTATTTACCCATGACCAACATTTCAGTACCACAGCCACGTCGTGGCTAAACACTGGTGGCAGCAGAAGATCGCATTCTCTCCCAACATTAGGCCCCACCCGACCGCAGGTCGGGTGGGGCGTGAGAGGAGTGTCGCAGCTTTCTGTTATTGATGTAGCGCCACGTTGTGGCTGCGTAAAGTAAAGATCATGCGGTACAAGCGATTTTAATTGAAATCAGGAATTAGCCGGAACATTGCTGGAAGAAGAGCATATTTTTCATCCGGTCAGTATCACAGTCACGTCGTGGCGAAAAACTGGTTGCAGCAGAAGAGTGGATTTCTCTCCCCACTATAAAGCCCCACTCGACCGAAGGTCGGGTGGGGCGTGAGAGGAGTGTCGCAGCTGTCTGTTACTGATGTAGCGCCACGTTGTGGCTGTGTAAAATAAAGTTCATCCTGTATAATCGATTTTAATTGAAATCAGGAATTAACTTCGTTGGGGGATATACACGAGGTTTAGGCTCGATTAGTTAATTACACATCCAAAATGTCGCTACGCTGTGGTTGCGGAGAATGTAATTCCTCTGTAAGCTGGGAGCCGAAAGCCGGAAGCTGGTAGCCGGTAGCCGGATGCCGATAACTCAAAGCCGGAAGCAACTCTACGAGTTCATCGATACAAGAAACTCTTCATTCGATTTCGTGCCGCGCATTCGATCGAGAAGGAAATCCATCGCTTCGAGGGGATTCATATCGGCGAGGTGGTTACGAAGCACCCACATCTTTTGAAGCATCTCACGATCCAGTAATAAATCATCGCGGCGGGTGCTGGATCCCACCAGATCAATGGCAGGGAATACACGTTTGTTCGCGAGCTTGCGATCCAATTGCAATTCCATGTTTCCTGTTCCTTTGAATTCCTCGAAAATTACTTCGTCCATTTTAGAACCGGTATCGATGAGTGCTGTTGCTAATATCGTGAGTGACCCACCGTTTTCAATTTTACGGGCAGCACCGAAAAAGCGTTTTGGTTTTTGAAGTGCATTGGCTTCCACACCTCCCGATAAAACTTTTCCGGAGGCAGGGGCTACAGTGTTATAAGCGCGGGCTAATCGGGTGATAGAGTCCAGTAAGATGCACACATCATGTCCGCATTCTACCAGGCGCTTTGCTTTTTCAAGTACGATATTGGCGATTTTCACATGACGGTCAGCAGGTTCATCAAAGGTGGAAGAAACCACTTCTGCACGGACACTGCGTGCCATATCGGTCACTTCTTCCGGACGTTCATCAATCAGGAGAATGATGAGATACACTTCCGGATGGTTGGCCGCTATGGCATTCGCCACTTCTTTTAATAAAACTGTTTTCCTGTTTTAGGCTGCGCCACGATGAGTCCACGCTGACCTTTTCCGATAGGCGTGAACATATCGATAACGCGGGTCGAATAATTCCCCATACCGTACACCAGATCGAATTTTTCATGTGCAAAAAGCGGAGTCAGGAAGTCAAAAGGCACCCTGTCGCGAACGATTTCGGGTGACAAGCCATTGATAGTGTCAATCTTTACCAATGGAAAATATTTTTCTCCTTCACGCGGAGCACGAACAGAACAACGAACGGTATCGCCCGCCTTCAATCCATATTGTTTCACCTGAATTTGAGAAACGATAATATCATCGGGAGAGGGTAAATAATTATAGTCGGAGGATCGAAGGAAGCCGACACCTTCCGGCATCAGTTCCAATACACCTTCTGCAATTACTGCATTTCCGAAATCATAAACCGGTTCAGTCGAAGCAATAGGTTTGCGTTCGCGAATCGGCATCTCCCGGGCAGGAGTAGGGTAGGCCATTGGCTCGCGATTCGGAGCTCTGAAAGGCTCTGCTGATCTTTCTGCCGGTGGAAATGGATTAGCTTCCGCACGCATGCCATCCGACTCTCTGATGGGTAATTCCTGCTGAAAAGATTTACGGGGTGCTTTTTCGCTGCTCACAGAATGAGGCTGGTAAACCGGGGCCGATGCTTTTTCAATTTCTTCATCAGAACGTTGAGGAATAATTCGCTGCCTTTTTGGACGGTTGGGATCGTTATCCGCATCCGCTGAAGATGGGGAAGGAGCCGGTGCAGCCTTTGGTGTTTTAGCAGGGGCTGGTGTAGCCTTTGCTGCGGGAGCGGGTGCAGGAGTGGCTGCTTTTTCCTTTGCTTTAGAAGTGGCTCTCGGTTTTTTTACAGACTCTGTTTTTTCAGGGATTTCAATACCTAAAGCTCCAAAATTGATTTCGGGATTTAAGGCCTGATGATCAAGGATGCGATAAACCAGATCCTGTTTTTTTAAACTTTCGAAATTTTCGATACTCAGCTTACGGGCAATATCTTTCAATTCCGGTAAGAGTTTTTCATTCAGTTGAATGATGTCAAACATGTAAATATGTTATTGGGGTGAATACACAAACGAATAAACCTGAACGATCAGGTAAAGGTGGTAAGGGTTTTGGGGGAACTTCGACGAAACCTGCCGATTTCTTTTTTTTGTAATCTTTTTTGACAAAAACTGCGTTACAAACGCAATTACACTGCAATAATACAATTAAAACGTTAATCCGGCAAGTTTTGTTCTCTTTTTCTTACATTGTTTTTTATCAACAAGGTTATGCACATCTTTGCAGTAAGAAAATTTAAGCAATGATTCAGCGAATTCAAACTATCTATCTGGCCCTGACCGCTATTTGTGGCCTCCTCATGTACTTTTTCCCTTTGGTGAGTCTGGTGCCTGCAACTGCATCAGCCGAGCCGGTGATCTACCATTTATCAGCCTTGGAAGTGCAAGTAATAACTAACGGTACTTCCAACGTATTAATGCGCCTTTGGCCCGTTGTGGTCCTGAATGCAATAACGATCGCTTTTGCCGTATTTACTATCCTTCAGTTTAAAAGTCGTGTGAAACAAATCCGCTTCACCCATTTTTTGCTAATCCTTCAGTTAATTCAGATTGTATTTATTGTATTTGATGTTGAAAAGTTGAGCACCGTGGCGGGAGAAGGGCATATGATAACTTTCGGCGTGTTTAGTGTGCTTCCGGCATTGCAGCTTTTGTTTACGCGATTGGCGACAGGTGCAATAAAAAAGGATGAGGCCTTGGTGCGTTCTGCCGATCGTTTACGCTGATCTACTTCTTTCGCCCAGTTCTATGACATCCAGTTCTTTCATCTTCCCCGAATCAATTTTAAATCTGATCAAGGTCCGTACCTTATGAAAACCGTGTATGCCGGCCGCACCCGGATTAATATGTAAATGATTCGCTCCATCTCTAACCACTTTAAAAGATGGCTATGTCCGCAGATCAATACATCCGCCGGAAATTTGCCGAGTAAATTTTTTACCTGTGGATTGTATTTTCCGGGATTGCCGGCTATATGAATCATCAGCACTTTTAATCCCTCGCAGTTGAAATACTGGTGTTCGGGAAAAGTGATTCTTACTTTATCATCATCAATATTTCCGTAAACTGCTTTCAATGGCTTCAGTCGACTGATCTGATCTGCCACAGAAATGTTTCCAATATCGCCGGCATGCCAGACTTCATCGGCTTCACTAACATGTCGCAGGATGCTTTCATCTATATAACCATGTGTGTCGGAAAGAAGAAGTATTTTTTTCATCGGATGAAACGAAGATAGATGAAAGGTAATAGCATGAAAAAGTGAATTTATGAGACGTCTTGGAAAGCGGGGTTATATTTTTTCAATAGCATCTTTTTCTATCCAACCCACATTGCCGTTGGCGATTTTAATTTGCTTCCAGTCCTTTTGATCATCAATGATAATTACTTTGGTCCCTTCATGCAACATGAACAATTTAGTGCTTTTATCATCGGGGGAACTTCTGATATAGGAGGTGCTTGCCATGATAATAGCTTCATTCTTTCCGTAGATGGCGCGATGTGAAGAGTAGGAGAGATAAAAGATGGCCATAGAAGTAAAAAGAAGTGTTAGTGTACATAAGAACGCATTTCTTTTACCATTTGCTGTAGATGCAAAGAGGTATCCGATGCCGGCAAATAAAGTGATCCATATCAAAGAGATAGCAATAATACTCCAGGTGCCGGGAGAAAAAGTATGAATTAATGATTGCCACCAGCGCTGATAAAATAAAATCGGAACGGGTTCAATTTTATCAACCGTCGAATTATAGGCCATCCGTAAATTGAAAATAACATCTTCGTCCCCGGGATTTATCGTGCGGGCACGTTCGTAATTTAAAATGGCTTTGGAGAGATCGTTTTCTTTAAAATAGCTGTTTCCAAGATTGAAATATACTTCTGCTGCAGTATTCCCTTCAGCAATAATTTTTTCGTAGGTAAGGATAGCTTCCTTGTAATTTTTTTCACGATACAGTCCATTCGCTTTACTGAATAAACTCTGCGGATTCATTTCTTCCTTGCCGAAGCTGTTGAAGAAGCAAAGAAAGAAAATGACACTTATTGCTAAATACTTTCTCATGCTTTTATTTTTTCTTCAATTCCGGTGATCACTTTTGCTGCATTCGCATATACCGTTTCTGCTTTTATTCCCATGGCGGATCCTGCATAACGTGCCATCTCACATTCATCAATATTTCTGTTGAACAATTGAATGAGTTCTTCAGGAACATTTTTTCCGGCCAATATTTCCGAAACTTTTTCTTTGTTTAATTCGGCTTGTGGGATCAGGAATTTATCTCCGATATATCCCCACAATGCTTTTAAAATTTCTTCGAAAACGAGTTCTTCTTTTGGAGTGCCCAGATGCTTTTTAGCAAGAGAAAGTCTCTTGGTTGCTACTCCTGTTGCATTGCGCATGCGCAGTTGGGTGGTGTTTCCAAGCATTTTTCCCTCCTTCTTATAAAAAAGGTGAAGGCCCCGAATATCAAAAATGGACTAATACTAAATGCATAAAAGAGTGGACTGCCAAAGGATATATTTACATTTTCTTTAAAATCAGGAGGAGTGCTTTTTATATATCGGATATCATTTCCTAAAATCCGGAAGTCACTTTTCTCGGTGCGTCCCGGTGAAATAGTCGCTTGCGTCCCATTTCCCTTTTCAACTTTTAAAATAAAAGGTCCGGCCTTTTTGGAAACGTATTGTTTTTTGGATAAACTATAATAGGAAAAAGACAATTGTGGAATTTCATATTCTCCTTCCAGACGCGGAATGATCAGGTAATCGATGACTTTTGTGCCACTTACTCCTCCAGCACTTGCTTTAAAATTTTCTGTAATCTTTGGATCATAACTTTCAAGGTCCGATGGAAGTTCAATATCCTGTACGTCGGCGAGTTTAAGATTGCCATTGCCGGAAATTTTAATTCTAAGATTTACGGCTTCATTTGCCTTCGTCTGATTCTTGTCCAGTTTCACATCAAAGTTCAATTCACCTACCGCTCCCTTGAAATCAGCAGGAGCATTGGGAGGTAATTCTCTGACATTTATTTTAACAGGATCACTTTTGAAAGAATGTTTGATGTCCTTCACACCGCCCATCCCAAAGAAAGGGTCATTGAAAATACTGAAAGGGTCATTGGAGCGCTGTGCGTTTACTTTTACTCTTACCAGACATTCCAATTCCATCTGGTCAATGGTCAGGGTTCCGCTTTGCTGTGGAAAAAGAACCATTTTTTTAATTTCCCAAACTGTATAACGATTGCCGTCTAAAACTTCAGTAGTGCGTTCAAGCGTTTTCGGAAGTTCAATATCCTGATTCCAGAATCCATCAAAAGAAGGCATTTTAGGAACAGCAAAATCAAGTACGTTCACATTGCTGTAAAGTTTAAAAGTAACAAGCAGCCCTTCTCCCTTGTAGACACTTGATTTATTCACTATCGCTCTGACAAATATATTTTTGCTCCCGATGATATTACTTTCCTGACGCTGCTTATCATCTTTTCCGGCCTGAGGTTGTCCGCTACCTTTGGTTACAGTCAGTTGTATAACGTTGGAGGCTATCCGATTTCCTTCAAATTCAATTGTAGCCGGACCGATTTTGAAATTTCCTATCGACTTAGGCTGGAGGTAATAGGAGAAACTCATCGACTGCGAAAAATTTCCATTAATAAATTGCATGCTTGTACTCTGATTAGGACCTGAAAGTACAGCGAATTCTTTCAGGTCGGGACCTTGAAATGAACGGCCTGCCGCATTAAACGTAAAGGTGATTTGGAATTGTTCGCCTAAACCAACACTCGACTTCGTGGCAGTTGCTGCCAAAAAAGGAGCTTGTGCAGCAGCCGGAAGTAAGTAACCAAACAGCATGACGAACAAAACCGGTATCCTCCATCCCGGTAACCACATTTTCAGATTATAGATTTTCATTGTTGATTACTGCGAAGCCGCAAAGTAAACGCATGTAAAATGATTTTTTTTTGAATTTAACTAATTATTAACGGGAAACAGATTTCCTACTCGAGGTACACAGCTTCTTTGCCGGGCGTAAAATCCACACGTATATGTTCCTGTAAAGTGGTGCTGAGTGTAATGCCTACATAATCTGCTTCTACCGGATAGCGTTTATGATCCCTGTCGACCAATAAGACGGTTCTTATTTTACGCATATCCGCATCTAAAAATGGGCGAAGACTGTAAATCAATGTTTTGCCTGAATTGAGTACATCGTCCACCACAATCACTACTTTGTTCTTCAGGGATTGTTTACTCATAGCCGGCTCCATTCCAACTTTGGTAGGATTTTCTTTATCAACTTCTATTTCAATAAGTTCTGTTTTAATTGGACAGATTTTAGTCAGTGCTGCCTGCAAGCGTTCGGCAACAACAAAACCGCTCTTCGCGATGCCTGCAATGATGAGGTCCTGCTGCTCGAAATTATCTTCATACACCTGATAGGCAAGTCGGTCAATGCGTTGTTGAATTTGTCGACTATTGAGCAATAAAGTTGTAGGTTTCCCTTTTCCCATATTAGTTATTTTCTTCTGCCTCTGCCAGGTTTTCTCTTAATCTACCGGCCCCGGCAAACCGTCGCTTATAATATTCTTCATTCAGATCGCTGATGATGACTCCTCTTGACGTACTGGAGTGTACAAATTTATTATCTCCCAGATATAAGCCGATATGTGAAATTCTTCTCTTGCGGGTATTAAAGAAGACCAGATCCCCTTCCTTAAGATCATCCCGGGTGATTTTATTGATCAGACTATATATTTCAGCCGAATTTCTTGCACCTAATTTTTTTCCATAAACCCGATCACAAAGCACATTCACGAATCCCGAACAATCAATGCCCCTGTCACAATTTCCTGCATATTTATACGGTGTACCCAACCAGTTCACGAGGGTATCATACAGCAGGAGATTACTTTCCTTTGAAAGCGTTAAGCCCGTTTCCTGATTTAAATAATTGATTTTATAGGAATAAAGAAAGTCATTTTCAGGTATGTACGAAGCATTTCCCGGCTGAGCGTAACTCCTGAAAGTCAGGAGTAATAGAATGAGCAGAAATGGGAGACGAAGTGTCATGGCTACGAAAATAGTTAATCGGGCCTTATGGTTTGATCAGATTGATAAAGAGTTCCTTACCGGCCCGGGGTGGAATGGAGTTATAACAGGCTTCCATCTTATGTATAATGAATTTATTATCGAAATATTGCCTGTACTCGGATTCCTCCCCTCCAAATGGCGGACCTTCCTGTTCAAAAATGCAATTGAACAGTACTCCAACAAGTCGACCACCCGGCTTGAGCAAACGCTCCATTTTTTCTGCATACGCAGGTCTTAATTCCGGAGATAACGCGCAGAAAAATGTTTGTTCTATGATCAGATCGTAGTGGCCTCTCGTGATTGAAAAAGTCATCATGTATTAAATTCTCCTGCGGAAAATCAGGATTCATTGATTTAAATGTACAGAGTGGATCCGACGCATAATCAAGAATTCTCACCTTTCTGAATCCGGATTGAAATAGATAAGATCCTTCATACGCATTCCCGCATCCCGGAATTAAAATATCGATGTCTCGATTGGTCAACGTGTCAATAAACTCTTTAATCGGTGTGGATGGAAATCCGATATCCCAACCCGTTTCTCTGTTACGGTATCTGTTTTCCCAATATGTCGCGTCCATGTAATTGTTATTTTATTTTTCTTAAATATAATTAATTCCATTCATCAAATTTTTTGCTACCGGCTTCCGGCTATCGGCTACGGGCTTGCTGTTTAGAAACACAATGTACTTGAACTAAAAATCATTTTTATCAGCTGTTCCCGACACTATTGATTCATCTTTTATCTAACCAATTTAATTTAATACATCTTCAAATCAGCTAATTTTCAAATCGCGAGGCTTCGCGATCAAATCATTACACTATTGATTTAACTTTTATCTTCATTCCATTTAACCAATTTAATTTAACACATCTTCAAATCAGCCAATTTTCAAATTTTCAAATCATTTTGTGGCATAAATACGTGTAAGGATAGTGGATTTATTTTCACATCAATACTGCTAATTGGCGGATTTGCTTCTCCATCCACATGTAAATGTACAGGCCTGTCAGCAACCGCATGAAACGATTTACATTTATAGGATTTCAAATAATTACTTTCTTTTAAACTACCCTTGAATAATCTATAGAACAGCTCCGGCATTTGCAACAATGGCGGTTTTTTCACAGTGACAATATCCATGAACCCATCATTTAATTCAGCCAATGGGGCAATGATGGCGGCATTCCCAAATTGTGAAGCATTGGCGATAACGAGCATATGTCCATCTGTGGAGATGGTTTTATCATCAATCCTTAATTGAAACCGGATGGAGGGGTATTTGAAATATTCGCTTAAGGCGATGCGGGTATAATTGCTGAGTCCCCGCTTTCCTTCCTGATTGAATCGCCATGCTACAAATCCATCGAATCCCAATCCGGAAACATTTAATCCAAAATGATTGTTGATTAAAAGAGTATCTATTTTCTTTATCTCTGCAGTTGCAATTTGTCGTAAACAGGTTTGAAATTTTAAGGAATAGCCGAGATGTCTTGCTAAACCATTTCCGGATCCTGAAGGAATTATGCCCAGTGCTGTTGACGTATTCACCAGCCGTGCGGCGATCTCATTGACCGTTCCATCTCCACCCACCGCGATAACACCAGCATAATTTAACCGCACTGCTTCTTCTGCCAAAACTGCTGCATGTCCTGCGTATTCTGTGGTTTGCGTATCCACTTCATATTGCCCGATGAGTGGTGAACTATCTATCAGTTTAGCGATGGTAGGTGCAAGCCCATGTCCGGCAATCGGGTTGATGAGGACGCGTAATCTCTTCATGGTTTAACAAGCTGATTGTGGATAAGTGAATAGCGGTATTGCTGCAAGATGGCTTTGAGGAAATTTTCCATCTCCGGAACTGCTGCTGATTCTTTTCTGATAAGATTCTTTTTTAAATAAATATCTTCTCTGCTGTAAAGATGTGTGCTTTCTTGTCCGTCAAATAAGAGGATGTATTGATCCGTGATCAACTGCCAGGAGTTATTGGAATAATTAACGGACCATCCTTTTTCTGAATCAAATAAATTTCTTCCGAAACTACTGTATTTGCCACTATAATTCAACAGATGTAAAACCGACGGCAGGATGTCACATTGCTGAGCCGTTTCAAGATGTACTTTATATTTTTCTTCACCCGGAATGATAAATAGCAATGGGATATGATAAGCGCCTAAACGATTGGCGCTATATGCTGTTCCGGCCGGACCGCTATGATCGGAAGTAATGACGAAAATGGTGTTGTTATACCAACTTTGTTGACTGGCTTCCCGGAAGAAATCGGCGAGGGCTGCATCTGCATAAGCCATACCTTGTTCAATAGGAGGAGTGTTTAAATTGATTCTCTTTTGATAGGAGGGAGGTACTTTATAAGGATGATGTGAAGAGATGGAAAAGAAGGAAGCATGAAAAGGTTCCTTCCAGGAATTCAACTGACGAATCATGAACGAAAAGTAACTATGGTCAAAAATTCCCCAGTGACCATCGTAATCTTTTAGATCTCCGTCAAATTCATTTTTTCCAAAATACTTTTCATATCCTGCAAGTCGTGTAAAATTATCAAAGCCCATGGTGCCATTGTTTCCTCCATGAAAAAATCCTGAACGGTAACCCAGCGGTTTCAACAAAGAAGCAAGGCTGTTGATTTTATTGACATTGTAGGCGGAATTTATAAATGGCTGATCCATCAAGGCCGGAAGCGAAGTTACTACCGTGAATCCCCTCTATAGATCGTTTCGCATTGGCAAAAGTATTGGGAAACGATGTGGAATGGAGAAGGAGTGAATCAAAGAATGGAGTAGTGCTCTTTCCGGGATTGTAATAACTGATGTGTTCAAAGGAAAAACTCTCCATGATAATTAACACCACATTATAGTGACGAAAGGCGGAATCTGATTTATTATCAAAATGAACCGGAAGAATGTCGTTGGCCTGAGTCATACTCATAAAATCGGGTTCATCTAATAGCTGATCGTTCCAGGATTTTATAATTGTATAAGGTGTATTCAGTACGAGTGGTATAGATGCCGATGGAACCAGCTTTGCCGCAGTTTGAACAGAAAGCGGTTTGAGTTGAATTCCTCCCCGGAAACCAATTACACTGATTCCGGCAAAAAAGAAGAATAAGAGGATGCGAACAGGAATATTGAAAAAACCTGGACCGGATTTCAATTTTACCTCAATTTCTTTTCTGATTCTTTTTTCAAAGAGGATTAGACCGGAAACCATCAGCACCCAAAGAAGCAAGAGATACCAATAGTCCAAAAGGTATTGCGGTAGGTTATTGGAAACATCATCACCGCCCATAATGAACCCGAAAATATCAGCCGTGCTTCGCTTTTGAATGAAACTAAACCAGGCCGTATCGATTAAATTAAATAGAAGCGCAAGAGCGTTAGTAAAAACAGAAATGAACGATATAAGTATTTGATAACGTGATTCATATTGATACCTGCTGTGATAGAGATGCAAAACTAAGAGTACTGAATTCAGAATAAATATCGCAGTAATATCATACCGGAGTCCGGCGAGGAATACAGGAAGAAACTCCCCGCTAAAAGTGGAAGGATTCACAAAAGCAAAGGCTAATCGACTAATTTGAAAAAGTAACAGGATAAAGCCCAGCCTTTTAAGGAGCAATATATAATTAAACCATTTAGCCGGAAACATGATTCAAAGGTAACATACTATATAATTCGACAAGAGGGGATTAAAACAAAAAGGCCGTCCTTGTGAGACAGCCTTTTAAATATTCAAATGGATCAATTAGTTTCTTTCAAACCAGGCTCTGCAAGCAGCAGTTGAAACCGGATTCGCTGAATTGTTTTTGTCAGTGTAATTGATAACGAAACCTTTGATGTTATTCACACTTCCTGTACCTTGAAATTCATGGTCTTCAGTAGCGGAACCGATATCAAGTGCTTGTTGCAAAGGTAAGGTAATGGAACCATCAGAGGCCAATGTAGCCGTGATGGCATTGTTACCGGAGTAGTCACCAAATTTATTGAAACCAATTGTTGTGCTATTGATTTTAGAAACCGTTTGCTGGTATGAAAAATTAACGGCTGAAGCGCCTGAACCGCAAGTATCAAATACAGTATATGTAGTAGCTAAAGCATCAGTGGTAGCATAAACCTCCACTTCACGTGTAGCGTCAGCACTATTACCTGCCGCATCTGTAACCGAATAATATACTTCGTAAGTACCGGGTATACGGTTTTCCACATCTCCATCATTTATGGAAATGGAGCTGGAGATGTCCCCGTCCTCGTTATCATCCGCAGTTGCACCCGGATCGTTGTAAGTATCAAGCATTTCTAATTGGAAAGGGTTGCTTCCCAGAAGGGTAATAACAGGGGCCTCGGTGTCATCTTTGCTACATCCGGGGATGATAACAACTGCTGCCGCAAGTATTCCGGCCAATAATAGTTTCTTTTTCATGTTTGTTTTATTTCAATATAAGCTGCAAAGGTAAATAAACTTGGCAAATTTCAAGTTTTCTTGTCTTGCAATTTTATAATTGAATACATTTGTGCGTCAAATCAGAAAAACACTATGAAAAAGTTAATTTATTTATTTTCCGCTGTAGCCATGTCGTTGGTAGTATCATGCGGACCTAGCGCTGAAGAAAAAGCTGCTGAAGAAAAACGAGTAAACGATTCTATTGCTATGGCAAATGAAGCGCGTATTCAGGATAGCCTTGCGGTTGTTGAAGCTGCTCGTCAGGATAGCTTGATGGCGGTTCAAAAAGCTGCGGAAGATTCTCTTCGTGCTGTAGCTGTTGCAGATTCAATTGCTGCTGCAAATAAGAAATCGGGAAAACCTGCTCCTAAAAAATCACCTGAGCAACAGAAAATTGAGAAGCAGATTAAAGAAGTGAAGGATGCTACCCGCGGTAGGGGATAATTGAAATTGATAGTTTAGAACATACTTATCCTGAGGTGTTGCTACCTCAATACTAAGAATAAAAACCTATTAACTAACCTAATCATCAACCATGAGAAAAGTATTATTTATTGCTTTAATTGCCGGCTTAACCAGTCTTACCTCTTGCGGACCTAGCGCCGATGAGAAAGCTGCTGAAGCCAAACGTGTTCAGGATTCTACAGACGCTGCTGATGCTGCTATGAAGGCTGCTGAAGAAGCCGCTATGGCGGCAATGGCTGCTGATACAACAGTTGCTGTTGATACAGTTGCTGCTCCTGCTCCGGCAAATTAAAAAAAAACAGTATTTACAGAAAAAGGCTCTATCATGGAGCCTTTTTCTGTTTGTAGAGTTTTGTGTTATTAAAACTACGGCCTAGAGTAAATGACCTGCCAGATTGGATAATTCACTTCTTTCTCCTTTTTCGAGGGTAATATGGGAATACAATTCCTGATCCTTCATCTTGTCAATGATGGCACTCAACCCATTGCTATGTGAATCGAGGTAGGGAGTATCAATCTGGAAAATATCTCCCGTGAAAATAATTTTTGTCCCTTCTCCCGCTCTCGTGATAATGGTTTTTACTTCATGCGGTGTCAGGTTTTGCGCCTCATCAATGATGAAACAGATATTACTCAAACTTCTACCTCGAATATAGGCCAGTGGTGTAATATGCAGTTTTTCATTTTCCACCATATCGTTGATTTTCTGAAATTCTTTATCTGTTTCCTTGTACTGACTTTGAATGAATTTCAGGTTGTCCCATAAGGGCTCCATGTACGGGTTAATCTTGGATTTAATATCCCCCGGTAAATAGCCGATGTCCTTATTACTAAAGGGACAATCGGTCGGGCAAGATAAATCTGCCGGTACCTGCTCTTTTGTTCCAGCGCAGAAGCCAACGCCAGTAATGTCTTTCCCGATCCTGCAACACCCATTACCGTAGAGAGCAAAATATTTGGATTTAATACAGAGTGAATGGCAAAGGCTTGCTCTGCATTGCGCGGACGAATTCCCGCTGCCGGCTCTTTCACTATCCTTTCAATTCTATCCGTGTGTGGATTGTACCAGGCCAATGCCGAACTGGTTTCTGTTTTACTTCTTAAGATGAAATAGTGGTTCTTTATCGGACGAACTTTAACAACATCCTTCCAGGCACACCAGCCATCCTGGTAGATTTTGTCAATGACTTTCTTTGTTGTGTTTTCAATGATGGACTTCCCTGTATAAAGGTCTTTGATGTCCTTCACCTTTCCGGTTTCATAATCCTCTGAAGCCAGGTTCAGGGAGCGGGCTTTCAGGCGAAGGTTGATGTCCTTACTGACCAGAACCACACGACGTCCGGGATTTTCTTCCTGCACACTTAGCGCAGCATTGATGATACGATGGTCTGCCTTTCGTTCTCCAAAACAATATCTGCATCAATAGTGCTGCTTTTTTCATCATCAGCACTTTGAACTTTCCCTTTTGTGGGTCCATTTAGGTATCCAATCCTGCGGTGAGAAACTCGCAGAGAGGCGATCGATAGACCTGATAAATTCTCTTGCTTCGTAATTGATGACATCATTCCCTTTTTTGAAGCGATCTATTTCTTCGAGGACTGTGATAGGAATGGCAACATCATGTTCTTTAAAATTGAAGAAAGCATTATGATCAAAAAGTATCGCAGAAGTGTCGAGGACAAATATTTTCCGGTCTTTATTTTTAATGGCGGGGGCCTTAGGCATAGAGGGGTGAGGGTTTCTCCGAATTTAACGGAGGATTAAACCCAACTGTACTCAGCTATCGAAAAGTTAATCTACATACGGGTGTTAATAAACCTAAATCTAAAATGCTGAAAGAGAAAAGATAGTGAGAATGCAGCTCAAAAATCAGAACCAGCCTTGTTTCAGTGCGTATTTCATAAGGCCTACCACATTCTTGGAACCGGTTTTTGCAAATAGTGATTTTCGGTAAGTCTTGACCGTATTTTCCGAAATATTCAATTTATCAGCGATTTCCTGAGAGCTGTATTCTTCGTAGATAAGTTTAATGATGACTTTCTCCCGTTCATGCAATTCGCTGATATCTAATCCCGGTTCCTTATGCATAAATTCTGCTGAACGATAAAGCATCTTTCCAACTAACTCCGGGGAGAAAAACATTTTCCCGTCCATTACGCTGGAAATGGAAGTTTCAAGTTCGGCTTGGTTACACTTTTGAGCAGATAGCCCTTTGCACCAATATCCATGAGTTCAATATGCCATTTATCTTCGAATGAAGTGATGGCAATGATTTTAATGTCCGGTTTTTTTTGAAGCAATTGTGTTGCGCATTCTATTCCATTTAAAACCGGCATATGAATATCCAGCAGCACAAGATCAATAGCCTTTACATCACAAAGCTGAAGTACTTCTTGTCCATTATTGGCTTCGTAAATTTCATTGATAAAAGAGCAATCACTCAATGCAGTTTTTAAACCTTGCCTGAATAAGGGATGGTCGTCTGCTATCAATAGGTTGATGGGGTTTTTCATAGATATTGAAAGCCGTCAATAGGTATTGTTATCACCGCTTCGAAGCCATCTCCGGTATTCTCCTTAATTTGCACTTTACCATGCAGATGTTCCGCTCTCGTGTTGATATTAGAGAGGCCCATTCCTTTTTTTTCATTTTCATTCAATAACCCTTTTCCGTTATCATGATAGCGAAGGCTGATCGTTTTATTGTCATTAATGAAAGAAAGGTGGATCTCGGTTGCACCTGAATGTTTTAGGGTGTTATTTACCAATTCCTGAATCATTCGAAAGATATTTAGTTCGGCAAAATAGGGGAGGCGACCTTCCATATTTTCTGTGTTAAAAATAAATCTTTTGTTATAAACGGTTTCAATATTATACTGAAGTTTATCCAGCTCATAAATTAATCCGTAACGTTCCAGATCATAGGGGACAAGATTTCTGCTGATGATGCGTACATCCTGACTGATCTCTTCAATAAGTTGTTGAATTTGTTTTGATTTTTCGACATCTCTCGCTTATTTTACCTGAAAGTGATTCATGTTCCAGACGTAAAGCTGAAATTTTCGCACCTAAACCATCATGAAGATCCATCGCCAATCGTTCTCTTTCCCCTTCCTGAGCCTTTAACATAGCCTGAAGCAATTCAGAACGGCGATTAATGTTTGTCAGATTGTTCTTATACACTATATAGAGTAAAAATAGGGCAAGACTCAGAAAAGCAATACAAAGGAAGATAATTACTGAAGTGAAGTGGATGGTTTGGGCAAACACCGGAAGGCCTTTAATAAGAGTAAGGTGGTTAATATATGTACAATAATATGAAAATTCGACATCATGTTCGTAATCTGCGGCCCCGCTGATTGCGTAATTCCCATTGTAGTGAGAAGAATGGTACTTACCGAATAATAAATAAGGAAGGAGGCCGAAATCCAGAACTGCGGTAAATGCACCACGGGTGTATAACTCTCTAAACTCAGTTTATACAGGTAGATAATGTTAACAAATAATACAATAATTCCCCCGAGCAGAACTGAATAGTCAGCAAAGGCGGAATAAAAACCAGTAATAAATATATTCTCAAATAACCAAAATAAAAAAAAGGCAGCGGACAGGTAGTGAATTAAATTCGAAAACTTGGAAGGGCTGATCCAGCTGCCTATTAAAAAGAGTACAAGGGGTGTTTCAACTAAAGTAAAGAGGTTATAACTGATAATGTTTGATTTGAAATAATGTATGGTGACTAGAGAACTGATATCAGCTATCAAACTTGCTATAAGAAGCATTACTAATAATTGCAATTTTGAATCTTTAATTTCCTGCCATAATAATACACCGATTAATAAAACAATCAGTGTGGTGGCGGTTAATGCATAGACCATTGCGTATTTATATTTGTTCCTGATTATAAGCCACTATTCTGGTCACAGTTTGCAGGACACCGTGAGGCATGATTCATCACTACGTCGGTGATATCTCTCCCTTCACTATTTGTGGCCACCAGCACCGCTTGCAAAGATCCATCCGGTTCTCTTCCTAAATATACGCGTAAACCTGCAACATCGTCCTGAGCAAACAGTTCGGTAATGGCACTACGTTCAAATTTGAACGCTCTAATTGTTTCATCGGATACAGAATCTCTATACCTTGAGGTAAGTGTTTTGGCATCGTTTAATTTGATACTATGTTGGTCCGGCATATTTTTATTTTTTTCAAAGTAATGCTGACTTTTTAACTAAAACAATAGCGCAACTCATTTTCATCCTAAAGGGTGTGAAATTTCATCCTAAAGGGCGATTCTCTCACCCTAAAGGGCGAATTCTCTCACCCTAAAGGGTGAAAGAAAGTATCCCTGAAGTTGAAATCTGAAGCAGTATGCCCTCCGTTTTCGGCTGAAATAGAGAATAATTTTGACCTTTAATGAAATTTTGAAGAGCGTATTGGCCAGCAATTGCCTATTTTTGCGAAGAAGCTATCAAACTGTGATTCATTTCCTGGCACCTCAATATCTCTACGGACTCCTGCTCCTTGCCATTCCGGTTATTATTCATTTATTTAACTTTAGAAGATATAAGAAAGTCCTTTTTACCAATGTTCGCTTTCTTCAGGAACTCAAAGAGGAAACCTCCCGTGTTAGCAAATTAAAGCATCTCCTGATCTTGTTATCACGGTTGCTGGCATTGCTCTTTTTAATACTGGCATTTGCTCAGCCATTTATTCCTTCCGGTCAGGCAGCGCAAGGCAGAACGGATGAGCCGGTTTCTGTGTTTATTGATAATTCATTCAGCATGGATGCGGTTTCCAGTCAGGGTACATTGCTGGAGATGGCCCGTCTGAAAGCAAGGGAAGTAATCCGTTCTTACCCGGCCTCTACGCGTTTTCAGGTGCTGACCAACGACTTTGAAGCCTTTCAGCAGCGGTTGGTGAGCAGAGATGATGCAGTGGATGAAGTGGACCGTATTAAATTATCTCCCGTCAGCCGTCGTTTGAGTGAAGTGGTGTTAAGGCAGAAGGAAGCTTTTAGTTCGGCTTCGTCCGCCAACGGTACTTCATATATTATCAGTGACTTTCAAAAAAGCACGGCGGACTTTAATGTAGTAAAACAGGATTCGTCGCTGAATATTACCTTAGTGGCATTGCCGCTGCAGGAAACGGCCAACGTGTTTATTGATTCCTGCTGGTTGAGTAGTCCTGTCGTTCAAATCAATCAGCCCGCTGAATTAAGCGTCAGAATACGGAACAGCAGTGAGAAAGATGCCGAAAATGTACCGGTGCGTTTGCTGTTAAATGGTTCACAAAAGGCGGTGGCCTCTCTGAGCATCCCCTCCGGCCAATCCGTGAGTACAACCTTTAGTTTTACCATAAGTCAGCCGGGTTGGCAGAAAGCGGAACTCAGCATCACGGATCACCCGATTACTTTTGACGATAGCTATTTCTTTTCTTTTGAAGTCAGAGAGAAATTGAATGTGCTGGCTGTTTACGAGGGGAATCCTTCGCCTTATCTCCCCGCCTTGTTCAGCAATGATCCTTATTTCAATTACAGTAGCTCAGGCATTGGCAATGTGGATTATTCCGGATTTGCAAAGCAGGATCTGATTGTGGTGGATGACATCTCCACTTTTTCCAGTGGACTTTCAGATGAACTCAAAAAATATATCGATGCCGGTGGTTCCCTATGTCTGTTTCCGGATTCGGCAGCTGAACTAAATTCCTGGCGGTTGTTTTTGAATTTGGTGGGTGCGGATGGCATCTCCGGATTGAATACGAATGCCGATAAAGTGGTGCAGGTGGAGATGCAACATCCATTGTTTGATGGAGTTTTTGATCCCCAAAAAATGAAGGAAGGCAAGATAGATTACCCTTCCGCGATGAAGTATTTTGAGTTGGCCACGGTCTCGCAAAGCAGGAAACAAGTGCTGATGAAGTTACAGGGAGGCGCTTCGTTCCTTTCCTATTATCCGGCAGGACGTGGGAATGTTTATCTTTTTGCTGTACCACTGAGTCCGGGTTTCAGTAACCTCTCCCGTCATGCCATCTTCGCTCCCTTGTTATATAGAATGGCCGTGCTGAGTGTAAAACCTTTTGCATTTGCCAACACGCTGGGACGTACGGAGCCCATTGTTTTGAATACTGCTCCGCCGGGTGGTGATGAAGTTTTTCATTTGGTAAATAAGAAGTTGAGTTCCGACATCATACCGGGAGTGAAAATGATGAATAGTGGTCTGCTGATTGATGTGGGTGAAGAAATAACATCGTCCGGACACTTTGAACTGATGAAAGGAAATGTGGTGAATGCCGTGTTGGCTTTCAATTTTGACAGACACGAATCATTGATGACATTTTTTACAGAGGATGAGATCAGTCAGGAGCTTTCCAATGCCGGACTCAGCAATTGGACCCTCTTGAAGTCGACGGTGCAGGATGTCGGGAAAACATTATCCGTGTTAAACAAAGGATTTTCACTCTGGAAATATGCCATTGTCCTCGCGTTATTATTTTTACTGATGGAAACATTACTCATTAGATTCTGGAAAACTGCATGAACGTACTCATCAAGAATGTAAAAATCAACGACCCTGCCTCAGGTTTGAATGGTAAAACAGGAGATGTGTTGATTCAAAATGGCCGCTATCATAGCTTCGGTAAATCATTGAAGGCAGAGAAGGATGTGCGCGTGATTGATGGTGACGGTGGAGTGCTGAGTCCGGGTTGGTTTGATATGCGTGTGTATTTTAAAGAACCGGGAGAAGAGCAGAAGGAGACTATCCGGACAGGACAAGATGCCGCCGCGAAGGGTGGATTTACCGGAGTACTGTTAATGCCTTCTACTCATCCTCCCTTGCAATCGAATGCTGATATTTCCTTCGTGAAGCGGCAGGCGATGGATCATCCGGTTGAGGTGTATCCGGCGGGTGTGTTGACCGAGAACAGAGAAGGAAAAGATCTTTCCGGGATGTATGATATGAAGCTCAGCGGTGCTGTTGCTTTTACAGATGATAAAAGAGCGGTTGCGAATGCCGGAGTGATGTTGCGCGCGATGCAGTATGCAGGAAATGTAGGAGCACCGGTGATTGCTTACGCGGATGATGCAGGACTGACCGCTAAGTTGCAAACGAATGAAAGTCCTGTCACCACCCTGCTTGGTTTTAAAGGGATGCCTGCCATTGCAGAGGAGATGGCCATACAGAGAGATTGCAGTCTGGTAGCCTATTCAGGACAAAAATTACATATCAGCGGAGTGAGTACAAAGGAGGCGGTTGCTGCCCTGCGCGAAGCGAAGAAAAATAAATTGCCGGTGACAGCAGAAGTATATGTGTACCATCTCTTACTCGATGATGCCGGGCTCAATAGTTTCGACAGCAACTTTAAAGTGAAGCCACCCTTACGTTCACCCGAGGATGTCATCGCGTTGCGAAAGGCGGTATTGGACGGAACCATTGATGTAGTCTGCAGTGATCATTGTCCGGAAGATCTGGAGTCGAAAGATGTGGAGTTCGATTATGCGGCGAATGGTATGATCGGTCTGGAGAGTTTTTATGGTGTACTTCAGGAATCTTTCAAAGGAAAATTAAGTGATGAACGATTGTATGATTTACTGGTGCTGAATCCACGAAAAATATTAGGGCTGGAAGTGCCATCCATTCAGGAGGGAACTACAGCAAATTTCACGATCTATCATCCATCACTCAAATGGAAGTTTACAAAGGACGGCATTGCCTCAAAATCCGTTAACACCCCTTTTTTAGAGAAAGAATTTACCGGGAAAGTGTTGGCTTGCGGGAATGGTGGGGTAGTGGTGGGGTGAGAGGGAATAGTTGGCTTGTTGTTTATCAATCATTTTCCATTGAAAGCATTTCTAAAAGGCCTCCGGAAAATTAACGTTTCGCAGCTACCCGGAGGTCGGGATTTATACCACAATATTTGATTTGAAAAACTAAAGATTGATAAACAATAATTCCGAGAGCTATCGGGATGTCTTTGGAACACAGCTTGCCAGGCTATAGAGGGGAAAACCCGATTTTTGGGTAGGAACTGCTATATCGAGTTGATCTCACTTTTCCAATTTCTTAAATTTCCTTTGTCTTTCTTCACGTTCTAATAAAATTAATTTATTTTCAGTCAGCTCGACAACTTTATCTGTGATTATTTCATAATACTCTCCATTTTCATCTTGCTTAGCGTGTCCATGGTCAATTAGATATTTTGCAGCTAAACTGTATGGTTTTTCGTAATACAAAAAATGTATAATGGCATTTTTTTCTGTGTCAAAATACCATTTACCCTTGTCTGTGTTTGTTGGTGTAAACTGTTTAGAATAAGTTCCGTTCGCTCTATAAGTCAATAAAGGTCCTTTAGGAATTTCAAAGCCATTTTCGCTTTTAATTGTGTCAACCTTGTTGTTATAGTTGTCACGAAGCTCGACAAAATCCCAAGTCCCTATTAATTCTTTTTTTAAACTATCTACTTTTTCAGTTTGTCCAAATAATGGGAAACTTACAGTAAATGTCAATAGCAAGTAAATTCCCTTTCTTAAAATCATTTTTGTCATAGTGATGTTTCCTAAATCTTAAATTGTTTCTCCCATATTTTTTTAGTTTTGATTCACCTAAACAGTCGCCTGTTTTGCAAATATAGATCGTAATTTTGTTCTCTTTTTTGATTGTCGCTGAAGCCATTTTGTTGAACAGCAATAAATGGATCGCAAACAATAAATTTTCCTTTATTAGCCAAGGATCTATCAATATCTTTTTCTTCTGGTACTGACAGAAATATATCGTAAAATTTTTGATTAATTTTATAAAAATGAGCTCCCGAAAAATCGTCTGTTGAATTATCTGAATTTATATTTCCATAAGCGATTCCACCAAGATATAAATCATATTCTTTAGGTTCGTTTTGGAGGAAATATTCAAAGGCTCTTGGCGCTGTAAATTTTACATCGTCTTCTGCAATTAATATTGATTGCAAATTTTGATTACGTGCCCATTCAACTATCTTTTTGTGAGCTTTTGCGATTCCCCGTTTCGGGTTTTCAATGTCCAAAATACCTTCCCAGATTGTATAATTTAGAATATTTTGCTTAACTATTTCTAAATCAAGTAGTTGTAATCTGTCTTTTCTATGTTTTAGGTGTATAATATGGACTCGCATAACACAAATATAACAATATTTTTAACTTATTTCTCATTTCGCGTTTTGCGAAATGAGAAATAAGTCTTATATTGCTCCATGAGAAAGCACAATGGTATGCGCCCCCAAGATATAGCTATTCTATTAAAAATTATTTCAATGAATGGCCAACATTGGCAATTGGTAGGGCTTTCGAATTCATTACAGATAAGTATTTCTGAAATTTCTGAGTCTTTAAATAGAAGTCAGTTCGCTGGACTTATTGATTATCATAAGAAGCAGATTAATCGACAGAATTTATTGGAATTTTTGGAGCACGGCGTGCGTTATGTTTTTCCTCAACAACCAGGATCTATGGTGAGAGGTATTCCGACTGCCCATTCTCATCCGTTTATGAAAAAAACTTTTATGAGCGAAATAAATTATGTTTGGCCAGACAATAAGGGCGAAGTAATGGGATTAATGATCGAGCCTTTTTATCCAAAGCAAGTGGAAGGAGTTAAAGAAGATCCAAAATATTATAAGTTACTATCTTTAGTTGATGTTATTCGTGTTGGAAAAGTTAGAGAGGTTAAACATGCTATTATTGAATTAAAGAAAAATATTTTACATGAATCATCACACTAATACTGTAAGAATTAAATCTGTTGCCAATGCATTGGGCGATCTAAGAGAAAAAGTAGTTTTTGTAGGAGGCGCAACAATATCTCTCTATCCTGACAGGGCTGTATCTGAAGTAAGACCCACTGATGATGTCGATGTGATAATTGAAATATTGAACTATAGAGATAGAGCGGAGTTGGAAGAGAAACTTAGGTCAATGGGATTTGCTCATGATGTTGAGTCAGGCGTAATATGCAGATATAAAATTCAAGGAATTATTGTAGATATTATGCCAACAAATGATCCATCAATTGGTTTTACCAATATATGGTATCCAGAAGGGTTTAGTCAAGCAGTTAATTATGTAATTGATGAAAGAGCCATATTTTATTGCAACAAAATTGGAAGCGCATAAAGATCGTGGCAAGAATGATGGTAGAACCAGTCACGATTTTGAAGATATAGTTTATGTTTTAGAAAATAGAGCATCGATTTGGGCAGAACTATCTAATTCAGGAGGAGCTCTTAAAAATTATTTACGTTCTGAATTTCAAATTTTGCTAAATTATCCAGGTCTTTTTGAATGGATAGATTGCCATGTTGAAAGAGGGTCTCCTCCTGCAACCTATTTAATAATTGATGAAATGAAAAAATTTGTCGCATAAGTTTTTATGCGATAACCAAAATGGCAGATGCAGGGAGTGTAAATTAAACTGTGCTATTTAATTTCATAGCCTTAGTCGTCAATTATTTTTAGTGATAATTTGTTTCAACTTCTCTGCTCTCTCCGTCACTTGAGTAAAGTGTTTAGCATCTGCCTCAATTTCTTTGTAGTGCTTACCTAAAATTTCTCTCTTGTTTGTAATGTCATATAACTCGGCACGATTATAAATTATCTCATACCTTTCTTTATCAACCTTTGAAGAATCTTTTTCAATTTCTGAAAGTAATTTTTCTCTGAACTCAATTTTATCATACTCTCTGTCTATAAGAAGAGCAGAAGCACCGTCAACTTCGTCAAAGTGTTGCGATGTCAAGGCAATCCTAATAATTTCTTCTGTTGAAGGGTATGGATATTTTCTCAATCCAATTGCATCCTCATCCTCATCAAAAAGCTCAAACAAATACTTTTCCCATTTCTGTCCAGTGGCTTTGTCAACATACAATTCGCATTGCCAACCTGAATTTTCGTCAAGCGGTGTCAAACTCTTTGGTAATTGTTTGACTAATTTCTGGTCTTCTATAAAGTATCTATCAGTCATTAAAATTCTTTCAGTTTCTCGCTGTCGGTTTCAAGTTCACACTGTCGTCCTAAAATGGCTTATAACTTTTAGGTGCTGTTACCGGCTGCCTTTAATGTCCATAAGCTCAAGTTTATTAACAATGTCGTCAATTTGTTCTTTATTGAAACCGTCATATTCGGTCACTATTTCAAAAACCTTGGTACTGTCATTAAATAATTTAAGGCTGTATTTCGTCGGGGGATACTTACTATGTTTTATTTTATATATGAAACTCAATTTGTCGAAAGGAATTATTAGTTCATTGTCTGTCTTAAAGATTGTTAGATATTTTAATTGCAAAAGTTTGTCCTTGTAATTTAGTATCACCGTCTGAGTTTTTTTTGTAAATATATTTATTGAAAGTATAAGGATGAAAAAAAGTGTCAGAAACGATGTTGCAATGATTGAATTATATTGTTTTTGTCCGTGTAATATAAAATGAATTGCAACCGCCAATGTCGGTATGATAAGTCCGATTGCGGTACTTTTTAAGATGTATAGACGATTCTGTGGTCTTGCTGGTATGATTTGAATAATATTGTCCAATGGGTTTTCTGTCTGTAAGGTTGCCGGTAACGTTTTGTGCGTGGGGCGGGCCGGTAACTTGTGCCTTGGCGCGCGGGGGGGGGGGCCCCCGGGGGGGGGGGGGTTCACGTCCGTGCTTCCTCTTTTTCCATGTGTTTACCAAGCCCAATAATATTTTTTTTGTTCGTAGTCTGTCTAATGAATCGAAGGGCATGCTTGTTTCTGTTAAATACGCTAACGGGCCCGGGCTTGCCGCCGTGACCGCCTTCCGGGATTATAAAGATACCGTAGGGCGCGCAACAAACCAAATTACTTCCGATAACAGTTATCGCGCGCCCAATAATCCCCGGAGTGAGATCTGGGATGTACCGATGTCTTATAGGGCGGGCATGGCGGCAAGGACGCGTTAGAATTAGTAACGGCCCGGGATTTCGAGGCTACGACAGCAAACATAGGTGTCTGTGCAAAAAATTGCATGCAGGAAAATTTATGTTCCGGAGTGAAATTATTTTGTTTCCTGCGAAGATGTCAGTTGGATTCGAGGTTTTAATGTTAAGATAAAATTGTCAGTACCGGGATTTGTCTGATGAAGAAAAGTTGTCTCTTACGTTTAAAGCCGTTATTGATACTAACCTATTATTAGCGCTCCAAACTTGCGCAAATCACCTATAAAAACAGAGAAATAACGCAACAAGAGAAATTGAACCGTTAAAAGAAGAAAAGTTAATTGTCAAAGGCAAAGATTTCACTAATGTTTCCTCAAACAAAAAAACACCTTAAAGAATTTCTCTCTAAGGTGTTGATTCTAAGTGTGGAGAATATCGGAGTCGAACCGATGACCTCTTGCATGCCATGCAAACGCTCTAGCCAGCTGAGCTAATTCCCCTTTTTTGCAGGCTGCAAATATAGAAAGTTTTTTAAATGGAATTTTTATTAATTATAAATAATTGATAGTGAATATTATGCAGAGTTTTAATTGTCTTCCTTACAATTTTTATAATTTTCCAGCCATGGATTCCATTTCTCATAAAGTAAATCTCACCTCAGTTGCAGCGACAGACGCCATTTCAACCCTTAGAAAATGGTTCAGCAAGGAGCAGTTCACCGAAGTGGCATTTGAAAAGGATTCAGTAACGATCAGCACCTTTTCCATGGCTCATCTGATCACGTTTAAACTGAAGCGGAGGGAGCACTACCAAACATTTTATAAGGAAACCGGCTCTGGTGCATTGCTGGTGTTTGAAGTGAAGGTCGCGGGTCAGCAGTTGCAGTATGATGCTTATTGTCCGCTGCTGGTATTTGGCTTCTGGAATGTTAAACTTGCTTTTAAAGAGAAGTCTTCCTGGTTTACCTCATGGCGAAAGGAAGGTTTTAAAGTGCACGAGCGTTTTCAGAAATTCATTGCTCCGATGAAAGCCATGTTGTAATGGTCAATGCCCTTTTGCTAAATAGGGGTCTTGCCCCTGGTAAATCCTTTTCAGAATTGGTTTTCTCTGTAAATTGTGCTAAATTGCATTGTTAGTGCAGAGGTGTTATAATTTAACTAAAATTTATTGTAGAAAATTAAACGGAATGATGTAACTTTATTGAAGAAAGAGCATCTGAATACTATTATACCCCCTCGATAGTGATTGCACCACCAATGAAAAACAGGAAGAATGGTTTCCTTCAGCTGCCATTTATGAAATGTGATTTTCGTCCTCTCCGGTTTCTGATCGTTTTGTCTGTTTTCCTTCAGGGGATATGCTTTGTCAGTCCGGTCTCCGCGCAGGACTTTTTATGCACTTGACACCATTCAGAAAATTGAAATTTCTTTTGCTCAGTCCAATTGGGATTATATTCTGGATACAGCTAAGCAAGGAAGTGATAGCTATACGCTTTCGCAATGGGTAAAGATTAATGGGGTTGTATTTGATAGTGCGGGAGTGAAGTTCAAAGGAAACAGCTCCTATAATCCTGCCAATTCCAAAAATCCTTTTCATATTGAATTGGATCATTTTAAAGAGCAGGATTACCTCGGGTTTAAAGATATTAAACTCAGTAACGGTTACAATGAACCTTCTTTTTTGCGCGAGATTTTATTGTACACCATGTTCAATCAGTATGCTCCGGCTTCCCGTGCAAATTTCGCGCAGGTATATGTAAACGGACAATATATTGGTTTATATACCAATGTTGAATCCGTGACAAAGACATTTTTGGAAGATCGTTTTTCAACAAAGAACAACACCTTCGTCTTTGCAGATAATGGTGGTTGCGATCTGCGGTATAAAGGAAATGATTCCACCTTGTATTATCAGCCGTATACATTGAAATCGGATTACGGTTGGACGGACCTGATGCATCTTTGTGATTCGTTGAACAATTCTATTAATGGTATTGAGCAAATACTGGATGTTGATCGTACACTTTGGTACCTGGCTTTTACAAATGCCCTGGTTATTTTAGATAGTTATCTGGGCAATGCAAAACACAACTACTATCTCTACAACTATCAAAGCGAGCGCTTCACCCCGATTATTTGGGATTTGAATGGGGGCCTTGGGGTTTTTGCCAGAGCGAATACCGGACCATCCTTGACCATTCCACAATTGCAAAATTTAAGTCCCTTACTGCACGCTACAGATTCGATGTGGCCCCTGGTAAAGAATCTTCTTTCTGTTCCTATGTATCAGCGTATGTACATCGCACATATGAAGACCATCATGAGTGAGAATATTTCGAATGGCAACTATATCACTTTCGCGCAGCACATTCAATCTATAGCAGATACCGCTGTGTTTTCTGATCCGAATAAATTCGGTACTTATGCTCAGTTTATTAATAACCTGAATCAGGATGTTGTGCTTGGTCCTAAAACTGTTCCCGGAATTACTGCATTGATGAATGCGCGTAATACTTACCTCAATTCCACACCCGAGTTCATGCAGGTTCCTCCATCCATTACCAATGTGCAAGCCTCTGATACTTTTCCGCCTTTGCAGTCAAGTGTCTACATCACTGCCGCAATTACCAATGCAAATGATGTGTATTTAGGATTTCGTTATTCTGCATTAGAAAGGTTCGTCAGGGTTTCGATGTTTGATGATGGCTTACACGGTGACGGATCAGCCGGGGATGGGATATATGGAGCAGCCCTCGCAGTAAGTTCAGCAGAGGTACAATACTATCTTTATGCAGAGAATGGCAATGCAGGAATTTTCTCACCTCAGCGCGCCGAGCATGAATATTACAAGCTATTAGCTGATTATACAAGTGTCCTTCCCGGCGATTTGGTGATCAATGAACTGATGGCTTTGAATAGCTCCATTGTTCAAAATTATGCTGGAGATTATGCAGATTGGATCGAGCTTTACAATACTTCGGGTGATACTGTTTCACTGGACGATCTCTATCTTTCAGATGATTCCCTGAATTTACTCAAATGGAAATTTCCTGATGGATGGCGTATCGCACCGGATGGCTATCAAATCGTATGGGCGGACGAAGGGGCTGCCTTTAATGAATTGCATTCCTCATTTAAACTTTCCGGCGGGGGAGAGGCGGTATACCTTTCCTACCCCAATAGGGAAATGATAGATAGTATAGTGTTTGGTCAGCAGATTGCTAATATATCATTCGCGCGTTCCCCAAATGGTACCGGTGTTTTTACTTTTTTGTCGCCCACCTTTAATGCAAATAATAATTTTGCGGGAATAGATGTGTTGACAGAGAATGAAGTTGTGAAGTTATATCCCAATCCTTCAAACGATTTCTTAATAGCCGGGATGCCTATGTCTCATTTTTCTACATGTTTGGTGCGAAATGCGGTGGGAGAAGCATTGTATTGCGGGATGTCTGTGAATAGTGACGGATTGTTGATCGACATATCACCTCTCGATAATGGTATGTATTTTTTAGTTGTCCAGTTCGAAGAAGAGAGAATCACAAAGAAATTTGTGGTCTCGCGATAGCCTTTTTGTGAGTAGATTTTCATTTAGTTGTCCTTTTCCTGAAGTGAATGTTTTGATTTGTGGTTCCTTTTATGATCAATGTCATCTGTATGAATAGCCCTTTATAACAAGCATTTATTTCTATCTTTGATGAGTAGAATTTCATGAAGCGAAGGATTAAGTATTATCGTTTAATATGGTTAAAGCATGATTTGCCTGCAGGACTTTCCGTTTTCCTGGTTGCATTACCCCTTTGTCTCGGAATTGCACTTGCTTCGGGTGCTCCTCTCTATGCCGGTTTATTGTCGGGAATAATTGGTGGTCTGCTTGTTTCCCTCATTAGCGGCTCTGCCTTGGGCGTATCGGGCCCGGCTGCCGGATTAACCACCCTTGTTGCGTCTGCGATTATTTCATTGGGCGATTATTCTATTTTCTTGCTTTCCATTATGATTGCAGGTTTATTTCAATTGTTAATCGGATTGTTCAGATGGGGTGCCATTGCTGATTATTTTCCTTCTTCCGTGATTAAAGGTATGTTGGCAGCGATTGGTATTATATTAATCTCAAAGCAGATTCCCTTGGCTTTAGGCTATGATCAGCCGGACTTCTGGACCAGTGGTTTTCCTCAATTGCTCAGTGCAGAACATTTTCTTGGTAATCTGGAAAAATTCAATCAGCATATCACCCACGGTGCAGTATTGATTACTTTGATTTCACTGTTTGTAGTTTATATTTTGAAAAGGCCCTTTGCAAAGTTGCTTTCTGTTTTACCTGTTCCTTTGTATATTGTTGTTGCCGGTGCATTGGTAAACTATTTGATATCCGGTTCCGGGAATGTCTTTTCGCTCAAAGAAACGCAGTTGGTAAATATTCCTCCAAACATCTTTCCGGATATTATTTTCCCGGACTTTACTAAGTTGTTTTCTACGCCTGATGTCTGGAAATACGGACTTGTGATTGGCTTACTTGCAACTCTTGAAACATTGTTATGCGTAGAAGCTGTTGATAAATTAGATCAGCGGAATCGGATCACACCGGTCAATCGGGAGTTGATTGCGCAGGGGATTGGAAATATGACTTGTGGATTGCTGGGTGCCCTGCCCATTACCGCTGTAGTCGTACGCGGCGCGGCAAATGCAGATGCAGGTGGCAGGACAAAATTATCAGCCTTTACCCATGGTCTGTTTTTATTACTTGCAGTGCTTGCATTTCCCTTCCTGCTAAATAAGATACCTTATGCTTCATTGGCAGTCATTCTGATTGTCACAGGTTATAATCTCGCTAAACCGAAATTATTTCTCAATGTCTGGAGTTTAGGTCCAAAGCAATTTATCCCATTTTTGATAACCATAATTGTAATTCTGGCCACAGATTTACTGATTGGCGTGAGTATCGGCTTGTTGATTTCTGTTTACTTCATTATTCAGAATAACTTCAAAGCAGAATACAAGATTTCCAAAACGATGCAGCATGAAACGCCGGTATACAACATTCGTTTGAATAGTAATGTTACTTTTCTCAATAAGGTTAAACTTAGAAAAGCACTGGATCAGATCCCGGAGTACAGCGTACTAACCATTGATGGCAGCGATTCGAATTTTATTGATTATGATATTTTGGAGATCATAAGTGCCTTTAGTAGCAAGGCCCATGACAGACATATCGAATTACATCTCATCGGAATTGAAAAGGTGAGCGTTACTGCCATCCACTAATTCATTTATATTTTGCTAGTTTAAAGTAGTGCTTTATGCGCTCTTAGTGCCTTCCTTAGTGCTCTGAGTGTCTAAGTGGTTATTTTGAAAATTATTATTTCGAAGAAGTATCAATATGTTTCCAGAAGAATCCAGTAATAAAACCCAGAACTAATCCTCCTCCAAGAATCAACAAAAGGTTTATCAAAGCTAATAAGAGATTGTTAGATAAAATCGGTTTTAATGCCATTGTATAATCAATAATGAAAACAGTAAGTACTCCCATCGTCCACCCGATAAAAGAGTAGGGTATCCATAGAATGGCTTGCCTGGTTTGAATTTTCAACAGAAGATGTTGCATTACTCCTGTTGTAAGTGCGCCCATGGAAATACCGGTTGCAATTTTATGTGCTATCATACCTTCCGGAAGCAGATCAACAATGATAAAGGGAAGTCCCATTCCCAAAATGGAATATAGAAACCATCTCACATCCATTTTAAGCGACTTTTTTAAGAACAACCATTGGGTAAAACCTACTCCAGTCCCCATACCAACGCCTAGATAGAATTGCATATGCTCAATGCCGGCTGAATCTAAGAGAGAAGATAAGACAAGTATTAATACAACACCAAGTAGCCAACCAAGAAAAGTGGCTTTTATCCATCCCTGAATAGTGAGAACTGAATTGGATAGCATAATCGATTTGATTTTAACAGCTAAATTATATTAAATTCTTCTAAAATGAAAGATCAGATAAATTTGATTTGGCAATATGATCTGGAAAATGGAAGAATAGTATATATTGTTTTAAACACTTTTTCAATGTGTTCACACTTTATAACCGGAATTGGATAAGCCGGTATCAATTTTCAATGGTGTAAACTTGATTAATTATCTTTTATATCCATATTTGTTGAGGTGTGTTGGTGCGCATTATACAAATCAATGTAATACCCTATAAGGAAAAAGTCCCTTCCTGTTTCATCGTTTATTTTGTAGTCAAATTGCTGAAGATATCCAATTTGAAGAGTTGTGTTTGCGGAAGGTTTATAGTTAAAGCTGAATAATAGCCTGTTTCTTTCAAAGTAAGGTTCATTGTTGGTGAAGAAGATTTCATTGCTGGCACTAATTTGAAAGGGTCTGTAATCATTTCTTTCATTACCAAAAGGCAGAGATATGCCAAACCGGTATCTGAATCGATTACGGTACCCGTTAGTTGTGAATCGTGATTCATATCTATACCGCTGCTCAATTTTTAATTTTCCTATGGATTGAAAGAGGACTGCCTGCGGCCAAAGTCTGAATTCGTCGTTGTTTTTAGGCAATTCAAAATTCCCACCTTCTTTATAGGTCTGGTAACTACCGGCGCCAATGGTCAGGGCGAGGCTCTTGTTTATTTTATAATTTACTCCGCCTTTGTATTCATAGTAGTGAAAGTTGTTGTAAAATTTCAAGGAACGTATTTGGGCTTCTCCAAAAACACTCCATGTTTCATTTACATTGTATTTTAAATTCAGAATATTCCAACTCCCTAGATCATTACGTTGAGCCTTACACGGGCCGGCAAAAATGAAAAGGAGACCTGTTAATGTTATTGTCTTTCTCATTTTCATAAATTTACTTTAGCATACCCGCACTCCATTGAAGTAAATAGATGGTCTTATAGTAGTATGTTTTGAGCTCGATCATTTTGCGTTGAGATTCAAGTACCTTAGTTTCCCTCGTGTTGATTAAGAATAATGAACTTTCTCCATTTTGAAATAAGGTCTCTTCAGCTTTAAGTAGTCTATCATAGTTGGAAAGCATGCTACGTTGAAGTTTGACCTGTTCTTTTATAGTTGTTAATTCGTTGAAATAATTTTTAACTTTTAAATCAATACTTAAAGATTTCTGACTTTGAGCAATTTGTGTTGCTTCAATATTCAGTTTGGCCTTTTTATATTCTCCTCTTCCTAGTGAGAATAGGGCGGGTATTTCAAGTTTAAAACCATATTGATAGTTGTTTTGAAACCATAAACCTTCAGAATTGTAGGCATAGTAATCTTTGCTCAGGCGGTTGTATTTAAAATCAAGTCGGGGAAGAAGTTCCTGGAATTTCAATTTTTTATCTGTGTCCAGGATGGCCAGTTTTTGATCATACAATTGCAATTCCGGATGAAATTCGCGTGCTGTAGCCAATAGTTGATTTAAATTAGGATTGAAATTTTGGATGTTGTTTTCGTTATCCCAGCCTTGTTGAGGAATAATTCTTTCCGGTAACTGATAGGGTATGTCATTGGCTTGCCATAGGTATACACTTAACTCTAAACCCTGTTGGAGGAATCGTAGCCAACTTTCGTTTTTTTGAAATTCAAAAGTTTGATACTGTGTCATTGCTTCTATCGTATCAATGGCCGGACGTTCTCCATTTTGAAATGTTTTTTTACCATTTCAAATCGCTGCTTACTGATTTTATAATTATTCTCAACAATACTATACGATTGATAGGCGTTCACCCATTCCCAATATTTGGAAGCAGCTTCCATCAAAATATTGTTTACAATGGCTTGCTGTTCTACCACAGCCATATCTTTATATAGTTTAGCTTGTTTAAGATATGCTCTGCGTTTATCTATTATCAGATTCTTCAGTAAGGGAACACTTAATCCTATATAACTCGATTCACCTGTCGTTTCAGATGGGTCAATCCTGTTCCCGGTAAGGTTTTCGATACCGGCGAAAACTTCAATACCAAACCATGTTGGTATGGTAACACTTGGATTTGTATAGTCATAATAGGTTACATTTTCTAATTTTTTATTCGAAACGACAGCTCCGATTATGGGGTTAAAAGCTCCTCTTGCAATGGTAATTTCAGCATCGGATTTTTTGATTTGAAGGTTGGCCTGTTTTACTGTGGGATGATATTGCCTTACAATTTGTAAAACTTGCTCTACGTTAAGGGTGGTACTATCATCTTGAGCATAGAGAGCTGTGGGGCAAATTGAAAGGATAAGATAAATTAAAATATTTCTCATTTTAATTCACTTTTTGTTTTGACATCTGTAACATAAAAATCCGGAGGAAAGCCATTAATGTTTCGCCACAACTCATACCAAACAGGGACATCTTTCAAAAGTAAAATCCCATGAGTACCGTTGCCGATTCTTAACTGATCGGGCCATTTTTTTTCTGAATTGTCTTCTGCAACCAAAACCCTGTACAGCCCATTTTCTCCAATGTTGTTTTCTACGAAGATCACATTGCCGGAAAAAGTACCATAACTATTTCTCGGCCAACCACTGAATATAATGGCAGGGAATCCATCAAAAGTAAATCGCACCGATTGTCCGATGTTGACAAGCGGGAGATCCATAGGCTGTATAAACATTTCTACTGCATAGTCTACTCTTGTTGGCACGATCATCGCTATGGTTTCGCCATCTTTAAGTATTTCCCCGATACCGGACTTATTGGCTTGAACAATTTGACCATCCTGAGGAGCGGTTACGATATACATACCATTTCGAATGGTATAATTACTCAACTGATTTTCCAACTTGGCAACGTCCCCTTGTGTTGCGGCAATTTGACTTAAATTCTGAAATTTTTCACCCTCAGCTTTGTTTATTTTTTCTGTATACTCTTGTTCTGCACTATTTTGTTCTAATCGAATATTTATTAGTTCTTGCTTTGTTTGAGCTATTTTATTTTCAGTAGTCATTTTTTTAGCAACGGCATTTTGAAACTGAATGTTTCTTTGTTGCAATTGTGTTTGGGAAACTAATCCTTCATCAAACATTTTTAACTGCCGTTCGTATTGGTTTTCGAGAAGTTGTTTTTCGTTTTCGTTAGCTATTAATTCCGCTTTTTCACCCTCGAGTTTATTATTTAGTTGAATTAATTTGTTTTTTAACTGTTCTATTTTTAGTTTTTTAGCCTGGATTAAATTTCCAATTTGCATTTCGGTGGCCTTTACCTTACCTTCATAAAATCCAATACTGACTTTTTTGGCCTCAACCTGAGTTTGTGTCCGGCTCAATAAATTGGGATCAAGATATTCTTCTTTGATTTCAGTTAAAATTAATATGGTATCCCCTTTTTTAATGATATCCCCTTCTTTAATGAACCATTTGTCAATTTTACCCGGTATGGGAGAGTTGATCTTTTGAGGACGATTTTCTTGTTTTAAAGTAGTTATGCTTCCATTGGATTTTATGTTTTGTGTCCATGGTAGAAACAAAATAAGCGCAAGTGCGGTCATACTAAACCAGAAGTAGTATTTTATTCTACTTTGGTGATGAATTTCAAAAATTTCATCGAATGACTTCAAAGGTATTTTGTACTTATTCATTTTTCTATTTTATTAATACTCCCATTGGAGATAGTATAATGGATATCACACTTTTTAATAAAATCTTTGTCATTGGTTGAGATCACAACTGTTTTTTCTTTGCCAAGGCTGAGTAAATAGTGCTGAAGATTTTGTTTCGTTTCTTCATCAAACTGCAGCCAGGGTTCTTCTAATACAAGTAAAACCGGGTTGTTTATTAACGCCCTTAAAAGTAATATTTTTCTTATGGTCGTAGAAGGGAGTTTCCTGCCCATAGGGTCAATCATAGATTCAAATGAATCCGGAAAAAAGGAAATGAAATTCTCCAGCCCGGATTTCTTTGCTATTTCCATGATGTGTTCAATCGAAGTTTCGTTTCGTCCCAAAGTTATATTTTCGTAAAGTGTGCCTTCAAATATATCCTGGTCATATAAAAATATACCCATTTGAGACCTTAAGCTTTCGAATGAATAGTTTTTAAGTGGAAGATCGTTGAATTGAATCGATCCTTTGAAATCCATGTAACTTCCGGTAAGTAATTTAAGAAAAGTGGATTTGCCACTATTTTCTTCACCGGATATGCACGTCACTGCTTTTGACGGTATTCTTAAGGAAACATCCTGGAATATTTCTTTTTTTTCTGAGTATGAGAATGTCATATTACTCATTGTAATATTTAATTCTTTTGATGTAAGAATAAGTTTGCCTTCCTTTTCATTTGGAAATTCTAATACCCGATTTATTTTTAACATTCCGGTTATTACATCATAAACATATTCGAGGCTTGTAATTAATTTTTCCATCGCGCTTATAATGGTTAATATAATGATTTCCGCAGCGACAAATTGACCTATATTTATTTTTTGACTAAATAACAGGCTAGTCCCCAGTATAAGCATGATAGCAGTGATCGCTACTTTCAGGAATACAAGTGATTTGAATTGAAATATTAAGACAGAGAAATGAGATTTTCGTGCTTTAATATAATCTAATAGTTTTTTGTCTGTCTTTATTAAATTCAGATGACTTCCCTGACTATATTTAAATGATTTAATTACTCGTCCTAACTCTTCGAGCCAGGCAATTACATCGTATTTATTATTGCTCTCATTAATGCTTGTTTCTATTCCTTTTCTGCCGGTTATTTTGAATATTGTCCATAAAATGGCAATGAGCAGCAGTGATGATATTAAAAATAAAGAATGATAGAGGGAAAGAAGTACTAGCCCAAAAATAATTTGGATGGTAGCAGCCGGTATTTCTATCAATAGCTTGGATACACCTTTTTGAATATTAATTGTTTCAAAAAAATGGTTTATTTTTTCCGGTAGATAATACTGATCTGCTTTTTTTAAATCCATATTTGGAATTTTCTCAGCAAATTCAAATGCGAAATTCACAAAAATTTTCTGCTGAATCTTTTCAATGATTTTCATTTGTCGGATTTGAAGATAGCCCACAATCAGTACCGCCGAAATGATTATAAAAATTAGTACATATACAGATGTTACCATGGTAGCACCTAAAACAAACCCAAGTATAGCCTGTATGCCAAGGGGAAGGCTTAATTGAATTAAACCACTTAGAATTGCATAAAAATAGATCGCAGTAATGTCGCTGCGTTCTAATTTTAAATGCTTGATTAATCCTCTGGTATTTGTTACCTCTTCTTTCATATTTCTGAGCGGGACAATTAAAGCTGCAAATTTACATATACTTTTAGAATAGTTAGTATTACTATCATGAAAATAAGATTAATATTAATATTTCATTGTTTTACTATATTTTAAAGGTTTTTTACTATTTTTGCCAAAAAACCGAGTTCATATAGATGGATTTCCATGTTAGATTTGATATCAGCGACAAATTATATTTGCGTAACCCTGAAGGGAGCGAATTGGGGAAACAAATTGTTCAAAAAGCAATCATCTTGATATTTGATATTGGTTTTGAGCAATTTACTTTTAAGAAGCTGGCCAGTGAATCGAATTGTACAGAAGCTTCTATCTATCGTTATTTTGAAAATAAACACCGTTTATTACTGTATATCCTCAGTTGGTATTGGAATTACATGGAGTTTCTTGTCAATTTCAAAATAATGAACCTTAATGATAGTAAAGAGAAGTTAAAGGTTGTTATTCAATTACTTACACAAGACTTATCCGTAGAGTTCGGTAACATTGAATACAATACCCATTATTTAAATCAAATTGTTATTGCAGAAAGTGGTAAAGGGTATATGATAAAAGATGTTTCGGAATTAAATAGTAATGAAGTGTTTAAGCCTTACAAGGATTTATGTGCAACGATTGCTTCAATAATTTCTGTTTATAATCCTAACTATGAATTTCCACATTCCCTAAGCACAACCCTTATTGAAGCCTCACATCAACAACAATTTTTCAGTAAAAATTTACCTAGACTTACCGATGTCAATACTGTTAAGAAATCCGATTTCATTAAATTGTTTTTAGAGGATATGTTATTTAAAATTCTTGGTTAATGGATGGCAACAATAAGAGGATAGTAAGACCGGATCATAGAGTTGTTGGTACCTCTATCATTGTTCAAAAGTTCAAATTTGTTTATTGTTCATAGAGGAAAGAAGTTTTTTTAAAAGGACTATTTGACCCAAATGATAATAACTGTGTTCAATAAGTCCATCAATGTTTCGCTGATAGTTTCCATACTTTTCATCTATAAAGGCTTGTTGCAATTGTTCATCTGACATTTGCTCGATGAGAGATGCGAATTCTTCAGCATCCTTCCAGAATATTTGTAAAAACAATTCCCATTCTTTTTGTGTGGATATCGGAGGAAATACAAAACTGAACTTGTCTTTTATTTCTAATGGCCCTCCTTTCAAAACGCTTTTTACTCCGGCAAGGTAATAATGTATATGCTGTGCAAGTAAAGCGATGGAGTTAAAGGAACCTATCGTTATTATTGCATTTTCAAAACTAAGGTTAGACAACTGGTCCTTGTAATTGGTGTTGGCTATCCACGTTCCGTTCAGGAAAACTTCCTTTAATCGCTGAGCTGTTTGAGAGGACCTGGTCATACTTCTATTAATATATAAGTAGGCATAAAGTAGACAAAATGGTTGTGATTACGTATTACAAATCTTTTAAACTCTTAGTATTTTCTCCATTTTTCTTCCTTTGGCTAATTCATCCACTAACTTATCCAGATAGCGAACTTTCTTTGTCAATACATTGTCTATTTCCTCTATGCGATACCCGCAAATCATTCCAGTGATCAGATGGGCATTACTGTTGAGTTTTGCTTCTTGAAAGAAGGATTCAAAAGTTACTTTATCTTTTATAAGTTCCTGGAGTTTCCGATTATCGAAGCCGGTTAGCCATTCAATTACTTCATGCAATTCTTCAATAGTTCGACCTTTCTTTTCAACTTTAGCTTGATAATGTGGATAGACAGAGGCAAAGGTCATTTTTGCAATTCGCTCATGATGTTTGGTATCGGTGTTCATATGTCGGATTTTTGCATTAGAATTATTTCAACTTCAAGAGTTGTCCTTTTCTTTTCACAATGTTTTTATAATCCCATTGAATTTCCTTTGACTTTTTCAACCAGCGTTTGAGTATTTTCGTATCTATTTGCTCAACTGAAGTATAAATTATAGAGGCATCCTTAAATTTTTTCCCAATTATATTTAATTCTTCTTCATCAAAATCTACCCCACTCCAAAACATTAACCGTAGTCCCGCCTTTTGTTTACTGAATCCGACAATAGGATTTCCATCTAAAAACCAAACGGGATGAGCATGCCAGATTTTACTTTCTGCTTTTATCAGCACTTCATCGATAACTTTCGCCAGAATGCTGCAAATAGCTATATCGTCATTTGATTGTTGAGCGATATAATTTTGTATTTCTAGGTTCATTTACCTTTGGTTGATTTGTCTGGGTTGCAGGTAATGCAGGGATATAATCCGTATTAGATGAAAGCGTATTCAAGTATACAAAATTTTAAATTAATTTCAAGTTCTCCAAATTATACATGTCGGGATGAAGTAAAGGTCTGTTTTTCAATTGTGAGTAATCTTATCTGAACCGGATTTCTCAAAAATTTGGTATTGGATATTTTATTCAACGCTCTGTTTTTGTTGGGCATTTATTCAAAAAGACCTTTCGCCCATTGAATTAATTCAACCGGGTCAACAATGGACCATGAATGTGGATGCCGTTGTCCATTTGATCGATAGCCTGTCTGAAATGTTTGTATAAATTCAGCTTTGGTATTTCCCATTAAAACTAATCGATTAATTAGTTCTGCAGTTACTTCATAATTTGAACGGTGCACTGTTTGATTACGATTTTTTATTCTCCAGGCAATGTCCACATCGTGATATGTTCTCACAGCGATGTTCTTTAAATACTTTTCGTTTTGACCATATTCCTTGTTCATGCTGAAAGCCGTTAATTTGCCATAGGTGGAAATATTTTCTCGTGGTATACCATAATCGGCATTGATGAGTTTAATTGCTCCGACTGCTTCTTCAACAGCAATCTCGGAGTAATTATTTTCTACATTGTCTTCTAGTTGCTCATAAATTGTAAAAATATCAATTGGAGAGTCTACAGTAAATATACCTTTTGGTTGGACGGGAAATTTATGTGGAAACTCATAGCAGAGTTCTACATACCGCATTGCAATCATCCCACCTGCAGAAAATCCGCCCAATACAAATGTGTTTTTATTTACTTTATATCTGGATAAAACATCTTCAATTATAGTGGTTACTTTGGAGGTTGTTATGGAGTCAGCGTATAATTTATTACCGCCTGCAATAAATAGTGTTAAAATGTTATTGGAATATGCATTAGTATGTATTTTGGTTTCAGGAGGTGTATTCTCCGGAATCTGTCCGAAGCCGGCTATAAGAACCAATACGCCGGAAATAGAGTCTGCATTTTCCGGCTCAACAATTAAATAGTACCCACTATAGATGTCCTTTTCATCTAGAATAATCTTTTTAATTGTTTGCGCACCTGTGTTTTTAAAAGCGAACAAGATGATGATCAGGAATTTTATATAGACAGTTTTCATTCTCATTGTCCTGCCTTTTTTGATTACTGGATTGTGCATGATCTACAAGTTTAAATTACTAACTGGACCTTACTTAAATATTCTGAATGGTAATCCTTCGTTTATTCTTCAAGGCTTTAAAATGTGAAGGGGTTAATCCGGTTACTTTCTTGAATTGAGCGGATAAATGGGCTACACTGCTGTAGTGTAACTTATATGCAATCTCTGAAAAGGTGTCATCGCCAAAAATAATTAACTCCTTTATTCGCTCGATTTTTAAGGAGATAATAAATTGTTCAATGGTAGAAGCTTCTACTTCAGAAAAGAAATTGGCTAAGTACGTGTAACTATGATTTAATTCTTCACTCAATAGAGCTGAAAATTTAATATTTGGTTTCTCATCTGATTTGTAAACATAATCAATCGCCACTTTTCTGATTTTTTCTATGAGTACACCTTGTTTTTTTTCTAACAGTTCAAGTCCCGCTTTTCTAATTTTACTGTTAAGTTTTAATTTTTCATCATCAGTTATATCTTCCTTTGTTTCTATTTCTCCCAATTCTACTTTAACCGGAGATATATCAAGTTCAGCCAAAGCTTCTTGTACAACGACTTTGCAGCTTTCACAAGCCATGTTTTTATGTAAATTTTCATGTATATATATTAAAAATTCGTGAGTGTATTTAACTATTATAAAGCTCTGTTATGGATGGGCATGTAGGCATTGCGCTTTGCTAAGATATTGACTATTTACGGTAATTTTGGTGAAAACAGCTGTTTTTATTTTTGTTTAATATATGATTGGCCAAGGATCATTTAATCTTCTGAATTCTAATGGAATTTTAATCTTGATCTGTTAAATTTCAAAAAAAAGAAGCCATCTCCTTTTAAAGAGATGACTTCTTAGTATTAATTTATTAAAATGGGATTATATGACATAAATTGCACAGATATAGTGGCAAAACTTAAATAGTTTCAAAACAACCATAACCAATTTTTCATGAAGCAATAACCTGGTATTAACACTTTAAAATGATAAATAATATTTGATGATATGGTTGGAAGTCTATTTGCATGATATTGTTATGATTTTTAGGCAGGCCATCATTGGTGTTATGAATATCGGGCGGACTCATTTTAACGTTCGTGGAATCTGTTTGTGCATAGGTACCAGCAGTAATAAAAGTGGCTACAAGTACAAGAATTATATTTTTCAAAAGTTAGATTTAGATTTAATTTAGTTTCGCGGTTAGATTATTTGTTCTTCTTTTAGCACAAGAATTTTTAAATCGGAAGAGGCCGGACCATTGATTACTTTACCTTCTCTGGTGAAGCGTGACCCATGCATTGGGCAGTCAAAGGTTTTTTCATCAGCATTCCATTGCAGTATAGCTCCTAAATGAGGGCAGACAGCAGTACAGGCATGAACCATGTTGTTCTCATCCCGATATACTGCCTTTTTGGTCATTCCTGAAGAGATGACTGCTCCTTCTCCGGCTTTTAGCTCTTCAGCTTCTTTTTATTTCATCCTGAGTAAACCAATCACCGTATTGTGAAACCATATTAGCAACCTCATGTAAATAATCACCGGTTGTATTTAATGTAATTCTGGAGGGGCTATACATTTTAGTCCATGGGTTATTTATTCCGGTTATTATATCTTTTATAATGATACCACCCAAGGTTCCATGCGTCATGCCATTTCCGGAATCACCTGTTATGATATATATGTTTTCATCTCCGGGATTTTTTCCAATATAAGCTAAAGAATCTACCGGTTCCATTACTTGTCCGCTCCATTTGAATTCAATGTTCTGGATTAACGGGAAATGTTTTCTCGTCCATTTTTCGAGTAGGAGGTAACGATCCTCTTCTTTTATAAATTCGTCATCTGCCTGTCCGGTTCGATGATCTTCTCCCCGGAAATAAGTAAATCATAATCTTCATTATATTTTTCCAAGCGAACATAGTGATACGGTTTGGAGATCCATTTTGATTTTTGATCACCAGTATCCCACCATAAGGCATAGGGGATTTTATCTTTTGGAATTCTAAAGGCAATTACGTAAGTTCGATAGGGCCATTGCTTAGTGTGCATTGCCACCCAGTCGTGAACAGGAGTATTGGTAGCTACAACAATGTGATTGGCCTTAATGGTGAAACCGTTTGCTGTAGCACCCTTTTTTGTAATATTTTCTGCTTTGGATTGAGTGTAAATTTTACCACCAAGTTGAATTATCGCTTCTGCCAGACCGCTCATGTATTTCATAATATGGAACTGGGCTTGATTTGGAAATTTTATACACCACTTTACTTGATCGGGAGAAATAGAAGGGATGGTGTTTAACATTTCTGTTGGGAGCCCTGCACGCTGTGTAGCTTTGTATTCTTCTTGTAATGTTTCTGTTGTATCTGATGGATGCGAAAATAAGTAGCCACTGACTCTTTGGAAATTGCATTCGATGTTGTTATCTTTGACGGTATTGGCTATCCATTCGATGGCGGCTGAATGACTTTGAGCTGCTAATTTTGCAGTGGGTTGATCAAATGTTTTTCAAGTTCGAAGTAGCGATCATCAAGTGCACAAGTGAGATGTGCAGTTGTTCTTCCGGTCTCCCCACTTCCGATATTACCATCCTCTACCAATATGACCTGCCTTCCTTCTTTTGCCAGGCAGTAAGCAGTAGTCAATCCGGCAATACCTCCTCCAATGATTAGAATATCGGTATCAACATCCTCAAGAAGTTTATTATAACTTATGGCACTGGTTTCTGAGTCTAACCAAAATGATAAATTACTCCCCGATGTTATGTCTTCATTTGGCTGTTCGATGGACGATGAAGGAGTAGCTGTTATTCCTTTCGTTGCCGGGATTTGACTATTTAACTGGTCGTTTAAACTCTGATCTTTCAGAAAGGGATCTTTTGTCAAGTTTTGAATTATATTATTTTTATTTTCTTCCAAAGCACACATTTTCCAGGTATTGTTTATGCAAAGGTTGTGACCATTTAATTTTAAAGTATTACATTTTCATAAATAAGAATTACATAATTCACACTTACTATCGACTTCATGAATTGGTTATGTTGGGCAACCTGGTCGTGTTGGGCCTTTTTTTCATTTCATCACATGCTATTTTTATTTCTGATCAAGACTAATTAATAATTTATTTGGATTCCTTGTTGAAGAATGTAAAAGTTGAAGTAGCGTTTATAATATAAGATGTGAGCGTTGTTTAGAGAATAAAGGGATAACTTAACACTTTTAGGCATAAAAAAACGGGGTAGTCATGTGCCTCCCCGTTCCATTCAAAGAAAATACTTCGTTACATATTTCCTCTGTTGTTATTTTGATTTGTGTTTTGGCTTTGGCCTTCTTTTGATTGAGATTGACCTGTGTTTCTATTTCCATTTGAATCGCCATTAGCAGATTCTTCATTTTCAAGATGGTCTTGAACATCAATGCCTGTTTCTCCTCTGCTGGATTCGGAATTCTGCCGTTGCTGGTTACCTGGTGTTGAATTTCGCTCCTGGTTTTGATTAGCTTTAGGATTATTAGGATTAAGTTCTTCGGTTTTTTACCTACCTGAGTTTGTTCCTGATGTGACTTTCTATCAGTTTCCTGATTGCGTTGGTCATTTGATTTTCTGTCATTTTATGATTATTTAAAGTGTTAAACTAAATGATATTATGTAAAAGTGAATAGTAATTGTCAAATATATGTTACTTAATCTTTGGAAAATGTTACAAGATTCACACGTTTAAATTGAATTATACCTGATTATTTAAATTATTTTCCGGTTTATACCCGACTTAGAAAATAGGACGGAAGAGAATAGCCTAGGATTTAAATGATAATCCCTGTTCTTCCAAAGCTTTTTTAAGTTTCGGAATTGTGCTTGGACCCATGCCGTGAAGACGAATGATTTCCCCTTCACTCCACTTAGCAAGGTCCTCCAGGGAGTGGATATTTACCCTTTCAAGTGCACGTCTGGCAGGCGCTGCAATTAAGGTTAAAAAGGATTCTGTTGATTTAATTTCTTTTTCACAAATGGGACAGGTAGGACAGTCACTTCGTTTGTAAAACTGATGCCCATTTTTACAAAGTTTCAATATTCCTTTTTCTGACATTTGTTTGATGAGTTCAAGAAATTGTTGAAGCGTTATAATATTTTCGTCACGGTATAGGTTTTGCCGAAGAAAATATAAAAATCAGAGGAGAATTATATTCGTTGATTCATATTACGATTTTGAAATCAGGAGTTGACTTTAATTTTTTGCAAGTCTCACTTGATCTTTATAGGGATCCAAATTTCTTCTTCTGATGCCGGATCGTTGTTTTTATATTTTTCACCTAATACTTCAAAATGTGGTCTGTCGTCTAATAAGTAATTCGACCGGGGGATCCAGGTTCCATAAATATATTGAAAAATACTTGAATCGGTATTCAAACCTTTGTAATCGAAGACCGCATATAGCCCGCCGGGTAAAGCAAACTTTTCCATACCGCTGGGGATATTATCAAAGTTTTTGACTTCTACCGTAGCCCATCTTTCAAATTCATTTGTCGGTTTAAAATCCGCAAAATGATTGGGTGAATATATCACCATAGAAATTAAATCAGCGTTTAGATTATTTTTTATTTCTTTCCGCCTGGACATAAAAGTTTTCCAAAGCTCAGTTACTTTGAAGTTGGCGAAGCTCATTAATAGCCGTATGCCTACTAGTCGCTTTTCAGTGGAAGATTCTATTCGGGGTGTCATTCAGTAATACAGTGTATAATTAATACGCAGATGAAGGTAAGTTAACTCTTGTTAATACTAATTTTCAAACAATCGTATTTTACTCCGTTATAAACTTTGACAAAGTAGATCCCAGAACTAATTTGATCAAGATGAACTTCAAGTCGGGAGGCGTTTAAAATAGTTGTTTCAAAAATTATTTCTCCAATTAAGTTGTGGATCATTACATTTCCTTTTAGAATAGTTTCCGTAAATTCAAGTACAAAATTCCCATTGGAAGGACTTGGATAAACTACTGTTTCTTGTAGCTGATCATTGACAGGACTTTCAATACCAACGCTGGTACAAATATTTGTAACTGTACCTCCGCTTCCATCAGGGTATACAACAGGGGTGTTATTTAGAGTTGGCGTAGTGACTATTGTTGCAATATTAAAAGGTTGAATGGCAGGAATAGATGGTGAATTGGCAAGACTTGTGTAGTTGCATCCGCTATCCCCCCATACTATCGGTTTTGATCAGGTAAACATCATAAGCCCCTGCTCCGAAGGAGATGGTTGTTCCTGTAAGAATGAATCCACCATCGTTCGTTTGTTGTCCTGAGCCCATATATTCCAGATTAATTCCACCATAGTGTTTAGTCCATAAAGTATTACCCATCGAATCAATTTTTATTAAATAAAGGTCATCGGAGGCTAAGTATTCCGCAAACACGACATAACACCCATCATTGGTTCTCTCTATTGAAATTGTTTCTGAGGATGGATTGTTTAATGCACTGCCAACATAGGATTTACTCCAAATAATCATACCTAATGAATCAACCATGGTTAAACAAATGGGTGCAGATCCAAAACTCAAAGACGACCCTGCAAGAATAAAGTGGCCATCATCCGTTTGAATTACTGAATATCCAAGATCGTGATTTCCACCTCCATAACTTTTGGTCCACAATGTGTCACCCAAGGAATCAGTTTTAATTAAATACATGTCATAATTCAAATAGCCTCTTGTATATGAACCCGCTATTATAAATCCTTTGTCCCTTGTCGGCCTCACACATGTGGAAATATCTGCAAATGTACCACCGTATGATCTATTCCATTGTAGGTTACCGACTGAGTCAAGTTTGATTAAATTGACATCATAATTAGAACCCGAGAGAACAGTAGAGCCGGTAACAATAAATCCTCCATCAGAAGTTTGTTGAATTGAATTACCACCGGAACCGCTGGTGAATCCGAAGTCTTTTATCCATTGTACTACACCATTTGCATTGGTTTTAGTGACATAGGTATCGTAATCATTAAATCCGGTGAAGGCATACCCTCCGTCTGCTGTTTGTATAATTGATTTTATTCTCTCATCTGAAGCGCTTCCATATACTTTTGTCCAAATAATTTCTCCAAAAGCATTGGTCTTGATTAAATACATATCAAAATTGCCGGAACCAAAGCTTTTAGTGGAACCACCGATGATATAACCGCCATCTGTAGTTTGTTTTACATCGTTGCCATAATCCTGTAGAATTCCACCATAGGTCTTTTGAAAGGTTATTTGTCCTGACAGCTGCGTATTTATCAGTAAAATTAATGCGATGGCAAAGTAAATTGAATATTTCATTCTCTGATTTATTTAATTTTTAATCCTATCAACTAAAAGTATATTATCTATCATCATTCTTTGTGATTTGAAATTCTTCCGGTACTTTTACTGTAATAATGTCGTTGCAATTATTCAGCACTGACTTTGATTTTAAGGGATCGCTTTAGTTTTTTCTATTTTAATTCAATAATTCGTTCTTCAATATTTGTCTGATTGTCTGAGGTGATGGTTGTAGTCTGTATACTATATAGCACCCAGCCGGAAGTGTGAATATTGGAAGCACTGATTGTTTCATTCTTTAACTCCCCTAAATCTTCTCGCTTCGGAGGATCCAGCTTCATGCTTTTTGCCATTGTGGTGAGATAATTAAATGTTGCATTTGTTAATTGTTCATTGTTGACTTCCTGTGTTGCTCTTAGTATGAAATTATTCTCTTCTTCATTTATTTCATCTAAATAAACAGAGAAGTCAGAGTCGAGTGGGTCTGTCCCAAGAATATTGGGTACTTTAATTATTCCGTTTAAAACTTCACCCAATTTATATTGTGCACCGTGGAAGGTATGAAATTGATGAATATCCTTAATTGAAGCAGTCCCTATTGCCTCCTTGGTGGAGTAGGTGGCTTCCATTTGTTTTATGAGTTTGTCCATTTCGGGAATGTCCTTAAATTCTGTTCGTAAACTACCCATAGCCTTATGAGTATAGTCTTTAATTTCCTTCCAATTTACAACTTCGACAAACTCACCGAGTTCATTGGTTTTAAAAATCACTTTCATGTTTTGTGTGGCATTCATTAATTTTTGAATGACGGGACTATTGTTATGGGATGTAAAGTTTTTGTATTCCCATTGAATAGTATAGGATTTTTCGTTGGAATCTAGTACCGTAATTTCAACTTCGTAGGTCGTCATTTCTTTAGAAGTAGTGTCCGATCCTTTGATTTTAATTTTTTCCAACGATAAAGCATATATTTGCTTTTCGCCTTTATCCCAATATGATATTACCTGAACTGTCGAATCACCCATGTTTATTTGTCAAAAGCGGTTATTGCATTTAGAAATATAAGTAGGAGAGTTAGTCTGCTTTTCATTATGAATGTTATTATAAAAGATGTTCTTTTATTTATGAGTTCTATTTATATGCCACCAAATTAAGTAAAATTGTTGATATTCTATAGGGTATACCACCCTTAAACAATTAAATAAGGTCGGTTTGATTAACTTGGGACATTTATTTTCCGGTGGTCATAGAAGTATTAGACGTAAATCGTTTATCTTCTGCTCTGAGGTTATTATTCCAATCGTCATAATTTCGTTTAAGTGACCAAAGCGAAGTCAATGAGAATAGAGATAGAAGCAAGTAGGTTATGGGTCCGGTAAAGAAGAATAGATGAATTACAAGTATGATGATCTATATTCTCTTGCTTAATGCCAATTAGTCCTTTCGACAATTAGTACGGTATTTCCATCCTATTTTATTTTTTGGATTTAACGGGTGCAGGTTTTGGCTTCAGCATGGATTCATATTTTTCAATCCACTCTTTAGCACTCATTTTTTTCATCAGTTCACCAATAAGTTTATATGGAATGGCATCGAATTTCTTAAATCTGATACAACTTTTTCCCATATCAAGTTTTTGGTCACTATGTTTTGGATATTCAGTTAAGAACCAATCTAGTATTTTCGGATCGGAGTAGATTCCCATGTGATAAAAATTAATGGAATTCTTTTGAGATGCAATCCCTGCAAAGGGAAGTGGCTCGCTGGGCTTACAATGGTAACCTGCCGGATATAGAGAGTGAGGTATAACATATCCCAGTCCTCCATAACTGATGGCAGCCTCAAAACCTTTGGGCATGTTTTTACAATGACATCATGTAATTTATTAAATGGCTCAGCCCTGTCTTCAGGGAGATTAGTTAAAATTTCTTTTACTGTTTTTCCGGAAGCTTTCATACTGTAATGCTATTTTCTATTTAATCTTTTGCCTATAATTACTTTGTGATCACCATCAATTTCGTGTCTATACTTTCATTTTCAATTTCAAGAGTGTAAGTATATGTTCCGGAACTTAATTCATGGGCGCAGAAGGTAACTTGCCCGCTTCCACTGTTAGAGATGAGAAGTGACCTAATAAGAGTGCCACTGAGATCCCTGATAATTATTAAACCTTTAGTATGCTTCTCGGATAAAGTATACCGTATGATAGTAGTCTGATTAAAGGGATTGGGTTGGTTTTGAAATAATTTTGTACCTGCATCATCGAAAATGGAAGAACTGCTTTTTACTGATGAAATGTCACATATAGATTGTACACACTCTTTCAATTCATTTACCTGCTTTTGCAAATCAACAATGGCCCGGTCTTTTTCTTCAATTTGTTTTTGTTGTTCCTGCATTGCTTCTGTAAGTACAGGGATGAAGCCAAGGTAATTTACGGCCTTAAATTCCAAAGGTTGTTCCTTTTTTGCAGGATTGAGTTTTACTAATTCCGGAAATAGACTTTCAATGTTTTGTGCTAAAAAACCATACTGTTTTTCTGCCGGCAAATTCATTTTATCAAGTCCTGATTTGAAATTATAGGTTTTTACATCCAGCTGCATTACCTTTTCTAAAGCGTTTTGTAAGGGTTGAATGTTTTCTTTTAATTGCTCATCCGAAGGCAGGTAACTTCCGGTACAATACACATTACCCGAAAAATAGGCCGCATATCCTAATGTGGTGGCATACGAATAGAGGCCCCATGTGCCTGATGTTGTCCCCGAGGCAACAATATTAAGTACAGTTCCTCCATTATATGGACTTAGTATGTATCCGGCAGAATAATCTGTAGAGGTAACATCTAAATCATAGGCCGGAGTTGTCGTGCCAATGCCGATTCTGTTTCCAACCGTTAAATTGGAAAAAGGTAAATTTACGGGACCATAAAAATTAGCAATACCTCCTGATGAACAAACTTCTACATTACCACCCCAGTATTGCAAATACAAGTTGCTGGCAGTACTATTATTTCGTGCCTGCACCTCATTGTTATCCATAGCCAGGTTGTAATTGTTTGATGGACCGATCTGGAACGAGCCGGCAGTAGAAAGTCCGCCTAAACTACTACTACTTGCAACATTCAAACGTGCATCAGGTGATGTGGTGCCGATACCTACATTCCCTGCAGAGGAAATGAAAAGTCTGGTTACGTTTTTTAGTTTTGATGTGGAGTGATTTTTTGTCAGTCGTTCCCAGAAAATTGGTGCCTGGTGATGTCCCTGCATTGCCTGTTAATGACCATTGACTCTGTGCCTGAGTGAAGATGGCACAGAAAATTGAAAGGAGGAGAGTTTTTTTCATTTTTTAGAATATTTTAACTGTTTTAATAAATGAGTGAAAGCACTATTTTATTTATTCAAGATCCAATGAAGATAAATTGACTGAATAAGCCGAAAGAAAATTTCCGCTGAATTAAGTCGCCATTTTAGTAGTTTTCAAATCCAATATGAAAAGAACAATTCGATAATTTAATATGCTATAAATATAATATTAAAATGCATATATCTGACATTTTTTAAAAATAGTTTCAGGGTATGCAACAAACCAAATTTTATGGTTCAGGCAATAGTATAGAATTTAACAATTAGAAACATGGAATTCATAACGCCTGGTCTTTCCATTGTTTAGGTTTAATGTTCAGATAATTAAAGTATGTTTCACTAATGCTAAAGTATGCTAATACCGTTCTCCCATTGTTACGGTTGGCATTGACTTGTGAATAATATCAAGATCAGTAATGGTTAATTCCACTTGAAATGCGCCTAAATTCTCTTCGAGACGGTGTACTTTTCTGGTTCCCGGAATAGCTGCAATTTCATCGTTTTGACTCAATACCCATGCGAGGGCTACTTGCGCTTTTGTGACTCCTTTGCTCTGTGCAATTTGATCTATAACTTCCACAAATTTTAAATTCTCCTTTATCGCCTCATCTGTAAAGCGTGGATTACTTAGACGAAAATCCCCTTGTTCTAAATTTTCCCGGCTTTTTATTGCCCCTGTTAAAAAACCTCTTCCCAAAGGACTGTATGCCACAAATGAGATTCCAAGTTCCTTACAAACATCAAAAATTTCATTCTCAGGTTCCCGACTCCATAAGGAATATTCAGTTTGAAGGGCAGTTATGGGATGAACCGCGTGGGCTCTACGTAGGGTATCTGCATTAACTTCTGAAAGACCTAAATGCTTAACTTTTCCTTGTTTGACCAGTTCACTCATTGCACCCACAATTTCTTCGATTGCTACTTTTGGATCTTGCCGATGCATGTAATATAAATCAATGGTCTCTACACCTAAATTTTGTAGACTCTTGTCGCAGGCTTGCCTAATGTATTCTGGTTTACCATTAAGTCCAAGAAATTCACCTTTAGGTCCTCGCATTACAGCAAATTTGGTTGCTAAAATCACCTCATCCCATCTCCCTTTAAAGGCTTTCCCTAATAGTTGTTCATTCGCTCCCCAACCATACATATCAGCAGTGTCGAAAAAATTAACCCCTAACTCGATCGCTTTATGCAATGTGGCGATAGATTCATTTTCATTGAAAGATCCATAAAACTCTGACATGCCCATGCAACCTAGCCCAATTCTATTTACTTTTAATTTACTGTGTCCAAGTAGTGTTGATTGTTTCATTTCATTTGTTTATTAATGGAGTAAGATTTCTGCTAAAACGCAAAGTTACTATACTTTAACAGCGGAGTCGAAGTGATTGTCAACTTGCACCATGTTTTTAGCGGCTGAAGATTGATTAAAAAAATGAGCAGCAATATTCAAAGGACGCATGCTATACCGTTTTTTATGACGATGACCACCGCTCTTGTGAAGAATCCTCTTTAAAAGTTTGATGGTATCGACAATGTAATCCCCTTTATTGAGCATTACACATTCAGCTTTGGCAGCATGGGCAGCATCGGTCACTTCACTTCGGGTGGCAATGCCTGATTTGCTGTAGGTTTCCAGAACTTGTGTAGCCCAAATAACAGGAGCATGCGCGGCTTCGCAAATCCATAATATTTCATCTTGAATTTCACTCAATCGTTCAAACCCGATTTCAACGGCAAGGTCGCCTCTCGCAATCATTACTCCGTATGAAGCATCTTTCATGGCTTCAAGTAACAAGGAAGGGAGATGAATGACTGCATCAGGGGTTTCTATTTTTAAAATTAATTTTGGCTTCTTTTTATATTTCTTAAAGATGGTTTTGATTAATTTAAGATCATTTGTGTTTCGCAAAAAACTGCATCCAACAAGATCAGCATGTTTGGCAATAAAAGGAATTGATTTTAAATCCGCTTTGGTAAGTGCAGGTAAGTTGATTTGGGTGTCAGGTAGATTTAATCCTTTCTCTCTTTTTATATAGGGTTTTTTGGAAGAAATTCTAGTAATTTTCAATAGGTGTTTTCCTTTTTTCTTAATTACTATTCCTCAAATTTGCCATCGTCTATAATTATTCTTTCTCCTTCTTTTAAACAGGTAAAAACGCCAAGCTCATAACAGGCTATTGCATTTTGAGTGTGTTTTACTTCTTCTCCGGGTTCAACCAATAAAATTTCCATTCCTAATATAACCTTTAGTTTACCTTCTTCTTTGCCTTTTCCCGGTAAGTCAACACGCATTTTAGGACCCGCAATATCCATATATATTTTGCAGGCACTTCCGCTTTTTTCTGCAGCATTCTGTACGGCATCAATCAACGCCAGCCAGTTTTCTTCATCGCCATGTGCACAATTGATGCGGGCTACATTCATACCTGCTTCAATCAATTTCCTTATCAAAGAAATATTGTTTTCAAAGGAAACATCAAGAGTCACCATGATGTGTGGAATGGAAGGGTCTTTTTAAACCCAAACAAATCAGTAGTATATCTATTTAATGCATTTTGTGCACTATAATAATCGAAATGTGATATCTCCTTTGCTTTCAATGTGGCACCCAACCTTTGTCTGATCGATTGCACTTGTTTCAATATATGGCTTTCTGAGCTTGCTAAACTTGACAAACCGGTCTGATGTAAATTGTCTTGTAATGGACGGATATCCTCATTCCTTAATGCAAGATATTGGATAAGGTTTGTCGCACTTTTTTGTTGTAAAGTATGTAACGAGGAAATAAGTTTTTACGATTTGAACTTGCATGGGTTATTTTCTTTTCCAGTAACTGCAATTCATGCTGGAGTAATTTCAAACTTTCCATATTTTCTTAGATAATGGACAAACTTAATTTAATGTATAAGTTTATTAACAGATAAATATCATACTTAGATAGATTTAACAATTAGTTTACTTTACGTTGGTTATTAGCAGGCCCCATTTTTTCAAAGCAGAAGTTTTTGGGCTGACGATATTATAAATTCTCTCAATAAATTTACAAATGCAGCTACAACCTTTTCAAAAACCCATTTTGAAGGAGAAATTACTCCTTAAGTTTCATGACCTCACTCAAAAGCGGAGGTAAAGTTTGTGCGCCAATATCATCTGTATAATGACTCAATACGCAGGCAATATGTCTTCCCCTTACCTCAGCGGTTACATAGTAGATGATTAAAATATTGCTGCCGCCCATAATCAGTTGTGGCAACTTGATTTTTAGTTTACGCTTTATTGCTTTAACAGGTGTTTCTTCAAAAATGATATCAATTTCACGATCTTCCAATACATCACCCAATTTCATTTCGGAATTTAGAAACTTTTGTCCGTCAATCATTTGTTGGGCTCTTTCAGGACTACTAAACTCCGACCAATTAATCTGACCCATGTCCGGACATTGCAAATTTCTGACTCCGCGCCAATGACATGCGGGTCCCAGGTCAATAGAACGACCGGCAAATTGTATCGTGTCTACTAGTGAAGGCGCGTAGATTTCTGCCGGTAGAAGGTTGAATGTAATTGCCCGGTATAACTCTTTTTCAATACTCATTACTCTTTCACAAAGTGTGGAAAAACCGATGACCGTTATTTTCTCATTTACTGACTGATAAATATAATAAATGGCATGAGTTTTTATTTCACCTTTTATATGATCATACGTAAGAATTTTTGCGCCCGGAAAATCAGAATCTTCCGACACTTGCGTTTCTTTAGGAATTGAAAATTTCTTCTTTATTTTATTTATTCCTTTTTCGTCAAAATTATACTCGTAATCCTGTAGAAATATTCCATAACCTTCCGTGTCATAGAAGGTAGTTTTTTCTTGTTTTATCGCTTGTATGTATTGAAATGCCTGTGTCTGCCCATGCGCCCAAAGCACTGTATTTGTAAGAATGATCAAAACTATTTTGATGAATTTCATAGGGAGAAATATAGATTGGCTAATGTTTATTATTTTCCGGATAGTTGATTTTTATTTCACAATGAATTTCTTCACTTCTAAAATATTTTTCCCTCTGATTTTTGCAAAGTACATTCCGGATTCAAGAGGGAGCTGAAATTCTTCATTAGTCTTATAAAGTGATCGACGGTAGACAGTTTTACCATTAACATTGTAAATTTCCACATCAGCTTGTTCTGTAAGGCTGTTGCTGATCGTAAAAATTCCGTGGTTGATACTGGGGTGAAGTTGAAAAGTGGGAAGACTTGCCTTGTATTCATCAATCGCCGTAAAACATCCAAATCAGTCGCCCATATGCCTCTGCCAAAGGTGCTGATGTAGATTTTATTCATCGCCGGATTGAATTCGATATCACTCACAATGACATTGGGTAATCCCATGCTTTGATCAACCCATGTGCTACTGCCGTTCCGTAGAACATATACGCCAAGATCAGTTCCGATCATAAGGTCGTTGGTGTTGGGTATTTGCTTAATGCAATTAACGGGTATGTTAGGTAAATTGAAGCTGATATTAGTCCAGTTGTTACCGTTATTGATAGTCTTGAATATTTTATTGCCGGCACTGAATCCGGCCATGCTGATGTAGGCGATGCTGGAACTGTTCGGATGGATTTCAATCGAGGTATAATACAAGGAATCCGGTAATCCCGTTGTCACATCGTTCCAGCTTGCACCTCCATCGGAAGTTACAAATACCGCTCCCGGATTGGCGTATTCGTAACGGACACGCCTGCACGCATATAAAACATCCGGATTACTTTGACTCACAGCAATTGCTGAGAGTTCGTTGCCATAAAAATTTGGTGGTGGAGGGAAGGAGGAAATGGAAGTCCAGCTATCTCCACCATCTATGCTCCTTACTACATTCTGAAATCCGATGTAATAGGTTTGAGAATTGGAATAATCTGCAATTAAGGGTGTGGTCCATTCCGCATTTTCACCCTGAATATTGGATGATATTCCAAAAGAACTAAAGCCTCCGTCAACACTCTTGGAGAAAGATCCATATTGGGAGCTGCCGATAAAAGTTCCGGGTTGTGCTGTGTCCAGGCAATTGTCCATACCGTCTCCACCAATGGTCGTGTACCAGTCTATGCCATCGAAGTAAAAACTTGCGTTATCCTGCGCTCCGGCCAGTAGTTCACCGGTAGTACTCTTTGAGCTCGAAAGCCGGTAAAAGGAAGTAACGTTCATTCCGTCGCTGACATTGGTCCAGACGGTGGGCCAGGGAGTACCATTGTTGACATCGTTCCAGGAGATTGGAATAATATTTCCCGTACGGTACAATCCTCCGTCGCAGGCCAGATAATATTGTCCGGTTAAAGGTTGCCATTGGATGTCGTGTACATCGGCGTGAATCGATGGACCATAGTTGGTGGTCCAATGTCCCGCAGGATCGAAACTAGTCGCCCCATCTTCCGAAGCCCATAAGTTGACTCCTCCTACATAGATTTTGTTGGGATTGGTAGGGTGTACTAAAAATCCTAAATCATAATTTCCTTGTCCGCCTGTGGAAGATCCCTCATCATATCCCAGAAGATTCAATGCGTCGAATTGTAAATTCCAGGTTGTCCCGGCATTGTTCGTACGGTAGATGGCATGGAGTCCGCTGATGGTATCTACAGCGAGGGCATATATACGAGAAGTGTTAGAGCGGGATTGTGCGAGTTTGATACGTTGTACCGTACCGCGGGGTGGGATACCGGTAGTTAATAACGCCCATGTGGTACCGAAATCAGTCGACTTGTAGATTCCTGCTGATCCGGTGTTGGCGTTTCTGACCCATCCGGTCGCGGCATAAAGTGTGGTGGGAGTAACCGGGTCTTGAATCATATCCCAAAAGAGAGAGTCCATTACCTGAGTCCAGGTCGTTCCCGCATTTCCGGATTTGTACATGCCGCCCACACCACAAGCCACTACCGCGTTGGGATTCGCCGGATCAATGACAATTTTCCTTATCAATGAAGCATCCCCGTCTGTCAACTGAAAGGAGAGTCCGGTCGGAGTCCAGGTAAGACCTCCATCCAAAGTTTTGTAGACGCCGATACCATAATGTGTATGGCGCTTTCTGCCATTCAAAAACAAGCCAATGCCGATGTATTCAAAATCACAGACAGAAATATACATTTCATCCGGATTATTCGGGTTGATGGCTATGTCGGAGATGCGGGTGATAGGAAGATTGTCAGTGAGTGGTGTATAGCTATTGCCATTGTTGGTCGTTTTCCAGAGACCTCCTTGCGCTACTCCTACAAAATAGGTATTGGCATCGGTAGGGTGGAAGGTGATACAATTGATTCTTCCGATTCCATTCTCCATGTATCCGGTTAAATTATCAGGAACGATATTGGGTCCGACCGGAAACCATGCGCCTGTGTTGAACCGTGCGTTTTGAGACTGCATCTTTTCACCGGCATGTTCAATTAATGTTCTAACATAATCCGCTGTCCCTTCTAACTCTCCCTGCGCATTGGTATGTAATTGCATTTCGGCTTCAAAGCGTTTGAAGTACTTCCAATATTTTTTTTCAGAAAGATTCTGTCCTTGCTTCCATTCATTAAAGTCCCGTTGCATTTGCCGGAAGGAAACATGTTCTCCGGTTTGTGGAATGAGAAAGGCCTGCGCGTTCAGAGTTAATTCGTTAACAAGTATAAGCGTAATTGCAATAATAAGAATTTGTAATTTTTTCATTGATTTGGAGTGTGTAAACAAAAGTAAGAATTGGTATTGATAAATACTTGAGCTTCCGGCTTCCGGCCTTGGGCTACCGGCTACCGGCATTTGGTGTAAAGGCTTTTGACAGCGCATTAGTCAAAAAGATTTATAGGGCAGGTAATAGTGCGATTGCTTCCCTCAACCATTTTCTCTGGCAGCCATCAACATATTCAATCTACTACCAAACTAAAGTTGTCAGCATCAGCATCAGCATCACCTGGTAGCCGGCAGCCGGAAGCTGGAAGCCGATAGCCAAAAAACACAAAAAGCCGGGGATTGCCCGGCTTTTGTGGTAATAGGTGAATTAAATATTAATGCGAAACGATCATGCGTTTGGTAATCTGCTGACCTTCGTAAGTAAGCGTATAAGTATAGAGTCCGGGAGCAAGTGTAGCGGTGTTATACTGAACAGTATGTTTACCGGCAGCCATGTTCTCATCTGTTAATATTTCGATAACCTGACCAATCATATCGTGCAATACGATGCGTACCTGACCTTGTGTTGGAATCATGTATTCAAACGTAGTATTCTGATCACTTGGGTTAGGATAGTTTTGGCTGATACCGAAATCGTTTACGGCGAACTCGTCTACACCAATTACTGAACATGGACCAAGATCTTCGAAGCATACGTCATCGATAGACCAACCTTCATCGTTAGCGCTATAATCGGAAGCAAATCTCCAGCGAATAATCAACTGCGTATTGGCATCAGGACGGAAGGTTTTCTCCGCATAAATCCAGTCATTGCGTATACCGGTGTACCCTTTCAAAGAAGGATCTGTTGGATCCAACTCAGATACATAAGTATAGTTAGGACTTGCACCATATAATAATGTATTTGGTGTGCCGGTCATATCTAAGCGGTTCCAGCTTTGACCGTAGTCGATAGAGTAATCAAGCGCACCGCCATCAGATCCATATTCCATACGGAACTCATGATGGAAGCTGATTTTATAGCAATGTCCTGTTTCCACACGGAACAGAGAAGAGAATAATCCGGAAGAATCTTTGTCAGCATAGTTGTTGGACAATTGCGTAGACCATGCTTTTACTCCGGTACGTGCACCACTCAGGTTAGGTTTAGAAGGAGTACCAAATTCCCACTGACTTTCATTTCTATACGAAATGGAGTTAGCTGTTACCCATTGGTTACCGCTTTCAAAACTGGTGCAATAAGGTAATTGATTTGTGGTAACAGAGTCAAATACAAGCACAGTCACACATGCCGTATCATCAAATTGATTTAAATCGGTAGAACCATTAGGACTATCTGTATACACACAAACCTCGTGGAAGCCGGGAACTGCGATCCATGTATTCAGGAAGTTATGCGTGCTTGTACTGTCAGGAAGTAATCCGTTTGGTGTGTATGAAACGGGATCACTGGAAACAATACCACCGTCAATTCTTAAGGTAACGTTGTGGTTGAATACCGTATTGATACCATTATTATTGATCGGAGCGGCAAACGTGATTGGCTGGCCCGGGAAGATCAACTGATTCGGTACAGAAGTGTTTACGGAGATGGTAGCTACAGATAATGGAATCGGAACGAATATTTCGAAGTTATCTACAGAGACTCCGTCGGAGTTGGTGAATGCAACAGAAGTAAATACAAATCGGAACTGAACCAGAGGAACATTACCACCTACAGCGGAATATACATCTTTAAAGATAGACTGTACCCATAAACCACTGTTATCATCCCAACTATCGTTGTTGTTGTACCAGTTGGTTACCTGCTGCGTAGTAGGTTGCAACAATACCCATGGACCATTGTTGACACTGTATTCGATATACATCTTATCGCCAAAAGCATTCATTACACGGTTCTGATAGAAACGTAATACGGCTGCTTGTGCGTTGGTGAAGTCAAAGAATGGTGTCGTTACATAGGTAAAGGCATTACCGGTAACAGCGCTGTTCAGGTTAACGTCCCAACAGGTAGGAGGTGAGTATGCACCGGAAGTACCGCCGAAGTTAGGCGTTCCAAATTCCATATAGTTCCGGGATCGCCACCTGGATTAATAGAAGGTGCCCATCCGATATTACCCGCATCGAAATTGTCAAAATAATTTGTACTGTAAGTTGGAACCAGGATAGGTTGTCCGATTACATCAGCACAAGTAGTATCGTTGGAGGGCTCAACATCTGTTGGTAAGCTGGTCCAGGCACAAATAGTATTGATCCCTTGTTGGAAGGTAAAGTTTGGTAATACAACAGTAGTAACACCGCAAGGAGGTAATGATCCTGTCCAGGTGATGGTTTGAGGATTGCTGGCATTTACCCAATAAGTAATCGGAGTACTGGTGATAGTAGTTGCACCGAAGTTTTCAAGAGTAACAACCACAGGAGTGCTGGCTCCTACAGGAGCACCACCCGTTGGTTGATTGATGGCAGTTATACCCACATCATCACCCTGAGCAGCATAAATACAGAAATCATCAAGGCTGAATCCATCGGTAATTACAGACCCGTCAGAGGTAAAGACAAATCTGAATTGAACCGGATCAGGACTGTTAAAGATTCCGGTAGTACAACATAGCTTGTAGGTAGATTTTATCCAGCCGTTGGAATTACCTGTCCAGGCAAATGACTGACTGGAATTCAATTGATCATCATTGTACCAATTCGTACCACAAGGATCAGGGGCAGCATTACTACCGGATCCTACGGGCGACCATGTAACGCCGTTGTCATTTGAAAAATCCAGGCGAGTACCATCCCAGGCATTCTCACAGTTGTAATTGAGGAAGAACTCTATTCTTCCGCAGAAATACCCGAGAAGTCAAAATAAGGAGTGTACAATTCACAATTTGCTGTATTGGTATACGCCGAGTTCAGGTTAACATCCCAGGCATTCGCACCGGAATTAGCACTGCTTGTTAATCCGAAAGCAGGTGTTCCCAGTTCCCAGATCGTTCCTGCATTTCCTCCGGCTGCAATCTGATTCGACCAGCCAATATTTCCTGATTCGAAATCATCACAATAAGAAGGTGTCGGAACAAGTGTTGGAATACCTACGAAACTGGCACAAATAGTATCATTGAAACCAAGACAGTCCCCGGTGAGTTCCGTCCAGATATAGATGGTATAGGTGTTTGGCAATACAGGAGTGTTAGGAATAGTAAATTGAGTTACTGAACCTGCGGTAAGCGTTCCTGTAAAAGGAATGGGTGTTTGTGGTGTTCCGTTAATTGACCAGCCAATATTGAAACCGCTTTGACCCAATTGTCCGAAGTTTTCAATGTTTACAGTGATGTCCGTAGAGTCTCCTGCAGGTTGTCCGCTGCCGGGAAGAGGGGAAACAATACTGGTTACTCCCAAATCGTCATTACAAGGAACAGTAATACAGAAATCATCCAAATGAAAACCGGCATCCTGAACAGAAGCATCGGAAGTAAATATGAATTTAAATTGTACGGCTATAGCTCCGGGAATTCCGACTGCTGTACCTAACTTATATCTGGATTCTAACCATCCTGAGACAGCGAAAGGTCCTTCCCAGCCCGGTAATCCACTTGAAATTAAAGAATTACTGGAATACCAGTTCACACCATTAGGGTCATTTTGAGTTCCTAATACAGTCCAGGTTACTCCGCCATCAATGGTGTATTCAATGCACTCCATCCCAACTTGATTCATAAACGGTTCTGCCAGAAACTTAAATTGGCAACTGAAGTGGTAGAGAAGTCAAATACAGGAGATATTAATGCAGAGTTACAGCTTGGTGAATAAGCAGGATTACCTGCAACCTCTCCAACACCCCAAACATTGGGTGGAGAATGTGGTGTAGTCAAAGTCGGACCTGATGGAGGACCCCATACCCAAGGCGTACCTACACTATTAGGATCAGGTGTCCACAATTGATTCTGAACATCGAAATTATCACAGAAAGGGGAAGGAAATTCCATCAACAGGATAAAAACAAATTTCTCCTATCGCAGGATAACGCACTGTATTGTTACAGCCTGATCCATCCGTAGCTTCAATCCACCAGCATATCGTATCTCCGGCAACAGCAGCAGGAATAGTTCCCGCATAAGTAGAATCACTCAGATTGATCATTAATGTATTTTGTGCAGGGGCCGCCGTTCACAGTATAATATAAATCGGCAAAACCGGGACCAACAAATGGATGAACAATACCGCTTGGGTCATAAATAAAGGCAAATAAATCGAAAGGTCCGGTGTTGAAAACTGTACCCTGCCAAACCGGATTACCGGGAACAGGTACTGAAACCGTTGGGTCAACCAATTCACAGGGAGCTGCAACGACACAGATATCATCCAATAACCAGCCATAGCGTCCGGCCAAACCACCTACCACGTCAGTCAACACGAAACGTAACTGAACTGTAGGTTGATTTCCTACCGCTAATGAAATGTCAAAAGATTCCGGTTTCCACCAGGCATTTGTTGGTGCCGTTGTTGTTCCCGGAGCCCAATCGAGGTAAGATCCTTCTGTGAACGAATTGTTGTTAGCTACAAATACTCCGGGATTGAGAGTGGTATATGTGACATTACCCGTTCCAAAAGTCGCATCGAACTTAGTCCAGGTAGTTCCATCAAAAGAGTACTCAATCGTTGCAGCATCCGTAAATTCAATCTTACAGATCTGCTTGAAATCCAGCAGTACAAAGTTTTGACCGACAGTGCTGAACACAGGCGAAGTGTAAGTCACCGGACCACCACCTGCCTGATATTGCCCTCTCCAGGAATTGGGATTGCTGACCGAATAGTTGTTGTCAACACTGAAACCTGGAACGCCTGATGATGTACCGGATACAGTACCACCATCGAAGTTTTCACACCAAACCTGGGTGGCCTGTGAATAGGCGCCTGCATAGGTCAACAGTGCGAAAAAAGTTAGTATTAATCTTTTCATAGGGAATTGTTTTTATATTTAATAACGCGTGTTTTTTAATAGGTATAGTGTTCAAAAATAGAAATTATACCAATGAGAATGGTAGATAACCTCTCTTTTTTTATTGAATTATTAACAGAAATTACTTTTCCTGTACTTTAGCAAGGACTCCTTTCAGGCACTTATGGTTGCATCAGCTTTAGAAATTCCTTGAAATTTTACAAAAGTTGTTCTGCATCAGGAATATGGATGTCAATTCATACAGATTCTTGTTGCTTTCTTCACCCTTTATGAGTAAAGTTTAAACGTCACAAGGAAGGTTATTCTTCTATCCATGATTTATAATAGTTATCGCTCATGATTTTAAGTCCTTCTTCCGTGAGCCATAATGGTTTAAAGGTGTCAATCATGACGGCCAGCTCCCTCGTTTCTTTCTTGCCGATGCTCTTCTCTACCGTACCGGGATGTGGTCCATGTGGAATACCGGCAGGATGAAGGGTGATCATTCCCTTGGTTACACTTTTCCGGCTCATAAAATCTCCGTCTACATAATAGAGTACCTCGTCGGAATCTACATTACTATGGTTGTATGGTGCGGGAATGGCATCAGGATGATAGTCGTATAAGCGGGAACAAAGGAACAAATGACATAATTTTCTGCCTCAAAGGTCTGATGAACGGGAGGCGGCTGATGTACCCTTCCGGTAATAGGTTCGAAATCGTGAATACTCAACGCCCAGGGATAATGGTTGCCGTCCCAGCCAATAGCATCAAAAGGATGGGTAGCATAAACATAAGGATAAACGATGCCTTGCTTCTTGATCATCACCCGAAATTCTCCCTGCTCATCATGTGTTTCTAAATCCACAGGCTTGCGTATATCCCGCTCACAAAATGGAGAATGCTCCTCTAATTGTCCGTAAGCATTCCGGTACCGGCGGGGTGTTTCAATGGGGAGAAGGACTCTACAATGAGCAAGCGATTGTTGCTGTCGTTGAAGTGGAGCTGGAAGATGGTGCCTCTGGGAATAACCAGATAGTCTCCATAACCAAAGCTGATGTTTCCATAAATGGTTTTAAGGACTCCGCTTCCTTCATGAACAAAGATCATTTCATCGGCATCTGCATTTTTCAGGAAATATTCAGTGATGGATTTCCGGGGAGCAGCCAGGGCAATATGTAAATCATTGTTAACAAGTACTGCCTTCTTGCTCTCTATATAATCATCTTCCGGCTGGACATGGAATCCCTCAAAACTCTGATGCCTTAGGAAACGCTGAAAAGCAATTTTGGGTTCCCGGCTGAAAGGTTCACCTACCGCTTTGACCAAGGTAGGCGCATGCGCATGGTATATCAATGAATAAACATTCGAAAAACCATGGGTGGAAACGAGTTCCTCAGCATAAAGGCTTCCATCAGGTTTTCTGAACTGGGTATGTCGCTTATGCGGGAATTTTCCAAGAGAGTGATACTGAGGCATATGGTATTTAGGTTTATGGAGAACTGTTCAGTTAAAACAGTGATTTTTATCTTAACCGTCAGGCAAAGTTAACCATTGGTTACTTTGCAGCTAAATAAATCAATTATGAAACTGGTATCTTATTTAAAGACAGTAAATCGCGTCTTGGTCTATATGTGAATGAAAAGATTTTTGATGTTTTTTCCGCAGGTAAAGCTTTGAATATGAATGTAGCGGGAACAATGAAAGAGTTGCTGGATGGAGAAGAGAAGGCGATGGACAGGGTGCGGAATGTGGAACGTGCCATCATCGAGGGAAAGGTGTCTGAGAAGAGCTTTTTATGGTCAGAGGTAGTCATTCAGGCTCCTGTGACACAGCCCACTTCCTGCAGAGATGGATATGCCTTCCGTCAGCACGTGGCAGCAGCACGCCGCAACCGTAAAGTGGACATGATCCCGGAGTTTGATGAGTATCCTATCTTTTATTTTACAAACCATAATGCAATCCAGGGTCCCGGGGAGATATGGTGTATGCCCGATCATTTTAAACAATTGGATTTTGAACTCGAAGCAGCTATAGTTATCGGTAAGAAAGGTAGAAATGTGAGAGCGGCGGAAGCGAATAAGTATGTGGCCGGTTATATGATCATGAATGATATGAGTGCACGGCTCTTACAAATGGAAGAGATGAAATTAAATCTCGGACCGGCAAAAGGAAAGGACTTCTCCACGGTGATTGGCCCCTACCTCGTGACTCCTGATGAGCTGGAAAGCTTGAAAGTGCCGGCGAAGGAAGGTCATGTAGGAAATCAGTATAACCTCACCATGAAGTGTTTTGTGAATGGTATTCAGGTAAGTGAAGGGAATATGGCGCAAATGGACTGGACATTTGCCGAAATCATTGAGCGTTGTGCGTATGGTGTGGATATCCTCCCGGGAGATGTGATTGGCTCGGGCACAGTAGGAACAGGTTGTTTTCTGGAACTCAACGGTACCGGTAAATTGAATGATCCCGAGTATAAAGCGCAGTGGCTGCAAGAGGGAGATGTAGTGGAAATGACGATAGATGGCCTGGGTTGCCTCTCCAATACGATTCGAAAAACAGATACCGATTTTTCAATTCTGAATCTGAAGAAAGCAGCATTGATCTGAGTTTGATTTACTTTTCAAATAGGCAGAATTAAAATTTCTATTAACGCAAAAAAGCCACTCTTTTCAGAGTAGCTTTTTGTTAGCAGTTGGTATTTCGTCGGAGCACTTCTCGTCTCCGGATGTCAGCCTGGGGCAGCCTTACGGGGCTGCCCCATCTACTGACAATCAACCTAAAAACACCAAAACCATTTTTTCTGCCTTACGGGGCAAATGGGTATGCCTTACGGGGCATTATTTCTAAGTGGGTTTGATAGTAGGGCCAGTCGCGGATAGCCTTACGGGGCTACCCGCTTCTGACATCAACCTAAAACCAAACAAAACCATTAATTCTTTTTAAGAACGAAACACAATAACCTTCTGTGCTGTTATGAAATTTAAACGGGGAGAGGTAGTTAAGGTTCGCGATTTCTTCTAAAATCTTACAGGGAATATTACATTTCTTCTATCTGTTTGATTCAGAGGTTTGAGATCGTAATTGGCAGGCGCTCATTTCTTCTCTTAAAGGAAAGAAATGGAGTGAGAGCGGTTGGAATCCGTACCTTTGCAACTCGAAATCATAGAAGATGGAAATTCGTTTGAATAGTATTGAGGAAGCGATAACAGCAATTAAAGAGGCAAGATTATTATCGTGGTGGATGATGCCGACAGGGAGAATGAAGGTGATTTTTTAATCGCCTCGCAATTTGTGACTCCGGAGGTGGTGAATTTTATGGCCACCTACGGTCGCGGATTGATCTGCGTGGGTCTTACCGAAGATCGTTGTGAGGAATTGCAACTGCCCATGATGGTGAATAAAAATACCGCTTCGCATGAAACGGCTTTTACAGTGTCAGTGGATCTTTTAGGTCATGGCTGCACAACCGGCATTTCGGCATCCGATCGTTCTAAAACCATTCAGGCTCTTATTAATGGGGATACAAAACCGGATGATTTAGCCCGCCCCGGTCATATTTTTCCGTTGAGAGCGAAGTCCGGTGGAGTGTTGCGCCGCGCGGGACATACGGAAGCTGCTGTAGATATTGCAAGCATTGCCGGTCTCCAACCTTCTGCTACCATAGTGGAAATTATGAATGAAGATGGTTCTATGGCCAGACTTCCGGAACTGTTGATTCTTGCCGAGAAGTATGGAATGAAAATAGTCTCTATTGAAGATTTGATCAAATACAGATTAGAGAAAGAGTCGTTGATTGAAAGAATGGTGAGTGTGCATATGCCCACCACTTTTGGTGATTTTGATTTGATCGCCTACCGGCATATCGAAACCGGTCAGGAACATCTCGCTTTGCGGAAAGGGGAGTGGACCAAGGATGAACCTATTCTTGTTCGTGTACATTCTTCCTGTATTACCGGCGATATTTTTGGCTCTTGCCGCTGCGACTGCGGACCTCAGTTGCATAAAGCGATGGAGATGATAGAGAAGGAAGGGAAAGGAGTTATTTTATATATGAATCAAGAGGGTAGAGGTATCGGCTTGTTGAATAAATTGAGGGCTTATAATTTGCAGGAGCAAGGTTTTGATACCGTTGAAGCGAATTTAAAACTGGGCTTTAAGATGGATGAACGGGATTATGGAGTAGGGGCGCAAATATTGAGAGATCTCGGCATCACCAAGATGAAACTCCTGACAAATAATCCAACGAAACGTGCCGGATTGATTGGCTATGGTTTGGAAATTGTGGATCGTATTCCCATCGAAATTACTCCCAATCCGCACAATCAACGTTATCTGGAGACCAAGAGAGATAAAATGGGTCATACTATAAAAGCGTAGTTGAACCGGGCTACAGTAAAATTTTATTCATGTTGACCGGCGCATAGATTTTAGGATAAGTTAAAAGAAAAGATCCTTTAAGTTTGCCGGTGAAAAGCAGGTGCATTGCAGCAACATTTTCCGTTGGATCAGTGGGTTGAGTTCTATTGCCGGATGTTCATTTCCCCTGTTGATTTCGCTGTTATATTTCAGGTAATGAACGTATATTTGCATACTGTTGAATGATCAGCAGTCCCGTTATATTATGACATTAATTAAATCGATTTCCGGTATCAGAGGTACCATCGGAGGGAAACCCGGTGACGGATTGACTCCATTCGATATTGTAAAGTTTACTTCGGCTTATGGCCTTTGGTTGTTGGAAAGGAATAAAAATGCTGCCTGTAAAGTAGTCATTGGTCGTGATGCCCGTATTTCGGGAGCGATGGTTTCCGGTTTAGTTTCTTCTACACTCTGCGGACTCGGCATAGATGTGATCGATACCGGATTATCGACGACTCCAACAGTAGAGATGGCCGTACCTTTTCATTCCGCCCAGGGTGGAATCATACTAACGGCTAGCCATAACCCCAAACAATGGAATGCATTGAAGTTGTTAAATGAGAAGGGTGAATTTATTTCTGCTGCTGATGGTGAAGCATTGCTTCAAATCGCGGAACAGGAGTCGTTTCGTTATGCAGAAGTGAATCACCTTGGAAAAGTTACCACCGATCAGCAATCTATTGCTCGTCATATTGAAGCCATCCTGGCCATGCCGATGGTAGATAGAAAGGCCATCGCGGCGAAGAAATTTAAAGTAGCCATCGACTGTGAATTCTACAGGAGGTATTGCCGTTCCTGCTTTGTTGCGGGCATTGGGTGTGGAGGATATCGTTGAATTGTATTGCATGCCCGATGGAAACTTCCCGCATAACCCTGAACCCTTGCCCGAAAACCTGACAGAGATTTCTAAGGAAGTGGTGAAGAAGAAAGCCCACCTGGGACTCGTTGTTGATCCGGATGTAGATCGACTTGCTATTGTGTGTGAAGACGGGGAAATGTTCGGGGAAGAATATACATTGGTAGCTGTAGCAGATTATGTCTTGCAGCAAAAGAAAGGAAATACTGTGTCTAATCTTTCTTCTACACGAGCATTGCGCGATATCACAGAGAAAAATGGCGGAACTTACGCGGCTGCTGCAGTGGGTGAAGTGAATGTAGTGGAGATGATGAAAAAGACGAATGCCGTGATCGGCGGTGAAGGGAATGGCGGTGTGATTTTGCCGGACCTGCATTATGGCCGTGATGCCCTCGCAGGAATTGCATTATTCCTCTCTCATCTTGCTAAATCAGGAAAAAGCTGTTCGATGCTTCGTTCTTCATATCCTGATTATTTTATCTCCAAAAATAAAATTGAATTAACACCCGAGACAGATGTGACGGAAATCCTTGAACGTATCCGGGAGAAATACAGCAAGCATCCCGTCAACACCATCGATGGGGTAAAAATAGAATTCGATAAGGAATGGGTGCATTTGCGTCGATCCAATACCGAACCCATCATCAGAATTTATAGTGAAAGTCAATCGCTGACAACAGCAAATAACCTGGCAGGGAAGATTATTGCGGATATCAAGGATATTCTCTCTTCCATGTTAACAAAAGCCTGAAACCCTTCCTCCAAATAATGAAAGTATATCTTGATAATGCCGCGACCACACCCATGGATCCGGAAGTAGTGGCAGCAATGATTCCAATGTTGCAAAACCAGTATGGGAATCCTTCTTCTATTCATGCTGTTGGTCGTGAAGTAAGTGCTGCCATCGAAGCGGCAAGAAAAAAAGTAGCCACGCTGCTGAATACTTCTCCTTCTGAAATATTTTTACTTCCGGTGGTACCGAAGCGGATAATATGGCCATTCGATGTTGTATTCATGATCTCGCAATTAAACACGCTATCACTTCTCCACTCGAACACCATGCCGTATTGCATACATTGGAGGACTTAGCCGGACGCGGAGAAATTAAATTGAGTTTAGTCGGGATCGATAAGCAAGGTCATATCGATTTAGTGCATTTGGAAAAATTACTGTCTGAAAATGAACGTTCATTTGTTTCGCTCATGCATGCCAATAATGAGATTGGAACATTGATTTCGATAGAGAAAGTAGGGGAGATCTGTCATAAACACCATGCCTTGTTTCATTCGGATACCGTTCAAACGATGGGACACTTCCCTCACGATCTTTCTAAATTACCTGTTGATTTTATTACCGGTGCTGCTCATAAATTCCATGGTCCGAAAGGTGTTGGTTTTCTCTACATCAATCGCAATGTGAAAATCAAACCCTTTATTACCGGTGGAGCACAGGAACGAAATATGCGAGGAGGTACAGAGAATGTGTATGGTATCGTTGGACTGGCGAAAGCACTTGAGCTGGCGTACTCGCATATGGAGAATGATATGAAGAGCGTTACCGCATTGAAGAAGTATATGATGGAAAAGCTCTCGGAGGAAATTCCCGGAGTCTTGTTCAATGGAGATACCTCCCCTGAAAATAGCCTGTATACAGTACTGAATGTCTCTTTTCCCCCCAATGAAAATGCAGAGATGTTGTTGTTCAATCTGGATATTGCCGGTATTGCCTGTTCTGCAGGAAGTGCTTGTTCATCGGGTAGTGAAATAGGCTCCCATGTATTGCGTGCAATTTCCTATGATGGTGCCCGACCTGCTGTTCGTTTTTCATTCAGCCGTTACAATACCCTGGAGGAAATTGATTATTGTGTGGAGAAACTGAAGGAGTTTTTCCTCGTAAAAGCATAGCCAAAGTCCTCTGCTTGTCTTTTTTTCTTGAGTTTAATTGCCGGCTACGGTTGTTTTTTATAACTTAGTAAAATAAATAGTTCGCGATTATGGATAAGATGAAAACCGGTTTACTTATTGTCAGCATAGTACTATGTTCCTTTAATACCGGGAGGAGTCAATCTCCCTTGAATATTCAATTCAGATCTCAGTTACCCTATGGTTCTACTGTTGATCTTTCCAATATATGGGGATATGTTGACTCACTCGGAAATGAATATGCGTTGGTGGGAACTCAGACCGGTTTGTCGATTGTGGATGTTACGAATCCTGTGGCTCCTGTTCTGAAATTTCAGGTGCCGGGTACCAATTCCTTTTGGAGAGAAGTACAAACATGGGGTAAATATGCTTATGTAACTACAGAAGGTTGCTGCAATGGCTTGCAGATTGTTGATCTTTCAAATTTGCCGGCTTCCATAAATTCAAAATTCTGGACAGGTACCGGAGCAGTTGCAGGGCAGGTGGGAAGAATTCACTCCTTGCATATTCGCGATGGATATGTTTACCTCAATGGATCGCAACTCTTCGGTGGAGCCGCCTTAATTGTTTCTTTGAATGATCCCTGGAATCCGGTGTATGTGAGCAATACCGCTATGAATTTTGCCGGTAACATCCGCTATGTACACGATTGTTATGTGAAGAATGATACCCTATGGGGTGCCCATATTTATGGTGGATTTTTTTCTGCAATAAATATTTCCAATAAATCGAATCCCGTACTGATCTCTACTCAAAATACCCCCAATAATTTTACGCACAATGCATGGATGGCCGACAATGGTTCAAGTGTTTTATATACGACGGATGAAGTGAGCAATTCATATCTGGCTTCTTATGATGTTTCCAATACCGGAAATATTCAATTGTTGGATCGCTTACAGGGAATGCCGGGTAGCGGATCAATTATTCACAATACGTATATACGTAACAGTTATGCGATCAACTCTTACTACAAAGATGGTATCACGATTGTCGACGTATCCCGTCCCGAAAATATGATTACGGTTGGACGATATGATACCTATACACAAGGCGCCGGCAATGGCTTCAATGGAGCCTGGGGGGTCTATCCATATCTCCCTTCTGGAAATATTATTGTTTCAGATATTGATAACGGACTTTTCGTCCTAACGCCAACTTATCAAAGGGCTTGCTATCTGGAGGGCATTACAAGAGATTCCTGTACGAATATGGTGTTATCGAATGTATCTGTCGTGATTACCGGTGGAACACATCATGCTGAATTATCAAAATTAACCGGAACCTATAAAACAGGTACCGCAAATAGTGGGTTGTACACTGTAACTTTCAGCAAGACCGGCTATACAACGAAAGTATTAACCGGTGTGAGTTTGCAGTCCGGTGTACTTACAAATTTAAATGTCGCCCTGCGTCCTGCAAACGCCGTCACCTATGCAGGAGCTCTTGTGTCAAATGTAAATTGCAATGGGGCGAATGGTGGGTCAATTGATTTATCAATAGGAAATGGAACTCTTCCTATAACGTATATATGGTCGAACGGAGGAACAGCACAGGATTTAAATAATATTCCGGCCGGTAATTTTACAGTAACAGTGTCTGATGGTTTGGGATGCAGCATATCTCAATCATTTACGGTAATTGAACCACCGGCAGTGAGTGCTGTTGCAACGGTGGAAGCTGTTTCCTGTAGTTTAGCCCAGGATGGGGCTTTGATGGTGCAGGTAAATGGAGGAGTGGCTCCGTATACCTATCAATGGAATGCCAGCCCGGCTGCTGTGCAATCTCCAGGTGCACAATTTACACTTCGAACTTCAGGAAGTAGCGCAGGTAATACCATTTCAGGGAATTTATTATTGACCGGCGACAGTACCGGAATAGATGGTATTCCGGCCGGAAATTATCAGTTAGTAATTACAGATAATAACGGTTGCGTCACTACGAATAATTATGTGTTAGTGGATCCACCCAATCCCTGCAGCATTAGTATTTCCCTTCGATTATTTATCGAAGGATTTTATGATGGAAATCAAACCATGAATCCGGTCGCCAATGCCTCCGCGGGAATTACGGATACCGTTACCCTCGAACTGCATGAAACCGTTGCACCCTATGGCGTCGTACAATCTGTTCAAACTGCTATTGATTCTTCCGGTTGGGGAACATTCGTTTTCCCGGCTTCCTTATGGCAACAGTCGTTTTATCTCGTCATAAAACATAGAAACAGCCTCGAGACCTGGAGCAAAACTCCCTTTCATTTGCCCACCGGTGTGCAGCAATTTAATCTAACGGATTCCTTTGTTCCCGTCATCGGAAATCCATTCCTGACCCGGGAATCTAACTTCAAAGATTAGAATTCATCAATTAAAACGTCTCACCACTAAGCCACTAAGCCACTAAGCACACTTAGATCACTAAGAAAAGAAAAAATTCTCAGTGCAACTTAGTGCCCTCAGTGCCTCTGTGGTAAAAAAGAAAACCTCTATGCTGACTTGGATAATTTGAGGCAGACGTTTTATCAATTTCGCCGGTACTCCACCCGAGAGCGTATTCGGTTCAATATTTCCTGTCACAACAGCTCCTGCAGCAATGGCCGCACATTCTCCAATCACTACATTGGGCAGAATAATTACTCCCGCACCCAGCCAGGCATCTTTTCCAATGGTAATGCTCCCTCTTATTGGTGGAAAAATCTTTATCAACTTGGAATGATTCGGATCAGATGCCAGTATCAAAGTAACCCGCGGACCAATAGAAACACGGTCCTCAATAATAAGATCGCAGGAGTTTTCTGAGTTCATCATTGAAAGGGATAGGCCCCCTGCAATGTAGACTTCTTCCCCAACATGAAAGCCACATTGACGCAATGCCCATATTCGTACAGCATTGGCCGGAAAATGAGCAACAAAAAACCGCATGCATTTTATCCATGCCTGCCTTACAATTCCATATTTCTTTATTGCTTTCAAGGATTATCTTCGAATGTATTTATACAACTTCAAACCTATCGTTCCGGTTTTCATCAAGAGGGGTTGATAGATTTTTTCAAACCTCCCGAAATTTACCAGCGTCCCTCCAAATTTACTTTTAAAATCCCGCACTCCATAATCAGCATCCGGTTTACCCGCTCCCAGGAAGTCGAAATGTTGCATTCCATTCCGACATCCATAGTCGATAGCCGCCCAGGTTGCCAGAATACTGGGATGTTGTTCTTTGTATTCTTTATCTAATCCGGCAATATACCACTCATAAATGGCTTTTCCGGGCATCAACGGACAAAGAATTCCTCCTATGATTTTACCTTCATGTTTAATCAACAAATATTTTCCAAGTCCTTTCCTGACTATCTCATTATAAAAGTAATCAAAAAAGCTTTTTGGAGGTAAGGGTTTGTTGACTTTTTCATGGTAAAGGTCTTTGAGTAATGCATAAAAGGAATTGGCTTCTTCCGGGTAGTGGCTTCCACAATATGAGCTGAAGATAACCCCTTCTTGATCTGCCGGGCCTTGCTCTTGCTCATCGCTGACAGCAGTTGGTCGGAGTTTTCACTCGTGGTATTCACAAGAAAGTTGAGATGTTCAAGATAACTGAAGCCCGCATTTTCAAAAGCAGATTTAAGAGCGGTGCAGTCAAATGTATTTCTGAATTGAGAATAGATGGCTTTTCCTGCAGTGGCATCGTTATAGCTCTTCAATAAAAGTTCGGCCTGCATGGAGTCGTCCACCAAGGGGCCTCCCCATACAATGCTTCTGGCAGTGAATCTCCCATAAAATGTATTCTCTCTTTGTATGACACTGACTAAAATACCGGCTACTTTTCCGGTAGAGTTTTGAATTAAGCCAAATACCATTGGTGTATAACCGGGTGTATTTTCAAAAAGATGAAAAGCTTCCGGAAGTTGAAAGAAATTTCCCTGCGGATGTGCATGTACATATTCCCGCCACCCTGCCTGAACAAGTTGCCCGCTATCTGTAACAACAGTATATGGTGCAGCACTCATTTTAATCCGTCATTGGATTTGAAACGTAAAAATATTTTTTGATGACATTCTTTAAATTCTGAAATATCAATTCCTTCATCCATGGGCCCGCCGAATCATGCCATCGTTGCGGATGAGTTGTGATCATAATTCGGGGAGGTAACTGGTTTTGCTTTACAGCGTTGATAATTTCTTCCGTTTTGTTGAAACGAAAGGAAAGCTGGAATGGGTTTTTTACCTTGTCCCGTACACTTACACGGTTGCCGTCCCAGCGCCGGCCGGTGTCCGTGAGATAGAGCGTAGAGGAGAAGTCAATATCGAAATAGGGCTCACCAAGAATATTGTATTTCTTATAGTCGTAATCTCTCCAAAGCATTTTATTGTCCCATACGGAAGCCGGACTTCCGTGCATGCAAATGGTTTTAACAGGATAAAAGGTCCTGAAATAGTTTAAATTGTTTTCGAAAAGTTGAATGGCCTTTTTAAAATCACCATTCGCTAATGATAAATCTTCGTAATGATAACCGATTTCATGCCCAAGATCAGCGATCTTTTTAATGATTTCCGGTTGATTGCTTTCGGGGACAATGCGGAAGTAATATGTGCTTCTGATCGAGAGTTCATGCTCTATTTCAGCTTTTAAAAGACTTTGTATTGGCAAGTCATCCACATCGTGACGGAGGATAATGTACTTTGCCGGAAGTGTGCTTTTATAGACATCCTCGAAGGCGATGAAGGTATAGCCGTTGCCCTTACAGGTTGTCAGCAATTGTTTGTATTTATGAAGTGTAAAATCAAGAGACATTGTCACGGAATTTCTGTTGAAGGGTTGGATCTTTTAATAGTTGTTCAGCACTTAATGGGTAATTTTCAAAGAACCAGACAAAGAATTTAGTAGGGTCGATGGTGTCCTGCAATAGTTTTTCTTTTCGTTTTTTCCATTTCTCTTTTAGATCGGGTGTCGCGATAAGTTCTCTTGTTTTCTCCAGCAATTTCTCAGGCTGATCAGTTGGAATGCCGAAGGTAAGTTGGTAGGTATGTTCCAGTTCTTCCAGATAGCCGAGTTTGCCAACGAAATCATTGAAGCGGATAGAAGGTGTACCCAGCACCGCTGCCTCCGCTGTCATGGTTTGACTGTCGCCAAGGTAAAGATCTGAATAATACAGAACATCCAGTATGTCGGAGGCTTTAACTTTCACACGGTATTTTTCTAACTCAGGTGGAAGCGGTCGCTCCGACGAAAGATGTATTTGTCCGTATGGCTCCAGTATATGAATGAGATCAGTTGCCAATTGGTTGGTGATTCCTGTCTTGTTTTCGTCATGCCATGCCGTTAGTTTGGCGAAACGAATGAAAATATTCAATTTTTGCTTTCCGAATAACGCGTTGACTTTTTCTTTGTCCGGTGTGAAATAGGCCGGCCTTAAATAAGCAAGCTCTTGGTTGGCATTGTACTTTACTGTTTTGGGATGATCGTTCCATTGCGCTGCCGAGCAGGAAACCGGACAAAGCTGGTGATGAAGGAAGGGAACAAAGATTTTGCTGTAGACAGGGAATATTTCCAGATCATCTTCAAATACGCTAATGCTCTTTACTCCTAACAGTCGTGCAAACGGTGCAAATTCAGCTGAAGTAGAAATGAAGAGATCGGGCTTCTCTTTACGCACGATCTTCCAATGTTGAAGTGTTCGCTGAAGAAAGGAGAATGCAATTCCTGTTCTCGAATCCTTTCGTTCCTGCTCGGCAATGTTGATGAAAGGGAGTCCGCTTTCTTCCAATAATTTCCGGAGTACATCCTTCGTCTTAATCGTAACGATCACCGTATGCCCTTTCTCTTTCCGTATTCGCATGGTGTTCTTAAAGAGATGGAAGTGGGCGGGATGCGCGAGATAAAACAGGAATTTCATAAGGTCTGCTCTCCTGATGTTAGGTGTTCTGATAAAGAGGAAAGTCCTGCCAGCATCCAACTGTCCGACCACCGCATGAATGCCGTTTTTTCAGTATGTGATTTGAATTTTCGGAAATAAAATTACCGGCAGGTGATTGCATATGGTGGATCATCCATAATGCACATTTCTTTGCGGTGTCAATGTGTCCAAATCGTACAAGACTCAATAGCGTTTGCCCGGCAGCCGTGCAGTCCACCGGCCATGGTTCATTGTTGTAGAATTTAGGTTGTCCTTCCTTCGTAATAAAATGGGAAACATAAAATTGAACTCCTTTTTTTAAGGCTTCGGTAAATCGTAAATCGCCGGTGCATTTAATATATTCATCTAAACAATCCAACACATAGGCGGTATGATAGTTGTCAATGCGTTGTCCGGCATTTCGCTGTGAATAAATCCATGCGCCCTCTTTAGATTGATGTTTCATCACCCAGGCAATGGATTGTGCAGCAAGATTTTTCCATTCCGGATTCTTTGTAAGTTGATACCCCTGTGCCAAGAGTCGTGATCCTTTCATGCTGGCATTAAAAACTTTTTCACGGTCGAAAGGAGAATAGGAAAAACAGAAGGAGCCATCTTCTTCCACAGTTCGATTCAAATGAGTGGTGACAAATTCACACCCTTTAATCACCAATTCACGGGCAAGAGTATTGTTGAAAGTGGCATGGGCAATGTAAAGGCTGTTTGTAATGATGCCGGTAGCAACAACAGTGGGCTGATAAGCCGGTATAGATGCATAGCGCGCCTCCCATGGAAAATCATAGCCCCAGCAAGCACCGGTATAATTTGTCGGAATGAGTTTCACAAGTTGATCAATCATTTCTTCAACCTTTTTCCTGTAGTCTGAATTTTTGTTTTTTTGATACAAACAGGAATAGGCTTGAATGCCCAATCCCAGCGAAACAGGATTTAATCTTCGCTTTATACCTAAAAGAGGCCGCAAATTAATTGGTGATCTTTTAATAAATTGCTGAGCAAGAAATCGTAACTGATGGTTGTTCTTCAGCACAGGAAGTCGGAAGAGGGGAGAGGTGAGACCGTCATAAGGATCGTAGCCCATAAACCGTTCTTTTTCTACAAACCCTAACAGGCGATGCAATGAACACTCAATCAACTCTTCCTCTTTCATAGTGGAGCTACCGACAAGTTGATGCCTTTTTGTTTTATGGATTCGATTACTTTGAAAGTGCTCAACGTGCTGTTGTAAATATTTTCAAATGATACAGGTGTTGGCTTTCCTTCTTTTATGCAGTCGATGAACGCGGCTATTTCTTGCTTATGGCCCTTGTCCTGATTGCTTTTTATGACCTTCGTGCCACGAGGGCCGTAGCTTGTTAATTCTTTAAAATCATCTAAGACCGTGACAAGAGCTCCGTTGAAAACTTCAATATATTCTTTGCTGAGATCTTTATTGCCATTTGAAAAGTAGGAGATAGAAGCGATACTACCATTTAACATTTTCAAACTAATGCTGACTGTATCCTGCAATTGAGACGCATCATTCATGACATGTGCGCTGATTTCCACTACTAAGCTCTCCGTTATAAATGAACAGAAATCGATGAAATGACACACTTCACCAATGATGCGTCCACCACCTGAGGCCGGATCATGTGTCCAATGTTCTTTCGGAACGATTCCGGCATTGATCCGATAGTTTATTGCAGAAGGAAGATTTGCATTCAATTGCTTTTTCATCTCTATTGCAAGCGGTGCAAATCTCCTGTTGAATCCGACCATTAGATGTGCCGCTGATTGCGGATATTGTTCCCGAATCGCTTCCAGTTCGTCAGGATGAATACATAATGGTTTTTCTGTAAAACACTTTTTCCTTCTTTTAAGGCACCTAACACATACGCTCCATGACTATCATGACGGGTAGCAATAAAAATTGTATTGATGGCGGGATCATGAATGATATCATTGGCATTACCGGTGCAATAAGTAAATCCGAATTTATCCGCAACATTTCTTGCATTGTTGGCGCGGGCGGTCGCAATGCCCGTTAATGTTGCTTTTCCTTGCAAAGCAGGCAGGAGAAAGTTTTGTCCGAAGGAGCCTGCTCCAATCATTCCAACCGATATCGACCCAGTAATTTTAGGTTTATTCTTAATATGGACCCGGTCAGAGAGAGTTTTCGCTGAATCGTATTCAAGTACAATTCCTGAAAATGCTTCCGCTTTACTTAAAATCAGATCATAAGCTTTTGGTGCTTCATGAAACGGAAACGTATGTGTGATAAGTTTGGAAAGATCAATTTTTTTCTTTTCAAGCAAAGCGACAAACGCCTCCATGTTCCTGTTCTCCGTCCAACGAACATATTCATAAGGGTAATCAATTCCTCTCTCTTCGTAATCCGCATCATAACGGCCGGGACCATACGAACAGGACATTTTCAATTCCAGTTCCTTGATATAATAATTTTTGCGTGCGAAACCCGTAGGGACTGCTCCTACAATAATTACACTGGCTTTTCTTCTGCATAAAATACCGGCCAAATCAACAGGATCAGTGGAAGCAGTAGCTGCAGTAATAATAACGGCATCTACACCAAAGCCTCCGGTATGTTGCATGATGATGGATTCCAATTGCGGTTCATCTCTGTGAAAAGAAAAGTCAGCGCCATTTTCAACAGCGAGTGCTACCTGTTTGCTGTCGATGTCAATTCCAAATACCTTAACACCGGAAGCCTGCAACAGTTGCAGTGTGATTTGTCCGACTAAACCAAGGCCAATTACGGCACAGGTCTCTCCAAGTTTTAAATCAGCCTGTCGCACACCTTGCAGGGCAATAGCTCCTACTGTTGTGAAAGCCGCTTCCTTTAAAGGCGTGGCATCTCCTGTTTTAACGCATAAGTTAACAGGAACAGCAACCACCTCTGCATGCACTGCAGTACTTCCGCCGCAAGCAACCCGGTCGCCGATGGCGAATTCATGCACATCATCGGCTACTGCAATTACTTCACCTGAACAACTATAACCAAGTGCGCTAGGAGCATCCAGTTTGTTCATCACCAAACGATACGTCTCTCTTAATCCAATGACTTTTGCAGTCTGAATTACTTTCTTCACCTCCTCTTTACGTGCTCTTGCCTTGCCAATATATCCCAGACGTGCATCCTTCACCGTTTTTCCTTCGGTACCGGCACTGATCAGGGAGAAGTGATTTCTGACGAGAACCTGTCCCCGTCCTAAAGCAGGAAATGGCACCTCCAGCAATTGCATGTGGCCATCCTTCAGGTTTTGGGTGAGTTGTTCCATAATTATTCTAATATAACCTGATTAAAAATATTTTTCAGGTTGATAGTCATAGTGGCTAAAGTAAAGCCGGATTCATACTTTTTACGAGAGGCAAGGCCCATTCGTTTCCTTTTATCGGGTGATGTACTCAATTCTATCAGCTTTTCCGACAATGATTTCGGATCCGCCAAAGGTACAATGTATCCGTTAATTCCATCTTCAACCGACTCAATGATCGCGCCACGGTCGGTGCTGATGATGGGTAAACCCGCTGCCATTGCCTCTACAATCACCCATGGATGTCCCTCAGGTTCACGCGGTGGAAACACAAAAATATCAGCATTGGCCATGTATTGCAACTTTTGCGGACTCTTTTCCGGAGGGTGAAAAGTAACCGGAAGTTGGTAAGTATTACAGGTGTCAAGGCATTTTTTTTGTGTCATCTCATTCCTCCAGCCACCTATTATATCAACATTTATTTGCTGAGAAACATCTTGTGGGAGCAACTTTATCGCTTCGATTAAATCTTCGATTCCCTTTGAAGATTGCAGATTGCCGAGATATAGGATATTTACTTTTCCGTTTTCTGATTTTTGTGGAGCAGGTAGTGCATAATCACCTCCATTCGCAGCTACGTAAATTTCTTTTTCAGGAAAATAACCTTTGAACAGATAGCGAAGATTATTTCCAAGTACAATCACCCCTGCACATAATCTGAAAATGCTTTTTACATAAAGCCGAGTAATAAAATTGGAACGATCCATCCATATTTTGAATTCACTTCCACGAAGATGCAGCAATACCTTGCGGCAGATGATACGGCTAATCAGAATGAAGAGAGAGTCTTTAAAGAAACCGACTGTACTTTGACTGATAGGAATAAGTACTAGTCGTGGTTTCAAAGCGAACCCTTTCCGTAGGATATATAAGTAAATTTTAAAATTCTTTATTAGTTTTTTGAAGCTCCAGCTTCCGATTTGTCGCAGATCAGTATTTGTTTTGGTGTCTATATGTATCAGTTCGAAATCGTTTTTCAGAGGAGATTGCAGTAAAATCTCCGTAGCAATTGCCGGACCCATATAGGGCGGCGGAAGTTTGCCGAAGATAAATACTACAGGTTTTGCCGTCATAATGCTGCTTAGATCTGACGTTCTTTAGGAAGTAATGTAAAAGCAATGATTGGATATAAGATGTACAAAAGTGGTGAATATAAAGTCGGAACGGTAGTGATGGACCAAAGAATGATGGAAGAAATACAGGCAGAAATCAGGTATTTTTCCGGAATATCTAATGTGATCCATCTTGACAAAGTACTGAGTAAAAAAGCGAGATAGAAAAATAGGCCAATGAATCCTGTTAAAAAGATGAGTCGGATATAATCACTATGCATTCCGCCTCCAATCATCACAACGGTTTCTTTAAAATTTGCTGTGACAATTCCTGTAAAGTGATTGATTGTTGGCATTTGTTCCCAAATTTCAAAGTACTTCTCCCACCGTGTCATTCTTCCGTTAAAAGCCATGTCTGCCTCTGCTTCACCTTCAATTACCATTTGCTCTTTACTAATGAGAGGTGCAATATGGACTTCATAAATACTTTCTGCAAAAAAGGTGGTTACAATAAGTAAAAACATAAATGTGAAAATCAACCCTCTTGAATTCCTTAAATTGTGAAACAAAAACAGGATGATGAGAAATAAGAATACACCCCAGGTAGAAACGTGTCGTATTCTGGTTAATCCATAAAGAACAAAAACAATTCCTACAATAAGGTGCCATGTTTTCACCTTCATGCTGCTTAAGCGATTGTACATATGGACGAGGAAATAATAACAGATGATGATCAGAAAGACAATGAAGAAAATGGCATAATTCATTATGTCGGCATAAGCTCCCCTGATCCTGGATCCTCCGCCGCGCCCCTCACTGATATATTCAATTGCGATAGGGTTGAAAATAGATTCATATAAAAAAATAGAAAAAGGAAAGATACATGAAACTAAAAAGGTAGTCAGAATTCCATGTAAATCCTCCTTCGATTGAACAAATCTTCTGGAATAATAGAATAGAAAAACCGGAGTGATGTATTTAATAAGATCACCAAACGCCACTACATTCAATTGAATGAACCAAAACGCGAGTGCATTGAATATTAATAGCAAGCTCCAGATTCTGAAGGGGACTTCCTGTAAGCTATCCGTTGATCGTTGCAGACCACCTGAAACAGAACTAATGACGATGAAGACCGGAGTGAGGAATCCGACAATATACAAGGGGGATGCCAATGCAGAGGCTTCTTTCAACTCATAGAAATTATCAATAATTGGCCTTAAAAGAATGAGCCAGATGAACCACTTTTTACTAAGCGGCAATCCTCTGAACCATTTCCACCAATATTTATAATTCATTACGATAACTAAATTAACTGTTTTTTATAGCACTCATGAACCCGGCCACTGCAATGGCCAGACTAGCTTTTTCTGCAATGAACACGGATGCACTTTTGCCTGTTCGCTCCATTGCTTCTTTGTGATCGATCATCCATTCCATTTTATTCACGGTCTGGGAGATATTACTGAAATCATTAATGTACCCGGTTTTTCCTTCCTCAATTAAATCGTAAACTGCTCCTGCTTTATTGGACGCCATACAAGCTATTCCCGCAGCCATAGCTTCATTCAACACTAGACCCCATATGTCGAAATCCGTCTGGAAGAGTAGTGCATCCGTTTCTGCAAATACAGCAGGCAATTCTTGCTTTTGCAGATAGCCTCTGAATTGGATAAGCCCCTTTAATTGTTGATCCATCACTTCTCTTTCAAGATCGGCTTTACTTACACCATCTCCAATGATAATAATCCGAAAGTCTTTTCTGGTCTTGCTTAGTACAGCAGCAGCTTCAATTATTTTGTGTACATTTTTTCTTGGGACTAAATATCCAAGATAGGCAAAGGTAAAATTATCCTGCTTTTTTATCCTGCTTCGGGCTGCATTTGTTTCTTCCCTGAAAAAGGTAGTGTCAACGGTATTCATTGCCATATAAACCCTCTCCTTCTTAGCGCCAAGTCCTTCTAAATATTCGGAAGCTTTTGTGCCATAAGTAATAAATGAGGTGGCTTTTTTTAAAAGTACCGTTCTAAAGGGTTTTCTCCACCATTTGGTTTTTCGCGCTCCCAGTTCAATTGTTCCACTCAAATGAGAAAAGGTGTTCCGTAGATGAATTTATGAAAAGCGCAAATGATAGTTGCCGGTGAGAACCCTGAAGAAATGATGCGCCAGGGTTTGATAGTTCGTAACTGCTTCCATAATCCCCGGTAAAAGAAATAGGTCTTCTCTGCATCTTCTCCTACCGAATATTTCCCACCGTCGAGCAGCGTGTAGCTGAATTTGAAATCGTTTGGATTGATTTCAAATTTTCTTCTTTGTAACCCAGGCTTGAAAAAATAACATGTAGTTCCATTCCCGCTATTCTCATCTCTTCGCTTAATAAATTGAAGAGCGGAATCCTGTAGGGAGTAGGAATGTTCGTTATCAGAACAACGGTTTTCATCAGGCCGACATCCATTTTTAAACCAGGCCATCATAAAATAGATGGTCCATAGTTGATTCGTATATGCTTTATTGCCCTTTCTGATTTGTTCAATTTGATTTTGCAGTCCCGCTTCGTTGAAAATGCCTGTGTTGCGCGTGAAGCTTTTCAGATGCTCATCCATATAGTCAAGCATGATATCACCTGCCCATTCCTGTAGGGGCACACAGAACCCCATCTTTTTCGGTAGAGAATATCATCCGGTAATAAACGTTCAAGACTTTTCTTGAGAATATACTTCGGTTCGTTGTTTTTTATTTTTAATGCAGCCGGTGTTGAGAATGCAGCGTTGATGAGATGATAATCTAAAAATGGACTTCTTATTTCAATGCTGTTTGCCATCCCAAGTCGATCCATTCTGTAGAGGTATTTAGAAGGAATCTGAAATTTAAAACCGAGGTAGCACATCCAATCGAGGTCTTTCAGCCAGGTATATTCACGCTTTAATTGTTCAAATTCTTTTCTGTAATGGCTGATGATACTATAGGAATCTAATTGGGCAGTCGACGTATTGAATGGAGTGGTGAGGAATGATCTTTTGGTACCTTCTTTGAATGCCCGTGCTCCTCCCCAAAAAAAATCTTCGTTTTTCGCTGCTCTGGAAAATAGTTCTTGGAGTGCAGATGCTTCATTTTTTGTTTCATTGATAATTCCTGCAATTTCCTGTCTTAAAAAAGCGGGAGTCTTGCTGTAGAAATGATACAAAGGATAATACCGGTTGTAGTTTAACCAAGCGCGATATCCGGCAAATAGTTCGTCAGCGCCATCACCGGTTTGTACGACGATAGTTCCTTTCTCCCGTGCTAATTTCGACAGGAAATAAATGGGGATACATGTAGCGTCGGCCATCGGTTCGTCAAAGCTGTCGATGATGAGGGGAAGACTGTTGGCAATATCACCGGCATCAATATTGACTTCATGATGCTCTGTTTTAAACATGCCAGCAATACGATGCGCATAAGATTTTTCATCGTAGTCAGGTTGATCTTTGAATCCTACCGAATACGTTTTCACAGGAGTGGAGTTGATCGTACTCATCATTGCCACAAGGGCACTGGAATCTACTCCGCCACTTAAAAATGCACCAACAGGAACATCAGCGACCATCCGATAGGCTACTGATTTTTCTAAGGTCCGGTAGATAGCATCACCTATTTCTTTTTCACTTTTAGAAGTCCAATCTTCCGGTGAAATTTCCCAGTATTGTTCAATGTCAAATCTTCCTTTATTAATGGTCATGCGATGTCCGGGGGCGAGTTTGTGGATGCCCTTGAACATGGTCAAAGTTGGGGGGAGTTGATTGAAGGTGAGGAAATGATAGATAGATTCTTCATCAGGAATGGCCTTAACCCAGGCAAAGTGAGCAATGCTTTTATCTCGGAGGAGAAACTGAAAATACCTTTGAATTCACAATAGTAAAGTGGTTTTTTCCCGGCGCGGTCGCGTGCAAGGTAAAGTGTTTCTTTGGACTCCTCCCAATAGGCAAAGGCAAACATGCCATTGAGATCTTTTAATGTTTCATGCTGTTTTTTGGTATAGAGCTGGAGTAATACTTCGGTATCACTATCTGTGTGAAAGCGGATGGAAGGTCCTGTTTGGGATTTAATTTCCTTGTAATTATATATTTCGCCATTGAATACAATGGCATTGCCGGATTCATCTACCATGGGTTGATGTCCGGAAGGAGAGAGATCAATGATGCTGAGACGACGGTGTCCGAAGGCCACTTGTTTTCCCCGGGAAACCCATTTCCCGTGATCGTCCGGACCTCTGTGCGCAATGCTGTCGTTCATTTGCTGGAGTAGTTTCTCCGCATCAGGAATGATCGTTCCGTTTAAGTTAAATATTCCGTTGATCCCGCACATGCTACAGTGAAATATAGAGTTCTTTTAATGTGGCGGCCATTTTTTCAATAGAATATTCTTTGGCGTATTTCTTACGGTGTTCTATGATTTCAGCAGCTGTTTCCCTTTTCCGATCAGCATAAATGGCGTAAAGAAGTGAAGTGAGTTCTTCTGAAGATGCAACTATTGCATGCGGATCAATGGGTCGGATGATCTCTGTTAAACCTCCTCCGTCTTCAAAAGCAATTACTTTTTTTCCTTGCTGATAAGCTTCTATGGCAACAAGTCCGAATGCTTCACCCTGTGATGGAGCTACGCAAATATCGCAAACGGAAAGTAATGCACGGGAGTCTCCATATCCCGGAAATGAAATCCTGTTCTCCAATTTTAAGCGATTTACTTGCTCTTTTAGTGATTTCTCCTCCGGACCTTCACCTAGAATGATTAATCGGGCTTCCGGTAATTGGAGTTTGTGAAAGGCTTCAATTAAACGATCAAATCGTTTTACAGGAGCGAGTCTGCCAATGGCGACAATAAGAAAGGTGCCGGGTGCTTTGGGGAATACTAAATTAGCGTTTTCAGAGACAGTATAATCCGGTACCCCATTGTATATAACTTTTGAAACCCCTGGCACGAATGCCATAAAATTTTTTGAAACATCTTCACTGAATTTTGAATTGTAGGTAATGGCATCGGTGAAATTGTTCAGAAAGTATTGTTGCATTTTTCGAACCACCTTGTCATTTAGTGTAGCCGTCCTTCCAAAACCGAAATTACCATGCTCCGTGTAAACTATTTTTTGTTGCTCTTGTTTGCCGCCCACGCTAGTACCGGATTAAAGGTGTGAAAATGGATGATGTCATATTCCGATATAGCTGTTTTGCACTTATTGATGACCTCACGGTTCACCTGCAATCCGCTTTTAAAACCGGCAATGTCCATTTTTATTTTCAGTTGTCCAAAAATCACGCATGAGTTCTCCCTCTTCTTTTGCTATCAATAATCCGACTTTCATTGTCGCATCTTTCTCCTGTTCTTTTAAAAGATGATATACAATCTTTCCTATTCCACCCATCCCGGCCGACCAAATCACATGTAGTACGCTGAGTGGAAGCATCTGCATTTTTACGTGTTTTTGCCTGCAATAGATACGTAGCCTATAGGGCCATAATCAAATCTCTTCAGTAAATTTCTAATTCCCGGGAGTGGGGCAAGGAACAAATAGGTCAATTGCGGTAAAACCACCATCAGGAAAAGAAAAGGATTGTAAGCAGTGTAGATAAACTTGAGTTTTGTGGCTTTTGCCAGGGCATTAAAGAATTTTAGTATAGGCTTGACTGCCAATGTTATAGTAGTAGAAAAAATATCACCGACAGGTGAAATGGAAGCTACCTGAAGTCCGGATTTTTCGATTCGATACGTTAATCCATAACGGGTATAGCGATAATGGTCATAACTTCCATCTACAATAGGTACAACAAAAGGGCTGGTAAGGAAGAGTACACCAGACGGTTTAAGTAACCTTTTTACCTCGAGGAAAAAGGCATCCGGTTCTGCAATATCATGCAGTACTTCAGTACATAAAATCATATCCACACTTTGATCAGGTAGAGGAACGTCGGTCACCGGACAATAGAGGTCAATGTTTTCTTTAGGAAAAGGGCTTGCTTCCAGATCCGCCCCAATTGTTTTCTTGAAATAGGGTTGATAAATAGAAAAATAGGGCCTTGGTCCACAGCCCAAATCGAGCAAGGTGTCCATTCTTCCCCGTTTACTCAGAAATTCGGAGAGTTTTCGGGAGCGGATTGTGTTTTCAATAATGGCACCGGGGTTGACCAGCGCATAGTTAGATGAGTTTTGCTGTTATACTCGTTGTAATCGTCATAAAATTAGGCAAATGTTCCCGGTTATAGGCTTTCATACGCTTTAAAAATGAATACCTCTCTCTTACAACGGGACTTGACTCATGGGTGATTGGGCAATAAAATTCAAAAATGAATTGAGCTTATGCTGTAATTTAAAATAATTTCTTCCAAGAGAGGAGAAAGGAATGAGGGCAATAAGAGGCCTTTTCTTTGATAGGTTACACTTTTAGCGTTCCAAAGCTGCATATTTCCGGCAATCGGGTAGTTTTTCATTTCCGGAAGAAAAAGTGAAATTTTTAAGAGTGTTTTGTTGACAAATGCATCATATTGTGGCTCAAAATCAGAAATCCATTGCTGCAGGTCATTGTCAGTCGGAGTGTTGTTGAACCAGTTTAACATCCAATCTTTGAGTTGAAGCAATGGAATTCGGATAGGATCTTCTATATCATTCAGCATTTCCAGATCGTATAAAAGTCCTTTCATGTGTTGAAGAAAAGCGCGTAACTTTATTACTTTGTAGCTCCTCTGAATTTTTATGTCAATATAATTGGCAATTAAAAATTCAATAGCCGTTTGAGCGGCGATACTTTTCTCTTCTTCACTTGTTCGCAAAAGAGGATAGGATGAAGGGGCTTCACCAAATAGTAAATGGTGATCACTCCAGATTGTAAAATGAGCGTTTTCAGTAAAATGTTTTTCGGAAACAGCCATGATGCCATGCGTGAAAAGTGGCTTATGGTTTTCAGGCAATGATTCGAATCCATTGGCATGGCAAGTCACATTGTTTTTAAAAACAAAAAGCAGGTCAAGATCGGATATCCCGGGCGCTGTAATATTGCCAAATGAATAAATGGCTTTGATACCCTCAATATGTTTGTTCCTGTTAACAATGCCTTCTATTGTTTCATCATATAGTTGACGCGGAATAGGAGCAGGGCGATCAATGAACTTATAAGAAAGCATGTGGTTTTTTACGAAATATTTTCAGAATGTTACGTAGATTGAACTTTTTTCTTTTTCCATCAACTAAGGTGAATTTTCCACAGGATGAAATCGTGTGCCATCCTTCTGTATAAATCCCTGATAATTGTTCCGGATGTAAACCATTAACTGGGGTTTCCATAAAAGCTTCAGGACTCAAGCTGTCAATTCTGTTTATGACCAATGAACCACCATATCCCTTACTGCTATCTTGTGAGGGTCGGTAAAGTTGTCCATCCTTTGTAAAAAAATGTCCACCGGGTCGCGCTGAACGAATATCTGTTTTTACCGGATTTAACTGATGTGGGTTCCACGGTCCTGATAACTCTTTGGAATGAAAAATATATAATCGGATGTCGGCGCCTTTGTCTGCTGCATTGGTGCAAAATAACCACCAACTATCCTCATGAAAGACCAGGCTCGGATCAACGGCATGGAACCCTTCCAGGAGGCAACTTATGAATTCAAGAGTTTTCTCAACCCGGTTGTATTTGTAGAGACTCAACTTTCCTGAAGCTTGCTGCTCGGGTATGCAGTAGATCGTCCCTTTGTCTTCCACAATAAAAGGATAGCTGCAGTGATATTTTGATACTTGTAAATTTCGGCTCTCGTTACCGTTAGATTGGATGAAGATTTCTCCTTTTGTTCCATTAAAATACTCGAAAAAGAGAACTGGTTTTCCATCTTCCAATATTCCAAAAGGATCAGCGTGGAAGCATTTGCCGGTTGCTTCTTTCAGCCATTTCACCTCCCATTTTTTACCGGGATTTAATGCAACTTCCTCCATTGGAGAATCAATAATACCAATATTCCAGGTATAGGAGTAGAGAAGTTGATGTAGTTGGTGCTTGCGCCGGGCATGCCTGATTAAACGATCCACCTTTATGATATCAGTTGAAGAAAGTGTTGGGTGGAATCCGAAATCAGCTAAAGGTGATGTTTATAGGATGTATTTAAGTGTGATAGACAGTCAAGCAGAAGATGAATTACACCTTTAATGGTAAGGGTTAACGTCATCTTATAGTTGTATGGTAATACAATAAATGTCCCCCCTTTTAAATTAAAATGATTTTCTTTAGACGTCGAACGATATATCGTACAGGTGACAAAATTTTCTCTGTTCAATATTGCTTGTAGGATGGCAGTAGAAAAGGTGCCTGATAAATTGGTGAGAAAAACAGGAGTAAGAACAGAATGTTTTCCCATGGAATTTCGGGATAGGGATGATCGGTTAAATTGATCAGCAGATCAGGTGCTAATCTTTGATCCGTTATCCTGTATTCAGGCAGAAATTGATCAGCAGTACTTGCAGTGAACGATGGAATCAGAGATTGAAATTGCCTGGAATCAATTGATGGGGATTTTTTAATATGTCAATATGAACCCTTGCAATTTTAGAGGAAAGATGTAATGACAATGCGTTGCAAAGATCCTTCAAATAAAAAGGAAGGTCTCCTTTGTTTAAAATGAGCAGAATTGTCTTTTCCATTTTGCTGAACAAAAGTAACTTTTAAACTCATATTTCGTAGCAGGAAAGTTATGTCTATTGTATATTTGTGTCAATGTTGGATTTCCTTAAAAAATTGAAGCGCTGGTTACGATTAAAATCGAAGTCAGTCGGCTATCTTTTTATGAAGGCTCCGGAACCTGAAAAATGGGTTTTTATTCTAGGGTGCTATAACTCCGGGACCACCTTACTTCATAAGCTCCTCTCCACTCATCCCGAAATAGGAAGTATGCCCAATGAAGGTCAGTTTTATACTAGCCAATTACCCGGCGGAGCGAAATTCAATCTCCCCAGATTATGGGCATTAAAACCGGAATTGTTTTACATTAATGAAAGTAGTAATCCATCTATTGATCTCCAGCGCCTGAAGAAAGAATGGGCATGGTTTTATAACGATCCAAAGAAAAAAGTGTTGATTGAAAAAACGATTTTAAATTCAGCACGATCCAGATGGTTGCAGAAAAATTTTCGAAATAGTTATTTTATCGTAATTTTCAGGAATGGGTACGCGGTGGCTGAAGGCATACATCGGAAAGAAAATCATGCTATAGATATTGCCGCTACACAATGGGCGATTTCTAATCAGATTTTGCTAAAGGATCTCGACCATTTAAAGCATAAGTTGATCGTGAAATACGAAGACCTTGTGAAAAGTCCGGCGGGGGAGTTAAATAAGATCACGGATTTTCTTCAGTTAAGTGCATTGAACGAAGATGTATTTAAAGAAGAATTCAAGATTCATAAATTTCAATCCGGGATCAGGGATATGAACAAGGAGTCTGTCGACCGCTTAACAGTTGATGAAGTGGAAGCTATTAATTTGAAAGCCTCAAATGTTCTGGAACAACTGAATTATGTGTTGCTTAACCCTTCTGATTTTCAGAAAGAGCATCCTCTAAATGATCACAAAGCCGACTAACTCTCCTATACCAGTCCGGCGTTATTTCATTTCGTATTTCTTCCGGTAGAGCCGGGGCCAATGCCTGTAGATATATTCCTGATTTTCTGAAGGCATGAAAGATAGATAGGTATAATTAAATTCAGGTTGCTTCCATTGATTTCTTAAAGTACTAACCTGATCAATTAGCTCTGTTTTAATGGTTGGAAATTGTGATTTCAACTGATCAAAACTTTCCTTTTAGAATAGGTTTTATTATGCATTGCCTGGAGAAATAAAAGGGTAAGAGCATGATTTCACCACAAAGTATTTTAAATTTGAAAAGATCGGAGGGTGGTTTACGACATTTTTTTTTGATGGATTGCAGTATACTATCGAAGCTGTTTTTATAGTGTTGATGTGTATCGACAATGTTCACTTTTATGGGCGAAGCGTAAGCCGGGTAAATTATTTTACCGGTGCTCAACAATTCCAGCGGAAATTCTGCGTCGGGATAATCTGAAAAGTCACTTCGTAAGAATAGTTTCCATCCATGATGTTGAAGTGCGTCTTGCCTGAACATAAGCTGCTCGGTTCCTGCAATTAGTTTTCGCAATTGCTTAAGTTCGCCGACTCCTGTTATTTTGCTTTCATCAATAAGGATGATCCCATCAAAGTCACTGTAGTTGATTTCTTCAGATGTGGATAAACTTCCATGCACAAGCACCAGGACTATTGCTTCAGATTTTACCGTTGAAAATCGTGAGACTATATCTTTCACCACCGGATTGTTGCCTTTATACATTTCCGGCTGAATGGTTGCATTAAAGAGATGATTGATACGACTAGTTGTTGAAATAGTCTCTAAAACCTGTTTCTCAATATCCCTGCTCGTATAATTTTTTATAAATAAGCCGAGTAGCCTATCTGCTTTTTTAACAGATCCTTTTTCAAGGTAAATTCTGAGGAAGTCTTCAGCTTTCATTAGGGGAATTGCGCCAATAAACGAGCAGCAATCTTTTTAAAGGTGATTTCTTTAACATCTCTCATTGCCTGTTCTGCCTTTTTCTTTGAGATGTGAGGATGCTCAATGGCAAAACGAATACTATTTGCTAGAGCGTGACTGTTTTCAGGTTTCGTAAAGATACAGTTGTTCTCGTTTAGTAAATCTGCGGTTGCCGGATAATTTGGTGTGATGATGACATTTCCGGTGAGCATATACTCACAAAGTTTGTTGGGGAGATTGTACCGTACGTCATGTCCCTGATGAGTATAATAGGAAAGTAAAACATCTGCAGCAAACTGATAAAGTTTTATTTTTTGATAGTCGTAAATATAACCCGTGAAGATGACATTGTGTATTCCTTTTCCATTGCAGTAGTCTTCCCAAAATGTAACAGTTTCAGGTTTGCCTCCTGTGAATAGAAAAGTATAGGTTGGAAGTACAGCAGCTGCCTCCAGAATAAACTTTATTTCTTTATCGTAATGTTGCCCCAGTTTTCCGGTATAGGCAATGAGTGGAGTTGAACTTTCCGGAAATTGGATCTCCCTTCTGGCTTCCTCTCTGGAGATTTTTTCATTAGCCTGAAATTCTGTGATGGGATTTAAGGTATAGGCTCCTTCATGGCTCTTTCTTCCACTTACTTTGAACAATTCATTTAGGATGGAACTGTTGGTGGCGATAAGAAAATCGGATTTCCTGTATATAGCCTGATGGATTGCACTTTTATGGAAGTCATGTGCCCAATGAATGAGAATTACATTCTTAAAAGTGCCGCTAAATAATTTTCGTAAAAAGAAGAAGGGTCTAAGTAGATGTGTACTTCTGCTGATGATGTATATACGGGGACTTTCCTTCTTGCTTTTTAAAATTGAAAATACTTTCCGGGTTGAATACCAGGTTACCTCTAATAATTGTTTCTTTCCATAAACATCATTTTTGAATTTTGTTGGGAGATAATGAATATGAAGCGAAGCCAGTAATCCATAGGTCTCATGTACTTCTTCTTTGCGGATATTGTCCTTTCGTAGGACTGAAGGAACGACAAGGTGCGTATCACAATCATTCTGTGCAAATCCTTCGGTGAAACGTACATCGCTGACTTGATTGGTTCTCGGTCTTAGTATATCGTAAGGCGAAAGGTAGATGACAGTAGTTTTGTTCATGTTATGTCCTCTTGTTCAATTGAATGATGCCGGCCTGGATGAATCGGAAATTGATGTAAAGATTTGCAGCAAGTAATCCTATAGCTACTCCGCTGGCTTTGAATTCTGTTACCAGAAGTACAGCTATAATAGACCCGATGATGATGGCCGTTAAATATATGAGGAATCTTTTTTGATCAATCCCAGACTCTGGATTAAAGGTAAGGCCCAGAAAAGACGGAGCTTACTGCGCAAATGAGTAGAATAAAAAGGGTTCCGCTGCTGGGATAAATTCAGGTCCATAGAGTGCGGTGATGAGGTTGGTTTTAATGAAATAGGCGAGCGCTAGAAAGAGGAGGGCAGGTATCAGCACTGCCCGGGTAATACTCCTTAGCATCGTTCTTACTTTGCCATAAACTTTACCCGCTATCAAATGCGAGAGTTGAGGGAAAACGGATGAGGCCAGTGGGTCGCTGAGGTCAGTACCGAATAAGCAAGTTTTTTGGCAATAGAGTAGTAGGAGACATCACTCAAACTCCCCATTGTACCCAGTAAAAGAACATCGCCCTGGTTCATGATAACTTTCAGTGTGCTGCTGATGGAATTGCCGAAAATGTAGTGTAGGAATTCTTTCTGTTGTTTTTTTATGAGATGGATTTTTGAAGTTAGGTAGGGGCGCAACTCCGGTAAGAGCTCACGGTAGGCGGCGATATTGCAAGTGATGCTGTTAATGAATTTTGCTGCAATGGCAGCAGTGAAAAATGCTTTCAGGTCGGGGCCGTAAATAAGCAAAGTTGAAATGATGATGGTGACTTCGATGGTGTCCATGATCATTTGAATGACAGAATTTATTTTGAATTTATAAAATAACTTCAGACTGGCTTTTGCAATGGCGTCAATGAATGAAATGCCATTGGCAATTGCAAAACCAATTACGTAAATGGTGAGGTCAGGTCCTTTGATGAAGGTATCATAAAAGAAAGCTAACATACCTCCAAGTACTAAAACGGATAGTAAAGCTGAAATTGTACTCAGTAACAAGCTGAATTTTATGACAGATACCACTTTTTCCTTACTCCTTCCGAATGGTACTGTGCTCCAAAACGGATTAACCCCATGGAAATATTCAGCCGTAAAAATTCCTGGGTGGTGACTATAAACGCGACCGCAAGTGTGTAGGTTCCGAGCAGTTCTGCGCCGAGGATCCTGGTGATGATGATCGTTTTTATGAAGGCATATGCGGTACCTAGCCCGTTCGACAAAAATACCCATGAACTGTTTTTAAAAAGATTTTTCGATTCAGGATCGAATTTTCTTTTCAGTCGCGCAAAGTGTTTATCAAATCTTGCCTTCACAGGTTTATTTCCATCCCCCTGTCATAAGTGTCAGGCTTTTTTTCTTTTTTTACCGAATATCGATTTAAACGTTGCTTTGATTCCGCTTTCCTTACTGTCTTCTTCATAATATCCATAGCCATAACCGTAGCCATATCCGTATCCATAAGAGTATTCATAACCATAACCGTAACTCCTGTTATTGGCTTTCATTGCATTTAAAATGATACAAAGATTTTTCAACTTCCCTTCGTTGTATAGTTTGTTAACAAAACTAAGGTGATGTCGCCGGGTAACGCCTTGTCGTACAACATAAATGTTGATATCCGTATATTTTGAAAGCACCATTGCATCGGTAATAAGTCCAACCGGGGGAGTATCCAGAATGATGTTGGCGTAATTATCTTTTAAATAATTGAACAAGACATCCATCTTAGGGGAGATGATGAGTTCGGATGGATTTGGTGGTTTGGTCCGGAAAGGATAATATCCAGATTGGGTATTGTCCCCGAATTTTGAATGACATCTTTTTCAGAAGCGATACCAATTAGATAATTACTCAAACCAATTTCACTCGTAAAATCAAAACCGACAGTAATTTTAGGCTTACGAAGGTCACAGCCTACCAGGATGGTTTTTCTCCCGGACATCGCCAGCATCACAGCTAGGTTTAGTGAACAAAAACTTTTCCCCTCTGAGCTGATCGATGAGGTGACCATGATGATGTTTTGGTCTTTGTTCGGGTTAAAATATTGTAGATTGGTACGTATAGAGCGGAAGGCTTCCGAAATATGTGAATTTGGTTTTTCAGTAACTACTAAATTTGATTTCGATGCACTAAGCCCAATCATGCCTAGCATAGGAATATTGGTCAAACGTTCCAGATCATAGCGATCTAGAATTTTATCATTCAATAAATCCCTGCTATAGATCAATATGCCGGGAAATTAAAGTCCTAAGATGATTGCAATGGAATAACTTTGAACTGTCAACAACACGGTTGTCTGCTGTAGTGGATGCAAGAATGATAGCTGTTTCGGCTCTCTTTTGTAATAAGTAAGAGTATAAGGTCTCTTTAATGTTAGAGCCTCGCATCAGCGTCTGTAATTCACGCTGGGCGCCGGGTAGTAAGCGAAGTTTACCCTGAACTTGTCCCTTCTGTAGCATGGCCTCATTCAATGAGGACTTCAATCCATTCCGAAGACTTTTTACGTTTTCCAATAACGCAGATTTGGTGTTCAGGATTTCTATATTCAATCCAACCAGCAAGGGGGTTTTCCTGCTTGGCAAGGTTAAGTTGTGATTTTCGCTTGTTCTCCAACTCATTCATTTTCAAAATAAGGTTGGTAAGTAATGGGTCATTGACCAAAATGCTTCCGAGATATATTACCGGATAGTTCCTTGCCTTATGATACATACCTTTCTAAATAATCGAGGAAGGAAATCTGAACCTGCAACTCTGAAATCTTCGCATCAAAATTTTTCACGCTTTCGAGAAATGAACTTGCTTCTACACTTAAATCAGTTATTCCTTTCGAAACCTGAATCGCTCCACATTCGCTTCGCTAAGATCTATTTCATCTGTAAGTAAGGCAACTTGCTCATCAATGAATTTTAAAGTGTTAACTGCATATTCATTCTTTAATTCAATGCCTTTGTCAATGTAAAAGTCAAAAAGTCGATTAAGGAAATCTTCATTTTTACTGGGAACAGGTCCTTGTATGGAAGCCTGCAAGATATTCGACATCTTACTGACCTTATCAACTTTTAAAGCTGTTTGATAATTGATGGTGATGTTCTCGATTGAATTAAACCGTATGAAAAAGTTTCGCTTGTCGTAGGATGGTGTATTGTAACTATCATCTTTGAATTTATCCGTCTTGACAATTTTAAATATTCCGATTTTCGTATTTACTTTTTTATCAAATAAGTAGTAGCCGATCTGATAACCTCCGGGATGGCTATAGCTTAACTTGTATTTTCGGCCATCTAGAATTTCAACATTAAGAACGGTGCTGTTAGCTATGGCATACAAAGTATCTTCAACAAGATGTATAGGTGTTTCTTTATAAATTTCTGAAGTTTTAATTTCACCTTTTAAATAATAGCTTTTGTCGTAACCTAAATCATCTAGTGTTTTATAGATGAGTTCCCTCGACCGTATAATTCCGATTTCGGTTTCAATCCCTCCTTCTGAATTGAACTGATTTAACTGGGAGAGGAGGTCATTGCCATTGTATTTTTGTTTGTCGTCTTTGATAAGAACGGTACAACTGGTAAAGTAGATGGGAGTAGCATACCAATTGTAAAAATAGGCCGTAATTATTCCCAGTGTTAAAGTATAGATATATAAATACCAATGACGGAGAAAATATTTATTGAATAAAAATTTTAAGTTGATTTGATTGTGCGCCTCTCCGGCTCCAATTGCTTGTTGCTGATTGGGGTAATTGTATTGTGTTTGTTGTGGTTTGGCTTCGTTGTTCATTGGTAATGGAAAATAATGGTGTTATTCAATTATGCGTATGACGAGAACTGCAATTAAAGTTAAACTGCTAAGAACAATAGGAAGTACTCTGTAGAAATTATCACTTTGTGCTACTTTTCCTTTTACCGGTGAAACGTAAAGAATGTCGCCTGAACGCAGATTGTAATAAGGAGCATTGAACATCTCTCTACTAGTCATATCAATGTTGATGTATTTCTTTTCTCCTCCTTTTTCTTCACGAATTAAAGTGATGTTCTGCCTGTTCGCATAAATGGTGAGATCTCCCGCCAGACCCATGGCCTCGGGTATAGTAATTCTTTCGTTGGTTACACTGTATACGCCGGGTCGAAACACCTCTCCTAAAATGGTGACTCTGAAATTTTCTATATAGATTCTAACGGATGGGTATTGCAGGTATTTTTCCAATCTACGTGTTAAAGTGTCCTTTGCTACTGTAGTGCTCAAACCGGCAAGTTTTTTATTTTCCGATGAGAGGAAGTTCTATATTTCCTGAGGATCTACCAGATAACCAATGTCTGTGCGTGTGGCAAATGAATTATTGTTAGATTGTTCATTGCGTTCTACGGGAGCGATGGCATTGAAGAAACTACTGGCTTCCGGACTTAAACTGGAAACATATATAGAGAGTATATCGCTTGGTTGAATGAGATTTTCATAAACTGGAGGTGTAAGATTCGATTTGTCTGTATTGAAATTGGGGTAAATAACTTTCCGTTCAGATCGGGTAGAATCAGTCGGTTGAAAATAAGCAACATCGCTTACTTCACGGCAGGAACTACCGGAAATCAAGATAAATAAAATTAATATTCTTGTTAAGATTCTCATATTTACAAAGATAGCTAATCTACTTATTGCATAGGTTCAGAGGAATGGCATAATTTCTAATTATACGATGAACATGGATTCTTGTTGCAATCACTTTAAAAGTGTACCTAAACTAAACGTTTTGTCTTTTGTTTTAAAGGTGTAAAAATTGATAAATCTCATTTGTCTTGCTTTGCTGATTGTCATAATTTTACATCTTGTTAATTCAACATAAATATGGAAAATCAATTGACCGCGGAAGAAATTACTAAAAGAGAAATGGAGTTTGATGCAAAGATTGCGAAAGGGATTGTGGTGGAGCCAAAAGATTGGATGCCAGATCGTTATCGCAAGCAGTTGTTGCGGATGATGTCCCAGCATGCACATTCTGAAGTGGTAGGTATGCTCCCTGAAGGGAATTGGTTAACCCGTGCTCCAAGCTTAATGCGGAAAGCCGTTTTGCTTGCTAAAATTCAGGATGAAGCTGGTCATGGCCTCTATATCTATAGTGCCGCCGAAACGTTAGGAACCGATCGTGCAGAGATGATCGATCAATTGTTATCTGGTCATGCAAAATATTCCAGTATTTTTAATTATCCCACTTTGAATTGGGCAGATATGGGTGCTATTGGTTGGCTGGTGGATGGTGCTGCAATTGTGAATCAAACCGTTTTGGCAAAATGTTCCTATGGTCCCTATTCACGTGCAATGGTTCGAATTTGTAAAGAAGAAAATTTCCACAATAAACAAGGGTATCAAATCATGGCGTATTTGATGAAAGGTACGAAAGAACAACAGGAAATGGCGCAGGATGCCATGAACCGTTTTTGGTGGCCTTCCTTGATGATGTTTGGTCCTCATGATACAAACTCTCCTAACTCCGGCGACTTGATGAAATGGAAAGTGAAACTGCAAACCAATGATGATTTACGTCAGCGATTCATTGATCGTACCGTTCCGCAGGCTGAAGCAATTGGTCTTAAAATTCCTGATCCGGATTTGAAGTGGAATCCGCAAACACGCCACTATGATTTCGGAGAGATTAACTGGGAAGAATTTAATAATGTGATTAAAGGAAATGGTCCTTGTAATCGCTTGCGAATGAAACAACGTCGCGATGCACACGAAAATGGTGCATGGGTAAGAAGTGCGGCCTTAGCCTATGCTGAGAAACATGGAAAATAGCAAGAACATTTTTTATGTGGCAACTGCAGTTTTTTAAACTGTAAATCCTGAAGATTAAATACGTAGTTATTAAAATAATTAATTAAGTTCTCTAATGTCAAAATCACAAGAATGGCCTTCCTGGGAAGTGTTTACCCAGAATAAAAATGGTGAAGCACATGAACACGCAGGAAATGTGCATGCTCCCGATGCAGAAATTGCATTGATGAATGCAAGAGATGTATACGGACGCCGGCAGGAAGCAGTGAATATTTGGGTAGTTCCTTCAACGGCAATTACTGCATCAACACCGGAAGATGTCGGTTCGTTTTTTGATCCTGCGAATGATAAAATGTACCGCTGGCCAAATTATTTCAAAACGCCGGATGGCATAAAACAAATCTGATGACACAACAGGAAGCACTCTTTAATTATTCCCTGCGCTTAGGCGATAACGCGCTTGTTCTTGCTCAACGTCTTTGTGAATGGTGTGGGCATGGACCTGTATTGGAAGAGGATATTGCCATGAGTAATATGGGGCTGGATCTCATCGGACAGTCAAGAGGATTTTACTCCTATGCGGCATTGGTGGAAGGTAAGGACAGAACAGAAGATGATTTGGCCTTTTTACGGAATGAGCGTGAGTTTTTTAACAGATGTATGGTCGAGCAACCCAATTATGATTTTGCTGCAACAATGATGCGCTCTTTTCTTTATGGTTGTTTATCCTATCTCCAATTCAGAGCGCTTACCAAGAGCACTGACAATACTATCGCCGGACTCGCAGAAAAATCATTGAAAGAAGTCACCTATCACGTTCGTCATTCCAGCGATTGGGTAATTCGTTTGGGTGATGGTACTGATGAAAGCCATCAAAAAGCACAAACCGCTTTGGATGAATTATGGCATTTCACCAATGAGCTTTTTGAAATGGATGAATCCGATGAAGTGCTTATAAAAGCCGGAATAGCCTGTGATCTTGCAGCTTTGCGAAATGAATGGAATGCCATGATTGATGAAGTCTTACTAAAGGCTACCCTTATTAAACCTTCTGAATCAGGGTATCAATCTAAAGGTGGAATGAAGGGTATGCATACCGAACATTTGGGTCATCTCCTCTCTGAAATGCAGTTCCTCCCAAGAGCATATCCGGATGCGAAATGGTAAGTTTATCGCTGTTGAATTATGAATAGCCCCTTGACGGTTGAGGTTAAGGAAATATGGTCTGCTTTAAACAGTATTCCTGATCCTGAAGTTCCCGCTATTAATATTGTAGAATTGGGTGTTGTTAGAGATGTGGCAGTAGATGGCAAAAGAGTGAAGGTGACCATGACGCCAACTTATAGTGGATGCCCGGCGATGAAAACAATGGAAATGGCAGTGCAGGAGTTAATGGTGGAAATGGGCTATGAGGTAGAAATTGTAATCGTTTATAAACCGGCCTGGACCACCGAATGGATGTCGGAGGAAACAAAGGAAAAGTTGAAAGTATACGGAATTGCACCTCCTCCCAAATTGACATTCGAACATTTGCATCCTTTTTCCTCTCCAAAAAATGTTGAAATAAAATGTCCGTTTTGCGAAAGTAACAACACGAAACTCACCAGCCAGTTTGGGTCAACTGCATGTAAATCCCTTTATTTCTGCGAGGGCTGTCACCAACCTTTTGAGTTGTTTAAGTGTCATTGATTTTCATAAGGTTAACAGCACTGTAATTATGCAAAATTTTTTTTATTCTGAAATCAGATTTCCGCTGATCAACTTCCCATCTTTATAAACGACCTTAATATGAAGGAAGCCCTTGTCTTGAAAAAGCGTTTTCTAGGATAAAAAATTTTCTTTGGTAATGTTCCTGTAAATTAATCTTCCTGCATAATTAAAAATAGAGATTTCACAGGACTCTCTTTTTTCATTGGGAAACCGAATGGTGCAGGCTGTGCATGGATTTGGTGATATTTGAAGCTTCCCTTTTTCGTAAAAGTAGAACAGAATCTGTTTTTCCTCTGAAAATAAATTGAGAGAACCCACTTCAAGACGATAATAGTTGATCCGGTTTTTTTCGGGCGTTTTATCAATATACAGGTACGATTCATCCCCGGAAGGACTTCCGCATACGCCCGGAAACTCATAAAGCGTTGCGTAATTCATTCCGTCTACCGAGCGCTGAACCCTGCCTCCGCTACATTGTATCCCTCCTTTCACTGTAAAAAAAAGCGCGACCTCATTTTGTTGTTGTTGAACAGAAAAAAAACTGAAAATACTATCTCCTTGCCCAAAGCTCTGAAGAGTCAGGAACGAAAACAGAAATAGGAGGTATGCTTTCACAAGATGTTTTCGTTGGAGATTGAATGTAAATTTAGGACTTAAATCCCCTATAAACGGAATTCTATTTGTTAACGGAGATGAGTCGGTTTTATTTTTAAATAACTCACCATTTAGAAGTTTGAGCCATTTCAACATGATAAAAGAAAAGGCCTTCCTCGCAGAAAGCCCTTTCAAAGTATTGAATAAATGCTAGTGATTACATGTTGGCAATAATCTCCGTACCAAATTCAGAGCATTTCAACTTAGTAGCGCCCTTCATCAAGCGTTCGAAATCATACGTGACTCTTTTCTTTTTAATGCTGCGTTCTATCCCTTTTACAATTAATTTTCCTGCACGACCCCAACCCATATATTCCAGCATCATTACTCCTGAAAGAATAACAGACGAGGGATTCACCATATCTTTTCCTGCATATTTAGGAGCTGTTCCATGGGTTGCTTCAAAAATAGCATGACCGGTTAAGTAGTTAATATTGGCTCCCGGTGCTATGCCAATTCCGCCTACTTGTGCGGCAAGAGCATCAGAAATATAATCTCCGTTGAGGTTGAGAGTAGCAATAAGATCATACTCTGAAGGTCGCAGTAAGATTTGCTGAAGGAACGCGTCGGCAATGACATCCTTTACGATTAATTTCCCGTTTGCAATGGCATCACTCTGTGCTTTGTTGGCGGCTTCTTCACCGCTATTCGCCTTAATCATATCGTATTGCACCCAGGTGAAAACACGATCGCCATATTCACGCTCAGCCAAAGCATAGCCCCAGTCTTTAAATTTACCTTCCGTAAACTTCATGATGTTCCCCTTGTGAACCAGGGTTAGCGATTTATGATTATACTGAAAAGCATGTTCTAGTGCTGCTCTTACCAATCGCTCTGTGCCTTCTAAAGAAACAGGCTTTACACCAATAGAGGAGGTTTTTGGGAAACGGATTTTCTTTACGCCCATTTCATTCTCCAAAAAGTTGATCATTTTATCCGCCTCCGGTGATCCTGACATGAATTCTATTCCCGCATAAATATCTTCCGTATTCTCACGGAAGATGGTCATATTGACTAACCCCGGCTCCTTGACAGGACTAGGAACTCCCTTAAACCAGCGTACAGGTCGAATGCAGGCGTAAAGATCCAGTTGCTGGCGTAGCGCGACATTTAAAGAACGAATTCCGCCGCCTACAGGAGTAGTGAGAGGTCCTTTGATCGCAACTTTATATTCTGTAATTAAATCTAATGTTTCTTGCGGCAACCAATTGCCTGTTTTGTTAAAGGCTTTTTCTCCTGCTAAAACTTCCTTCCAGATAATTTTTTTCTTACCCTTAAAGGCTTTTTCTACCGCAGCGTCTAGTACCCTAACTGATGATGCCCAGATGTCGGCACCTGTACCGTCGCCTTCAATAAATGGGATGATGGGATCGTTGGGAACTTTTAATTTGCCATTTTTTATGGTTATTTTGGAACCTGTCATTGTTGCTTATTAATTTATACTGTTTTTTATTCCTTTATCTAGTGCGAAAGTAAGAAGGGGATTGCTCATAAAAAAGGACGAAGTCGCTTATTCTTGCTTCTTTTTCTACAATGTATAATATTGTTTTATAGAGGTTTAAGTCATTATTTTTAATAGCTTTAGCGATAGATTTGCCGGGTTGGAATCACTTCTTTACTTAGTCCGGAACTTTTAGCCTCTTGCTATTCGCTATTTTCGCGTTAAAATAATTCAAAACATGAGCACTATTCTTGCTTCAACAATAGAAGGCGTTCGTTTGCTTTCTCTCAACCGCCCCGACAAGTTTAATAGTTTTAATAAGGAAATGGCTGTTCAACTTCAAAATGAACTTGACCTGGTGGCAGCTGATCCGGAGATTAGAGCGGTTCTCATTACCGGTGAGGGAAAAGCATTTTCTGCCGGACAAGATCTTTCAGAGGCGATTGATCCCGATGGTCCGGGAATTCCGACGATAGTTCGCGAACATTATAACCCTATTTTGCAAAAAATAAGGGCTTTGGAGAAGCCTATAGTATGTGCAGTGAATGGCGTAGCAGCCGGGGCAGGTGCAAATATTGCGCTGGCCTGCGATATCGTAATAGCAGCCTCATCTGCTTCTTTTATTCAGGCATTTAGTAATATCGGATTAGTTCCTGATTCAGGCGGGTCTTTTTTTCTTCCACGCTTGATTGGTTTTCAACGTGCATCTGCATTAATGATGTTGGGAGATAAAGTTTCAGCACAGGATGCTTTGCAAATGGGGATGCTGTATAAAGTGGTGGCGGATGAATTGTTGAAAGAGGAGGCGATGAAGATTGCAGCAACATTAAGTAAAATGCCTACTAAAGGTATCGGCTATACGAAATTACTCCTGAACGAATCGTTATCGAATGATTTTTTTACGCAGTTGAATCGGGAAGAGAAATACCAGCAACTCGCCGGGGAAACCGCCGATTATAAAGAAGGAGTGGATGCATTTCTTGAAAAGAGAAAGCCGGTCTTTAAAGGAAATTAATTTCATAAGTTTGAAGGAAGTCCAATGTCAAATCTAAATTCAATAGTCGCCATCGCCGGATCTGGAGCAATGGGCGCAGGAATAGCTCAAGTGGCCTCAATGGCAGGGCATACAGTAATGCTCTATGATACCAATGGGGAAGTCATTGAAAAAGCATTGGTTGGAATCGCTTCTTCCCTTGAAAAGTTAGTAGCAAAAGGCAAGTTAGCGGAAAGAGCAGCACTTGATATCAGACAACGTATAATTCCTGCATCTTCACTTTCCGAACCGCAGGGCGCGTCATTATTTATTGAGGCTATTGTTGAAAAATTGGCAGTGAAAAGTCAGTTGTTTGCGGCGGTAGAGGAGGTGTTGATTGAAGATGCCATTCTGGCTTCGAATACATCCTCTTTATCCATTACGGCTATTGCTTCATCCTGCAAAAAACCGGAACGTGTAATTGGTCTTCATTTTTTTAATCCAGCGGTTTTAATGCCATTGGTGGAAGTGATTACGGCACTACAGACGAACGCTATTAGCCCGACAAAATGTTTGGATGTGATGCGTGCATGGGGAAAAGTGCCTGTCTTAGCGAAGGATACTCCCGGCTTTATTGTAAACCGCGTAGCCCGACCATTTTATGGGGAATCCCTGCGAATTTTGGAAGAGGGTATTGCAGATATCGCCACTATCGATTGGGCTTTGAAAACTTTCGGCAACTTTCGAATGGGGCCTTTTGAATTGATGGACCTCATCGGCAATGATGTGAATTATGCGGTAACGGAAACTGTTTGGTCTCAAATGTATTTTGACCCTCGTTATAAGCCATCCTTGGTGCAAAAGAAAATGACCGAAGCAAAGAGGCTTGGTCGTAAATCCGGTAGAGGATATTATGATTATAGGGAAGAGGCAATACTTCTCGAACCTGTGAAAGATGAAGTATTGGGCAATGTAATTTTTATAAGAGTGCTCAGTATGTTAATTAATGAAGCAGTAGATGCATTGTATTTAGGCGTGGCTACCAAGGAAGAATTGGACCTCGCCATGACTAAAGGTGTAAATTATCCGAAGGGTTTGTTAAAATGGGCGGATGAAATCGGATTAAATACTGTATTGGATCACTTGAATCATTTGAATCAGGAGTATGGAGAAGATCGTTACCGGCCTTCTGTTCTTTTGAGAAAGATGGCGGATAAAAAGGAGAAGTTTTTCTAGAGGGATTGCTGCAGTAATACTACTTGGGAATCCTATAGTAAATGGAGTAGCCATTGTTGTGATAGCTAAGTAATTCTTTATTCTTTGATTTCTATTTGCTGAATTTTTCTATCTTTAATCTGCAAATATGTACAGGACCACATTACAAACTCCGATAGGCGGGTTGAATATAGAAACCACGAACTGGTCGGTCATTGCTGTATATTTTTCAAATCAGCCTTATGAGGAAAATACGGATCATCCCTTATTGAATGAAGCGCGTGCTCAACTGAAGGCATATTTTGAGCGTAAGACAACTTCTTTTAATTTACCAATTGATCCTCCCGGCACCGTTTTTCAAAGATTAGTTTGGGAAGAAGTGATGAAGGTGCCTTTTGGCCAGACTATGAATTATGCAAGGCTTGCCATCCGTTGCGGAGATGAGAAGAAGACGCGTGCGGTTGCTGCGGCCAATGCCGCAAATCCAATGGCCATCATCATCCCCTGTCACCGCATTGTAGGAAGCAGTGGGCAACTGACAGGCTATGCCTGGGGCCTCGATCGCAAGGAATGGTTGCTTCACCTCGAACAACATCAAACACAGTATAGTTTATTCTGATTTCCATGTATAATCGAATGATGTTTAATTCTGCTCTCGTGAAAGCGATTGCTCGCTATTGTTTATTTTTGCTCGAAATTGTTAAAGATGGCAGATGAAATAGATTTAGCATCCAAAGTTGTAAACCGTATGTTCGACCATGATTGGTTCAGTCAGTGGTTGGGTATCGAAAGAGTATTAGTTGCACCGGGAAAATGTGTGCTCAAGATGACCATCAGGAAAGAAATGCTCAATGGTTTTTCTATCGCCCATGGTGGAATTACTTTTTCATTGGCCGATAGTGCATTGGCATTTGCTGCTAATTCTCATGGACAACGAAGTGTTTCTGTGGAAACTTCAATCTCTCACACGGAACCTTTGATGGAAAATGATGAGATTATTGCAACAGCCATTGAAATGAACAGATCAAATAAAATCGGTATCTATCAGGTGACTGTATCGAATCAACATGGCCGTACTGTTGCTTTGTTTAAAGGAACAGTGTACAGAACATCAAAAGATTGGTTTCCTTCAGGGGAATAAACGAGATCATTATAAAGTCAGACTATTTCAATTAATCAGATAACATCGAATAAAAATGAATGCATATATTGTATCGGGGGTAAGAACAGCCATAGGAAATTTTGCAGGAACATTAGCTGCTGTGCGTGCGGATGATTTAGCAGCACATGTGTTAAAATCTTTATTGGAGAAAAATAACAGTCTCGATCCCAAATGCATCGATGATGTTATTATGGGCTGTGCAAATCAAGCTGGAGAAGACAATAGAAATGTGGCTAGAATGTCTCTGTTGCTCGCAGGTTATCCGGTAAGTGTTCCCGGTGAAACGGTTAACAGACTTTGTGCTTCCGGCTTATCTGCTGTTGCCTCTGCTGCCCGTATGATAAAATCTGCAGAAGCTGATATTGTCATTGCAGGAGGTGTAGAGAATATGACCCGTGGTCCATGGGTCATGTCAAAAACAAGTACGCCTTATGGTCGTGATGCGCAGTTGTTCGATTCGAGTTTTGGCTGGCGTTTTGTGAACCCGCTGATGAAGGAGATGTATGGTGTGGAATCAATGGGTGATACGGCAGAGAATGTCGCAGTCAGAGATCATGTTAGTCGGGAAGATCAGGATAAGTTCGCACTTCGTTCACAAGAGAAGGCGAATAATGCGCAATCTTCCGGTCGTCTCGCTCAGGAAATTGTACCCCTTTTAATACCTGCTAAGAAAGGAGATGCAATACTGTTTTCTTCTGACGAATTTATTAAACCGGCCACTACATTAGAGGGCTTGTCAAAACTTAAACCTGCTTTTCGTAAAGACGGTACCGTTACAGCCGGAAATGCATCCGGATTGAATGATGGAGCAGCAGCGATTTTACTTGCATCTGAAAAGGGCTTAAAATCCCATGGACTTACTCCGCTCGCAAGAGTGGTTTCCGCAGCAGCCATCGGTGTTACTCCCGGGATCATGGGTATTGGTCCTGTTGAAGCGGCTAATAAAGCCTTGAAGTTAGCCGGTATGAGCTGGAATCAGATCGATATTATTGAATTGAACGAAGCGTTTGCTGCACAAAGTCTGGCTTGCATCAGAGCATGGGGATTTGGTGATGATGATGAAAGAATAAATCCGAATGGTGGCGCCATTGCTATTGGTCACCCCTTAGGAATGAGTGGTGCCCGTATTTTAAATTCTGCAGCAATTGAATTGAAATTAAAAGGAAAAAAATTCGCGATGGTTTCCATGTGTGTGGAGTAGGACAGGGCTATGCCGTAATCATTGAGTCCTGCTAAAAAATATTAATTTTCTATTTCTTTTTTAACAGAAACTATCGGAAGAGAAAAGGAAAAACCGATCCTTCTCCGGGTTTACTCTTCACCCAAATTCTTCCATGATGAGCTTCCACTATTTTCTTTACAATATTCAATCCTAAACCGGTACTTCCTTCTCCCGCAGTGCTTCGTACACTGGTTTTACTGAATGCTGAAAATAATACTTTATGTTCTGATTCCGGAATTCCTTGTCCCTGATCAATGATGTGAATGGTGATTTCCTCAGAGGATCCTTCTGCAGTAAGTTCTATTGCAGTAGATGGATGAGAGTATTTAATCGCATTTGAAACTAAGTTGTTTAGCACCTGTAGAATCTGTCCTTTGTCAGCATAGGGCTTGCCGGTCGAATCAGCAATACTATAAGAGAGATGAATTTTCTTTTTATCTGCGGGTAGTTTGTTGCAACTAATACATTCCTGGAAAAGATCATGTACTGAAATGGGAGCTAAATCAAGTGTGGTGACTCCGGATTCTATTTTTGAAACATCAAGAATATTGTTGAGCATCTCCAGCATTCGTCGTGATGTACTCATTATAACTTCCAGATAGTTTTTATACTCATCCGGAAAGTTATGGCCGATGTCTTGTGAAATTAAACTACTTAATGTGATGATATTTCCCAACGGATTTCTAAGATCGTGTGAAGCCATACCAAGGAAGAAATTCTTTTCTTCGTTTAACTTTAGTAGTTCATTATTCTTCTGCTCAATCTCTTTTTGTTGTGCGAAGAACTGAAGCAAGGTATTTACTTTTGATCGCGTAATGTCTGTATCCAATGGTTTAAACAAGTAGTCCATGGCGCCTTCATCTAATCCCTGTAGCATGTATTTCTTCTCCTTGCTGATAGCCGTAACAAATACGATAGGAATCTTTTTAGTACGTTTGGTTGACTTCAGCATATTGGCCACCTCAAAGCCGTCCATTTCCGGCATCTGTACATCCAATAGTATTAATGATAGATCTTCCTGGAATGCAATTTTTAGCGCTTCATCACCTGAATTCGCCTTGAAAATTATCCGGTCGTCTTCCATGAGCATACTTTCCAGGGAATATAAATTCTCCGGTCGATCATCCACTAAAAGTATTTTATGCTTCATTTAATAATTTGCTTTGGAGTTGTTTCTACGTTATGAAGTTTAATTATGTTAGTTATTTCGCTAGGAATGGCACATCAGAACTGATAAATATTGTGTGAGATATCTGTCTTTTTTAATCCATATTCCTTTTCGAATTGCCCCGGTGATTCACAATTTGATAGTCCCAGATAACCGGTTGGATGAAGGGAGTCAAGTAATGTTTTAAGCAAAAAAATTTGGTAAGATTGCTTGTAATATATCAGGACATTTCGACAAATAATTAAGTCGAATTTTTGAAAAGGGGGATTTCGACCCAGTTCATGTTGTGCGAATTTGATTTTAGAAAGGATACGTTCTTTTAAGATGGCATTATTATCATTGAGGTGAAAATGATGAATTATATGTCCTTGTCCACCTGCAAGCATATAGTCTTTTACGCCACATTTTACTTCCCCGATATCGATTATTCCTTTCGCAGCGGATCTTAATGCAGAAGTGTTTACATCAGTGGCGTAGATTTTACATTTTTCCAGGAGATTGTGTTCTTCCAAAAGTATCGCTAATGAATACGCTTCATGTCCTTGCGCACAGCCTGCATGCCATATTCTTATCGTTCCCTCGGTTTCAATTTTTGCTTTATAAATTGGAGAAGGGGAATAAAGAAAGTCGGTTCACGGAAAAGCTTTGTATAGCTAATGTGAAATTCGTTCTTGAAAATGGATGCGATGCTGGGATTATTTAAAATCAGATCAATCAGTTCTTGAGTTTTAGTAATTCCATTTCTTGCTTTGAAGCGATCAAGCCTTCGTTCAAAGTAAAGCGAATGATAGGCTTCTAGTTGAAATCCGTAGAATTTACTGGTAAACTCTTGAATTTCATTGTTCGGACTGCGTGTTTCGAAGGAGTGGTTCATTGGAATAAATTGCTGATGATAGTGATGAGTGAATTTCCTTCGATAGGTTTCGTGATATGTTCATCCATGCCACAGGATAAACTATGCTCACGATCTCCTTTCATTGCCTTGGCTGTTACAGCTATTATCGGAATGCCGGATAAGTGCTCTATTCTACGGATGCTTTTCGTTGCTTCATAACCATTCATTCCCGGCATCATGATGTCCATGAGAACAAGATCTGTATTAGGGTTTTTTTCAAGGTATTTCACTGCCGATGCACCATCATTTTCGGTATGTATTTCCATACCATATAATTCCAGCATAGAGGATAATGCATAGATGTTTCTCGCATCATCATCGACTACCAATACTTTTTTTCCGTTAAGAATTTTCTTTTTGTCAGGGAGTTTTCCGAAAAATTGACTTCTGTTTTTTTGTTCCTGTACAGATTGAAGGAAGAGGGTGGTTTCTTCCAGCAAGGATTCAATATGATCGGTGTTCTTATTGATATATGAACTGGCGTAATCTTTTAGGAATAATTTTTCCTTGTCATTTAGTTCTCTGGAGCTGTATACAATAACAGGAATAGCTGAAAATTCAGGTGCTTCTTTGGGAAGGTTTAAGTCGAGTATTATGCAATCAAAGGATTCATGAATAAGTTTGGATATGCCATCCATGCCCGTTTCCGCTATCTCGCAGGTTATGCCTTGTCTTTTAAGCATTTGTTTTACGACCATACTTTGCTCAGGAGAGTCTTCAATGACCAAAACCTTATGGTTATTGCCTATAGTGTTTTTCAGATTTCTAAATATACTCGTAAGTTGAGAAGTAGATGCCGGCTTTTCAAACCAGGATACAAATGGAAGGACGGTTGGACTATCAGATGCTTTTGCACTGCTGACAACATGTATAGGGATTTGAGCTATGTCCTTTTCCGACCTGATTCTTTTTATAAGGTTCCAGCCATTTATTCCGGGAAGGTTCATGTCCAGCAATACTGCATCCGGCTTACTCTCTTTTATACGAAGGTATCCTGTGTCACCTCTATGGCAAATTTCTGTCTTGAATCCTTCTCTTAGCGCCATTTTTTCAAGGATTTTGGCAAAGGTTTCGTCATCTTCAATAATTAGCAGTCGACGTTCATTGGTAATTCCCGGATGTATATTAGTTTGTCCTATAGGAATTTCTACAATAAATGTACTACCTTCTCCTTCCTTGCTGATAACGGCAATTTTTCCGGAAAGCAGATGTGTAAGTTCTTTGGAGATACTCAGACCCAATCCGGTTCCTCCAAACCTCCGGCTGATACTGCCATCCACTTGCTTGAATGATTCAAATATTAGTTTTTGTTTATCTTCAGGGATGCCAATGCCATCGTCTTTTACTTCAAATCTGATGAGGCCAGACTCTTGTTCTGAGATGGTTAAACATACATTTCCTCCTGGTGAGGTAAAGTTAATAGCATTGGATAAAAGGTTTTTAAGTATTTGAGATAAGCGCATCTCATCTGTAAAAATGGTGGGTGTGGATGTGATGTTGTTTTGCAAACTGAAATGAATATTCTTACTTTTAGCAGTGGGCTGTATGCTATTCCAGATATCTTTACAGAACGGACTTATTTCAAACTCGGCCTTTTCGATTTCAATTTTCCCGGCTTCAATTTTTGATAAATCAAGAATGTCATTGATGAGATTTAAGAGATCAGTTCCTGATTTATGAACAACATGAGCAAATTCAATCTGCTTACGATTCAAATTAGAATCTTTGTTTTCTGCCAATAATCGTGAAAGTATGATGATGCTATTTAATGGCGTTCGTAATTCATGGCTCATGTTGGCAAGAAACTCAGACTTGTATTTACTAACCTGCTCCAATAATTCCGCCTTTTGACTTATGGCTTTTCTCGCTTCTTCCAGTTCTTTGTTTTGTAACACGATGGCTGAATTGTTTTGCTCCAGCTTTCTTGCTTTTATGTTTAATTCCTTATTGCTTTCTTCAAGTTCTGATTTCTTTTTTTGGAGATGCTGCTTTGATATTTGGATTTCCCAACTCTGCTTATTTAATTTGCGAATGGATGCTTGAAGTTCTGTGTCCCGGTCAGTTAGTTCTTTATTAAGTTTCTGAGCATGGGTAAGGAGAAGTTGCAGTTGCTCTTCAGACCTTTTCCTGTCTGTAATATCAAGGGCAATAAATATATGTCCGGTAATGCAATTGTTATCGTCATAAACCGGCGATGAACTGATATAACTCCAGAACGGTTCCTTGTTCTTTTGTATAAAAATGGTTTCAATGGTTGAGGATCGCCCCGATGCGAGATCTTTTAATAAGTCATTAACGCCTGTTGTATCTGTTAGTGGACCGCAAAGTGAGTTTAAAACGGGTTGTTTCATTATTTCACCTGCCGTGAATTTGGTTATTTCTTTGAAAAAGGGGTTTGTCCAGGTTACTTTGAATTCATTGTCTGTAATTAATATACTATGTTTAATTGTGTTTGCTACAGTAGATAATTTCTGCTTTTCTTCAAGATTTCTTTTTAATAATTGTTCGTTATTTACCCTTGATGTAATGTCTTTTAAGGTCATTACAGCTCCGCAAATAATTGAGTTTACTTTGACCGGATTTATCTTTAGTTCAAAATAAAGTGTTCTTCCATTATCGGTAAATTGGGTTTCAGTAGACATGATTGATCCGTTAAAAGCATCTTTGAAATGATTTTTCCACACCTCTTGATTTTGGTTTGTCGAAGTATTCTCCCTGGATATGTTGGTTAAAGAAGGGTGTAGTTTTATGTCAACATTAAATATAGTTAACATGAATGCTGAAAATGATTCATTATACTGTCTTACATTGAAATCGAGGTCAAATTGACAAATGGGATCACCTATGTTTTCAATAAGTGACTTTAGACTTGCTTTCTGACTTTTTATAAGTAGCGTGGAGTTGTGATATAGTTTCAGGTAATAGTAAATACAGTATAAGGTGATAGTGATACTAATTGCAGCACAAAAAATGTAGTTACGCTTAATTAAATGTTCAGGTATTGGTAGTGAAGAGATGATAGTAGTATGAAAGGTCAAGGAAGAAAGGAAAAGTACAACAGGTAGAGCTGCCACCGCAATTAATAAGTGCTTTTCTTTTTCAGTGAATAGAAAAAATGTTCCGGCAGCAATAGGAAAGAAAAACAAAAATATATCTGAATCATTTCCGGCTCTAAGATTTGATAGATAAACAAATGCGTTGATAGAGATCAAAAAAACATTTCGTGAAGTATTGTATTGTCCGGTGTTGAATAAATACAAACAGAATATGTATGTAGCTGTTATTGGTAAATTATTGTACACTATTTCATTCAGCCCATTGATAGCTTGCAGAACTATAAATACAATCGAAATAAGGATAGAGGCCAGAATGACCCGGTGCAACGTGGATAGCCTCCTGTTTTCAATTTCCTGAATGGGTTCACTGAATTTTGGATATATTATTTTTCGAAGCAAAGGGTGCATATTTTCGTATTTTGAACAGGTTGACTATTCTATACGTTTGCCCTCCGGTACTGGTTTGTTAATAGTTAATGGCGACATGTAAGTTTTTATGTTTTTTTAACAGTTTTCAGACTTTGAAATATTGACAAAATAGGAATTGCATTTCTTGCATATTTTATTTGCCTGATCAGCTACGATTGACAGGTGTATTAATTTATGTAATGTATTGAAAAACAATAATATTAACAACTTTTTATTTCTTTTGTTCCCATACTGGTTTTTGTAGAGATGAGCTGATGAACAGTTGAAACCAAATGTGATTTGTAAGAAAAGAATAAAAGTCTCCGTATTTAATCAAAGTAAGGAATGAAAAATTCTAGTGACACCTGCGTTCGGCTTAAATTCCTTGATTTTCGTTGGAAATTGATGTTTAGAACAGATGTGTTACCGAAAAAAAATGGCAACATAGCTTAGAATGGATAACCAATGCCAAAGTTAAAAGTTATATCACTCAATTCATTTGCATCCAAGACCCATCGTTCACCTTGTGCTAATGCAGGGTCTTTTATTTTAATTGCTCCATCCATCCTTAGTATAAAAAAAGTAAAGTCAAAACGGATACCTAAACCTGAGCCTAATGCAATTTGATCAGCGAAGGTGTCGAATTTAAATTTCCCATCTTCACTCGTGGAGATTTTATTGATGATCCATATGTTTCCGGCATCAAGAAATGCTGCCCCTTTGAGCTTTCTGTAAATATCAAAACGATATTCAAAGTTGCCGGTTAATTTCAAATCTCCAAATCGCTCAAAAAAGTCTTCTTTGTCGTTGGTTCCGGGTCCAAGTTGTCGGGTGCGCCATGCGCGAATATCGTTCGGGCCTCCGGCAAAAAAACTTTTTTCAAAGGGTAATTGTAAGGAGTTTCCGTACGAGACACCCAATCCAACAGCAATTCTAAATACAGCCAGTGCATTGGAAATACTGATTGGACTATATAATCGAATATCAAAATCAGGTCTTATGTATTGAGCAAACCGGACATTTAAAAAGGTGGCAGGGGATGATTTGGAAATACTTTCATTGTTTATTTTTTTGCCAGATAAATACTGTTTCCGGCAAATTCAAGATTGGCACGAAAGAAGAAATATTTTCGCTTTATTTTTAAATCCTGATTGTTGAAAATATAACTGAGTCGTTCCGTAGAAATGAAATGATCCACATAACCTAATATGATATTAGGGTCTCCTAGTTCATTTAATTGTTGAGTGAAAGCAGGATCTAATTTTACTTTAAGATAGTTTAAATCTGCAGGATAGAAATAAATACGATTGTATTTAGTGGTTTTAATACTGTAAGAGTAGGAGAGATTGAAAAGTTGTCTGAAATATTCCGGACGGTTTTGAGTATTAAAACCGGCATTTATAGAAGTGATAGGGTTGCTGACTATCTTCAATTTATCAAAATGAAATGGCCATAATCCTCTGGGGAAATTCAGCGAGATTTCAGGTCCTACTTCATAAGCATTGAATAAGGCGAGCTGTCGGGTGCTTTCATAGGTAGTATCTCCAAAATTTTGTTGTAACTCAAGTCCTGCCTTAATTCTGAAATTAAAACTCTCTGCTCCCTTGAAAATATTTTTATTTCGATAAGATAGGTTTCCGAGAATTCCGAAGTTACCTCCGTTATTCGTTCCATCAAATTCGATTTTATACTCTTGTCGGGGTTGGGGAGAAAGCAAGATATAGCAACGCAAAGGATTATTGGTATCCTCAGGTCCGGGATATTCCGGTTCTATCCTGATATTGACAAATTTAAAAATCCCAAGATCAGAAAGTCGTTTGTAAGTTAAATCTATATCCGATTGAGCAAATATGGAATCCTTTCGAATGAAAATATGTTCGGCTAAATGTTTAGCCTTGTGGCGAAGTTCGAGTTTTCCTCTTGAAATAAATTTTAATTTTTCAAATTCAGTTGTATCCTTCGCAATAGTGTCATTGGCAGAAATGGGATCATAGTCTACTTCAATATAAACTTCTTTAAAGTAATTTTTCTTGTGTACGATAAATGAATCAGGTGCCGTAATAATATCTCTGTTGCTGACTTTCGGATTCGTTAAATACAACCAGACATCTACCTGTTGGGATTTCAGAGACGAATCTATCTGATAAGTGATGTATTGTGGATTAAAGTTGTAGTATCCGTTGTTCCGCAATGAAATCGAAATTCTTTCCCTTTCACTTTGTAATAATGACACCGAATAAATGTCTCCGGATTTAATTTGAAATTCCGTACTGTCGCTAAATATAAAGTCGCGAATTTCTGTATCTGAAATATTGTAACTGATGTTTCTGATTTTATAGGGCTTGCCGGATTTTAAGGTGTATATGACTTTTGCTTTTTTCTTTTTGTAAATAGTAGTGTCATTTATATCAGCATTGAAGTAACCATTGTTCTGAAAGAAGATAGAAATCTGCTCCGTTGACTTAAAGGTGAGCCCGGTATCTAATAAAACGGGCTGCTCACCAATCGCCGTTTTTAGCCATTTTTTAAATTTCGTCTCCTTACCGATTTGAGAGAGATTGTACACACCAAGGTGAAACCTGAATACACCCAGAATCTTTCTGTTAGGTTTTTGCTTAATTATCGAATTGACGTTCTCATTAAATTCTGTTCGGTCAGATTTAATAATATTTTTGTCCAGCAAGTGTTGCCCCTCCGGAATGGATCGGGTAACATTGCAGGCACCGGCAAGCATTAAAAATGCCGGCATTAGTGCTGAATATAAAATATAAGATAGTTTCCCGTTCCTCATAGCACGGCGGGTGTAAATGTACGGATCAGAACCTTATAACCTGATATGATTTCAAAAGCAGTTATTAAACACCTGCGCTTACTGCAGTTGAAGAAGAGGAGGGATGAGCTTGGACTCTTTCCGGTAGAAGGTCCTAAGTTGGTAGAGGAGCTGCTGCGAAATAAGTCCTGGAAGGTAGCTGAGCTCTATGCTACAGACGAATGGGAGGTGCCTTTCGAACTATCTTCCCCTGAAGTGGTTCGGGTTTCCGAGAATGAACTGATTCAAATTTCCGGTCAACAGCAACCGAACAAAGTTTTGGCAGTGGCTGAAATGAAAGTTGCGAATGAGGATATTTCAGTTCCCGCCTCCGGATTTCACCTTTTGTTGAATCAGATTCGTGACCCTGGAAATTTAGGTACCATTATTCGTATCGCGGATTGGTTTGGTGTGGATGGAATGTTTTGTTCGGTGGATACGGTTGATTGTTATAACCCTAAAGTAGTTCAATCCTCCATGGGAAGCTTATTTCGAGTTGTACCTGTTTATATTTCGCTTGAAAAACTGCTGGTTGAAAATGCGCAATCAGCTAAATTGGCAGTATACTCCTCTCATCTTCAAGGAGATAATTTGTTTTCAGCCGATCTGAAGAAGGATGCTTTTGTGGTAATGGGTAATGAAAGTCGTGGTGTTGAGCCCGCACTCAATCCATTTATAACAAAATCAATTCTAATCCCATCAAAAAGTGGTCTCAATGAAAAAGCGGAATCACTGAATGTCGCTGTCGCCACAGGTATTGTATGTTCCGAATGGCTAAGAAGGTTTAGTAGCTGACTTTTAATGAATTAGTGATGTGAAGAGCGGCTATTGTTAGGAGTTACAGTTCAAATACACGTTAAGGCTGATGTGATTTTCAAAATTTTACTTTTCAAACTGAATATAAAAATCAATTCAATTTAGAGGGAACTACCATCTTGAACTCAGGAATTTTAACAAAAACAGCTTCTTGTCATATTGGCGCTCCATCAAATAGGTGCCGAACATTTTCCTAGTTCTGTGTTAAGATTACATCCGGAAACATACCGGTATGTTTCGCCCGGGGCAATATACGGCTGCTCTCCCACAACTCCTTCTCCTTCAACCTCCCGACGGGTGTTATCGGAATCAACGATATACCAATGCCTTCTTTTTAACCGAATGGCCTGCTCACTATCGTTTTTGATCGTGATCCGATAAGCAAATACATAATGTGATTGCGCCGGGTTACTATGAGTGGGCTGATAAAATGTCTCAACACTTACCCTGATTCCTGCTGTTACTTCGGTAAAAATTGCCATGTTTGTTATGTGTTCTCCAAAAATATAGACATCACTTGAATTTAACAACAGATTTTGACCAACTAACTGATAGAGATGGTAAAGGAACTAATTTAGATGGAGTAATTTAAAATCCTCCCGAAAAGGCTTTTAAATAACCGATCAGACGGGAATACCGGACGCCGGTTTCATTCCAATAAACAAATATATCGTATTCATTACGAGTTTCATAATGGCTTCCTTCCGTCTCTAAAACACTGTTATCCTTGTTTTTGCCTTCTATGCTGTAGCGGTAATCATAATAACCTTGCTTTACAGAGAGTGTTTTATAATAATATCCGCTGTCCGGCTGATAGTCCATCCTATAAGGCATATCTCTTCTCCAATCCGTAAAATGTCCCTCTACAAACACAGCCCCTGAAGTATATGCCTCATCCGCCTTTAACCTGAATAAGACTTGGATATAATCTCCTTCTAATTTCGCATCCCTGCTTTCATAAATTTTATTCAGGAATTTACCATTGATGTCATCATTTGAACTGTAACGTTGACTGGCTAAAGAAATGTCTTTCTTGAGTACAGCAGTAAGACTACGTCCATTCCTGTCATCCGTATACTTTTCAATACACTGCGTTAGAAATCGTGTGGTTCTGATATCAAAATTTCTGAATTCACTTCCTCCTTCAAATACATTTCCTTCTTCATAATTGTATTCGAGTAGTTCGTTGGTGGCGAAATTGGGTTTGAGATTGCTTATCCTGCTATTTGGATTTCCATTTTGAAGGAGAACCAGTTTAATGTCGGAGTAGGGGCTGGTCACCGCTAACCCTCTGAGGGTAACTTTTAAATCTGCCTCCTGGTGGGAGTTTCTTTGTTCAATTATGGTGGCTCTATGTATATTGGGTTGAATCTCTACGCGCTGTTCAACAACATAAAATCTTTTTGAAATAATTATAGAGTCCGGATCCGTAGAGTCGTAAACGATGAGCAAAAAATTACCGGATATTGTCGGTTTCATTTGTGCATTAGGAAAATCGAGCTGATAGTGCCAGTAATCGGTTAGCGTATTTAAAGAGTGCTTATAGTCCGTAATATGATCTGTATAAAAGCCTTCGAGATAATCATTTTCGCTCAATAGGGAAGGCCGCCAATCCGGATCACAATGTTGAATCCTGTAACTGTAATCTATAATATCATTACTTAGTAAATCAAAATGGAGTCGCAGCTGATCACTACTGCCCAACAGCAAGATGGGGTCACTTAACTCCTGTCCGTTCCTTTCAAAAAATGCAGTGCGGATATCAGGGTGATAAATATAATCTTCATAACGGATACGTCGCGGATTAAAATAATCGGCATCATCCTGACAGATTCCCGAGAAGGGTATCAGCCCTAAAACCAGAAGAAGGAATTTTCTAATCATTCATCTCAATGAGTTTCAAATAATGTGCTTCCCACTCATTTTCTGCATGCTTTAATGCTCTGCTGCATTTCTCATATTCCTCTTGAAACTTCTTGTACAATTGTCCATTTTGATAGACTTCAGGCTTGCTTAATTCCAGACTCAGTTTTTCGTGTTCCGTTCGAAATACCGCAACTTCGGCATCCCATTTTTTTACCAGTTGCTCAAGTTTGGTTTTTTCTTTCTTTTTGTCTTTGTCAGCCGTATTGTTCTTCGTTTCTTTTTTTGCAACTACCGGAGCAGCTACAACTTTCACCGGCTGCGATTTTTGTTGTTTCTGTTCCTTCTGCCATGTTTCAAATTCGTTATATGTTCCCGGATATTCTTTTAACTCTTTGTTTTCAATGTACCAGATTTTGTTGGCGATCCGGGATAGAAAATACCGGTCATGAGATACAACAATGTAGGTGCCTTCATATTTGTTTAGTACTTCAACAAGTACATTTACACTTTGAATGTCTAAGTGGTTGGTCGGTTCATCCAGGAGGAGAAAGTTTGCTCTGGCCAGAATGGTTTTTGCCAATGCAACACGCGCCCTTTCACCACCGGAGAGGACTTTTATTTTCTTGAAAACATCATCTCCTTTCAGCAAGAAGGCCCCAAGTAATGAACGCAGATAGGTGTCGGTTTCGTCGGGTGCCGTTGATCGCAACTCGTCGAGGGCATCATTTTCCTTGTTCAGACTTTCTAACTGATGCTGTGCGTAGAAAGCCGGAATGACGTTATGCGTAGGTTCCGCTTTCCCTTCAAAAATTTCCGTGCCATCAATCATTCTCAGTAAAGTAGATTTCCCTTTTCCATTAGCTCCAATAAAGGCAATTTTATCTCCTCTCGATATTTCAGCTTCGGTATTTTTCATTAACTCCACTTCACCATAAGCCTTTCGATCAATATGCAATTTACTGATGATGCGTCCCGGTTGCCGGTCTACGGCAAATTTTATTTTTATGGCAGCGGAAGGACCTTCAACAGCATCCACACGATCTAACTTTTCAAGAGCTTTCACACGGGATTGTACTGCACTTGCTTTTGAAGCTTTGGCCCTGAATCGCTCGATAAAACGTTCCTGTTCTTTGATATATTTTTCCTGATTTTTAAAAGCATTTTGTTGCAATACTTGTCGCTCCTCTTTTTCAATGAGATAGTCCGAGTAATTGCCGGTATACAAAGTCAGTTTTTCGTTTTCCAGCTCGCCGATCTTCGTCACTATTTTATCTAGAAAATATCTATCATGTGATACAATGACCACTGCACCTTCATAGTCGTGTAGATAACTCTCCAGCCATTGTATGGACGGAAGGTCAAGGTGATTGGTCGGCTCATCCAGCAAGAGCAAATGGGGATTTTGCAATAAAGTTTTTGCAAGCATCACACGCATTCTCCATCCTCCTGAAAATTCTTTTAAAGGTCGGGATAAATCAGCTGTATTGAAACCAAGTCCTTCCAGAATAGATTCCGCTTTTGACTGCAATTGGTATCCGTCAAGGGCTTCGTATTCACTTTGTAACCGATGGAGTTTATCCAATATCTGATCGCTATGATCCGTTTCCAGTTTGTGAAGTATTATCTCTATTTCTTCATGCAACTTGTTGGCCTTTTCAAAAGCTTCCATGGCTACATCTAGAATAGATTTATCCGATAAGTAACTCAATAAATCCTGATTTAAAAAACCAAGTACAAGGTCGTTGCGTTTTGAAATGTTCCCGCTTCCGGGACTATATTCTCCGCTGATGATTCGGAGTAAAGTGGATTTTCCTGTTCCATTTGCTCCAATCAATCCTATTTTTTCCTGTGGCCGGATATGCCAGTTTAATTCGCTGAATAATGTTCTCGATCCGAATTCAAATGATATTTGCTGTAGTACAAACACGTCTTATAATTTAATTATTTTTCCTGTACCCGTGATCTGTTGGGTAATTGTTCCAGGGTTTCCCTTGTAATAGATATTGCCGATATATTCAATTTTTGCATCCAGAATGTTCAGCGCATTGGTGTAAATATCATTCGTACCACGATTGTTAATATATACATTTTTAGATTCCAGTAATAGACAATTCATTTTTCCATATCCAACATGATACATGTATAAATTCTCCGCCGTTCCTTCAGAAACAATGTCAGCCGGACCGTTGTGAATAGCTAGAGTGATAATTTCAGAATTAGTTTTTGTATGATAATTTCCAAGTCCGTTGAAGATATCCATTCTAAATATTTTTCCTTTTAAAGTGTCAGTAAACGTCACATCGCCATTGCCATCTTCAATAAAAATACTCTCCAACTGATCGGTCCATATCTCAACCTCTAATTTCGGATCAAGTTTACGTACCCAATTGCATTTATTGGTATTTCTGATTTGGAGTATACCGGATTCCACTTTTGTTTCAATACCTTCTACTAAATTTTCACCGGCAGTCACTCTCATCCTTCGCACTGAATCCACATGTACAATGAGGTCCACATTGCTCGTCAGATATACTCCCTGAATCAATGGTAAATTCCGCTCCTCACTCACCACATCTCCCGTACCATGAAAACACTCACATATATCACTGCATCCCGTAAAAAACAGAACAATAGTGAATAATAGTATTGGCAGTTTCATTTTAGTATTCATCATTTATTCAAGATACAATAATTTCTAACTTCAATTTAATTCCTGCTTCCTGCTCCCTGCTCCCTGCTCCCTGCTCCCGGTTTCCCAATCTCTAATTCTGACTCCCAAAATCTTAACTCTTAATTCCTCGCATTTAATTCTTAATGCTTCGCCCTTAATTCTTAATTCTTAATTCTGAATTCTGAATTCTGAATTCTGAATTAAATTCTAACCCCAATTCCCCACTCGAAATAATCTGCTTTCGCAAAGTGACTCTTCAACCCCAGACTAGCATAAAAATGCTGATGGAATCTATACTTTAGCAATAACCTGTTATAAATAAATCCATCTTCACTTAATTTGCTGTATAAGTAAACTCCTGGCTGCAATACCGCATCCCATTTTCCAAGTTGAAGTCCGCAAGAACCAAACACCCCAATTCGGGTAGAGCCTTCCAAATAACTGCTCTGAATAGAATCTTCTTCCAATCGCCCTCTCAATGATTGGTCAATGATCATTTCAGAACCGGCTCCAAAGAGACCCTTTTGTCCCCAGGGAAGATGATATTGAAGATTGATAATGTTTACCATGAAGTTGGGGCCTTCGGGGGGATATCTTTCTTTGAATCCAATGGCAATAGCAGTATTGAATTCATGTTTTCTTTTTAATTTTTCCTTCGCCGGAATTTTAGACACAATCGGATCACCGGTGAAATAAGTGGCTCCAAAATTTATGGTGGCGAGATTTAAACCCAAATTGGGTAATTTGAAGGCGCCATTGGAGAAATGGAAGAAGTCTATTCCACCGAACAAATGAATTTTCTTCTTTGTGAACATTCTGAATTGAAAACCGGTCAATACTGTGCCGTTGAGTTTAGTGCCAATTGCCAGGTTTTTATAATTCGTCTCGTAATGGAAGGGTTTCTCAACATATCCAATACCGATTCCAAAACGCATGTTGATGCTATACCGATGATGCCTGCTTAATGGAAGAAGTAATTGGGAGTAGAGGGAATGCCCACGACCAAGCTCTTTGTCGTTTCCGAAGTCTATGTATCTGTATCCCAGTCCATAAAGAGGATAGTTGTAGATGCGGTGCCAGGTCTTGTCCCCATTGGCACTCTTTAAATACTGAACTTCAGCCATCCGAAGATGTCTTTTTTGCAGATGAACCAGAGCTGGACGATGGGAAATAATGAATCCCGTATGCAGGCTGAGGCTAAAACTGCTTTTGACGGAAACATAAAGACTGTCTGTTTGTCCATTTACAGGGCATACCGCCGTAAATAGCAGGAGTATAGAAAGGACAGGCAGGAGATATTTCAATTTTTAATTTCGGTTGGGAGTGCAAAAGTAAAAAAATGAAGTGGTGCTTTCTTTTTTAATTTTGGAACATGACAGAAGTAAAGCGAAAAATGGAAGCCTTTGAGCGTTTATTGGGAATAATGGACGAATTGCGTGAAAAATGTCCCTGGGATAAAAAGCAAACAATGCAAAGTTTGAGGCACCTTACCATTGAAGAAGTTTATGAATTGGGTGATGCCATTTTAGAGGGGGATGATGCAGAAATCAAGAAGGAACTAGGGGATATTTTACTTCATATTGTGTTTTATGCAAAGATTGCTTCCGAAACAGGAAAATATGACATAGCGGATGTTATTGACAGTTTATGTGAAAAATTGATTCACCGACATCCACATATTTATGGTGATGTAGTGGTGGGGGATGATGAAGAAGTGAGCCGGAATTGGGAGAAACTGAAGTTGAAAGAAGGAAAGACTTCTGTGCTGGAAGGAGTGCCTGTTTCTCTTCCTGCCGTAGTGAAATCGATGAGAATTCAGGAAAAGGCAAGAGCAGCCGGGTTCGACTGGGAAGAAAAGCATCAGGTATGGGAAAAAGTGAAGGAAGAAATGAATGAATTTCATGACGAAGCCGAAGCAGGAAATGTTCCAGCCATGCAGGCAGAATTTGGAGATTTATTGTTTTCACTCGTCAATTATGCTCGTGTAATGGGTATTAACCCTGAAGAATCCTTAGAGCGTACAAATAAAAAATTTATTAATCGCTTCCGTTTTATGGAAGATAGAGTGAGGGAGAAGGGTTTGTCGTTAGCAGACCTGAATCTGGCAGAAATGGATGTCTTCTGGAATGAAGCTAAGAAAAACGGACTCTGATGCGGTATAAGTATTGGCAATTTCGTTTTGGATGGTCGATGATATTATTAATCGTTTCAAATTACGTAATTGCGCAAAAATCAGACTCCTCTTTAATTGATAAAAAGTATTTCAATTCTTTTTTCAAGGACTCCCGTGATTTGGTACTCTCTCCCGGAAAAATCAGGAGGGAGGACTGGAACTTTGCCGGTGCTGCCGTTCTGGCAATTCCTGCCGGATTTATGTTCGATGAGCCGGTAGAAAAATTTTTCAGGCGACAGGAAATTCGCAGCGGAAATGAAGAATGGTTAGACTATTCCATCTCGAATTTTGGCAATGGGCTTTACCCCGGTGCTGCAGCATTGGTTTTATATGGTTTAGGGGCAAGCAAGAAAAGAGATGATTTAAAGTGGATGGCCTTGCTTCAAATAAAGACATTGGGCATTTCTGTTGCAGCCAGCCGTGTACCCAAATACCTTTTTCAACGCAAGCGTCCTGATGAAAATATTCCGGTAAATGCATGGAACTGGAGTGGGCCTCTTCAAGGCTTTACCGGAAACTATTCTTTTACGAGTGGTCATACATTTATCGCATTTTCCTGGGCTGCCGTTACAGCATCTGCCTACAAAGAAAAGAAGGGTCTTGTGATTGGCTTGTATTCTGTAGCGTCACTTGTTGGTGCATCCAGAGTTTATAAAGGAGAACATTGGAGCAGTGATGTTTTGGGTGGTGCTGTATTGGGCTATGCATTGGGTAAACTTATGTACCGCTTCCAGGAGAAAAACTGGATGAAAAGGCCATATCGTAAAAACCATTTCTGATCTTGAATGTTTAGAAGCTATTAAAACACATATATACCCGTAAACATTAATAATCTTTATGCTGAAAATAGGCTCTCGAGTACCCGAATTCTCAATAATGGATAGTGAGAAGCAACCTTTTACCAATGTAACCATTGCCGGAAAACGAACTTTGCTTTTGTTTTTTCCGGCCGCATTCACCAGCGTTTGTACAAAAGAACTATGTGCAGTGCGTGATGATATAACACGATATAATGATCTTCAGGTGGATGTTGTGGGAATTTCAACAGATTCCTTGTACGTCCTTGCTAAATATAAAGAGGAACAAGGATTGAATTTTAAACTTGCTGCTGACTATAATAAGGAGATGTGTGCTGCATTTGATTCGCAATATGAAGTATTTGCTTTTGGCATGAAGGGAACAGCAAAACGATCAGCATTTATCATTGATGAAAATGGAATCATCTGTTATGCTGAAGTATTGGCTAGTGCCGGAGATATTCCAAATTTCAAAGCAATTACTGAAGTATTAGAAAAAATGGGCGTAAATTCATGATAGTCAATACTATTGAATCGGGAGGTAAGTAGGTAGCGGAACGTTTTATTTACATTGTTAGATTTAAATATCTTTGTCTTCTCTAAAACTAACCATGAAAAAACTCATTACTCTTCTACTTATTGCGTCATTTTCCGGATCAGCAACTGCTCAAATTACAATTACTAATGCAGATATGCCAAATACCGGTGATACTTTGCGTGTAAGCGAAGCTTCTGTTTTAACTCCGGTTGATCTTTCTTTAACGGGTGCCAACTATACATGGGATTTTTCGGGTCTCTTACCTGTTGCTCAGGATGTCGATACATTTGTTACAGTGGGTTCAACGCCAACCCTCCTTGCCATTTACTTTGTAAATCTTAGTATAAACACTAACAGAGCCAACATCTCAGCTCTTGGTTCTAATAATCCACTCGCCGCTCAGTTACCGGTATCTGACGTTTATAGTTTTTTTTATGAAAATTCTTCGTTGTTTCAGCAAGTGGGCTTCGGTGCAACTATTGGTGGTACCGCTGTTCCTTTAGGATACGGAAATAAGGATATTATTTATAATTTCCCATTAGATTTCAATGACCAGGATTCCAGCGTTAGTGATTATTCTTTAAGCGTGCCCGGTACAATATATGCTGAAGGAAATCAGAAACGGGTAAATTTTGTGGATGGTTGGGGAAGTCTGACAACACCATATGGAACTTTTAATGCTTTACGAGTGTTGTCCACTTTGACCGGTCAGGATTCAGTTTATCTGGATAGCACAGCTACAGGATTTAGTACTGCCCGTCCATTGATTCGTGAGTATAAATGGCTCGCCAATGGCGAACGAATTCCTGTTCTGCAAATCAATACGGCCGAAGTTTTGGGAGTGGAAACCGTTTCTTCTATCCGATACAGGGATAGTCTTCGTGTAAATGTAGGCTTACCTTCTTTTTCAGTTTTTGAATCCCATCCTGTTCTTCGTCCCAATCCAAATTCCGGCGAGAATGTTTTTTTGCAATGATAAATCTTGGTAAAACCTGCTACTCTTAAAATCGATATCTGCGCTGTAGATGGTCATCTGGTAAATAGTTCAATAGTGCAACTTTCAGCCGGAGTTCAAAATGTTGCTATTAGATCATCTGATTTACAGTTAGATGCAGGTGTCTATATAGTTCGCTTTATGTTGGAAGGTGAAGCGAAGACTATTAAAATGATAGTCAGACCCTGATATTGCAATTGATATATATATATTTAAATTCTGCTCCCTATAATTTATTTTGAAGCAGTATATTTGCAACCCTTAAAAGAAGGTCCCTTCTAAGGAATTCTTATTAACCCTGCCCAGGTGGCGAAATTGGTAGACGCACCATCTTGAGGGGGTGGCGCCAACAGGCGTACGAGTTCGAATCTCGTTCTGGGCACATAATTTCAACTTTAAGAAATATCATCGATAGCGTGGTACTTCTTAATATTTAGTTAAAAACTGAAAATTTTTCTGCCCAGGTGGCGAAATTGGTAAACGTTGCGGTCTCAGAAGCCGTTGGTGTAATTACCTTGAGAGTTCGAGTCTCTCCCTGGGCACATTTTTCTCTATCATTTTAATGCCCTTTTAAGTTGACCATCTTCTTTAATGTGTATTAAAAAATGTCTCGGGAAAGTTCATTCTTCATTGACCGACATATAAATGGAGGTCAAAACTCACTTCCAAACTCCCAATTGCAAACTCCCAATTGCAAACTCAAAACTCCCGATTCCTAAAATTTAATTCTTAATTCTTAATTCTTAATTCTTAATTCTTAATTCTTAACTCCTTTATTTTCTAATTCTCCTATCAATAAGTATAAAATTCCTATTAAAATACTAAGGGCGATAGTCATCCCCCAAGTCCCAATATGATTGGTTGGGTAAAGAATACGACTACCTATATCATGAAATAATTCCAGCGGCGATCGGATAATATCCCAACTATTAAAACGCTCGAATCTCCCTAAATAAACCCCGAAACTGCCTAGTGTCAATGTGCAAAAAACAAAAAGTAACCCTGTGCCATTCGAATGAAAACGGATGACGAATTGGTGCATGTGTTTTAATGAAAAAAGCCCAAGCAGTAACCCGGTAATGGAAAAAGATAATAAAAGAAATAAATCGAACCATTCCGGAGTATTTCCTCTCGGCATTAAATGAAAAAGATCGGTAAGGATATAAGGTGCATTTGGGAAAAATAGAATCCAAAATGGAAAAATCAACCAAAATTGGAAAGGTTCAATATCCCTTTCTTTTAACTTCATTAACGTGCTTATGCCAAAAGGAATATAGGCAAGAAATAAATTCCACAATAGAAACAGAAAAGTGATTTCTCCGGTAAAAAGTATTCGTGAAACCAGCATTCCAATGCTGAAAATAAAAAGTAGTACTAGCGACGCATTTTTTCTGTTGATGCTAATCATTTGGAGTTTTTCAAAAGGTTTGAAATGATGTAACGGGAAATTACTTTCGAAAAGTATAGGAATTCAATAAATTTGAAACGATTGATAAGAATGGGGCACTTTTCTATGTCATTATTAATTTCATTTTATAGTTTGGAATAATCTTTGACTGCCATTTTTAAAACACTATCCATATGCAAATGCTAAAATGGTGCTGTGCGGCAGGAATTCTCCTGTTCGCTTCAGCTTGCTCCCCAAAAATACCATTTACTCAAGCAGTACGCGATCAGTATAAATTAACACCTGAAGAATTAAAGGGAATCCAGTTTTATCTATCCGATCCCATTGCTTTACGCAAAGGAGAAGCAAATGAAAATCAAAAATCTACCGAGGATGGGAAATTGATCATTGAAAGTGGTAAAACCATTGATCAGGTGACAATAAAATCAAATACGGAAGGCGCTGTAGAAAGTATTCCGGATTTAAAAAGTATGACAGTTTCATTTGAAGAAGGTGCCGAAAAGTACCTCGTCTTTAGTAGTGTAAAAAGCAGGAATGGATTTTATTCCTTACAGGCTTTGAATTGGGAGAATGGCAGAGGCAAAGTGAGTTATGCCGGCCAGACATGGTATGCAAGCCCCGGTAGTGATCAGGCCATTCTTCTCTTTAAAATGAAGAGTATAAAAAGTTGAGAGTCAATGAAAAGTAGCAAAAGGTCGTCGGGTAAATTAGTTCGCCTAAGAAGGGTTTTTAAGAGCTAGTCTCGTGTCTTTTTAATGTAAAATATCCGTGCGTAGCGACCGATAGTAAAATGATGCCACTGCCGATATAAAATTCTATACCCATCGATTCATGTTCGTTGAATAGAATTATAGCCAGAATGATGCTATACAGTGGTTCAAGGTTAACACTGAGGTTCATGGTGAATGCATCAATTTTCTGAAGTGCATAAAGTGAAATGGTGAAGGCAAATGTGGTACATACCACACTCAATAATAGCAGATAGATCAGATCCAAGAAGCCGGGTAATTCAAATTGACTTTCGTTAATGATAAACCATACCGGCAGCATTAGGGTGAGTAATAAAAACCCTGTACCCAGCTCATAAAAGGTAATGATTTCCGGAGGGATGGTATTACTGATTCTCTTATTAAGAATAGTAAACAAAGAGGCCAGAAAGGCACTGGCAATAGATAGCAAAATTCCTTTAAGGTAAAATTGCTGCACAGAAAAATAATGTAAATACCAACAATAACAGCTAACCTGGTGAGGATTTCCGGTACTTTAGGTTTTTTGCCATGTAGTAGCGGATCAAGTATAGCAGTGAATAAAGCTACGCTGGAAAAGCAGGAGATGGCAATGGATACATTCGATGCTTTTATCGCCCCATAAAAGGTGATCCAATGGAGTGTTATTAAAAACCCTATTGTGACAATTTGCAAAAATTGTTTTTTGGGGAGAAGCCGCATTTTTGAAGTGGCAAATAAAAATATTCCCGTGGCAATTGTACTCAACAACATTCTGTACCAAACCAGTAAACCCTCGTCGAGTAGAATGACTTTCCCCAGAATGGCTGTAAATCCCCAAAGCACAATAGCAAGGTGCATTTGGAGATAAGCTTTTGCATTTTAGAAACGCATCAGATTATCGTATAGCTCCTTTGTCGGTAAACCCACTACATTGTAAAATGAACCGAGAATATATTCAACACCTATCATCCCAATCCAATCTTGAATTCCATAAGCCCCGGCTTTATCAAGCGGAGAGAAATTTTGTAAATAATACTCAATTTCATTATCCTTTAAAGTCTTAAAGGATACATCTGTTTTTACAAAGAATGATTCTGATTTTTTGGAGGACATGATGCAAACACCGGTAACTACTGAATGCTTTCTGCCTGAAAGTAAACGCAACATACGTTCTGCATCTTTGATGTCAGTGGGTTTTCCTAAGATAAGTTCATCCACTGCTACAATGGTGTCCGATGTGATGACAATACCTCCGTCTCCAACATCCGCCTTATAAGCCAATGCTTTTTTTCTTGCTAAAAACATGGAAATATCCTCTCTTCTGAATTGCTCCGGATAGGTTTCATCAAAATCTTTCTTAATAATTTCGAAAGTCAGTCCGAGCTGTCTAAATAATTCTTCTCTTCTTGGAGATGCTGTCCCAAGGATTATTCGGGTACCTTCAAACTTTTTTGTAAGTGGATTCATTGTCTTAACTAATTGAAACTGTAATTAAATACAGCAAGTGATATCGTGCCTGTAAACATAGTGATTTTAAGCCAAAAACTGGCTAATGAAAAATCAGATTTATTCTCTGCTTTTATCAGTAAATATATTATTCTTAATAAAGGCAAATCAATTAACAGTACAATGTAAATGAATGGAATGAAACTTTCCCATTGTTTGCTAAGCACTTGAGCACTAATAAGAAATATTAAAACAAGTAAAGTGATCAACGTGGCAATCCATTTACCGGGTGTTTGTCCGATTTTATTTGCAAGAGTTGCACAACCGGCCTTGCGGTCACCGTCAATATCTTCGATGTCTTTAATGATTTCCCGGACTAACGTCAATAAAAAGGAAAAAAACATAAAAGCGCCAATGATTAACATGATGCCGGGATGTTCTTTTACAAAGGGTTCCGGGATGACTACAATGAAAACTACTGCGGCCGAAAGTAAAGCGATGATGATATTTCCTAAAACAGGAATGCACTTGTAAGATGTCGAGTAGAAGTACAGCATTCCTGAAATGATCAGGTTGATGATGCCGAGATATGAATATCCTTTAATATAACTGAGATAAAAGCATAGAATACCTGTGAAACTTAGTAGCAAATACAGGTTCAGGGCACTGTCTTTTGTAATATGATTTCCAACAATCAATTGCTCCGGTTTATTGATCCTGTCAATTTTTTCATCTTCAATATCATTGATTACATATCCACCTGCTGCAATTAAAATGCAGGAACATGACAGCAGTACGAATTCAAAATCCGTCATCAGCAAGCCAAGTCCTTCCATCTCCAGAATGGGTTCCATTAATGAGTAGCGAAGAAGGAATTGCAATAACCCTATGATGATAAGATTGGGCCAGCGAATTAATTTGAAGAAATGTACTACCATAGCGAAATTGAATTTTTTTTAGAATTATTTCCACTCGCCTTTTAGAGTAAGTACCTGCTCAATTACATCTCTGACACAACCTTCTCCGCCTTTCTGTGGGGAAGTGTACTGACAAGCTGATTTTATTTGATGCACAGCGTCTGAAGGACAAGTACGAACTCCACAGTGTTGAAGTACATTTAAATCAGGCATGTCGTCACCCATATAAAGAACTTCAGAGAATTTAACTTTATGCTTTACAAGTAAGTTTTCAAGTAATAAAAGTTTATTCTCAATCCCTATATGAACCTCATCTATACCTAATCGTCCCAGCCTTGTGGCAACACCCTCCGGAGTACTACCGCTGATGACGAAAATAAAATAGCCACTCCTCGCGGCCAGTTGCAATGCATAGCCATCTTTGATATTCATTCTGCGCAACATGCTGCCATCTGCTTGAATCAACAGACTTCCATCAGTTAAAACACCATCGACATCAAAACAAAGCATCTGACTTGAGGCAATAACTCCTTGAAATTTTTACTATTTTCCATACGCTTCAAAATTACAAATGATTATAACTTAAGAAAGGTAGAATAGAGCTTTTGTAGGAAAACTTTTCCATGCAGAAAATGGCTGCTATCCGTGTCATTGGTTTGCATCGAATACTGTTTAATATACTGCTTTTCTCCAAATAAATAGACAAAACGGTTATCTTCTTCCAGCCAGCCAAATCCTTTGTCATAGTTTAAATAGCTGCCTGAAGTGGTTTGCGTTCCTAATAAATCTCTGCTGAAGGTGTAATTAGTATGTTGTAAATGCAATTGTCGTAATAGGGTGGAGGCGATTTCATGTTGTCCTCCTTGTTTTGAAATTCGTCTTCCTCTTAAACTATCCATTAGGGCATTCCCATACCAAAGGAGTGGAATATGATAGCATGCCGGATCGTAGTAGTCGCGTTGCCGGGGCAAAATATGACCGTGATCTGCAGCAAAAACGAAGAGTGTATTGTCATACCATGCTTCCTTTTTCACTTTATTTATGAAATTCTTCAGACATTGGTCTGTATAAAAGGCAGCGTTGCGAAATTTATCAGGCTCACTCTTGCCTTCATTCAGTTGTTGCCCCGGTACTTCAAACGGTTCATGTGTACTTAAAGTAAGTATCATACTGAAAAAGGGCTCTTTCCTGGTTTGAAAATCAACTGTCATTTTGTCGAATACATACTGATCATGGGCACCCCATTTGCTGTTCATCTGGTTACTTTCAAAATCTTCCTTTCCGTGTATCTCCTGAAATTTACCCTCCAGTAAATAACTGTTCATATTAGCAAATCCCAATTCACCACCATAATAAAAGGAAGTATGATATCCGGCATTCCTGAGATCTTCGCTAAGCATAGGCAATTTTCTGATTTTGTCTGAAAATCTGGAAATGCTGAAGTTGGGCAATGAGGGAAATCCACTGAGTATTGAAGGAAACATCTGATCTGTTCTTCTCCCACTGGAGTAAATGTTGGTAAAGAGTAGGCCGGAATCACATAGGCTGCTGAAAAATGGTGTAGTGTTTTTCTCTCCTCCCAAAGGTTCAATAATGTCGGCCGTCCAGCTTTCTAATACTATCAATACAATATTAGGGCGCGCATTTTTGATGATTTGTAATGAATCAATACCCGTAGTGAAAATAGAATTAAGTAAGTTTCGCCTGTTCCTCACTGTAAAATTTATAAGGATTTTTGTTGCTTTTACCTCTCTTAGCGATATTATTCATAAGATTCCACACGGATTATTAGCGGCATCGTTGATAGCGGAAACTTCAGAGAAATAAGAAGCACTTTCGTTAATCGGGATTTCCTGAATTCCTCCCCTTATTAGAATGGGAAGAAATGCTGCTGCCAAAAATGTGGGAATTGCGGATTTGGGAGGAACTCTAACGGCTGCTGTACTAACGACCCATTTAAAGTAAATGCGATTGAATACTAGATACAAGAATAGAATAAATCCGGTTCTTGTTAAAAGTTGTATGGTAGTCAACGATGCAAAAATTCCTTCAGTGTCTGCGAGAAAATCGAGCGCCCTGGCATTAATGAGCGTTCCCCAGGCGGAATAAACAGCATAGTTAGAAGTAATAATTAGTGAAATGATAAATAAAACAAGATTGTTGAAAATATGTAAAAATCGATGTAACCACTTTTTACCACTGAGCAGAAATGAAATCCATAACAGTGTTGGTACAATTAGCAGGTAAGCAGAGGTGGAAAGGTCGAGTCGCAGACCATAAACAATTGTATAGGGCCATTCACTAAGGTCAGGATGATTTCCGATGGAAAATAGTAGAACTATGAATCCACAGCGAGCAAGTAGAAAGAACAACATCCACATAGAAAATAGTCTGAATATAGTACGAAGGATTTTCATGGCTAAGGGATAAATCTGCTGGTTTTCTCAATCATGGTCAATACTATTTCGAAAGAGTCCTTCTTGTGGAAACTCGTTTTTTGAACGGCAGAAATTTTTGAAATCACAGGGGTAAGGTTGATCACAATGTTCTCCCATTTCTATCAATGGAGGAGTAGATGAGGTAAGCATCCACTTCATTTTTAGAATTTCTTCCTGAATATGATTTATTTCTTCCTTGCAATATGCAGTAAGATCCGTCTCTTCAAAAATGGCCGACGGCATATTTGTGAAATCAGTTTCAGCTGCTTTCGATTTAAGTGTAATCAATAGGGCAGAGGATACTTGAATTCCGGAGCCTGAAGTTGCGAAATATTGAAGCGCTAAATCTTCCAGATAGGTTTCGGAAATATAATTACGGCTTTTTACTTCTGCAATGTTCGACTGTTGATCATCTTTAATGAGGATATCGCAATAGACAATTATCCGCTCATGCATGAATGCTGCTTCATAAAGTGTCGGGCATCCCTGTTCCATGAGCTGCCGGGTAATTTCAACACTTTCTTTATACCCATTAACATTTTTAGAAGAGGCATAGGTTCCGCCGGGATACAAAGCCCTGGCCTTAATTCCAATTTCATGGCCAATTTCGAATCGTGCTTTTCTTTCCGGAGGCAATGGATCCTTTGCAGAAGGGTATTTCTTATGAAGATATAATGCTTTCAGACATTGTCTTCCTTTTATGTACCCTGTTTTGGAAAATAGTGGTTTGGTCATGTTTGTTGGGCGCGAAAAGCTTCTGCTATTTTAATGCATTCCATTGCTTCTTTGGCATCATGAACTCTTAATAATTGAACACCTTTCATAAGTGCTAAAGTATTTAACACACTCGTTCCGTTTAATGCGTTTGCAGAGGAAGTCCCCAATACTTTATTGATCATCGATTTACGGGAGAATCCGGCAAGAACAGGACAATCTAATTGATGCAGGAGCTCGATATGGGCTAGAATGCGGTAATTATCTGCCAGACTTTTGCCAAATCCAAATCCGGGATCAACAATAATATCTTTTACACCCGCTAGTCGTAAAGAATAAATTTTCTTTTGAAAATATAAAAGTAGCTCTTCTATTACATCTGAGTAAACGGGAGCATTTTGCATGTTTTCAGGAACACCCTTCATATGCATCAGTATGTAGGGAACCTTTAACCGGGCAACTGTATTGAACATTTCCTTATCCAGTTC
>JADKIC010000009.1 GCA_016721435.1 Bacteroidota bacterium
AATATAGCTAATTTAATTTGTTCCTTTTCAATTATTCCTGCAAAACTATTGTCCCATGTTAGTTTTACCTTAACAGAGGAGCTGCCAGAACTTCTATTAAGAGACCAGCATGGCATATTTTCTATAAAATTTACAGTTGAATCTAAATTTATACCATCATTAACAATAATAACACCATACTCTGCTATAAAAGCAGAAGTTAATGAATCCGGTGCAGATATCGACAATGGAGCATATAACGTTCCATTGCCTAAATGAAAAACAAAAGCCGTATTTCCAATTTTCTTCATCGGTCCATCAATAAAACTTAAATCACTTGCTCCGGAAGTTGCTCCACCAGCTTTTAAAGTTAACAAATTTGTTGAATCCGCGTATACAATGCCGGATGTTAATGTCAATAAACTGTCAATTGTCACCGCTTTTTGCAAAGTAAGGGTACTTGTGGACTTATTCATCCATAACTTTCCAACAACAAAGGCAGCACTTCCTCCAAACTCCTGTGCATTTCCGCCAGTACATTGTACAATGCCATTACCGTTATTGAACGTTACTTTTGAACTATTAATGGTTAAGTCCCCTTTGAATTCATTGGTGTCTGAATATGCCAATTGAATAAACCCTGTATTGGTATTAAGAGCAACATCGTTATAGTAAATATCACCGGAAGTTGCTGCAAAACGGAGTATGGCAGAATTGGTGGCATTATTGTTTATTGTAGCACTCTCAAAAAATTGATTACCACCTGCAGAGTAATTAGACGTTGTTCCTGTTTTCGTAAAATTGCTTGTACCATAGAAATTGCAAGTGGATAATAAAACCCCACTAGCCGAACATGTAAAGGCCCCAATAAATGTGGAATTAATTAAATTAAGGGTGCCTGACAAAGACAAACTTTGGGCTGTATTAGACAATTGAGTAAAATTTCTCAATAGCAATGTTCCCGCAACACCGGCACTACCAATTGTAATTGTTTTCCCAGAGTCAAGTACAGAACTTCCATCTCCGGACCCGCTAAAACTTATTGTAGAGCTGGTAGAGCTTACTTCAATATTCCCGTTGAAATAAGTAGTCGCGCCATAAGAAAGTTGTAAAATTTCTGCTGCTGAAACATTACTAATGGTGACATTATTGTTAAATATATCTGAATTTGCTCCAGCTAAACGAAAAGCTGATGTGCCGGAATTCTTCAGTGTCGTTAACCCGTTAAAAATATTTCCTCCCGATCCTGTACCATCAGTAGAGTTATTATGTTCAAAGGAAGCAGTATTATTAAAAACACAGCCATTTAACTTTATCCTTCCTTTAGCTATTACCACAGCATTAAAGGTTGTTCCACTAAAGTTTAATAGTTCACTACTTTGAGCATTAAAAACACCATTATTTATTGTTCCTCCATTCATTCCGGCAGACACGGTTACCGTAAGTGTATCACCTCCCAGGTCCAAAGTGTCCGAATTGATTACAATTCTTCGTACAGTACGATTGCCATCCAGCACAAGTGAATTAGTAGTAGAATTAATTGTGATCGTATCTGAAGAAGTTGGTATTACTGAACTGTTCCAATTCCCGGTACTATCCCAAGACGAATTAATGGTGCCGGTCCAGGTATAATTGCCGGCAAATGAAATAGCATGTACCAACAGGCACATCAACGTTAAACCGATGAGTTTTTTCATGGAAGTAAGAGTTTACATTAAAATTTAAATTTAGTTGGAGGTAAAGGAGAAATAATCAGTAAACTGTCCATTAGACTTTTTCAGTCTGACCCTTCCAAAATAAGTAGGGTACTCAGCGATGGTTCCGGTTTCTACATAGACAGAATTGCCACTTCTGACATAGGAAAAACCGGTAGGAAGACCGGAAGAAACATCAAAGTCGAAGTTATACTCAATCAAATCAGAGGAACCGTCCATGGCCCCAAGATCAATATCAATCACATCGATTTGAGTGGAGTCTGATAAATGAATGATGAATTTACACGATACAACTTCCGGTGTAGAAGTCGTGTCCGTTTTAAATGCAATGTCGGTAATGGATTGACCGTAGCTAATGGTAAAACTTAGTACCAATAGGAATAGGGAAGCGAACTTTTTCATGGGTATAAAAGATTAGGTTGGTTTTTAAATTAAGACTAAATAGTATTCGTTGTAATCGTAATCGACTAAAATAACTTTACTGCATCTTCAATAGGCTTCACCTCAACTTCTACCCTGTGAAATAATCGATAGAAATTCAATTAAAATAAACTTCTGGAACTCCTTAAATTATAAACTCAAATTCTCACACCGGCAGGACGTATTTATACTTTTGCATACCAAAAGTACAAAAGATTCGTTTTTTATCAAAAAAAATTTATAATTAACGATTATATAATAGATTTGGATAGTTACCGAAAATTCAAAAGTTAAGTGAAAATAACAATAATAGGTATTGAAAGCATAGAATTGATCCTTTACCAATACATTAAAATTAATTGATATGTTAAATCATTTTATTTTACTCCTGTTCTTCAACAAAAAGTAATTAGTTACTATGAAGGTGAAATAAGTTAGCTCAATCTTTTCCCGACCCCTTCTCTCAAAAACAATACTTATTTTCCTCTATCAATTTTTTCGCGATCCTTCTTCTGGCTTCAATGGTATTGACCGGTGTCATTTTGCTGAATCGTTTTAATCCCATTTGCAACATGCGTTGTTCATCGCCCTCACTCATGGCATTGATGGCATTTTTCCCACTCACATTTAACCGGTCCAGCGCATCAAAGAGGTACACACGGGCCATATCAATTTCAAGCGCACTCCCTGCTTCTCCGCGGATACCTACCAGCTTTTGAACACGCAGTAAAATGGATTCAGCCATATAGGTGTCAATGGCCATGTCGGCAATGCGCATGAGAATTTCCTGTTCTTTGGCAAGGGTCATCATGTACTTTTGCACGGCAGTACCGGCTACCATCAAAATGCACTTTTTCATATTGGCGATGGCCTTGTTTTCGTCGTCAAAAAGTTTGCTTTCGCCGTTGCTGAAGTCAGGAATAGCCATCAGTTCTTTTTGGACAGCCATGGCAGGTCCCATCAAATCGAGTTCGCCCTTCATCTCACGCTTGAGGATCATATCTACAGCCAGCAAGCGATTGATTTCATTGGTGCCTTCAAAGATGCGGTTGATGCGGGAATCTCTATAGGCGCGGTCCATCGGAAAATCAGCGGAGTAGCCATAGCCACCATAAATTTGTACACCTTCATCCACTACAAAATCGAGCACTTCTGATCCGGCTACTTTCAAAATGGCACATTCTACAGCATATTCTTCTGCAGCACCCAGCAATGCTTTTTCAAAGCTCATGCCCGTGGCCATCAACTCCTGTTCTTTGTTTTCAATGAGGTTGCTCACTCTGTAAATCGCCGACTCAATGGCATAAATGCGAATCGCCTGTTCAGCAAGCTTATGTTTTATCGCTCCGAATTTCGCGATCGGCAATTTAAATTGTTCTCTGGTATTGGCATATTCCACCGACTGTGTAGCGACTTGTTTTGATCCGCCTAAAGCAGCAGCAGCCAACTTGGCACGTCCGATGTTGAGGATATTGAAAGCGATCAAATGTCCCTTTCCGATTTCTCCGAGTACATTCTCCACGGGCACTTTGCAATCCATGAAGAATACCTGTCGGGTAGAGGAGCCCTTGATGCCCATTTTATGTTCTTCTTCACCCAAACTCAGTCCGTCATAGCCCTTCTCTACAATAAAAACCGGTGAATTTATCTCCATCTACCTGTGCAAATACAGTAAAGATATCTGCAAATCCGGCATTGGTGATCCACATCTTTTGTCCATTCAGCACATAATGTTTCCCATCGGCAGATAATACAGCTTTTGTCTTGGCTGCTAATGCGTCGGAACCGCTTCCGGGCTCAGTCAGGCAATATGATCCTTTCCATTCTCCGGTAGAAAGTTTAGGCAGGTATTTCGCTTTTTGTTCCTTTGTTCCGAAGTAGAGGATAGGCAATGTCCCGATACCGGTATGCGCTGCCATCGCTACAGAGAAGGAATGTCCGGCACCCAGAATTTCAGTCATCAACATCCCTGTCAGAAAATCTTTCCAAAGCCGCCATATTCTTCGGGAATAGAAACTCCCAGCAGTCCCAACTCCCCGGCTTTATCCAGCAAGGAGGGCATTAAGCCGGGCTCCAGTGCATCGATACGGTCCAGATGAGGGTAGACATGCTGCACTAAAAAATCATGCGCCATATCCGCCATCATACGATGTTCTTCACTGAATTCTTCGGGGATAAAAACGGAAGAGGGATCGGTGGATTTTATTACAAATTCTCCTCCTTTGAGGGCTTTGGTGGAAGTAGTATTTTGGGTGGTAGACATATTCAATGTGCTTGAAGTAAATTTTACGTAAAGGTAGATACAAATGTTACGCAGTTAAATCAAAGCAAGGGTGTTTTTTTTAACAGCGATTTAGCAGGCTATTTTGTGGATGGGGTTTCGGGAGGAGCAGAGGTTGGAGTGGAGGTATTTGGTAATTCCCGATCGGTTGTCGTGTTTTAAATTTTACTTTTGCAGTGGAGTTATGACAGAAACAGGTGCAGATATTTTAAAGGCGGCGAAATTACTTTCTGCCGGACAACTGGTGGCCATCCCTACAGAAACGGTATATGGTCTGGCCGCTAATGCACTCGATGCCGATGCGGTAGTGCAGATTTTTGCAGTGAAAGAACGTCCGGCTTTTGATCCGTTGATCGTACACCTGAAGTCTTTGGAAAGTATGTATGATTATGCGTCTGAAATTCCTGCCACGGCCATTGCGTTGGCTTCCGCTTTCTGGCCCGGACCTCTGACCCTGGTGCTGCCCAAAAAATCTATCATTCCGGATCTGGTGAGTTCAGGTCTCTCCACCGTCGGACTTCGTGTACCCTCGCATCCCTTAACATTGGCTTTACTGCAGCAACTTCCCTTTCCACTGGCTGCTCCCAGCGCGAATCCTTTTGGTTATATCAGTCCAACCACGCCTCAACATGTCCATGATCAACTGCAGGGAAAAATTCCCTATATATTGGATGGTGGTCCCTGCTCAGTGGGGTGGAATCCACGATAGTCGGTTTTGAGGAGAGCACGTGCTGGTTTACCGGCTCGGCGGTCTAACGCTGGAGGATATCCGTAAAATAGTACCTCATGCCCAATTGCAACTATCGTCCTCTGCTGATCCGAAAGCGCCCGGTATGCTGCTCAGTCATTATGCTCCCCGCAAGAAATTAATGTACGGGGATCTTGAACATCTGCTGAATCACTATTCGGGTAAACGCGTCGCCGTTATTTCCTTCAGCAAGGATTATAGCGGATATTCCGGTGTGGTCAGCAATGAAATTTTGTCTCCGGAAGGAAATCTGACAGAAGCCGCAGCCCATCTCTTTACCGCCATGCGGAAGCTGGATAAATTGGAGGTGGAGATGATCCTGGCTGAACCCGTACCGGATGTGGGCCTTGGTCGCGCCATCAATGATCGGCTCCGAAGAGCATCGGCGTGAGAGTTGAGAAATTGAAAATGGTATTGAAAACATTTTACTGTTTCCCGTAGGAACATGAAATAAATATCCGTCTGTGATAAAATTAAATTTTTAGTAAATAAAGATATCGACTTTATAAAAAATTGTCAATTTACCCCACCTGCGCTAACGCAGCGCCAAGCTTTAGCGATGGCGCAAGCTTCGGTCGGCAGGCACGAAGGCACGAAGATCACAAAGGAATCGCGGAGGACTTTTCTTAAAGCAATAAAACTATATTCATTCAAAACATTCATCATTCCAAGGCTTAGTGACATTATTTCATTTTCAATACATTTTTCCTCAACTAAACATTCATCAATTCATCAACTCATTAATTCATTAATTCACTTTTTGTGAAGACAATTATTTTGCCTACCAACGATAAGCTTGACAAAAAAAAGCCGAAGGCACTACGTACCTCCGGCTTATATTGGTTGGTTAGGGTTATTGCTTTACGATGCGGAAGTAATTCACTTCACCTTCATTTTTACGGATACCCAGCAAGTAGGCACCGGTTTCTAAATTATTTAAAGGGATGCTGATGCTTTTTCCGAATCGGATATCATCGGTCAGCATATTTCTTCCTGTCAGATCATAAATGGCAGCCGTGTATTCGCCTTGTACATTCATAGTGATGGTCACTTCATCTCTTGCAGGAACAGGGAAAATACGTATATCCGATGCCGTTATATCGTCCAGGCCGATGGTGGTAATGGTATAACAAGCGGAAGTGTCGTTGCAACCGTTTTTAGTTACAGATAAAGCATACGTTCCGGGAACAAGCGGTATAAACTGTTTCGCAGTGGCTCCGGGAATAGGTGCAAATCCATTGTTGCAATCCAGCCATTGATAGGTAGCGGCATTTGCAGCAGCAACCATGATATGCTGATTCACATTCACTGTAGTATCCACCGCTCCCACAAAGAGAATACCAACGCCACTGGTCAAATCCAATCCGCAAGACTCACTGGCAATGCAACGGTAGAAGAGATTGTTAAAGGCAGTGGATAATCCGGTCAATGTAAGTGATGGGGTAGTGGCGCCACTGTATTCGTTGCCATCCACAATATCGGTCCATACGGTTCCTCCGTTGGTTCCTTCCTGCCATTGATAAGTCAGATTGGTGCCCGTGAAACTAACAGTATACCCTGCATTTCCCCCGGGACAAGTACCTGTGCTCGCAGGCTGAGAAGTAACCACGGGATAACTGCATTCACTGTATCTGGCAATAAAAATATCATTCGCGCCGGAACTGGTTAATGGCGGAATGAGATTCATGGGATCTACATTTAAGGTGCATTACCAAAATAACCGGTCACCCAAATGGCATTGGTGGTATTATCAATGGTGATACTTCTGGTGTAGTCAGTGAGGGCAGATCCGTTTCTCAGTGCCCATTTATAATTTCCACCATCATCATATTTCGCCAGAAATCCATCACGACCGGTCACCGCCTTCAGTGTGGCTGTCGCAGCACTTACATCAAAATCTGCTGAATCAAGGAATGATCCTGCAACAAAAACATCTCCCGCTGCATTGACGCGAATACTGTTCGAGTTATCGGCACCCGTTCCTCCAATACCACCGGCCCATTGTAATTGTCCGGCATTATTAAATTTATTAATAAAGACATCAGTACCCCCCTTACTTTGAATGTACAAAGTATCGGTTCCGGGATTAAAGTCTACAATGCTGTTAAATGTACCTGTGGAGTAAACATCCGTTCCACGTGTGGTAACAGAAAATATATTGTCAGCCAGCGTACCACCAAAAGATGCAGACCAGTTATAGGCACCTGCAGAAGAATAGCTCGCGATGAAACAATCTGAAGAACCCACCACAGTGACAGAAGTACCTCCGATAGGATCAACATTCATTGAAGTGAAAAAGTAACCTCCTATAATAACATTTCCGCCGGCATCTACTGTAACTGATTTAGAGTAATCGCTGGAAGTACCCTGTAAACCAAAACCCCAGATGTAATTACCGGAAGTATCGTATTTAGCGAGATAAGGGTCATAACTTGTGGCGGGATTGGCATTGATGATCATAGCAACACCTGCGTTCGGATCGAGGTCAAGGGAGTCACTACTATATTCACCCGTAAGGTAGAAAAAATCCGTTCCCGTCAAGTGCGATAGCTTCAGCATATTCTGTATTCAATAATCCGAAGGCTTTGGACCAGACAAAATTTCCGCTGGAATCATACTTGGCCACAAACATATCCGTGCCTCCTGCTGAGATATGCGTAGATGTTCCGGGACCGGGATCAAGATCTACAGTTCCGGCAAATGTTCCCGCGAGATAAATATTTCCTGTTGCATCTACATCCAGACAATATCCGCGATCCAGTCCCGTGCCTCCGGTGCTGATTGCCCAGATAAGATTTCCGGCCGATGAATATTTAGCAATGTAAATATCCGAGCTTCCTGCAGAAGTCTTGTTCACTGTTCCTGCCCCCGGATCAAAATCGCAAGTACCATCGAAGCGGCCGGTAACATAAATATTTCCGGATCCGTCAGAAGTCATATAGTCACCATATTCATTACCGGTGCCTCCGGCCTTGCCGGCCCAGGTGTAAATGGGTACAATCTGCGCTTGTAAAGTGAAAACACTTACAGAAAGTGTCAATAATAGTATCAGTTTTTTCATGTCAACGTGTATTGGTGTTTTGATCTACAAGTATAAATATTTTTTTCCAATCACCAACCAAAAAACGTGTCTGATTATCAATTTGATCAGAATATTACAAATTTAAACGTGTAGAGGTATGGGATTTTAATACTTTACTGCCGGATAAATTACGAAGAGTGCAAATATAAGAGCTGTTGATGCATTTTTAATCTGACGACCATTTTCTTTTCTTAAAATGAAATTTCGTCAATATAATGTTATCGGGAAAAGCTTACAATATAATTATTTTAAAGTGGATAAAATCATAATGCATGTTGACAATTAATTTAGGATGATAGCCACTATAATGTTTTTGATTATTTAGAAAAAGTGATCAATGCCAGTAATCCAACAATCGTGATTACATTGCTTAACAGGTTTACCATATCATTCGTCATCCAGATTATTCCTTTCATTGCTGATGCTTTGCCTGTGTAAATTACATTTTTATCTGACCATACTGCATTTTTTTCATTGAAAAATTTTACCTGCACCAATGATCCCAGAATACTATCCACCAGCATTCCGGTAAAACCAACACCGGTGATAAGGAGGAATGAAGAAATGTCGGTACTTGTAAATACCAGAAGATATACTCCGGCAATGGTCATGGCGCCTGCTAATCCTGCCAAAGTACCTCCAAAACTTATTCCTCCGGAAAGTCCGGATTGTACCTTCTTCCACCGAACGATGTCAATGGTCTTTCCTCGAAAACCCATCCCAATTTCTGACGACCAGGTGTCAGCGGTGGAAATGGCGATGCTGGCAAAGGCGGCGAGATAATAAGTGCTTTCATCCAAAAAATTGGAGAGAATAATGAGCAGTATAAATATACCTCCATTGGCAAAAACCTGGAATTCATCTCTTGCAGCACCACTTTTACTATCCGTGTTTTCATTGGTGTTCCTGTATATTCGTCCGATGAAGGCACTGCTCATGAAGAAAAGCAATAAAGGGAAAAGTGCTTTATTCCACCGAAATAGATTACTGTAAGTCCGGATAAAGCGGCAGCATAAGCGCCGTTGCGACTTAGTAAATTCTTTTTTATACTGAAATAAATAAATACTATAGCAATGGCCGGTAAAAGGAAGTAGATGCCGGTAGTCTGTAATTCGTTCAGGCGATTGGTGCAAGAGATCAGCAATGCCGAAGCAAGGGGTAGCCAGAAATTATCCCAGCCGCGGCGGCCTAAATGTTCCACTAACATTAGTAGAAACAGGAGGAAAAAAAATTCCGCAAAATGCATCAGGAAATTCCCGTTGAATGAAAATGCTTGAAGCATTATTTTATAGTTCACCAGATATAATCCAAATCCACTGAGAAGGAAGAAGGTGTTTCCAGCGACGGTTTTTTCTCCTTTTTGTAAAGAAGGATGGGATTTTTTGTAAAGGTTTCCGGCAACAGCAGCAGAAGCATCGCAAACTGCGAGTATCGCCATCGAAAAACCAATGATCCAAACCTCGTTCCTGAATAGCAGCAGTAGTATCAAATAGGCGGGAGGAAATAAGGCAATTCCCCAACTTCTTCGTCCGTCTTCTTCTTTAAAAAGTATACCTTGTGCGACCAGTACCAGCAAAATAATTTCACAAATGCAAACAATGCCGATGAGTAAATTCAAGTTTGATACGAGCAAGGGTACTACAGCACAAAGGGATATTACAGTAAAGTGAAGAATTTTCCTGCTGAGCCAATAGGGAATAATTTTTTTTCGGGAAAACCATTCTGATCCTAGAGTAATGAGGAAGGTGAAAAATAGTAATGCGAGAAGTAATCCGGAATCCGTGTACATTTACAGCGAATGTAGTGAAAGATGATAAAATGGATTGAATTTGAAGACCAGCCCTGGTTCCCATCGTATTTCCGAACGATGCAAACTGATTTTATCGGATGGCTGGTGCATCTCGTCGGTTTGTATCAACCGGTTGCATTGATCGTGGAAAATGCTTTGGGGAAATTGAAAGTAAAAAGTATTGTTGATTTATGTTCAGGGAATGGCCTTGCCATCGTTTCAGCAATAAAAGATGTACCGGAAGATAAACTGACTGTTGTGTACCTGAGTGATAAGTATCCTTCCTTTACAGTCCCGGAAAATGTCCGTGTGAAATGGATGGCCGGACCGGTAGATGTGTTGAAGGCGGAAACTTTACCTACCGGACTTCGCACTATTTTCAATGCCTATCACCATTTTAGTGAAGAGCAAGCGCAGGTGTTATTAGATGTAAATGCAAAAGAGGGTTTGCTCATTTGCGAAATACTGGAGCCTACATTTTTTATATGATCAAGATATTCTTTACAACTACTGTCGTTCAGTTTCTAACCTGCTTTTTTGTAAAACCCTTTCGCGTAGATCGAATATTTTTTACTTGTATTCTTCCCGTTAATCTTATCACAGTAACATGGGATGGAATAGTGAGTGTGTTGAAAAGCCGTAGAGCCATAGACATTGAAGAAAGTTTGATAGATCATCTCGGCAAAAGGTATAACGTAACTTGTGGTAGCTATAGAAAAATGCTGACAAAAGTAAACTGGTTCCTCATCTCACCTGTTCATATACGATGAAACAGCTCCTTCTACTTTGGAAATTCAGCAGGCCCCATACATTAATTGGATCCTTTGTAAGTGTGACGTCACTCTTGTTTGTAGCATTAGCTGGTGAGCATCCCGGTCTGGAATTACTGCCCAAATATCTCCTTGGACTAGGTGCGGCTGTCTGTTGTAATATCTACATTACCGGACTCAATCAATGGTCGGATGTGGAAGTGGACCGGATCAACAAACCATGGTTACCCATTCCTTCCGGACAGCTTTCTTCCAAAGGAGCAATGCGGATCATTCTGGTTTGTCTGGTATTGGCTCTATTGCTAGCCATGATGCTTTCCTTCTTTTTTCTTGCTTTGATTGGCAGCATCGCTATATTGGGAACTATTTATTCGCTACCACCATTTAAACTCAAGCGGAATCATTTTTTTGCTGCTGCAACAATTACGCTGGTGAGAGGTGTGCTGGTAAACATTGGGTTTTATGTCCACTATAAAATGATTTTGAATGAATCGGTAATTCCCGATACGACTATATTACTGCTTACCTTATTTGTAGTTTTATTCAGTATTGGTATCGCCTGGTTTAAAGATATTCCCGATACGGATGGAGATAAGAAATTCGCTTTTGGCACGCTGCCGCTCTTAATTGGTCGTCGCGCCACCTTTCGATTGGGAGTTGCTCTGCTCACCATAGCGTATCTCATTATGATGTATGCCGGTTTCATGCAGCTTTTACCCAATGGCAATTACTACCTCGTCACTCATGTTATTTTATTGCTGCTTTTTATAGTCGCAGCTCTTTCTGTAAAGTTATCAGACAGCAATAGCATTAAAAGTTCTATCTTTTCTTCTGGGTTTTATTTTTCTGGAATATATTTTTTATCCCCTTGGACTGTATGTATGACCTGGAAATGCAGAATCAAACAGGTTATGTCAGCACTCAAAGGAAATATCTTCCTGCACTTGCCCTGTAGGCCGTATCTCTTTATCCTACGACCAACAGGTCTTCACTATTTCAACTAAAATTTATCTGCGCCTGCAATCTCAACAGACTTCCGTCCTGAAAATTATCCTGTTTTTTGAAGTCTTCAAACCGACGTGAAGAGATCGTATACATGGCCACGAATTCGAATTGCTTGATAGGTTGCCATTCCACGCCAATTTCATATTCTTCTACCTCATAGCTTCGGGCATCCAATTCATGCTTCTTGCCACCTTTGTAATATTGATATCTTCCAAATGGAATGAGAATATGATGGCCGATGTTTGTTTTGTAAGATACAGTGACGTAGCCTCCTTTTAAATCCCGCACTTCAATGGAGTCTGTTGCTTTGTTAAACTCAGGACCTTTTCCAACATTGTATTCTGCTTGTATTCCGAAAGGTTTTGGATAGAGGACAAAGGAACCCGCGATACGTTCGTCGAGATATTCTTTTTCTCGTTGGTTTTAACACCTGCACTTAACTGATCTGTGGGCATTACAAATTTTCCGGTATACCCCTGGACTCCGGGTTCAATAATCTGGTTCCCGATTTGAAAGGGTAGGTGAGTCGTCCAACGATATGCTGGTTGTTGTTTAACTCCGGCTTGTTAGCGGTTTGTCCGTTGTATAAACCAAAACCAAAATTCCATAATCGCCTGATCCCTTTAGTCCATCCGCTACCAGACTTGCATACAATTTCCTGATTTTTTCCCGGCGCATAATAGAACATTCCACCCAGATCGCGTTCATTACTCAAAGCGCTGTTAAGTGCATCATTCCGGTCGAGCGGTAAGCGATTCTGACTACTTTGCAGGTTCTCAAAACCAAAGGGAATTTTACTCTGACCTAATCTGAACCTGAACTCATTCTTTTGATCGACACCTAAATCTATATAAGCATCTCTTAGCTGTGCAAACTGCAGGCTGGTAGAGCTCGCTGAACTTGCGAAATCAGGTTGAATGTAAAAATAGACTTGTTTGGAAATCTGCCCCGACCAGATAATCCGTACCCGGCGCAGAAAGAACCCCCCGTTATCGCCCCAGCTTTTATCACATTGTTCACATTTCAAATCAGGATTCGTTTCAAGCAAGCGGTTATACCGAACCTGAACATAACCACGGATAGCCATGGTTTCAAACCATTTTTTAGGCGTTTCTTTTTTTAAAGTATCCTTCGCTTCTTGCGCCATTACAGAGTTGGTGGTAGAAAACAGAAGGCCAAGTACGAAAGAAAACAGTAGAAGGATTTGCTTCATCCTAATTTTCAGGGGTTGATTTTTCAGGGGCATTGCAGGTGTTATCTTAATGTTATTGGTGTATAATTATAGTATTGGTAATGATTCGATAATATGAGCAAATCCAGTTGGAGGTTTATGTATCTAATTCCTAATTAAATAGACATGGAATTTTACTATCCTTCCAATTTGACGCATGCAAAGTACTTAACAATAAATTAAACATTAAATAACAAAGCGGATTGGTAATGATTTTTTAAAGATGTCTGCAAAAAATTAAAGTTAATTTAACATTGGTGATTTGAAATTTTGAAATTAATACTACGGTTTAATGATCAGAATCCAATGGGTAGGTGCGTTGAACATAAGCATGTAAGCCCATGTAATAAGAAGAGCTGATTTAAAATGGAGAAAGAATGGATGAAAAAAAGATGACGAATACTTGAGCAATAGGAGGCAAGGCGATGTTATTTCGCAGGAAAAAGAGAACGCTTGAATAACTAAGAGTTAATTCAGGGGCTAAATTCTTTCAAAAATTCCGGCAGCACCCTGACCGGTTCCCACGCACATGGTCACCATGCCATACTTTTTCTTGCGGGCTTCGAGTTCATTCATGATCTGTACCGTTAACTTCCCTCCGGTGCATCCCAAAGGGTGACCTAACGCTATCGCACCTCCGTTAACATTCACTTTTTCTTCGTTTAGTCCCAACTCCCGGATGATAGCAAGACTTTGAGACGCGAAGGCTTCGTTCAGTTCAATAAGATCGATATCGTCTTGTTTGATTCCGGTTTGTTTCAAAACGGCAGGTATCGCTTTCACCGGACCAATTCCCATAATCCTGGGTTCTACTCCGGCTACGGCATATCCCACAAAACGCAGGCGCGGTTGCATGTTGAGTTGTTTAAGCATCTTTTCCGAAACCACCAGTACAAAAGCGGCTCCATCACTGGTTTGAGAACTATTACCTGCGGTCACGGATCCTTTGGCATCAAAGACAGGTTTCAGTTGAGCTAAACGTTCAATGGAAGTATCTGCACGCGCACCTTCGTCCGTATCGGCGATGGTCTCTCGTGTTTGCTTTTTTTCATTCCCATCAAGATAGGTTTCATGAACAGTGAAAGGAACGATCTGATTTTTGAAATTCCCATCCTTAATGGCTTTTACTGCTTTCTGATGAGAACGGAAGGAGAAGGCATCCTGGTCCTCTCTGCTAATTTTAAAATCATTGGCAACAGCCTCTGCAGTAAGACCCATTCCCCAATAATAATCAGGATGTACTTTGGCCACTTCATAATTCGGAACGATTCTCCATCCTCCAAAAGGAATCGGACTCATGCACTCCGCTCCTCCTGCCAGGATACAATCCGCAAGTCCGGCCTTAATTTTAGCAGCAGCAATGGCAATGGTTTCAAGTCCGGAAGCACAGTAACGATTGACCGTCATCCCGGGCACTTTTTCAGTGTTGAGTCCCATCAATGAAATCATACGTCCCATATTGAGTCCCTGCTCTGCTTCAGGCGTGGCATTGCCTACAATTACATCGTCTATTAACTCCTTGTCGAGTTGCGGAACTTCAGCTAGAATTTTTTGAATTACGGCAACTGAAAGATCGTCAGGTCGGGTAAAACGAAACATTCCCCGTGGCGCTTTGCCTACTGCAGTTCGAAATCCGGTGATGATATAAGCCTCAGACATACTTGATGATTTTAAAGCGAAATTATGCAAAGAAATTCAGCAAATTACACTCTGATTTTTTCGGAAAAGGAATTTATAAACAGGCCAAAAAAAAATCCCGTAGTGACGGGATTTATGATTCAAGTAGTACTATTTTATTTTTTGGTTGTATCCACCGGAGTAGGAGGGGGTGTTGGCACGGGAGGATTTGCTTTCATAGTTGAATCTCCGGGAGCACCACCCGGCTTACCACCTTTTTCAGCAGCTTTTTTTGCTTCAAGAGCCTTCTTTGCGGCTTCTGCTTTTTTGGCTTCTTCCGCTGCAGCTTTCAAATCAACGCCATCTTTGAAAGAAGAAGCATTGATCAATTGACCTTTGCGGTTGAATGTTCTCCAATCTCCATCACGTTTATTGTTTTTATAATGCCCTTCGGATGCTACCTCACCATCTTCATAGTACTTCGTCCATTTTCCGTCTTTCTTGTTGGCAATGTATTCTCCTTCCTGTTTAATCTGGCCGGAATAGAAGTATCTCTTATAAACACCTTCCTTAATACCATTTTGATATTCGATTTCTTCCATCACCTTGCCGTAAGGATAAAAGCGGCGACTAATGCCATGTCTTCTGTCATTGACATATTCCACCTCATTGATCAAATCTCCCAAAGAATTATAGGTACGCCATAACCCCTGCTTTTGACCAAGCTCATCAGTTTTATTACGATGCTTTTCCCGTCCGGGAGCATATTTGGGTTTGTCTTCTGTTTGCGCTGAAAGAAGTACAGGCATTGCAAACAGAAACATCAACAGGATACACCAACGTTTCATACTTGTCAGGATTACTTGGCTAAAGTAATAACTAATTTAATTCCTCAAAGGTTTTCCGGTGGTCAAAATAGATTGAATTCTTTCAAGTGTCTTCTTTTCTCCGCATAATGACAGAAAAGCTTCCCTTTCCAGATCGAGTAAGTACTGTTCTGAGACTAAAGTAGGGCTACTTAAATCCCCGCCACAAAGTATAAATCCGAGTTTTTGACTGATTTTTTGGTCGTGTTCACTGATATAATGACCTGAATACATGGTGTCAGCACCTACCCAAACTATACCTAATCCACTCTTTCCTAATACTTTAATGTCTTTCCGGGGTGACTTTTGGGTATAGCCGGCTGCCGCTATCTCCATAACGGCGCTCTTTGCATCGGACAAGAGCCGACTTCTGTTCATGCTAACTTCATCTAATCCGGGCCTCAAAATTCCCAAATCGTAGGCCTCGGCGGCCGATGTGGAAACTTTTGCCTGGCCGATGGTCAGAAAACGGTCGCGCAAAGCATTGATTTCAATATCGCCTTCCTTGAAACTATCAGAAAGCCTTAATGCGAATTCTTTAGAACCGCCCCCTCCCGGAATTAAACCCACACCAAATTCAACCATGCCTGTATAGAGTTCTGCATGTGCCTGAACTTTGTCGGCATGTAAAGTCATCTCGCATCCGCCACCCAGACTTAAACCAAAAGGTGCAACCACTACCGGAATTGAAGAATACCGTACCCGCATGTTCATTTTTTGAAACATCCGAATGGCCATATCGATTTCATCCCATTCCTGTTCAATGGCCATCATGAAAACCATCGCCAGATTTGCACCGGCACTGAAATTGGGTCCTTCATTTCCAATCACCAATCCCTGAAAGTTTTCCTCTGCCAATTCAATGGCTTTATTTACACCTTGTACAACTTCACCGCCAATCGTATTCATTTTGGTTCTTAACTCACAGCACAACACATCATCACCGATATCGATAACATTGCAGCCGCTATTGCTCCATACGGTTTTCGATCCACGTAATGGTTGTAAGTAGAGATAGGCTTCTTGTCCGGGGATAATTTTATAGCCTTTCGATGGAATATCGTAATACCATTTCTTCCCTGCTTCCACTTTATAAAATGTAGCACAACCGGCTGCGATCATATCATAAACCCAGGAAGCCGCTTTCATATCTGCTTTTTCCATGGCTTGCAGTGTACTTTCCACTCCGAGCACATCCCAGCTCTCAAAAGGACCTATCTCCCAGCCGAATCCTGATTCCATCGCGGCATCAATACGAAAAACCTCATCGGCAATTTCAGGAATCCGCTCTGAGACATATCTGAAAAGACCATAGAAAGAAGCTCTGTAAAATTCACCGGCCTGATCTTTACCGGACACAAGAACTTTCATTCTTTCGCGTAAATCATCTATCGTCTTTGTCAACTCCAGCGTAGCAAACTTTGTTTTCTTCTGTGCCTTGTATTCAAGACTGGTAATATCCAGCGCTAAAATTTCTGATTTACCATCAGCACCTTTTACTTTTTGTAAAATCCCTGCTTTGTTTTATCACCCAGCCATTTATTCTCTGTCATTTTGGAGATGTAACCGGGAAGTTTGAAATATTCCTTCAGACTATCGTTCTTCAACCCGGTACTTAAGCCATTGGCTACATGTACCAGCGTGTCGAGCCCAACCACATCACAGGTTCTGAAGGTAGCTGACTTTGGTCTTCCAAGAACAGGACCCGTAAGTTTATCAACGTCTTCAATAGTAAGCTGCATTTTTTCGACGAGGTGGAAGAGATACATGATGCCAAACACTCCGATACGGTTGGCGATAAAAGCAGGGGTGTCTTTACAAAGCACAGTGGTTTTACCGAGATACAGGTCACCATATTCCATGAGGAAGGAAATAATTTCCTTGTCGGTATTTGTTCCCGGAATAATTTCAAGGAGACGTAAATAGCGGGGCGGATTAAAAAAATGCGTTCCGCAAAAATGTTTTTTAAAATCATCACTTCTTCCGTCCTCCATCAAAGCGATCGGAATACCGGAAGTGTTGGTGGTAATCAAGGTGCCGGGTTTACGGTATTTTTCCACACTTGTAAAAATGCTTTTCTTGATTTCTAGTTTTTCTACAACAGCCTCAATGATCCAATCGCAACTTTCAATTTCCGGAAAATTATCGGCGAAGTTTCCTGTTTTATTCTGCTCGAGTATGATTTTTTTATACAAGGAGGCGGGATTGGATTTCAAAGTAGCGTCGAGTGCCGCATTAACAATTCGGTTTCGTACCGCCGGATGTTGAAGTGTTAAACCTTTGGCTTCCTCTTCTTTTAAAAGTTCATTGGGGACGATATCCAGCAGGAGTACACTCAGTCCAATATTTGCAAAATGACAAGCAATTCTTGAACCCATGATTCCGGATCCCAATACAGCCACCTTTTTTATCTTACGCAGAGTTCTATGATTCGCAATTTACAAAGCCAAACTTAGCAGTAAATCAGATGAGGTTTGTGGGTGATTTCATCCTTTTATTAACAGAAAAAGCATGTCGTGAATAGACATGCTTTTTCTGAAATAAGCCAGAGATAAGGTGGTGCGGGGTATCAGATAATAAGCGGCTGGATTACCTTTTCCGGGGAATTATTTACCATAAGGAGTACTTCTGACCGGCGATTCATCGCTTTTCTTAGCAAGATGCTTCCCTAAGAAAGTCTCCATAGCACCATAGAATTCAAATTTATTTTCTTCGTTTCGGAATCCATGACCTTCATTGTCTTTGACGAGATATTGGACTTCAATATTGTTTTTCTTTAATGCCTCTACCACCTGATCACTCTCATCTTTATTTACACGTGGATCTTTAGCACCCTGTGCAATGAAGAGTGGACAACGAATTTTGTCAACATGAAAAACGGGAGAGAATTTTTGCATCATCACTGAATCTTCCGGATTTTGGGGATTACCAACCATAGTATACATCATCTCCAGATAAGGTTTCCAATAGGGAGGAATGGTTTTCATGAAGGTGAAGAGATTGGATACGCCCACATAATCTACCGCGCAGGCATACAGTTCAGGAGTAGTTGTTATGCCGGCAAGGGTAGCATATCCGCCATACGATGCACCGTAAATGGCTACTCGCCTAGGGTCAGCAATGCCATTAGCCACCAGCCATTTTACACCATCTGATATATCATTCTGCATGGATTGTCCCCATTGTTTGAAGGAGGATTCCCAAAACTTACGGCCATAACCTGTGCTTCCTCTAAAATTCATCTGAAAAACGGCATAACCGCGATTGGCAAGAAACTGTACCTCCGGGTTATAACCCCAGCTATCACGCGCCCATGGACCTCCGTGCGGATTGATGACTACAGGAAGCTTCGTTTGATCTTTTACGTTTTTGGGTATGGTCAGATAGCCATGTATGATTTTTCCATCACGTGCTTCATAGCTCACTGGCTGCATTTCGCACATGTCATTCTCGTTGATCCACGGACTTACTTCATGCAATTTGGTGAGTTTATCGGTTGCTTTATCATACATATAATAAGCGCCAAGACTCCGGTCACTGTAAGTGCGTACTAAAAATTTATCTTCGTTTTTATTTTTAGAAGTAACCGCAATATGATACCCTTTTAATTCTTCCTGAAATTTAGTGTACATGGATTCTGTTTCTTTATCCAGGAAGGTGTATTCGTATTTATCAGTTTCAAATCCAATGCTTGTCAGTACTTTTCTTTTTCTTGAAAAATTGAGTTCTGTAACATCCACTTCGGGGTGCTCAAAAAGTAATTCTTCTTCTTTACCGGTACTGGTGTTTATTCGAACTATTGCTTGCTTATCCCTTCCTACATTACTGGCGGCATAGAGTTGCTTATTATCAAATGTATAAAAAAGAGGGGAAACAGATTCCCGGAAATCAGTTGTCATTAATACCTTGAATTCATCCGTTTCTTTTTCACGTACCAATAAACTGGACTCAACACCATCAGTCGTTACAGCCACACGAATGGCACCGGTATGATCTGTTACCCATCCTGAAATATTTCCCGGATTTTTTGCTACTTGTTTCATATCACCCGTGGTAATGTTGAGACGATACACATCAAAAACTTCGGGATTATCCTTGTTCATTTGGATGAGTACTTCATTCGGGAAATCTTCGAGATCATCAACAATTGATACCCGCACCTCTTTAAATGGAGTAAGATCTTTTTCTGTTTTTCCATCTGTAGACGCCACAAATAAGTGGAAGTTTTCATCTCCCCCAAAGTCACGTACATAGATCAGGCTACTGTTGTTTTTCCAGAAATATCCGCTGATATCACGATCGGTAAGGCTGGTAATACGGGTGGCAGTCTTTTCTCCTGGTTTTTGAATGTGAATATTCATTCTGTTGTTCCATGGTGCCAAATAAGACAAAAGGTCTCCTTCCGGTGAAATCTGGAATCGGGTTTTTTCAGCGTTTTTAAAGAAGTCCCGAAGTTCATAGGTCTTTACCTGTGCTGAAAGCGAATGCGATACAACAAGAGCAAACGCGAGCATTAGAAGTTTTTTTGTCATAGTTTTTAGTTCAATAGAGAGGGCTAATTTAATAGAATCAATATTACAAAACCTTCTTTTTAGACAAACTGTATTTTTCTACTGTTAAAACGTACTAATTCACTTACAAAATAAAATATAATGACGAAAATCAATTAAACATGTTATTTTTGCAGTTGAATATAAAGATATGAGTTTCGATAAAATAATCTCAGTTCCCGGCTTAAGCGGGTTGTTTAAGATGGTCGCTCAAATGCGGAATAGCGGCTTTGTAGTAGAGTCATTGGCCGATGGTCGCCGTATTCCCGTTTCTTCTATGCAGCGTATAATTATGTTAAAGGATATTGCTGTTTATACCATGGAAGATGATATTCCATTGTATGATGTTTTTAAGAAAATGAAGGAGCAGGATGCGCTGGCGCTTTCTATTTCACCTAAAGCCGAACCGGCTGATTTAAAAGCAACTCTGAAGAAAATTCTTCCTGAGTTTGATGACGAAAGGGTGCACGCTTCTGATATTCGTAAAATGTTTATCTGGTATAAACTGGTTAAAGATATTGTTGGTTCTCCGGAAGCGGAGGAAGCAATGAAACTGGAATCAGGGGAAATGCCGGTGAAAGAGCCTGATGCTGAAGAGCCTGCCGCAGAGGTGGTTGCAGAAAAGGTAGTGAAGAAGAAAGCCGTCAAGAAAAAAGAAGAAGTTGTGGCAGAAGCAACTACAGACGAAGCGCCAAAGAAGAAGGCCAGGAAATCTTCTAAAACTGCAGAGTAATCCTTTTTATTTATAACCGATTTGGTAGCAAATCGTATTACCTGAGCTATTTCATTTTTGCATTAAACATTTCAAGGCTTTGATGCATGTATGTGTAGAATTTTCCGGACTTCTTCAGCGCCATTTGGTTTTGAGGAAAAATGGATGTCTTTCTATGTTAAGCAGTGAAATTAAGATTGGCGTTCAATGGGAGAGGGAAGGTTCTGTTTTTTTATGATACCAACATTCTTCCTGTACTGTAGTTTTTAAAGCGTAGCGGGTTGAGCTCATCAATACCCCTTAAGGTAATTCATTGATGTTTTCTAAGGAATACAATTATCTTCGCATTGATTTATAAAACATCCGCAATGAATTCCACTATGAATACTATGTCCGTTGAACGAAGCTTTCTTCCTGCTCAGATAGAGGTGAGTAATTGGGATCAGATTCAATCGTATTTTGATCATCTTTTACAAAGGAATATTGATCAACCGGAGGATTTGAGAATCTGGTTACAGAACCGGAGTGAACTGGAAGCATTTCTGCAGGAAGATATGGGATGGAGATATATTCGGATGAGTTGTGATACAGTCAATGAAGAATATGCTGCGGCTTTTAATTTTTTTGTCGGGGAGATTCAACCCCGCATTGCACCTCTGAGCCAGCAACTTGATTTGAAATTACTTCAGAGTCCGGCCTGCGCACAGTTGAAAGGGAGGTCTTATGAAATAATGCTGCGTCAAATACGAAAAAGAGTTGAAATTTTCAGAGAAGAGAATGTGCCCTTGCTGGCGGAATTGCAGCAACAGGAACAGGAGTTTTCTGCCATCACCGGAGCAATGACCATCATGGTGGATGAAAAGGAAATTACCCTTCAGCAAGCCGCTAATTTTCTTGAAAGAGATGATCGCGAAAAGCGGGAAGAAATTTATAAGAAAATATATGCACGTCGCCTTCAGGATAAAGATAAACTGGACGTCTTAATGAACGATCTGATTGCAAAGAGAAATGCGATCGCAAAGAATGCCGGTTTCCCCGATTTCCGCGATTATATGTTTGCCAACCTTGGTCGTTTTGACTACAACAGCGACGATTGTTTGAAGTTTCATCAGGCAGTAGCCACTTGCCTCGTACCGTTAAATGAAGCAATAGAAGACCTGCACAGAAAAGAATTGAAACTGGAGGTGTTGAAACCCTGGGATACTGCCGCCGCGCCTCCCGGACAATCTCCACTTATCCCTTCTGCTTCTGCTGCTGAACTTATGGACAAAGCGATTGCCTGCTTCGAGGAAATTGATCCCTATCTCGGTCAGTGTATGCAGCAAATGAAGGAGGCAAAACGTCTGGATCTGGATTCCAGAAAAGGGAAAAGCTCCGGGAGGTTATAATTATCCGCTTTATGAAACCGGACTACCTTTTATCTTCATGAATTCCACCAATACGCTTCGTGATCTGGTGACTATTGTTCATGAAGGAGGACACGCCGTACAATCGATTCTTGATAAGCCTCTTGAACTGGTGGATTTTAAAAATATTCCCAGTGAAGTAGCGGAGCTCGCATCGATGTCGATGGAGTTGATTTCAATGGAACACTGGCATCACTTTTAAAAATCCGGAAGATCTTAAAAAAGCAAAGCGAAAACATCTCGAAGATGTACTGAAAGGTTTACCGTGGATAGCTTGTATAGATGCTTTTCAACATTGGATATATACCCACCAACAACATAACGCTGAGCAGAGAAGTGAAGCCTGGGTAAATATTTTCTGTCGTTTTTCAGGAAAGATCGTTGATTGGTCAGACCTGGAACATATACGGGCAATTTTATGGCAGAAACAACTGCATATTTTGAAGTTCCTTCTATTATATTGAGTATGGATTTGCACAATTAGGTGCAATCGCCATGTGGAGAAATTATCGGGCAAACCCATCAGAAACGATAAAGAATTATCTGGAAGCTTTGAAGATGGGTTATACCTCTTCGATTGGTGAAATTTATGACCGGGCAGGAGTGAAGTTTGATTTTTCAGAGACGTATATTCATGAACTAAGTGAGTTCGTCAAAGATGAATGGAGAAAATTGGCCGATTGAAAGAGAAAGGATTTATACATGTTTAATAGGGCTTTATAGCATTTAATGTTTTAGTGTTTTATTTAATTATTGATATTCAAAGAAATTATACTTTTCTAAAAGTGAAACTTTTTTGAATGATTTTCGAATAAGAAATGATATAGAAGTGTGAAGACATGAACCCGATTATTTTTTAGCACTAGTTTTGATTGCAGGCGGCACTTTACTGCTGTTAGTGATTGTGCTCTGGTTTAAATTGGGCAAATCCAATAAAAAGGAAAAGGAAGAGATATCATTCAATACACTATTTGATCAGCAACCGGAAGCATGGTTAATTATTGATGGGATTACGCTTCGAACGATCAAGGCCAATCAAAAGGCGATGAATCTTTTTGGCATTTTCCGGGAGCAGTTTCTGAATAAGCTCAGTTTCGATAAGCTTTTTGAAGAAGAGCTTTCAGAGGATGAGGTTTCATTGCTACTGAATGCAATTGACAATAATACTTTCGTAAATAAAACCCTCGTGTGCAGAAGTCTGAGTGGTAGAAATTTCAAAATGTCCGTAAGTATTAACAGGGTGAGTGAAGGGAATTTATTTTGCAGATTTTTGGAGCCGCTGGTAATGGCAATCCCCATCCCCATGCAACCTCAGGTGGAAACAACTTCGAGGGAAACCACCCCAAAGTTGGAGATGAATGTACCGGAGGTCGTTACAGAATCGGAGGATGTCCCTTTGTCTGCCGGCAATGTTCGGGAATTTTCGGATTTGCCGGAGATGGGCTTATCTGTTCAACATCTTTCTTCTGCTACTGAAGCAATTGCTTTTGTTCATGCTGATCAAAGCATCATGGAATCGAATGCGGCATTTTCCATTTTAACGGGTTACAGCATTGAGGAATTAAAAACGTTGGGTTTTGATCAACTTATCCATCCTTCGCAGTCAATGTTGCATGAGGATTGGTTTGCACGACTTGCCGATGGAAGAAATAAAGTTTCCCGCACGGAAAGGGTCATCATTCGCAAGGATGGTAAACCCGCCTCCCTGGAATTGTTGGCCGCGGGAATGCCCTCTCGTCAATCAGTGATTATCACAGCTATCGATAACAGCAGCGCTCGTGAAGCCCAACAGGTCTTGATGAGAAACCGCGAAAACCTGCTGGCATTGGTAGAAAATACCGGAGAGTCTGTTTTTCGCTCGATGCCTGGGAAAGATAACGGTGTTGAATAGCCGTTACAAGGATTTGTTTTTCCTGAACCAGTCTGTTCATCTCACAGAAGGTATGCTCTTTGAAGAACAACTTCCGCACGAAGAGAGAAAGGTTTTCAGGGAGCGATTCAGGTCCCGTCTTACAAGGGAAAACCTTAAACTACAGAGAAGATTTTAAGAATGAATCCGGCCTTACTCAGGTGTATGAAGCTTTGCTCTACCCGGTGCGCGATGTGGAAGGATTGATAACGGGAATAACCTATGCCGGCAGGGATATTACCGAACGACTGAAGCAGGAAGAAGCCTTGCGGGAGGCGAGGGATAATGCCGAACAGGCTACGCTCGCGAAGTCGGAGTTTTTAGCAGTGATGAGCCATGAAATCCGGACACCATTGAATGGTCTGATCGGTATTTCTGAGTTGCTTAACAATACACATCTGGATCATCAGCAGAAGGAGTTTGTAGATATTATTCGGCTCAGTAATAAAACATTGTTGCAGGTGATTTCTGATATTCTTGATTTTTCAAAGATCGAAGCCAATAAAATGCAATTGGAAATCGCTCCTTTTCATGTGGAGGATGTGGCGAAAGAAACGCTGACGATTTTATCCGGTAAGGCGAAGGAGAAGGGGATAGACTTGAAGATAGAATTGGCCGAAGGTTTGCCTGTCGTCATTTATGGGGATAAAGCCCGGCTCCGGCAGGTCTTGATGAATCTTGTCGGGAATTCTTTAAAGTTTACAGAGAAGGGTAGTGTAAGCATTTTGATTAGAAAATCAGAGGAAACAGAGGATCGGCAGGTGATTGAATTTGCAGTGAAAGATACCGGTGTGGGCATTGAAGCAGATCAGGCCGAAAATCTTTTCACCGCATTTACGCAGGCTGACCTTTCTACTTATAGAAAGTATGGGGGTACAGGTCTGGGCTTAACTATTTGTAAGACGCTCGTCAATCTGATGGGTGGTGAGATTTGGGTGGAAAGCCGTCCGGGAGAAGGAAGCACATTTTATTTTAATATCAGTTCTGCGATCGCCACAAAACCTGTTGAAAATGAAACAGCGAAAGCACAGGCCTTACCCATGCCGAAATCGGCTTTCAGTGAATCAACTGCAGATTTCGCTTTGAAATACCCTGCCCGAATTCTATTGGTAGATGATAACGATATCAACCGGCTTCTTGCCCGAAAATTATTTGAGCGATTGGGGTATTCCATAGAGTCAGTAGCAGATGGAAAGAAGGCCTATGATTTGATTAAGGAGAAAGATTTTGATCTGGTGTTTATGGATGTACAAATGCCCGAATGGGATGGGCTCTATGCCACCCGGATGATCAGAGCGGATATTTCGCCCGTTCGTCAACCCGTTATCATTGCCATGACCGCTTTTGCGGGTAAGGATGATAAAGATGCCTGTAAGGAAGCAGGGATGGATGATTATGTATCCAAGCCTATCATCCTTGACGATATGGAACAAATGTTATTAAAGTGGACGCCGGATAAAATTCAGGAAATGAAACAGAAAACAGAATACGTGAAAACAACAGTAAAAAGTACCGACAAGGAATTGCTGGATACAACATCCATTCAACGTCTTTTAAAGATTGGAGAGCAAACAGATCCCGGCTTCTTGCAGCAGGTATTGGAGATGTTTATGAAGCAGGCACCGGAGAATATTGGAGAGATTAGTAATTTCCTTGACAGAGGAGATTTTACCGGAATGTGGAAAACTGCACATAAATTGAAAGGAACAAGTCTGAATATTGGAGCCGCAAGAATGGCTGAAATATGTAAAGAGATCGAGAAAAAAGGGAGAAATCTTGAAACGAATGGTTTACAAGGACTCTGCATGCAACTGGAAAGTGATTATGAGTTAACTTTGGTTGAACTGAAAAAAAGGTTTCAATATAATTAATTTACAATCCTATTTAACTTAAAATCAAAATTTTAACGCTATTTAAGACTTTTCTTTACAGGAAGTGAAAAATTTGAAAAATCTATTGTTTTAACCAAAACCATATGTATCTTTGCAACCCACTTATAAAATTATCATGATCATCGTTCCAATAAAAGAAAACGAAACAATCGACAAAGCGCTTAAAAAGTACAAAAAGAAGTTTGAGAAAACCGGTACTGTAAAGCAATTGCGTGCACGTCAGGCATTTGAGAAGCCTTCTATTACACGTCGTACGGAAATTAAAAAGGCGATTTACAAGAATCATCTGCAAGCTGCGGTAGAGGTTTAATACCCCTTCTTACCTTCCTTATATTAGTTGATCCGGGTTTCAAACGAGCCCGGATTTTTAATTTTCCACTTTTAGATTTTGATTCCGTTTAGATGTATCTTTAGCATACAATAAATTTGAATTTTCGAGTTTAAGTAGAAAGCAATCTCGTTAATGTGACCGACCACGAACGTTTTATTAATTATTTGCGCTTTGAAAAGCGTTCCTCAGAGCATACAGTCATTGCTTATGAAAACGATTTAAAGCAATATGCTGATTATCTCGGTATACAATATCAACTCATCGACCTCACGCAGTCCAGTCATTTTATTATTCGTTCCTGGATCGTTTCCCTCATGGAAGCAGGTTTGGATCCGCGATCTGTAAATAGAAAAATTACCACATTACGAACATTCTATCGTTTTTTGGTGAAGACAGGTCGCCTGGAGCGTACTCCGATGATTAAAGTAATGGCTCCTAAAACAAAGAAGAAATTACCGGAATATGTAGATGAGCCACGCATGCAAAAGCTTTTCGTTTTGGAGGCAGAACAGGAAGCAGGATTTGAGAACCTGAGAAATCTGCTCATCATGGATTTTTTTTACAGAACCGGCGTGCGTCTCTCTGAACTGATCGGGTTAAAAGTAAGTGATGTGAATCTTTATAATTTAACCATAACGGTGCTGGGTAAGAGAAATAAGATCCGACAAATTCCTATCACAAATAATTTCCGGCAAATCCTCACGGAATATCTGGCAGAGCGACAGAAATTTATGCTCGAACACTGTACAGATCACCCTTATTTCTTCGTCGAAAATAAAGGTAACCAAATGTATCCCGGATTCGTTTACCGATTAGTGAAAAACAGCATTAGCAGAGTTTCTACTGGTGAAAAGAGAAGTCCGCATGTTTTAAGGCATAGTTTTGCTACAGCCATGCTCAATCACGGTGCCGATATCAATGCCATTAAAGAACTTCTTGGTCATAGTAGTCTCGCCGCCACACAGGTGTACACCCATAATTCCATAGAAAAACTGAAGGAAATTTATAAACAAGCCTTCCCCAAAGCATAACACATTAAAAACTAAAAATTATGAAAGTGAAAGTTCAATCCATCCATTTTACTGCCGATCGGAAACTCCTGCAATTCGTAGAAGAAAAAGTGGACAAGCTGACGCAGTTTTATGAAGCGATTATTGAAAGCGAAGTTTACCTGCGTCTTGATAAATCGGATGATAAAGGCAATAAGATTGCAGAAATTAAAATATCAGCCCCGGGAAAAACGATGTTTGCCCGTGAACAATGTAAAACATTTGAAGAAGCCACAGATAATGCTGTGGAAGCACTTCGAAAGCAAATCACAAAGCATAAAGAAAAGCAAAGAGGAAGTTGATTCCTTTTCCATATAAAAACAAAGAGCCTGCTTATTTAAGCGGGCTTTTTTAATTTACATTAATCGGTCTGAAATAAAGCATATTTAACATTTTATCCCCGCTATTTTTGACCAGAAAGGCAGGGGAAGAATAAAAAAGCATTTTTTTTTCAATTCTTTTCAATAATTTAAGTGCTTCCACTTGTTTGAAATAAAGAATTTACTAAATTTGCAGTCCCATTTTGGGGATTGTCTTGTAGTGAATTGATATTCAAGCCGATGTAGCTCAGCTGGTCAGAGCTACTGATTTGTAATCAGTAGGTCGGGGGTTCGAATCCCTCCATCGGCTCAAGTTTGAATTGTCTGGGTGGAGTTGAAAAATCTCCTTCCGGTAAAAGGAACACCTCAGGGTCCGGGGTGTTTGTGATGAACGGGGAGATAGCCAAGTGGCCAACGGCAACAGACTGTAAATCTGTCCTCTTCGGAGTTCGAAGGTTCGAATCCTTCTCTCCCCACAAGGTTCTTTGAAGTTGAAAATTCGTCTTCCGTCCCCACATCTGCGGAAGAGATACTCCCTGAAGAAGCCGGGATATTGGCTTTAAACAGCGTGTGAGATATAAGCGGAAGTAGCTCATTTGGTAGAGCATCAGCCTTCCAAGCTGAGGGTAGCGAGTTCGAGCCTCGTCTTCCGCTCAATTAAGAGAAAAAGTGCAGCGAAAGCTAAACGAGTAGGGATAAAAGCTGAAATAACCGGTTTGCCGGCGAAAAGCAGCAGAAGTTAAAAGAATTAAGAAGAGATGCTTGAGGCATCGGATTAATTTGTAACTTCACGCCCCGTAAAAATCAGATTGCCGGCGGGTCGGAAAGGCGGATAAAACCCTTGACAGAGGAGAATAACCCCGAGGAAAGGAATCAATATCGTTCTTTAATACCCGCCAATGTAGCTCAGTCGGTAGAGCACATCCATGGTAAGGATGAGGTCACCAGTTCGATCCTGGTCATTGGCTCAATTAAAATTAACATTAACACAATAAATAACACCTTCATAAAATGGCTAAAGAGAAATTTGACCGTTCCAAGCCACACGTAAACATTGGAACCATTGGTCACGTTGACCACGGTAAGACCACTCTTACTGCTGCAATTACAAACGTGCTGTCACAGCAAGGTTTGGCCGAGAAGAGGGATTTCTCCTCTATCGATAACGCTCCCGAAGAAAAGAGCGTGGTATCACGATTAACACTGCTCACGTAGAGTATCAGACGGCTAACCGTCACTATGCTCACGTTGACTGTCCGGGTCACGCCGACTATGTGAAGAACATGGTTACGGGTGCTGCTCAGATGGATGGCGCGATCCTCGTAGTAGCTGCTACAGATGGTCCTATGCCCCAGACGCGCGAGCATATCCTGCTGGCGCGCCAGGTAGGTGTTCCTAAAATTGTGGTGTTCATGAACAAAGTAGATGCGGTGGACGATCCTGAATTGTTAGACCTCGTTGAAATGGAAATCCGTGAACTGCTTTCGTTCTATGATTATGATGGTGATAATACACCTATCATTCGTGGTTCGGCTTTGGGTGGATTGAATCTTGATGCGAATTGGGTACCAAAAATCATGGAACTCATGGATGCTGTAGATACCTTTATACCACTGCCTCCTCGTGAAGTAGACAAGCCTTTCCTGATGCCGATCGAGGACGTGTTCTCTATCACAGGTCGTGGTACAGTTGCTACCGGTCGTATCGAGCGTGGTGTTATCAACTCCAATGATTCCGTTGAAATCATCGGTATGCAATCGGAGAAACTTACTTCTACCGTTACAGGTGTGGAGATGTTCCGTAAGATTCTTGACCGTGGTGAAGCCGGCGACAACGTTGGTCTGCTCCTGCGTGGTATCGAGAAAACGGATATCCGTCGCGGAATGGTAATCGCTAAACCCGGTTCTATTAAGCCTCATGCTAAATTTAAAGCGGAGATATATGTATTGAAGAAAGAAGAAGGTGGTCGTCACACTCCTTTCCACAATAAATACCGCCCTCAATTATATTTCCGTACAACTGACGTAACCGGTGAAATCACACTTCCTGAAGGACGTGAGATGGTAATGCCGGGAGATAACGTAACGATCACCGTTGAATTGATTCAACCGATCGCTATGGATAAAGGTCTCCGTTTCGCTATCCGCGAAGGTGGACGTACCGTTGGTGCCGGTCAGGTAACTGAAATTCTCGAATAGTAGAGTATAAAATTGACAGGTGTTCGTCCCGGCCATACGGTTGGGACGCACCTGTTTATAAAGTTTAAGGTTTAAAGTTCAAGGTTCAAGGTTCAAGGTTCAAGGTTTAAGGTTCGAGGTACAAAGTTCAAGGTTTAAAGTTTGAGGTTTAAAGTTCGAGGTTTGAGGTTTAAAGTTCAGGGTTTAAAGTTTGAGGTTTAAGGTTTAAGGTTCAAAGTTTATAGGAATTGTTGAATGAATGAATTTTGGTGTAAAACCCAATGCATAAACTTCGAAAGCCAATTCTCAAAACCGGAATCCGAAAAGCCGAAAACCAATAGCCAAAGCAAACTGCCGGTAGCCGGTAGCAGGAAGCTGGTAGCCCCAAAGCAAGCAGCGAGAAGCAGTAGCCAGCAGCAAGCAGCCAGAAGCCGGATTAAAATATAAAACACCATATCAGTTACGGGTGTAGCTCAATTGGTAGAGTAGTGGTCTCCAAAACCATTGGCTGGGAGTTCGAGTCTCTCCACCCGTGCACATTAAAACAGTAAAGATTACTTATCACATTGTCATCATGGAAAAGATCAAATTATATATTCAGGATTCTTACAACGAACTGATGAATAAGGTTTCATGGCCCACCTGGAATGAATTACAGAGTAGTGCCATTGTGGTGCTTGTCGCCACGCTGATATTTGGCTTTGTGATTTTCTTTATTGATTTTCTGTTCCAGGGAGCATTAAATGTTGTTTATAATCTCTTCGCTTAACTCATTAAGTCATGACAGAGACGACAACCGGCAATAAGAAATGGTATGTCATCCGTGCCATCAGCGGAAAGGAGAAAAAGGTAAAACAATATATCGAAAGTGAAATTGTTCGTACCGGCCTTCAGGACTATGTATCACAGGTGCTCATACCCATGGAGAAATTTTACCAGATTAAGGATGGTAAAAAAGTAAGTAAAGAAAGAGCCCATCTTCCGGGTTATGTATTGATAGAAGCAGATCTGATAGGTGAAATTCCACATATCATTCAAAATACTACCGGTGTAATCGGATTCCTTGGCCCAAAAGGCGAAGCTCCAACACCACTCCGACAAACGGAAGTGAACAGAATCCTCGGAAAAGTGGATGAACTCCATGATAGTGAAGAGGTAATCAACATACCTTTTGTAGTGGGTGAAACGGTGAAAGTGACCGACGGACCCTTTAACAGTTTCTCAGGAGTGATTGAAGAAGTGAACGAAGAGAAGAAGAAACTGAAAGTGATGGTGAAAATCTTCGGGCGTAAAACACCGCTTGAATTAAGTTACATGCAAGTAGAAAAAGAATCGTAAACTGATTGTCTGAAATCATTGCCGGTTAGCTTCCACTCCGGCGCTGATGAATCTTCTCCTCTAAGACATAGGTATCGAGTAATAAAAACAGAACTAATGGCAAAAGAAATAGGCGCACTGATCAAATTACAGGTGAAAGGCGGCGCTGCAAATCCTGCACCACCAATCGGACCGGCTCTCGGTGCGAAAGGGGTTAATATCATGGAGTTCTGCAAGCAGTTCAACGGACGCACGCAGGACAAAGCAGGGCAGATACTGCCGGTAATTATCACTGTATACACTGATAAGTCATTTGACTTTATCATCAAAACCCCTCCTGCATTCATACAACTGATGGAGGTGGCTAAAATTCAAAAAGGTTCAGCTGAATCTAACCGTAAAAAAGTTGGAACTGTAACCTGGGATCAGGTCCGTACCATTGCCGAAGGCAAAATGGTTGACATGAACTGCTTCACTATCGAATCTGCCATGAAAATGATTGCAGGATCGGCACGTAGTGCAGGAATAAATGTAGAAGGAACCGCTCCCTGGGAGTAGTAAGTCTGATCGCGGTACCGGGAATCGCTAGCTGCTTCCCGTGATCCGGTACCAAAACAATTAATAACCTCAGAATCACCAAATGGCTAAGTTAACGAAGAACCAAAAGGTAGCTTATGCGAAAGTAGACGCTGACAAAGCCTACAACCTGCAAGATGCCACCAAACTTGTGAAGCAAGTATCCTTCACGAAGTTTGATGAATCAGTTGACCTGAGTGTACGACTGGGAGTAGATCCGCGTAAAGCCAATCAAATGGTACGTGGTATTGTTACCCTGCCACACGGAACCGGTAAAACCGTTCGCGTGTTGGTATTGTGCACTCCCGACAAAGAGCAGGAAGCTCGTGATGCCGGCGCTGACCATGTGGGTCTTGATGATTACATCCAGAAAATCGAAAGCGGTTGGACAGATGTGGATATCGTGATCACCATGCCAGGCGTAATGGCAAAAGTGGGTAAACTGGGTAAAATCCTGGGCCCCCGAAATCTCATGCCTAACCCTAAAACCGGCACCGTTACGAACGATGTCGGCAAAGCGGTAAAGGAAGTGAAAGCGGGTAAAATCGACTTCAAAGTAGATAAAACCGGAATCATCCATGCCTCTATCGGCAAGGTGTCTTTCGATGCTGCTAAGTTGTACGATAATGCTCATGAATTGCTTCAGACCATCGTAAAGCTCAAACCATCTGCCGCAAAAGGAACGTACCTCAGAAGTATTTCCCTAAGCAGTACGATGAGCCCGGGCATTCGCATTGATGCGAAAAATGTTGCCGGGTAAAACATCTAACACGAATTCGTCACATGACAAGAGAAGAAAAAAACAAGATCATCGATGAATTGGTGGGAACACTGAGTCAATACAGTAATTTTTATATCACCGATATAGAAACCCTGAACTCAGAAAAAACCTCCAAGCTGCGTCGTCATTGCTTTAATAAGCAAGTGCAGCTGAAGGTGGCAAAAAATTCTCTGATTAAAAAAGCATTGGAAAAGATCGAAGGCGATTTCAGCCAGTTGATCCCTACACTGAAAGGTTCATCCGCTATCATGGCATCTGAATCAGCCAGTCTTCCTGCTAAAATGATCAAGGATTTCCGCAAAGAAAGCGGTAAAGATGCCACTAAACCTGCATTGAAGAGTGCCTATATCGACGGTGGAATTTACGTTGGCGACAATCAGCTGGATGCACTCGCATCACTGAAGTCCAAAAACGAACTCATCGGCGATGTTATCGGACTCCTTCAGTCACCTGCAAAATCTGTTATCTCCGGCCTCAAAGGTCAGGGTGCAAAGATTGCCGGTATCCTCAAAACCCTGGAAGAGCGTGCTGCTTAAGCCTAAGGGCCTAAGTACGACGTGGGAAAAGTTCCAAAAGTATTCATCAAAAAAAATCATCAAGTAACTACTTAAAAAATCAATAAAATGGCAGATTTGAAAGCATTCGCTGAACAACTCGTAAATCTTACAGTGAAAGAAGTTCAGAACTTGCAACTATCCTGAAAGACGAATATGGTATTGAACCCGCTGCTGCAGCTGTTGCAGTTGCTGCTCCCGGAGCAGGTGGTGGTGCCGAAGTCGCTGAAGAAAAAACATCTTTTGATGTGATTCTGAAAGCTGCAGGTGCAAATAAACTTGCAATCGTGAAATTGGTAAAAGACCTTACCGGTCTTGGACTGAAAGAAGCAAAAGACCTCGTTGATGGTGCACCAAAACCAGTAAAAGAAGGTGTGTCTAAAGACGAAGCCAATGCATTGAAGCAACAGCTTTCAGATGCAGGAGCGGAAGTTGAAGTCAAATAATTGACTCTCAGTCTTCTAATAGACCTGTTCCACCCGTTCGGTGGAACAGGTCTTTCCCATTTTCTAAACACCTCGCAAGAGGGTTCCGAACGGTTGTTAATTAACAATTAAAACTCCTTCGCCTTGACTACGAAAACAAGTCTCTCTTCAGAGAAGTCAGTAACCAACCGAGTTAATTTCAGTAAAAACAAACACAGGATTGAATACCCTGATTTTCTTGAAATCCAATTGAAATCATTCAAGGATTTCTTCCAGCTGGAAACAACAGCTGATAACCGCACCGAAGAAGGGCTTTATAAGGTGTTCAGCGAGAATTTCCCGATCACCGATTCACGAAATAACTTCGTGCTGGAGTTCCTCGATTATTTCGTGGATCCTCCCCGATATGCCCTCGATGAATGTATCGAGCGTGGCTTAACTTACAGTGTTCCGTTAAAAGCGAAACTGAAACTCTATTGTACAGATCCTGAACATGAGGATTTTGAAACAATCGTGCAGGACGTTTACCTCGGCACTATTCCCTACATGACTCCGAAAGGTACCTTCGTGATCAATGGTGCAGAGCGTGTGGTGGTTTCCCAGCTTCACCGTTCACCCGGTGTGTTCTTCGGACAAAGCCGTCATGCCAATGGTACTAAATTGTACTCCGCACGTGTGATTCCTTTCAAAGGTTCATGGATCGAATTTGCGACAGACATCAACAATGTGATGTATGCGTATATCGACAGAAAAAAGAAATTCCCCGTTACGACCTTGCTGCGTGCAATCGGTTATCAAACGGATAAAGATATCCTCGAGCTTTTTGGTCTCGCGGATGAAGTGAAAGTAAGTAAAGCCGGTCTCAAAAAAGTAGTGGGTCGTAAACTGGCCGCTCGTGTTTTGAAGAGCTGGCTGGAAGACTTTGTAGATGAAGATACCGGTGAAGTAGTGTCCATCGAAAGGAATGAAGTAATCCTCGAAAGAGAAACCATTCTGGAAGATGATCATATCGATATGATCGTTGACGCGAGTGTGAAATCCGTTATCCTGCACAAGGAAGATGCGAACACCAACGATTATGCGATCATCTACAATACCCTTCAGAAAGATACTTCTAACTCTGAGAAAGAAGCGGTAGAACATATCTATCGCCAGCTGAGAAATGCCGAACCACCCGATGAAGAAACAGCACGTGGTATCATCGACAAGCTCTTTTTCTCCGATAAGCGTTATGACCTCGGACAAGTAGGTCGTTTCCGACTGAACCGTAAATTGAATTTAAATACAGCGATTGATACGAAGGTGTTGACGAAAGAAGACATCATCGCGATCATTAAATATCTCATTGAACTGATCAATGCGAAAACGATTGTAGATGATATCGATCACTTGAGTAATCGTCGTGTTCGTACTGTCGGTGAGCAATTGTATTCTCAGTTTGGTGTTGGTCTTGCCCGTATGGCACGTACCATTCGTGAGCGGATGAACATCCGTGACAATGAAGTGTTCACGCCTGCTGATCTGATCAATGCGAAAACATTAAGTAGTGTTATTAACTCCTTCTTCGGTACGAATCAGCTGAGCCAGTTCATGGATCAGACGAATCCGCTCGCAGAAATCACCCACAAGCGCCGTCTTTCGGCCCTGGGACCCGGTGGTCTTTCCCGTGAGCGTGCAGGTTTCGAAGTACGTGACGTTCACTATACCCACTACGGCAGACTTTTGTACCATCGAAACACCGGAAGGACCGAATATCGGTTTGATTTCTTCCCTCTGTGTGTATGCGAAAATTAATAACCTCGGATTTATCTCCACACCGTATCGCCCTGTGAACACAGGTAAAGTGGATACAAGTGGTGACAATATCATTTACCTGACTGCTGAAGAAGAAGATTCGAAAGTAATTGCTCAGGCGAATGCTCCTGTTGATGAAGCCGGAAACTTTACCGGAGGGCGTATCAAAGCGCGTTTCGAAGGAGATTTCCCGATCGTTGAACCGGAAGAATTGCACCTGATTGACGTTGCTCCAAATCAGATTGCCTCTATCGCCGCTTCACTCATTCCGTTCCTTGAACATGATGATGCGAACCGTGCCCTGATGGGATCAAACATGCAACGCCAGGCAGTTCCATTGCTTCGTCCACAGGCTCCGATTGTTGGAACCGGTCTGGAAGGACATGTGGTACGCGATAGCCGTGTATTGATCAATTCTGATTACGCCGGAGTAGTGGAGTATGTGGATGCGAATGAAATTCATGTACGTAATTTCAGAAACGAAGACGAGAAACTCATCAGTTTTGATGACGATGTACGTATTTATAAACTCACCAAGTTTCAGAAAACAAATCAGAATACCTGTATCAACTTAAAGCCGATTGTAAGGAAAGGCGATAAGGTGAAACAACATCAGGTACTCTGTGAAGGATATGCGACACAAGGCGGAGAACTGGCGCTCGGACGTAACCTCAAAGTGGCTTTCATGCCGTGGAAAGGGTACAACTTCGAGGATGCTATCGTGATTTCTGAGCGTGTGGTGCGTGAAGATATCTTCACCTCTATTCACGTGGATGAATACAGCCTGGAAGTGCGTGATACCAAACGCGGACTGGAAGAGTTAACTGCGGATATCCCTAACGTGAGTGAAGAAGCGACACGTGAACTCGATGAACATGGACTTATCCGTGTAGGTGCTGAAGTAGGTGAAGGAGATATCCTCATCGGAAAAATCACTCCGAAAGGCGAAACAGATCCTTCTCCGGAAGAGAAACTGCTTCGTGCCATCTTCGGTGATAAAGCCGGTGATGTGAAGGATGCTTCGCTGAAAGTACCACCATCAGTAAAAGGTGTCGTTATTGATAAAAAATTATTCTCACGTGCGATTAAAGATAAACGCAGCCGTGATGAAGAGAAAAATATCGTTGCCCGTTTTGATGCGGAACAGGATAAAGACCTGGCTGAATTAAAAGTGCAGTTGGTCGATAAGTTGTTTGTTCTTGTTAGCGGAAAAACATCGCAAGGTGTCATCAACGCCTACAAAGAAGTGGTGATTCCAAAAGGATCGAAGTTTACACAGAAGATGTTGGTGGATATTGATTACAACAACATCAACCCGACGAAGTGGACTACGGATAAAGAAAGAATGAGCAAATCACCCGTCTGCTGACGAACTATAACGTGAAGGCGAATGAAGTCATTGCTTCGTACAAGCGGAAGAAATTCCAGGTACAGATTGGTGATGAATTACCAACCGGCATCATGCAACTTGCAAAAGTGTACATCGCTAAGAAGCGTAAGCTGAAAGTGGGTGATAAGATGGCAGGACGTCACGGAAATAAAGGGATTGTTGCACGTATTGTTCGTGATGAAGACATGCCTTACCTCGATGATGGCACTCCGGTTGATATTGTTTTGAATCCATTAGGTGTACCATCAAGGATGAACCTTGGACAGATTTATGAAACCGTATTGGCCTGGGCAGGTGAAAAGCTGGGTGTGAAGTTCGCTACTCCGATTTTTGACGGAGCAACCCTCGCTGAAATCGATCATTATGTGACGAAGGCGGGCTTGCCGAAATTCGGATCTTCCTATTTATGGGATGGTGGAACAGGAGAGCGTTTCCATCAACCGGCAACAGTAGGTATCATCTACATGCTGAAACTCGGACATATGGTGGATGACAAGATGCATGCCCGTTCTATAGGACCATATTCATTAATTACGCAACAGCCGCTCGGTGGTAAAGCACAGTTCGGAGGTCAGCGTTTTGGTGAGATGGAGGTTTGGGCCATTGAAGCCTTCGGTGCAGCCAACATCCTGCAGGAATTACTGACAGTGAAATCGGATGATGTAATGGGTCGTGCGAAAGCATACGAAGCGATTGTCAAAGGTGACAATATGCCGACTCCCGGAATTCCGGAATCCTTCAATGTATTACTGCACGAATTACAAGGTCTCTGTCTCAAAGTTACCTTAGACTAAAAGCAGGGAATTATTCACTTATTAATTATCACCGACTAACGTTTACGTTATACCGATAAAAAAAACATGGCGGCTAAAAAAGATCAAAAGCTGAAAAGCAATTTCACAAAAATAACCATCAGCCTTGCGAGTCCTGAGAATATCCTGGAACATAGCAGTGGCGAGGTGCTCAAGCCGGAAACCATCAACTACCGTACTTATAAGCCGGAACGTGATGGTCTCTTCTGCGAGCGCATTTTCGGTCCTGTGAAGGACTGGGAGTGTCATTGTGGTAAGTATAAAAGAATTCGTTACAAAGGCATCGTATGTGACCGTTGTGGCGTGGAAGTTACCGAGAAGAAAGTGCGTCGTGAGCGTATGGGTCATATTACCCTTACTGTTCCGGTAGCACATATCTGGTACTTCCGTTCATTGCCAAATAAGATCGGTTACCTGTTGGGATTACCCACCAAGAAACTTGATCTGATTATTTACTACGAGCGTTACGTAGTTATTCAGGCCGGTATCAAATCTGAAGATGGTGTGAACTATCTCGACTTCCTCACCGAAGAAGAGTACCTCGCTATCATGGAGACGCTGCCGAAGGAAAATCATCACCTCGATGATAAAGACCCGAATAAGTTTATAGCGAAGATGGGTGCGGATGCGCTCTTCGATTTATTGTCAAGACTGGAACTGGATCTGTTGAGTTTCAAACTGCGTCACCAGGCGAATACAGAGACCAGTCAGCAACGTAAAAATGAAGCGTTGAAGCGTCTGCAAGTAGTGGAGGCTTTCCGTCAGGCGAATACGCATATTGAAAATCGTCCGGAATGGATGATCGTGAAAGTGGTTCCTGTAATTCCACCTGAACTGCGACCACTCGTTCCATTAGATGGAGGTCGTTTTGCTACCTCTGACTTAAATGATTTATACCGTCGCGTGATCATCCGTAACAACCGTTTGAAGCGTCTCATCGAGATCAAAGCTCCTGAGGTAATTCTGCGAAATGAAAAGCGAATGTTGCAGGAAGCAGTTGATTCCCTTTTTGACAATAGCCGTAAAGTAAATGCGGTGAAGACAGAAAGTAACCGTGCCTTGAAATCACTTTCGGATTCATTGAAAGGAAAGCAAGGTCGTTTCCGTCAGAACCTGCTCGGTAAACGTGTGGATTACTCTGCCCGTTCTGTTATCGTCGTAGGTCCTGAAATGAAATTGCACGAATGCGGTCTGCCGAAAGATATGGCTGCCGAACTTTTCAAGCCATTCATCATTCGTAAAATGATTGAAAGGGGAGTCGTGAAGACGGTGAAGAGCGCGAAGAAAATTGTAGATAGAAAAGATGCTATCGTTTGGGATATTCTGGAGAATGTTCTGAAAGGACATCCTGTCATGCTTAACCGTGCTCCAACCCTGCATAGATTAGGTATACAGGCCTTCCAGCCGAAGCTGATCGAAGGAAAAGCAATTCAGTTGCACCCGCTCGTGTGTACAGCCTTCAACGCTGACTTTGACGGTGACCAGATGGCGGTGCATCTTCCATTGGGAAATGCCGCGATTCTGGAAGCCCAGATGTTAATGCTGGCTTCTCATAATATCCTGAACCCTGCCAATGGTGCTCCTATTACCGTTCCTTCTCAGGACATGGTACTGGGACTCTATTACATCACCAAAGGACGTAAGTCGACGGATGAGGTGAAGGTGAAAGGAGAAGGTCTATCCTTCTATTCTTCGGAAGAAGTGGTCATCGCTTACAATGAAGAGCGCATTGATCTGCATGCATGGATTAAAGTGAAAGCGAACGTTAAAGAAGACGGTGAGTTAAAGAACAGATTGATTGAAACAACGGTAGGACGTGTACTCTTCAATGAAGTAGTGCCGCCCCGTGCCGGATATATCAATGAATTACTGACGAAGAAATCTCTTCGTGAAATCATCGGTAATGTACTCAAGGAAACAGGTATTGCAATAGCAGCACGATTCCTTGATGATATTAAAGATCTTGGTTTCCGTATGGCATTCAGAGGAGGTCTTTCTTTCAACCTGAATGATGTAATTATTCCGGTGGAGAAAGTGAAGTTGGTAGAAAAAGCCAATCAGGAAGTAGAAGAGGTGATGAGTAACTACAATATGGGTTTCATCACCAACAACGAGCGATACAATCAGGTGATTGATATCTGGAGCCGTACCAACTCACGTCTTACAGATACTTTGATGAATCAGATGAAGAATGATAAACAGGGCTTCAACTCTGTTTACATGATGCTTGATTCCGGTGCCCGTGGATCCAAAGAGCAGATTCGTCAGTTAGGAGGAATGAGGGGACTGATGGCGAAACCGCAAAAATCAGGATCAACAGGAGGGGAGATCATCGAGAATCCGATTCTTTCTAATTTTAAAGAAGGTCTTTCTATCCTTGAGTATTTCATCTCCACCCACGGAGCGCGTAAAGGTCTTGCCGATACCGCCCTTAAAACGGCAGATGCGGGTTACCTGACACGTCGTCTTGTTGACGTTGCACAGGATGTAATTATCACTGATCCGGATTGCGGAACATTGCGCGGATTAGCGATGACTGCATTGAAGAATCAGGAAGATGTGGTAGAATCTTTGTATGATCGAATTCTCGGTCGCGTATCGGTTCACCATGTTTATCATCCGCAAACCGGTTAGCTCCTTGTTAAATCAGGAGAAGAAATCAATGAAGATGTTGCATCTAAAATTGAGAATTCTCCGATCATGATTGTGGAGATTCGTTCTGTACTTACCTGTGAATCCAAGAAGGGTGTTTGCGGACGTTGTTATGGACGAAACCTCGCTTCCGGACGCATGGTGCAGAAGGGAGAGGCTGTAGGAGTTATTGCAGCGCAGTCCATCGGTGAGCCCGGTACACAGCTTACACTTCGTACGTTCCACGTCGGTGGTGTGGCCGTGAAAGGCGCAACAGAAACTTCATTTGTTGCCAGGTTTAACGGTATCATAGAATTTGAAGAAGTGCGTACCATCAAGAGTGGTAAAAAGGGTGAAGAAACAGATATTGTAATCGGTCGTTCGGGCGAGGTTCGGATTATTGATTCGAATACACGTGCTGTACTTTACTCCGGTATCGTTCCTTATGGTTCGCATATTTTTGTGAAAGAAGGCCAAACCGTAAATACCGGAGATATGATCTGCGAATGGGATCCATTTAATGCAGTGATCATTTCTGAGTTTGGAGGTAAGGTTGCATTTGAACATATTGAAGAAGGAATTACTTTCAAAGAAGAGTCCGATGAACAAACCGGCTTTAAGGAGAAAGTAGTTATTGATAGCAGAGATAAAACGAAGATTCCGGTCATTAAAATTGTAAGCGGTAAGGAAACGATCAAAGCATACAATATTCCTGTAGGTGCCCATATCACAGTAAGTGAAGGAGATAAAATTGAGCCGGGAGAAATCCTTGTTAAGATTCCTCGTCAGATGGGTCGTACAGGTGATATTACCGGTGGTCTTCCACGTGTAACGGAATTGTTCGAAGCACGTAATCCAAGTAATCCTGCCGTCGTTTCTGAAATTGACGGTGTGGTGAGCTATGGTGGTGTGAAGCGTGGTAATCGTGAAACAATTATCACTGCGCGTGATGGTGAAGTGAAAAAATATCTTGTTCCTTTGAGTAAGCATATTCTTGTTCAGGATGGAGACTTTATCCGTGCAGGACAAGCGCTTTCTGATGGAGCAATTACACCGAGCGATATCCTTGCGATCAAAGGACCAACAGCAGTTCAGGAATACCTGGTGAATGAAATTCAGGAGGTATATCGTCTGCAGGGTGTGAAGATCAATGACAAGCATTTTGAAACCATCGTGCGTCAGATGATGCGTAAAGTCATCATCGAAGATCCGGGTGATACCCGCTTCCTCGAAAGAGAGTCGGTGAATAAAATCGATTTCAGTACGGAGAATGATTCGATCATTGATAAGAAGGTTGTTGTAGAGCCGGGAGATTCTCCGAGGTTCAAAGCCGGACAGATTGTAACGCTTCGTCAGTTGCGTGATGAAAACTCGCATCTCAAGCGTAAAGATCTTCGCATCGTGGAAGCCCGCGACGCTACTCCTGCCACTTCGTCACCGTTATTACAAGGAATTACACAGGCATCGTTGCATACCAAGAGCTGGATCTCTGCAGCGTCCTTCCAGGAAACCACCAAAGTACTCAATGAAGCTGCCATTCGCGGAAGCATTGATTACCTCAACGGACTCAAGGAAAACGTTATCGTGGGACATCTTATCCCCGCTGGTACCGGATTACGCGAGTACGAAAAGCTCATCGTTGGATCTCAGGAAGAATACGACTTACTTATGGCTTCCAAAAAAGAAGCAGAAGAAGTTTAAAAACTATCAAAATTGTACTCAGAAACGCCCCGATATGGGGCGTTTCTGCTACCCCACCTGCCTCCAGGACGGTATCACCCATTCACCCATTCGTTATTCGCCGATTCGCCGATTAGCGGATTCGCCCATTCGCCCCTGCTTGCCGGCAGGCAGGTTTCGTATATTCGTCAATTAGCGTATTCGTCCATTCGTCCATTCGAAAATTAGCGGTTTCGTCCATTCGTCCATTCGTAGATTAGCGGATTCGCCCATTCGTACATTCGTAGATTAGCGGATTCGCCCATTCGTAATTCGTAATTTCGTATCCCGGAAGCAGAGAAAATAAGGATGAAGGCGTTCATCCTTATTTTCACGCTTCCGGGAATATTCGTAATTTCGTAACCCCGTTAAGTTTCATTCTAACCCAAAATCATTATGGACAACCAGAATAATAACCCCAATCAACTCAATATAGAACTCTCCGAAGAAATCGCTGAAGGGATATATTCCAATCTCGCTATCATTACACACTCCAATGCAGAGTTCGTGGTTGATTTTGTGAAAGTGATGCCCGGCGTGCCGAAGGCCAGAGTGAAGTCAAGAATTGTATTGACCCCTCAGCATGCAAAACGTTTATTAAGTGCGTTAGCGGACAATGTACAGAAGTATGAAGCGGTACACGGTACGATTAAGCAAACGGATAGTGTGGGCTTGCCAATGAATTTTGGGGGTCCTACAGCGCAGGCCTGATCTTGCCCTGAAGTATTTTTTCTTGTTAAGGACGGTAGTAAACAAATCCAACCGTCAATGGCTATTTAGCGTGTGGAAAATTCTATTATTAGCTCTGCTTAGGATTGAAGAAAATACGCTATTGGAGGTGCAATTGCTTCGTCATTGAACCTGCTGTCTACTTAGCACGGAAAATAAACTATTACCGGATTTTCACGTAAAAACACAGAATGATTCAAGGACCATGGTATGTTAAGTTCTGGTGGCTGATAAAAGTTCTGGCTTTTTTAGTGTCCTGCTGGTTTATATATTTTCATTTCAACCGTCAATGGGTCGGACTCGGTGATGCATGGTCAAGTTTGGATCTGTTTTTTAAAGCCGAGCATAACCTTTGGTTGATCACTGTATTCATGCTTGCTATTTTGAACTGGAGCATAGAAGCAATAAAATGGAAATATTTGATCAAAAAAATAGAGATAGTTTCTTTTTTCAGAGCGATTCGTGCAGTGTTTAACGGAATCACGGTGAGTTTTTTTACACCGAATCGCTCCGGTGAGTTTGCCGGAAGGATTATCTATCTCCACCCTGATAACAGAGTGAAAGGGGCATTGTTGTCATTGCTGGGAAGTACATCTCAGTTATTGTTAACCTTTCAGGCAGGATTGGTGGCCTTGCTCTTTTATCTGCCTTTGTTTTTGGAGATGGAAACACAGGTCTTGTTTTTCTGGCGTGTACTGATTGTATTGATAATCGTATTACTTAGTATAGGATGGTGGAAGTTGCCACGTCTTGTAAAATGGATTGATGCGATGAACATCAGGAGTGCATGGAAAGAGAAAGTGCATGTATGGGATCTATGCTCCAATGGGGATTTGTTGTATGTATGGTCATTGTCCTTGTTCCGCTATGTAGTTTTTACATTGCAACAATTATTACTCTTTAAAATTCTGGGCTTTCATCCACCGGTTCTTGAGATGGCCGGTTTGTCTGCTTTATCATTCATGCTTATTACTGCAATTCCAAGTATTGCGCTGGGAGAACTGGGGATTCGTGGCAGTGTGAATCTTGCTATATTTGGCTTTGCCGGGGCTTTGTCATCTTCCATTCTACTGGTGACATTTAGTATCTGGTGTATTAATTTGGCCTTCCCTGCAATGTTAGGAGCGACATCAGTGTTGTTTCTTAAAGTCAGGAATAAAGTAATTTTATAAAGTCATGGCAATTGCATTCGTCCTTTTGAATTTAGGTTATGCCCTGTTGCTTGTTTATTATTCCCGGGGATGGAAGATGGCAATAGAAAAAGCGCCGGAAACTTATCTGACAACGATCTTCCGAAGGTTTCGGTACTGCTACCCGTTAGGAATGAGTCGGAGAATATTTCCTCATTTATCCAATCCTTGCAAAGTCAGAATTATCCTGCTGAAAAAGTAGAATGGATCGTTATCGATGATCATATTGAGGATGATACGTGGAAGAAATTATCCCTCCTCACTGACCCCGACTGCATATTGTCCGCTTACAAGAAGCTACCCATCAGGGGAAGAAAGCTGCGCTTACAGCCGGCGTGCATGCAGCAACAGGTGAATGGATCATTACCGGTGATGCTGACTGTACGATGTCAGCGAACTGGATCCGTGCATTGGTTACGAAAGGTATTGCTGATGATGCGATGATGGTATGTGGTTTAGTGAAAGTGGAGGACGAAGGAAGGCCTATCACTGCATTTCAGGCGATGGAGACTGCGGTATTGCAATCCTGCGGTGCCGGATCACTTCAAAACGGATTTCCTTTGCTGAACACAGGGGCGAGTCTGGCCTTTCGTAAAAGCGCCTGGCTGAAAGCAGATGGTTACCGGCAGCAACAGCATATCGCTTCCGGTGATGATACGTTTCTCATGCTGAGCTTCAATAATTTTTTTCCGGGTAAAGTGGTTCCGCTCGTTGCACCTGATGCAGTAGTTTCAACACGGCCGATGCCAACATTATTGAACGTCATTCAGCAGCGCTTACGGTGGAATGGTAAGGTAAAACATTATCCGGTGGGATCTATTCATTTCGTTGGACTATTGGTAATGGCAGCAGCGCTAGCTTTCGTTTGCGCAATTTTTCTATTCATCATGGATAGAAGCACTGTCGCTACTTTTGGTTTAGTATTCCTGCTTCGTTTTATTGCCGAGTGGATTCTCCTGAGGAATTGGGGAAAGTTAACGAATCAGTTTTTTTCACTTTATGAGATCGTGTTAATGTCGTTTTTCTATCCCTTATTTACCTTGTTTTCGCTTATAATCAGGCCGTTTGTGAACAATTCATGGAAGGGGCGCAAACTGTGAATAAAACAGGTTCAATGTTAACAGGAAGGATTTGATTTTTTAGTACTTTGCACCTGTAATAACACGTGTATGAAAAAGATAATTTATATCCTTTTGCTGCTTCTGGTGCATGGTTCCATTGTCGCTCAGAAAAAGCAACCTGCTATCAAACCATTTACAAATGATGAATTGAAAGATGCTTCCAAAGAAGCAGATGCTTATTTTAAAGCATTGAATTATCCGATGGCGTTGAAATTGTATGAGCGTCTCGTTATCACCGAAGCCGGCAACGCAGAGTACAATCATAAATTGGGGTTATGCTATCTGCTGACAAATTTGGCGAAACATAAAGCAGTTCCATATCTGGAATTCGCAGCAAATGCAAATACTAAAGATAAGCCGAAGGATGTCTTGTTTGATTTGGGCAAGGCGTATCATTATGCCGGACTCTACGACAAAGCGATAGAAACGTTTGAGGCATTTCGTGTGCAGAAGGGGGGAAGCGTGGATGCAAAATTGAAGTTTACCCGATGGGTAGAGTGGAGTTATAACGCAAAGAAGCTAGTGGAAAATCCGGTGGCTTGCACTTTTCAGAATTTAAGTAAAACAATTAATTCAACACAAGCGGACTATCGCCCGATCATGGGTGCTGCCGATACGATCATCTATTTTAGCTCGAAGAGAAAGGGTTCAACAGGAGGATTGACAGATGATTTCGGTGATTCACCTTCCGATGTTTATTTTTTTACACAGAATGATACGTCCCGATCCAAAGTGAAGAATGCGGGCATTGCTGTGAATACAGAATTTTATGAGGAGACGATGTTTTTAAATATGAATGGTGATCGTATGTTGATTTACCGAGAAGGTCCGGAAGCGAATGGTGATATTTATCTGGCGGATTTGCAGGGGAAATCATGGGGGAAGCCGGTCTTGCTGGGAAAAGATTTTCAGACGAAAGTTTTGGAAACCGGTGCTACGATGTCACCCGACGGACTTACACTTTATTTTTCTGCAGAGGCTATGGATGGCAAAACAGGGAAAGATATTTACAAGTGTACACGAACAGAATCCACCGGTTTTGGTAAGCCGGAAAAGTTAACCGGACCTCTGAATACAGATGGTGATGAAGATAATCCTGTTCTTTGGCTGGATGGAAAAACGCTTTTCTTTAGCTCCACCAATCATCAAAGCATGGGTGGATTAGATATTTTCATGAGTTATATGAGTAGTCCGAGTGAAGGCTTTGGTGCTCCAATGAATCTCGGGTATCCGATTAATTCGGTGTATGATGATTTTAACATCGCTGTTGCTGCAGATGGGAAGACGGCTTATTTATCTGCTGTTCGCGATAGCGGTATTGGTGATTACGATTTATACAAAGTGACCCTGGAAAAATCGCTCGTTCAAAATCCCTTATGCTGGGTAGCGGGAAAAGGGGTAACCAATGTAGGCACTCCTGCCAAAGGCGCTTTCGCAGTGATCACCACGCCATCGAGTGGAGATGCAGTAGCAACACTGGAAACGAATGAGGCGAACGGAAGATTTGATGTCGCATTGCCTCCGGGCACTTACAAGGTAGTATTGAAGCATGCCAAGGCCGGAAAAGCAGAGACGGATTTAGTCATCGAGCCAGGTACTTCGCATATGTCTGTTGAATTAAAATTTCCATAACGGTAGCGTATTAACGAATTTGTCATGATAAAATTAAATAAGCCACTGGCTTTTTTCGATCTCGAAACGACCGGTATAACTGTAGGTGCTGACCGGATTGTTGAAATCAGTATTTTGAAATTAATGCCCGATGGTTCTAAACCGGTACTCACGAAGCGAGTGAATCCGGAGATACCCATTCCTGCAGGAGCATCTAAAGTGCATGGGATCTATGATCAGGATGTAGCGCACGAACCCACGTTTAAGCAATTGGCTCCGGAGATTTCCGCATTCATAGGTAATGCTGATCTGGCAGGTTATAATTCCAATAAGTTTGATATTCCGATGCTGGTGGATGAATTTCTCAGGGTAGAAATTAATTTTGATATGAAGGGCCGCCGTATGGTAGACGTGCAAAATATTTTTCATAAGATGGAGCAACGTACACTTGCTGCCGCGTATAAATTTTATTGCCAGAAAGAAATAGAGAATGCGCACAGTGCCGAGGCGGATATTATTGCTACCTACGAAGTATTTGTAGCGCAATTAGAGCGCTATCCTGACCTTGCAAAGGATGTAGAAGGGTTGCACCAGTTCACAGCGATGAACCAAAACGTAGACCTCGCCGGACGCATTGTCTTTAATGAGAAGAAAGAGGAAGTCTTCAACTTCGGAAAGCATAAAGGCCGCACTGTCGCTGATGTCTTCGAAAAGGAACCGTCCTATTACGACTGGATGCTCAAAGGTGATTTCCCGGCGGAGACAAAGAAAGTGCTGATGGCTTTAAGATTAAGAGGTCTCAATACCGGATAGGCTTTTTTGTACACAGATTTTGCAGGAGTTGAAATTTTGCAATGATTTGTTCGTATCATCAAGCGGGCGGTTCTGCCCTTAGTTTCTGTTTTGAATCATGCATTTGACTCAATCAACAGATTTCTGCGGAGGTATGTGTTTCTTGCCGGTAAATCCTTATCACCCGTCTTTATTTTTTTCGTTTTTTCTGGAAATATGCTTACCTTTGATTATAATTTTATAAGGCATGAAGAAAACTTTCCTCCTCATTATAGCATTGCTGTCTTTACTTTCTCTGAATGCACAGATTGAAAAAAGCGGATTGCTTTTCGATGGTATTGACGATATTGCGATTGTCCCGGATAAGTACAATCTGAATGTCAGAAAGGGTGATTTTACAATTGAATTTTGGATGAGGTCAGATACATTAGATACACAATATATCTTATCCAAAGGTATGAGTACTTATCATCAGGGAGGATATGGAATTTGGCTGTCAGCGAGTGGAAATATTGGTTATAGTTACATAACATCAGGAGGTGGTCAAACATCTGCTAATTCTAATTTTAACGTATCCGATGGCAGTTGTCACCATATCGCAATTGTTGTACAGGCTGCATTAATTAATTTTTATGTAGATGGTGTTTTTGTTACTTCAAAGTCGCTTTACAATCTGGGTAGCAACAATGTTAATACTGACTCGGTTCGAATAGGCGGTGAAGTGTCAAATTCGTTTTATTATTTTAATTTTAAAGGTTTATTGAAGGATATTCGGATATGGAACTATGCGAGAGATCAGTTTGCTATTTTGAAGTATATGCGAAAATCGGTTCCTTCAAATGCTTCCGGATTGGTGGCTAATTGGAGTATGGGCGGAGGTGCAAAACAACAAATCAAGGATTTGTCTTCAAATGCATACCATGGTTATAAGGGAAATACTCCTCAACAGGATGGGCATGATCCTCTATCAGGCATGGATTGCTTTTCAGCGATACGACCAGTTTCGATTACTGTTCCTTTTTAGTACGGGTTTTGTGATGGAAGCAGTGTTGTCTTGAATCGCAATGTGCCTTCCGGATCAGTATGTCAATGGTATCGAAACGGTGCTGTTATTTCAAATGCAAATTCAACCGCTTACACCGCAAATGTATCAGGTATTTATTCTGTATCTCTGACAAATGCGAATGGCTGTACAAGTTATTCTGAACCTGTAAAAGTAAAGAAGTACCTTGATGAAATAAGTGGAGTTATGTTTAATGGAAGTTATTCTATTTCGAGCTGGCACTGTTTGAATAATAATTCGGCAACATTGAGTGTGCCGTTCAATGCAGGATATACCTACAAATGGTATCGCGACTCTGTACTTGTTCCGCAAACGGGTAATTCGTTTTCTACGCATAGTTATGGGAATTATTATTGTGTCGTTTCAGCTCCGGGTGGATGTTCTAAAAGTACCAGTTCCATTACACTCGGATCAAATAATCCTGTGCTGGTTCCATTGTCCACTACTTCTCCTTGTGCAGGTACTTCCGTGAACCTCGAGGTAGATTTACTCTATAAAATAAACCCCCTTTATAACTGGAAGCTGAATGGTACTTCTGTTGCGATAACCAATAATTCATCTTACTCGTTTACTCAGGGAGGTGTGGTTACCTGCGAAGTGACAGATACCAATCTTTGTCCCGGTTCGAGAAGTACGAATTCATTAAGCCTTACTTTTGGAAGCTTACCCAATCTGTCAGTAAACGGCATATCATCATCACTGGATGATTGTGATAATTTATATACCTCATTCTATCTGATGGCTTATAATGGAACTGTTTTCCCGATCCCGGTGTATCATCTATTCGTGGGATGTTATTCTTTCTGCCTTTTGCAAACTACATCCTGTTTTACAGATTACTCGGGAGTATTTTCTGCATCTGGAACTTCATCATGTGGTACTTTTAATACCAATTCTATTATAATCAGGAAAACAGCTAGCGGCACTGTCCCACCTGAAATCTCAAGTAGCACGACCTCTTCATGTTCACCCTGGCAGGTATGGGTTGATTATGGTTGGGTTGCTTATCAATGGTATTTTAATGACATTCCAATAGCCGGTGCAACAACTTACTATTTTACAGTCAATAAAACCGGAAAGTATACGTGTAGATTATTCAATTCCTGTGGATCAATTCTGTCAGATTCCTTGAATGCTGATGTATATAATGTCTCTCCTGCCATTACATCCACTAAGGGAAACGTGATCTGTTCCAATGATTCCACAAAATTGATGGCCCCATATAATTATAGCAGTTACCAATGGTTCAAAGATGGAGTCCTTATTCCCGGTGCGATCTCTTTTTTTAAATATGCTTCGTTGCCCGGGAAGTACTGTTGCAGGGTTTCAAAGAATGGCTGTGTGACAAATTTATTTTCGGATACAATCAGTATTTCACGTGTCAGCCCGATAACCATAATGCCTTCTGCAATCAGCGGAGATACATTGGTTTGCCCTGGTGCTTCACGTTTCAGTTATTCGGTGAGTCAATCTCTTTCATATGCGTATTATTATTGGACTGTACCGGCTGGAGCGACATTGGTTTCAGGACAAGGAACAAATCACATTAAGCTTGTTTTTTCCCCGGCGTTCACTGGGGGTAATTTGAAGGTGCAGTTCTCAAATGTTTGCGGATCCGGACCTGCTCAGATAAAATATATTAATTCCAATGCTGCGCTTGCTCCTGCGGGAATTAGCGGACCTTTAAGCGGAGTTTGTAATTCGACCGTCACTTATACCTTGCCCGTACTGAATAATGTGCTTGGATATACATGGACAGTTCCGGGTGGAATGACGCTGTTGAGTGGACAGGGTACAAATACAATTATAGTGAATTTTAATGCAGGGTTTGTGAAAGATACACTTCGACTATCACTGCATGTAGTGTGAGTGATGATGCGCAATGGATCATACAGTCTTCTCCTGCCAAGCCTGTAAGTATGGCAGGACCAATTGGTGTTTGTGCAGGTCAGATGGGATTGACTTATTCAATTACCCCGGTGTACAGTGCTACCAGTTATACATGGACTCCACCTTCAGGTGCTACTATAACCAGTGGACAAGGTACTACGCAAATTTCTATGGATATGGGAACATCCTCAGGGGTATTGAAAGTGAGAGCGGATAATGCATGTGGTTCTTCAGCCGACAAATCACTGCAGCTGCTTGTGGTATGCAGGACGGGTTTTTCGACATTGGCGGATGCTGATGATTTCACTGTTTTTCCGGTTCCGGCTATTTCCAGTGGGATTATTTATTTGTCAAGTGATTTGATGAAAGAAAATGAATGTGTGTTTCGTTTGTTTACTAGTGAAGGCCGGCTATTGATGAGGGAAAATTTCAATACCCTGTCTGAACATTACGAGGTGCAATTACCGGAACTTGCGGCCGGCTTCTATATTTGTGAATTGGCAGTAGGGGAGAGTCGTAAGCAGCAAAAATGATTGTGAAGTGATTTAAAATTGAATGACAGTTGTTTGGTGAAACCGATTCCTCCGTTGAAGATACTTATGGGGGGGACAAAATTAAAAGGCGGCGTCCCGGCAATACAATTTTGGCAAAGCGTGATTAATCTCCGGGAAAACACTATAGAAAATATTTTTATTGGAATTGATAAGTTAAGTGCTCCATGTGCAGGTATTTCTAAATTAGAGGACTAAATTAGAAAGCGGAATAAGTACATTTAAAACTGTAACCTTACAGCCTCGATACCGTGGAGAGGGTGAGTCCCACATAAAGCTGACAGGGGAATTGTAGGTTAGAGTTTATACAATTCTTGTACCCGTGATTTGCATATGGTTTCAGGAAACAGAATTAATAATAGTTATTAGACTATGAAAAGAGAATATTTTGTTTTTATGGATATATTTTAAAATATTTTGTTCAACATCGTTGATGTTTGGTCAAAATACTCGGGTTCAAAGAATGGAGATAAAAATAAAAAGTTTATGTTGAAGTAAAGACTCGGTTTTAAAGAGCATATACAGAGTTTCAGCTATTACCAATAATCATTTTTTAGTTGATGGTTTAAATAATCAGGTATATTGAAAGATGACCTCTCAACAAATTTAACCAATGAAGTAAATTGACTTTTGTTGTCATATTTTGTTGAAATTTCGATCACATCCGAAAAAAAAGTACTTAATTTACGGATAAATTCAAAATCTTCAAAGCTTTTATCAATGCCTATCCGGAAGCAGCAGCGCAAGTGATCACACCGGAAAATGCATTTAAGTTTCTGCTGTAATAGGGGAGGGAGATGAAGACGGAGAGTAAAGTTTATTGTGTTGATTTTCGCTGATTAAATCTGGGTAAATCCTGTTTTCCGCTTGGATTAGTGCTGACCTGATGGCGGTCAGGTTCCTGATAAAACATGCTTCATTAGAATTATTTTATTTGGTATTGGGTGTTTTTTAAGAAAGTTAGTTACCTTTAGGTCTTAATACCTTATCAAGCATGAGAACTTTTACAAAAGCACTCCTTATTCTAATTTTATTCTGTGGGAGCTTTTCAAAAGTAAAAGCACAATATGTTACTCTACCGGATACAAATTTTGTGAATTACTTGAAAAACGTCGGATTTTCTTCTTGTATTACAGGTAATCAACTGGATACTACCTGCAACCTTGTTGTGTCGGCAACGACGATGTGGTCTTCAACAGGTAGTGGAATTTTTGATTTGGAAGGGCTTCAATATTTTGACAATTTACAAATTTTTGAAATAGAGGGAAATTTAATTGATACGGTAAGGCAATTGCCTCCAAGATTAAAGAACTTTAGATGCATATCAAATCAAACAAAACACATAACAAGTCTTCCTGATTCATTGGAGATACTTTATCTCACCGAAAATCAATTGAATATTTTACCAGATTTACCAAATTCATTGAAAAGATTAATATGCTCTAGTAACCAACTAACATTTTTACCTTCATTGCCTTTAGGTCTAAAGTCACTTGGTTTTTCATGGAATCCATTAAGTACATTTCCTGTATTGCCTAATGGACTTAGAGAGTTGTCTTGCGATGCAACGGGATTGAGTATTCTTCCCTCACTACCAGATTCTTTGAGGGAGCTGTGGTATGGTTATAATCAATTGTCTTCGATCCCGACACTTCCTGATTCTTTAGAGGTTCTTTCGTGTAATGACAATAACATTACTATTCTTCCAACCTTACCTTCTAAAATATATAGATTGAATTGTGGAAATAATTTTCTAGTTCATTTGCCTCAACTTCCACCCTCTATTTTCGATTTAACATGTGAACTTAATAGTTTAGTTGATCTTCCTCAACTTCCAGATACGATGATTCAACTGCTAGTAAATGATAATCCAAGTTTGACGTGTTTACCTCCTATTCGTGTAGTAAATTACGACGGTAGTGGTGGTTTTAGTATAGGTAGCACAGGTATTCAGTGCCTGCCAAATCAAATAATAACCCAGTCATCGTTACCACCACTGCCAATTTGTGATATAATTAATCAAAACAATTGTGCAGCAGCCTGGAATTTAAAGGGAAAAATTTATCATGATAGTAATTTCAATTGTAATCATGATACTTTTGAACAAGACTTAAAGAATGTTAAAGTTTATTTATATAAAAATGGATTGTTGTGCGAGCAGATTATTTCAAATAGTCTTGAATATTCTTTCAATGTAGATACCGGGAGTTATTATTGGATGATTGATACTGTTTCAACTTCTTTTGTTGTTGGCTGTCCTGCTGGAAATTCAGGATTTAATGCTACTATTGGTTCTTCGGCTTTGACGTTTTCAGGTGCTGATTTTGATTAAACTGCAAGCCAGGCTTTGATCTGGGTGTTCTATCAGCAGGTGTGATTACGGATGTTGCCCGACCCGGCAGTGATTTTATATTGAGTGTTAATGCAGGGAATATCCCAAATAATTTTGGATTGTCATGTGGAAGTGGGGTCACAGGAACAGTGAAAGTAAGAGTAAGCGGGCCGGTAACGTTTCTTTCTCCAGTGAATGGTGCATTAATTCCTTCAATGAGTGGTGATACCATGGTTTACACCATTTCAAATTTTGATTCGGTAGATATTTATACCTATTTCCAAACGGTTTTTAACATTGATACTCTAGCTACACTTGGCAGTAGCATTTGTGCTGAAGTGTGGGTATCTACCCTGTTAGGTGATTATAATTCTTCCAATAACTTTTACATGAATTGCGTGCAGGTTGTGAATAGTTACGACCCTAATGATAAGCAAGTTTACCCATCGGGATCAACAGATACTTCTCAGTATTGGTTAACCTACACCATTCGATTCCAGAATACAGGAAATGCCCCTGCACAGCATGTTTATATTATTGATTCACTTGATCAACATATTGATGAAAGTAGTATTCAGCTATTAGCATATAGCCATGAACCCCTGGTGCAGGTGATTGGTAATGTTGTAAAATTTAATTTTCCGAATATCAATTTACCCGATAGCGTCAACAATGAACCGGATAGTCATGGTTATGTTCAGTATAAAGTACGACGAAATAATAATCTCCCCATTGGCACACAAATTCACAACACCGCCTATATCTATTTTGATTTTAATCCGCCTATTCAAACCAATACAACCACAAATACAATTGCCGTGACCGGTACTGTTAGCCTTCAGGAGTCTTTGAGTGCAATGGAAATGACCTTGTATCCTAATCCGCTTACTTCAGGAGAGATTCTTTATTTTAACCTGAAGAATGTTTCTACTACACAAGGTAATATAAGTCTCTTTGAAATGGGTGGAAGGAAAGTGTTTTCTCAAGCAATAATTGCATCTTCAAAAACACAACAACTCGCTCTGCCAATACTTGCACCGGGCATCTATCTCGCCGTATTTGACAACGGTACAGCACGTTTTCAAAGAAAGTTGGTCGTCGTGAAGTGATTCTAAAAGGAACACCGATTAAACGGATTTTGCGGATTTTCGCGGTTTAAATCTGCGACCATCTTGTTTTCTGCCTTCATCAGCGTTCCCGATAAGGCTATTTGATTAGAATTAATTATATCCCTGAGCGTGGGCAGTTTTAGAAGATTTAATAACCCCGGTTACAAAGCAGTTTACAGTTTAATTCATATCATTCGTGGAAATAGTGGTCGCGGGTATTGTTTAATTCAGAATTCTTTTTACATTCGTTCTGACCTAAACATCCTGGCCCCATGAAAAATATATCATTTATTTTCTTGATTTTACTCCAGTCATTTACAGGTAATGCCCAACTTTCTCAAAATGCATTATTATTTGATGGGGTGAATGATCGTGTTATTATTCCCGGTAATACGGCTTATAATGTAGGAACAGGAAACCTGACCCTCGAAGCATGGATTCGGGCAGATTCACCCTCGGGTTCCAGTATCTGGGAGTATATTGTTCACATTACGCCACCGGCAACGGAACCGGTTTTGGGCTGGCCCTGGCCTACAATGGAACTCCTTCCTTTACTATCAATGGTTCAGGATATGGACCGGGTGGTACATTTAACATACGTGACGGACTCTGTCATCACATTGCAGTGGTACGGAAAGATACAATCCTTTCATATTATATTGATGGGGTTTTATTGCCGGGGACATCTACCTCAACCGCAGCGATTAATACCACCAACCCTCTTTGTATCGGTTCTTACAATTCTACGGTTTCACCTAGCCCGTTTAAAGGATTAATTAAGGAGTTAAGGATATGGAACATTGCGCGCACTCCATCCCAGCTGCTGTCAAATATGAGTGCGGTTTTGCCTGCAAATTCAACCGGGTTGACAGGCTATTGGAGAATGAATACAACCTCCGGTCAAACTGTTACTGACTTTTCTCTCACCGCCAATAACGGAGTACTGGGTAATACTTCATCCATTGAAACCCTCGATCCTGCCTTTACTACTTCTTGTCCTTCCTGTGTACAAACAACAGCGACTGTTACTGCCGGAGGGCCTGTGTCGTTTTGTATCGGAGATAGTGTGTTGTTGAGTTCCAATACAGGTGTTGGATTCTCCTATCAATGGTATAAAAATGGCGTTGCAATTTCCGGGGCAACCGGTTCCACATATTATGCAAAATTAAGTGGTGCCTTTTCCGTGAAACTAACGAATGCTTCAGCTTGTGTTTCCTGGTCAAATACTATTGATGTAACTCAAAAATTAGACAATGCCGGAAGTATTACATGTTCAGGCTATACGATTGGACCCTGGGCCTGCCTGAATGGCGGTAACACGAGAACTTTAAGTGCAGGAACAGGAACAGGTTATACCTATCAATGGAAACGTAATAGTGTAAATATTAGCGGAGCCACTTTGAGTACATATACTACAGGGCTGGCAGGTACGTATACGTGTTTCGTTACATCAGGCACCTGCTCAAGAACAACTTCAGCATTTGATCTGGGACCTAATCCTGTTACATTGCAGGTGATTAATGGTGGACCCACTGCTTGTACAGGTCCTGTAAATTTAATTGCAACGAGAACTTATGGAGGCTCAGGGATAAGTTACGATTGGAAACGAAATGGGGCTTCAGTTGGTGCACCAAGTAATTATTCATACAATGCGAGTCTGTCAGGTGCTTATACTTGTGTGGTTACCGATGCTGCCTGCCCTGGAACAGTCACTTCAAATGCAATAGGTGTGACCATAGGTACGCTGCCACCTGTTTATATTTCCCCTGTAAGCACACAGGTCATCAGTGATTGCAGTGCAAGTAATGTGTTTCTGGAAGCTGTAGATGCTAACGGAAATTCGTACCCGAACGATCCGGGTATCACTTCAATTGATTGGTATTTCAATGGTGCTACAGTTTCAGGAGCAAATTCGCTTTATGCTTCTGAATCGGGGGTGTATTCTGTTTATGTAAATTCATCTTGTGGTACGGTTTCAAGTGTACAGCCTAAAGTTTTACTTATGACTAATGGAAGTACTTCGCCTTTCATTTCATATAGCTCTTTAGTGGGTTGTACGCAAGTAGCATTAAGTGTTGATAATTACTGGACCAGCTACCAGTGGAAGTTAAATGGTGCAAATATTGCAGGAGCCACAAACTGGAATTATAATGCCACTCAATCCGGAACGTATAGTTGTCAATTGTTCAACGCTTGTGGATCAGTGACCACTCCGGGTGTGCCTGTTACTGTTTTTTCATCGGGTCCTCTGATTACCACTCAAAATGGCACTGTAATTTGTGGAGGAAATTATAAACTTATGCAAGCTCCACTGGGAACAGGCCTTATTACCAATGGAAATTGAATGGAACTAATATTGCAAATGCGACCGGTTTTAGTTATGTAGCGAATATTGCCGGTTCGTATACCTGTCAGGTTTCCGGTACATGCGGTTCTTTTTATCTAATGTCATAGTTTTAACAGCTTCTTCAGTTCCTGCTGTTCCCGGAATTATTACCGGAACTTCCCGACCATGTCCCGGAACTACAAATTATAATTATAGCATTGCACCTGTCGCAAACGCCACCACTTATGTTTGGAGTTTGCCTTCCGGAATGAATTTGGTTTCCGGACAAGGAACAACCAATGTAGTGGTGAATTTTTCTCCCGGATTCATTTCCGGATCTATTGGTGTTAAGTCAGGGAACGATTGTGGAAATAGTGCGATGTCTTCAAAACTGATAAAAACGAAAGCACCCGCTACGCCTGCAGGGATTTCAGGTTTATCCAATGGTATTTGTGCATCTAATCAAAGTTATTCAATCAATGCGGTCAATCAGGCGACCGGATATATTTGGAGTGTGCCGGCAGGTGTTAGCGTGTTGAGTGGACAGGGAACAACAACTATTAATGTGGCAATAAACAATTCATTTTCTTCTGATTCAATTCGTGTTCTAGCCTATAACAATTGTACCTCTAGCGCTTCAAAAGCAAAGTTTATTAAAGGCATGCCGGTTCCTCCTGCGGTCATCAGTGGAGCGGTGAATGTTTGTGCAGGACAAATGGGTTTAGTCTATTCGATTAGTCCCGTTTATGGAGCGACGTCGTATTCCTGGACCAAACCGGCAGGAGCTGCAATTACTAACGGTCAGGGGACTACGCAATTGACAATGACAATGGGATCCGCTTCAGGAGTAGTAAAAGTTAAGGCCACCAACAGTTGTGGATCAAGTAATAATAAATCCAAAACACTGAATGTAGTGTGTAGATCACAAGAAATATTCAACGATGAGATCATAAGTATTTATCCGAATCCATCTTCCGGCTTGTTTCATCTGGATTTCACTAGAGGAGTGGAGGAATCGGTTTCCGGAGTAATTTATAACGGCACAGGTCAAATTGTTGATCAATTTATGGTGAATGAAAACGTTCATTTAGAAATTGGTGAGCATTATCCGCCTGGAGTCTATTTGTTGCAATTAAACATCAACGGTAGGGACATTCATAAGAAGCTTGTGAAGTTGTAATAGTAATGAATTGAACTTTACTGTTCAAAGCTAATTTAGGCAAATCGGGTTTATAAAGAACACAGATCTGGTCACTTTCGTGAAGAGACAAGTGACACGGATTTTTCTGATTTTCGCTGATTAAATCTGCGTAAATCCTGTTTTCCGTTTAAATCTGCGATCCCGATAGTCTATAATTTTCCGAGATGTTTAATATTCCCAAGTACCAGTTTCAAATCATTGGAGACTCTGAAATCTTTTGTGTAGAGAATGTTTAATCGCTCACGGGTAGCGGCATCGTCTTTATGAGTACCGCCCGACATGGATGGAGATAAAACACCGGTCTTGAGACCGCTGAAGTTTTTGTCTTTTAAAAGATAACGTCCTACCCAACTGATTTGCCCGGAAAGCACCCTGAAGATGTTTTTTATAAAGCCGGACTTGTTGTCGATAAATAAAATCAGGAAAGGGGAAAGTAGCAGCAAGCCCATACTCATACTTAAATCAAAGATGCGCTTGTTCCTGCGATTGACCGGATTGTTGATGGAAGGAACATCCACAAAATACAAATCGCCTTTTTCGTGTATGCTGTTACTGCCAATGATGAATAAACTTTCGGGAGGAGCAATCTTTATTTCTACCTCCGGCCGGCCTATTTTCAGCATATGCGCGATGATGTCACCCGAACTATGGTTTTTTCCGCAAAAGATGACTTCGTTGATTTCATACATCGAGATCATATCGGCGATACCATCCGGCGTACCCAGATAATGTGTTAATAGCGGATGTTCTTTACCGTTAGTATGGGACTGCTCTGCGGCATACCCTACAAAATTGGAATTGTTCCCACTGACCATCATTAAGGAAAGGATGCGTTGCGTTTCTTCGGCATCTCCTGCAATGAGCAGGCGCTTCTTGATACTGTCAGCAAACCGAAATGCTCTCATCCCGCTGAAGTGCAATGCCAGTCGCGTTAAAGTGACAGATAAACTGGCCCAGGCCGTTCCGAAGAGGATAAGCGCTCTGGAGAAGCGTAACGTTTCCGGTAATAAGGCATAGCCTACCAGAATGATGACCGTTCCCGTTAATAATCCTCGCACCATTCTGGAGATGCGAATGGGTTGATCATATCCACCACTGAGAAAAGCAGCAACGATCCAGACAAGTATATATATGGGCACCACCACCTGCATAAAGAAGGGCGGGTACTGTGCCACCTGCGCATTGATGGACCAATAGTTCTTGATGGCGACCATGCCCAGATAGATGAGTAATCCATCGGCAACAGGAAGCCATAATTTTTCTATAAAACGCTTAATGATGGAAAGCCCGGCTCTGAGCCAGATCGCAATGTTAATGAGGAATGCGAAGATCGCGGCTCCTCCGGGTGCAAAGTGCTTGCGTGCGAAAATGACCATGGCCTTGTAAAAAACGAAGACATAGTTGACACTGCTCTTCTTCGTACTTTCTCCCTTGTAATGAATGATGCGCGTGTCGTGGTAATAGTAATTTTTATAGCCGGCCCTGGTGATGCAATAGCTCAAGTCAATGTCTTCCCCATACATGAAATAATCTTCATCCAGAAGCCCGGTTTTATCCAGTGTGGTTTTTCGCAGAAGCATGAAAGCACCGCTGAGCACATCCACCTCATGCGTTTGATCTTTCGAGAGATATCCAAGATGGTATTTGCCGAAGGTCCCATCTCCACACTGCCATCAGATGAATTATTATCTACCACAAAAACTTCGACTTCCATACCCGCCATCGCCGCGCGTACGGATTGCAGGCATTGCTGCAGGAAATACCTGACATTGTAGTTGACAATAATGATACTGAGTTTCATCGCTGTTTTTTACCTCGAAAAAAATACTATTTCACCAGATGGTTGTCGTAGGGAACACGGTTGATGATGGATCTTCCCAATGTTACTTCATCCGCATATTCGAGTGCGCCACCGATGGCTACTCCTCGGGCGAGTGTGCTCATCTTCACGTCGAAGGGCTTTAGTTTCTTGTAGAGATAAAATAATGTAGTATCGCCTTCCATCGTAGTGCTCAACGCAGCAATCACTTCTGCCACTTCTCCGCGCCCTGTTTTTTCGCAGAGGCTATCGATGTTTAACTGAGAAGGCCCTATGCCATCCATCGGAGAGATGAGTCCGCCGAGAACATGATAATGCCCCTTATACTGAAGCGTATTTTCAATGGCCATCACATCCCGGATATCTTCCACCACACAAACCAGCGAGGCATCCCGTTTCTGATCGCTGCAAATACTGCAAAGGGCTTCGCCGGAGATGTTGTGACAATTTTGGCAATAACGTAACTCCTTGCGTAAACGGATCAGGACTTCACCAAATTGCTCCACGCGTTCGGGCGAAGTTTTCAGCAGATGTAAAACCATACGCAGCGCGCTTTTACGACCGATGCCGGGGAGTTGTGCAAAAGCTTCAATGGCTTCGTCGAGGACTTTGGAGGGGAGTTGCAAGAGAGATGGATTTCTACAAAATTACGAATCCCCGATTGTTCAAAAAAATTGAGGAGGCATTAAGATTTGATTTCCCGCTATTTTTTCTTTGCAGATATACGAATGGCTATGTCTCCGATCCTGATTATCACTCTTATTGCGCTCTATTTCCTTGTTTTACTATGGATTTCCTGGTATACAGCCCGCGGTGCAGGAAACCAGGCTTTTCAGGGAAATAAGTCCTCGCCCTGGTATATAGTGGCATTCGGGATGATCGGCACGTCGCTTTCCGGGTGTGACCTTCGTTTCGGTGCCGGGAACAGTAGCAGGTTCAGGGATGTCGTACCTGATGGTGGTGTTCGGTTATTTTATCGGCTATATGGGTGTGGCGTATATTCTTCTTCCCTTGTACTATCGCCTGCAACTGACTTCTATCTACCATTATCTGCAGGAACGCTTTGGAAGAAGTTCTTATAAAACCGGGGCGCTCTTCTTCATCGTTTCACGGACCCTGGGAGCAACTGCACGCCTCTATCTGGTGATTCGCGTGCTGCAGGATCTGGTGTTGAATCAGATGGGTGTTCCCTTCATCGTTACTGCCATCTTCATCTTATTGCTCATTCTCGCCTATACCTTTAAAGGCGGGGTTAAAACCATCGTCTGGACCGACACCCTGCAAACTACATTCATGTTGGGCGGATTGATTGCCTGTGTTATTTATGTTTTGCAAAATCTCGATCTCTCCTTTGGTGAAGCATGGATAAGAATGACGGATCTCGGTTATAGCAAACTAATGATTACGGATATAAATAGTCCGGGTCATTATATGAAGCATCTTCTCGGCGGAGCCTTCATCGCATTAACCATGACCGGTCTGGATCAGGAGATGATGCAGAAAAATATTTCGGTGCGCACGCTTAAGGATTCACAGAAAAATGTGGTCACGCTCAGTGTCATTCTTATTTTCGTCAACTTTCTGTTTCTCTTTCTCGGTGGTGTATTGTATCTCTACAGCAACGATCATCAACTGGCACTCAAGGGAGATGATTTATTTCCCACACTCGCCATGCAACATTTTCCGCCTGTCATGGGACTCATTTTTATCATCGCGCTCATTTCCGCTTTATTTCCCTCTGCAGATGGAGCGATCACGGCATTAACCGCTTCCTTTTCCCTCGATATCCTCGGCATTCAGCGCAATCCGAAACTCAACGAAGCACAACAAACCAGTATTCGCCGACAAGTACATCTGGTATTTGCAGGAGTATTTCTGATTTGCGTGATGGTCTTTCACTGGATCGATAACCGATCCATCATCGACCTCATCCTCAAACTCGCCGGCTATACGTACGGTCCTCTCCTCGGACTATTTGCCTATGGTGTCCTTATGAAATCAAAATTAAAAGAGACTCTTGTTCCGGTAGTATGTCTCATCGCTCCTGCATTCACCTGGGTGTTGGCCGATATGATGCCGGTCTGGTGCAATGGCTTTAAGTTCGGATATGAGTTGCTGTTAGTGAATGGAATCCTCACTTTTGTTGGACTATTTCTGATTCGGAAAAAGTCAGAAATCAATTAAAAATTCTGTTTTAAGCCTGATTTGTCTTTGCAGCAACTCAGTGAAAGTCCTTTTTAATGCAATGATTAGCAGTAGAGTACAACGATAGATTTGGAGAATGTTAACTTTATAGTTAACTTTGGTTAGTGAAGACCGAAAGACAAATTATTTTCTACAAACATTACTTTACAGAATTTTATTTGCTACAAACAAAAAGAGTTCAGGAAAAATTGAGTTTGTATTTAAAATATTACGCACTGTAGAGCCGAAGAAGTCCTGGAACATTGTTGGATACAGACGGATTAGGGGGTGTTGAAGTGGGAGAAAATTTAGATCTGTTGTTTTGATAAAGGTAATTTGGTTATTCTGTTTAATGGATTTCAAAAGAAAACGCCGAAGACATCAAAGCAAGAATTGGAGTCAGCATTAAAACATAAGCGCGATTATTTCGCAAGTAAAAATAAGTGATATGAAAAAGAAAAATATAAAGGATGCAAGAACGTTTGACGAACTTTTGGAAATAAAGTACGGAAAAACCGGAACAACAAAGCGTGATAAATTCGAAGAGAAGGCACAATATTTTGTGATCAGTGAGATGCTTAAAGAGGCAAGAAAAGAAGCTAACATGACACAAGAAGAGTTGGCCGACAAAGTTGGAACGAAGAAAAGTTATATTTCCAGATTAGAAAACGGGAAATGCGACATTCAACTTTCCACGCTTTATCGAATATTTGAATTTGGGCTTGGTCGTCCAATACACTTGTTAATTGGTTGATTAATTATTGCTTCACGATAATATTTCCACCAATAATCGCAACAATTTCCACCGTGGTATTCGCCTCTATAAATCCACTTTCACTGCTCGCTGTATAGACCTGATCTCCCACACGAATTTTTCCTGATGGACGTAACAGCGTCACCGTTATACCCTGTGTTCCGATTTCCGGATGATCAATCGCGGAAGTATAGCCTGCAGCAGCCGTCATTTCTGTAGATAACACCAGCTTCTTAAACATCGGACTTTCGGATAATACCTTGCTGGCGAAAATGAACAAGCCTAAAGCCCCCGACATTCCCACTACAACCACCGCCAACGACTCTGTCAGTGCGTATCCGCTCACACCACTAAAGTCAAAGCCATCATTGCGTAGCAGGCTGGTCGTTAGTCCGAAGAGGAGGAGAACAATTCCACTAATCCCCGCCACTCCGAATCCGGGTATGACAAAGAGTTCCAGAATAATGAGGACTAGTCCCGCCAGAGAAATCAGGATTTCCCAATTCGCGGCAAGGCCATCGAGATAGAGTGGAGCGAAGTAGAGAACAGCCGCAGCTATCGCTAAAATAATCGGAAAGCCTAATCCGGGTTGTTGCAGTTCGTAATACAGTCCGCCCAACATCACCAAAATGAGGACTCCGCTGATAGCAGGATGAATCAACCATCCGATCAAACGATCTATCAAACTGGGTTCATATTTAGTTATTTTGAAAGATGCGTATCCCGCCAGCTCCAAGGTTTCATTAATGCTCTCCGCAATGCCATTGCAATAGTTCAGCTTCAAGGCTTCGGTACTGGTAAGCGTTAGTACTTTTCCGGAATCATTTACATTCGGAATAGCGATACGCGGATCCACCATGGCTTCGGCGATGCGGGCATCTCTTCCCCTTGCTTCTGCAGTTGAACGCATCATACTGCGCATATAACTTTGATATTTATCGGGGAGCGCTTCTGCATTTTGTGTCACTACCGTCGCCGCGCCGATACTGGCCCCTTTGCGCATGTAAATTTTTTCGCAGGCAATGGCGATAAGAGCACCGGCCGATGCCGCATTATTGTCGATAAAAACGATCACCGGTATCTTGCTGTTCAATACCAGGGTGCGGATACTGTCGGCTGCATCCAGTAGTCCGCCATAAGTATTCATGTTGATGAGGATCAGGTCAGCCTTCATGGCTTAGCTTCCAGCGAGTCCTTTGGAGAACATTCTCGCAATTCCCGGACTAATCTCTTCTCTACATCTATTTGAAATACAGATGTTTGAGATTTTTTGGATTTCCCTGCAGATGGCTGAATACAAGAAAGCAGAGAAATGCCGTTAGGAGAAATAAAGTCGGAGAAGGTATGTTTTCATTGCTGTTAATTAATGTGTTGAAAACAGTAGACCCTCAACGTCATTGCCGGTGGACATACCGCTATACTTGTGTAAAGATATGAATCAAAAAATGATAGATTTTGTGAAGTGGAAGACAGGGTTATTCCTCCTGTTCTTCATTGTGTTAGGAACATTTACCCAGGCTGCAGATCCCGATTCGCTGCGCACCCGCTGGATCAACGGGAAGAAATTCACCTTGCACAAAGTGGCGCCGAAGGAAACCTGGTCGAGTGTCTCCCGCCGCTATACGGTCACCATCGATGATCTTCAAAAGGCCAATCCGGGAGTCGACGGACTGAAGATAGGGCAGATCATTAATGTTCCCGCTGGTCTGACCACCGATTCAAAGGAAGTGAAAGCGGCTCCGGAAAAGCCACCCGCACCGGTGACCAAGGTGGTTGAAAGTACGCCGAAGAAAACAAGTACAACTCAGCAAACCGGTCCTTCAGGGAAAACGCATACGGTACAGAAAGGCGAGACTTTATATCGCATTTCCAAGATGTACGATATGTCCATTGAAGAAATTAAATCACTCAATGGTCTGGGGTCTAATGCCATCTCGCCCGGACAACAGCTCAGGATCAAAGCAAAAGTTGGCGATAATCAAGTCACCCGGGAAAGCGTTGCGACACCTGTAACACCTCAAACAGTTGCTGTGGAATCCACTCCTGCAAAGGCAACAACGCCCGTGGAGAAGCAAGCGCAGGTAGAGACTAAGAAAGAGGTGGTGAAACCGGAGCCGGTTGAGTCGAAGCCCGAGCCGGTCAAAGAAACTATCAAAGAGGAACCCGTACCTGTGAAGGCAGATAGTCACCAAACTTCGATGGTCATTTCACGCAACGACGATCGCACTGAAGTTCCACCGGTATATTCAAATCCCGGCACTTCCAGAACTTCTGTCATTGAGAAAGATCCGAAGAGTGGGGCAGAGGTGGAGAAAATTACGGAAATAGGAGTAGCAGCATGGCTCACCGAAGCCGATTTAAATCAAAGTAAATTTTATGCCTTGCATCGCACTGCACCGGTGGGTACCATCATCAAGCTCACCAACCGCATGAATAACAACAGTGTCTTCGTTAAAGTAGTGGGTCCGCTTCCCGATACCGGAGATAACAACAGCATCATCGTAAAAATTACGCAAGCTGCCGCTCAGCGCATTGGTGCTCTCGACCAAAAATTCACTGCCGAGCTCAGCTATGGCATCACAAGATAGTAAACCCTAGCAGGTTCTGCCGGCGCTCCTCTGAAAAGAGGGGCGTATTTTTTTTAGGGATATTTGGTACTATACTTGTGAGAGGTCCACTAAAGATGCGTGAATATTTCTTCCTAACTTTGATTTTATAGAAAGTCTGCGGATTTTAAGTTCCGATGTCTTTATTCAATGCAGTTAGAAATACAAAAAAATGTATCATGATGAAATGGACTTATAGTATCAAAAATAAAATAACCGCTGCCGGACTACTTTTTCTTGTATTGGGATTAGTCATTTTTAGTAATTATAACGAGCGGAATAAATCAGCGGAGATCAATAGTACCATCTCTTCGATGTATAAAGACCGACTCATTGTGGAGAGTTATATTTTCATGTATTCTCAAAAATTTCAACAGATCATTGAGTTGATCGACAATGAAGACGTGGAATTATCACGGCAACAAAATGGAATCAATCAATTGCTGACCGAAGCAAAAGCGTTGAATCTTTCTTATGAACAAACAAAGCTCACCGATCAGGAGGCCTTGAATTTTTACGAGTTTGTAGCGTTGTGTGAAGATATTCAGTTGCAAACTAACTCTGGAAATTTACTACTGGCAAAACAAAGTGCGAAGGAAGCCTCAGGTATATTGCAGGTGCTTTCCTCCATTCAGGTCACGGAGGCCAGGATGCAAATGAGCAGTATTGATAAACTTTTTAACATGACGTCTATCTATTCGCAATTTGAATTGGTTATTCTGGTTATCATCGGCCTCATCATCCAGGGACTCATTTTCGCCTCCGGAACACTTCGGGTAAAGCCATTGAATACACAGGCAAATTTGAATTAGGTAAATCAATTGATATCATCCTTGCATCTATACATCCTATCCTGGTGATTAGAGTATTCAATAATGCATTCTATTTTACATTTCAAACATCAATTTCAAAATTCTCAAAAATCAACTTTACTTTTTTCACACCATTCATCAATTTTACGAAATTTAAACGCAGCGGTTAGCAACGGTTTCGCAGCGATAGCGGCGATTCATCAATTGAAAAAAGTCGTCAGGTAAACTTAAAATCTTACTTTACCGCAAGGACTCCTTCGCTAAAGCTACGGAGTCCGAAGGACTATTTCGCTAACTGCGTGCGCCAAAGCTTAAGCGACGGCGTACTTTGTGATCCACAACTTAAGCGACGGATTAAGCTACGGAGTCCAAAGGTTCGCAAGGTTACTACCCAATAGCATTATATCATCAAGTAATCAAATCGTCTTATCAAAAAATATTAAAATCATTAATCAACATATCATAAAATATTCATATCACACATCTTCAAATCTTCAAATCATAAAATTTTCAAATTATTTTTTATCTTTCGGATCTCTATTGAACCTATGCATCCAAAAGGTATTACAAAAGTTATAACAGCCTCTTCCGTTGGTACCATGATCGAGTGGTATGACTTTTATATTTTCGGGAGTCTGGCCAATATTATTTCGACGCAGTTTTTCCGAAAGAGAATCCCACAGCAGCCTTTCTGGCGACATTGGCGGCATTTGGTGTTGGCTTTGTCATTCGTCCCTTTGGTGCTCTGGTGTTCGGGCGTTTGGGAGATGTGATTGGAAGGAAGTATACGTTCATGATTACCTTGTTGTTGATGGGTGGTTCTACCTTTGCTATTGGTCTGATACCGGGTTATAGTCATATAGGAATTGTTGCACCCATTCTTGTTTTTGTATTGCGTGCCTTGCAGGGGCTGGCGTTGGGAGGAGAGTATGGTGGGGCAGCCACATATGTTGCGGAGCATGCTCCTCCCGGCAAGAAGGGTTTTTATACCAGTTTTATTCAGACCACTGCAACGTTCGGACTCATCGTTTCGCTGCTGGTGATCCTCGGTTGTAAATCAATGATGAGTGCGGAGACTTTTGCGGAATGGGGATGGCGTTTGCCTTTTTTGTTTTCCATATTCCTGGTGGCTGTTTCCTTCTTTATTCGTAAGCGCATGGATGAGTCGCCGGAGTTTAAAGAACTTGAGGCGGAAGGTAAAATCTCCAAGAATCCATTGAATGAAAGTTTCGGGAAATGGAAAAATTTAAAATGGGTATTACTGGCCTTGTTCGGTGCTACGGCAGGACAGGGAGTGATCTGGTATACCGGACAATTTTACGCGATGAATTTTTGCACCAACACGCTGCATATTGATTCGTCGCAGATTCAAAAGATGCTCATCATTGTCTTGCTGTTGGGCACACCGCTGTTTATTTTCTTCGCCTGGCTTTCTGATAAATGGAACCGCAAATGGATCATGCTCACCGGCATCTTACTCGGAGGAATTTTTTACCTGCCGATTTACGAAGAGATGGCAAAGCAAGCGGACTGGAAAGCCTGGCAGGAGCAAGAGCAACCTGTTCCGCAAACGGAGTTCAACATTCATGAGGCAAGTGGAGATTCCATAGTCATGAATAAATATGTATATGCCAATCAGGTCATCCGCACCGAGAAAATCGAATTTTCGAAAACAGAGAATTTCACCACTTCTAAAGTGACACAGCTCATCGAATTATCTTCCCTTAATTTATGGATGATGGGACTGTTGATATTTATACAATTGGTTTTCGTTACTATGGCCTACGGACCCATCGCTGCATTTCTGGTAGAGCTTTTTCCGGTACAAATACGATATACTTCCATGTCGCTGCCCTACCATATCGGCAACGGCGTGTTCGGCGGACTAACACCCCTCATCGCCGAATCCCTCGTACTCCAATCAGGCAATATTTTCGCCGGATTGTATTACCCCATCTCCGTCGCCTTCATCACCTTCATCATCGGCGCCATCTTCATCAAAAAGAGCAACACCTTCACCGTTAACCAATCCTGAATAAACTTCCTTTCCAATAAATTTTGCGGAAGCAAAATAGATTTTACTATCCAACAAGACCTAAATTGGAATTGATGAATGTGTTCGAATGCATCAAAATTTTCTTTTAACCACTAAGCCACTAAGGTCATTTAGGCCACTAAGAAGAAGAAAAAATCCTTAGTGTTTCCTTAGTGAAACTTAGTGAACTTAGTGACTTAGTGGTTAAAACGAAAATTCCTTCAATGACGACAATCGCCACTAACCTAAAATTCAATTGGTAATATTGGGAAATATAAATTATTTTAAACCGAAAGTGACTTCAAGAGTGTCGCGCATATCTCGATAGCTATCTGGAGCTGAGCCGCAGTCTCCTTCGCTAAGGCTACGAAGACCAAAGGAGACGTGTTTACTACCTTAAATTAATCATTGTTAAATATCATCTTCAGATCATCCCATTTTCAAACCTGTCTCCTGCCAGAGAGATTAACACATTTTCAAATTTTCAAACCTGTCTCCTGCCAGGGAGATTAACACATTTTCAAATTTTCAAATTGATTTGCATTTTATTCCCTCCTGAACCGTACATTTGTACTAAATAATGACAATATGAAATTGATAAATGTGTTTTTAGTTTTTGTAGCAGTGATGATGTCTATCGGTACATCTCATGCGCAACGCAAGAATGGAGAAGTGATCATAGTGGGGGAGATGAAGAATGTGATGTGGAAAGGGCAGTTGCATGGATCAATTTTCCTCGATACGATTGCGAATAAGGAGCATTTATATGGATTTGGTCCGGTAGAGTATCTGGCCGGTGAAATTCTGATTATGGATGGTATCGCTTATAAATCGACCGTATTCGACGATACCTCTATGATGGTAGAGCCAACTTATGATGTGGAAGCGCCTTTCTTTGCTTATGCCAATATCTACCAATGGAAGGAAATTCCCCTGCCGAAGGAAGTGAAGTCGTTGCCGCAGTTGGAAGCATTTCTTCACGCGCAGACCTTGTCGGTCGGGAAACCGTATTTGTTTAAACTATCGGGAGTAACTGAAAAAGCTAAAATTCATGTGGTGAATCTACCGAAGGGGCAAGAGTAAATACTCCGGACGATGCGCATCTGGGAAGGAAATTTTATGAGTTGGTGAACAGGGAAGTGGATATTGTAGGATTCTTCTCGACGGCTCACCAAACTGTTTTTACACATAAAGATTCCTATCTGCATATGCACCTGCTTACAAAGGATAAATATGCCATGGGGCATTTGGATGAATTGCAATTCGAGCAGGGTGCGATGAAGTTATATTTGTCGCTTGATTAGACTTTTTCATTGACATTCGTTTCTTAACTACTCTTTTAATTAGCTGATGAAAGTTCTACTCACCACTCTTAATTCAAAATACATTCACCTGAATCTGGCGATCAGGTTGCTGTATGCTTTGAATAAACATAGAGGTAACGTCGACTGGCAGGAGTTTACCATTAAAGAGAAGGCGGAAGATATTGCGGCCCGCTGCATGGGATATGAAGTCATCGCCTTTAGTTGCTATATCTGGAATATCACGCAAACATTGGCAGTGGCCAGAAGGATCAAAGCATTGCATCCCGAAGTGAAAATATTGCTCGGTGGACCTGAAGTCAGCTATGAATACGATGATTTTATCGCGCTGCCGGAAGTGGATTTTATCATAGTGGGAGAGGGTGAAATTCCCTTTGGATTGTTTATGGATCATTATCCTGATGTTTCAAAGGTTCCGAATCTTGTTTATAAAGCAGAGGAGATAGTTCACTTTTTTCCGGCGCAGCTTAACTTTGATCTTGAAAATTATGCCGGTGTAAATCCTTATATTCACGATAAGCCGGAGGACCTTTTCAATAAAGTATGTTATATCGAAACCTCCAGAGGCTGTCCGTATAAATGTGAATTTTGTTTAGCAAGTCTGGATAATAAAGTGCGGTTCCTGCCCATTGAGGATATTAAGTCCAATCTCCTCTACCTGATGGAGCATGGACGAGTAATTAAATTTCTCGATCGTACCTTCAACGTGAAAAAGGATTTTACGATTGATATTTTTCAGTTTATTCTAAAGCATCATCGTCCGGGAAATATTTTTCAATTCGAGATTACTGCGGATATTGTTCATCCGGAAATCGTAGCATTTATTCTGGAGCATGTTCCAAAGGATTGTTCCGATTTGAAATTGGTATTCAAACGGTCAATCAGAAAGCGAATTTGCAAGTGAGTCGTAAGCAAAATTTTGAGAAGACCAGTGGGGTCATTAAGCAATTAGACCATATCGTAGAAATGCATCTCGATCTCATTGTGGGACTTCCCCTCGACGAATGGGACGATGTACGCTTCAGTATAGAAGAGACGTTTAAATTACATCCGCCTGAACTGCAACTGGGATTTCTGAAATTTCTTCGCGGAACTCCCATGCGGCATAAACACGAGCAGCATGATTATGTCTTTGATGCCAATCCGCCGTATCAGATTATTGAAAGTAAATACCTGAGTAAGGAACAGTTATTTGATCTCACCTTGCTGGAAGAAGCATTGGAAATCTACTGGAATAAAAAGCGGGCGCTGCATACGTTGAAGTATATTTCTAAGCACTATAGTATTTTTGATTTTCTCCTCGGACTTGGAAAGTATTTTAATCGTCATAGCGATTTTCACAAACATTCGCTCTATGATATCTACGATATGTTATCCGGTTTTGCAACCCGACACTATGAGAATGATGAAGTGTTGAAACAGCTTATTGCTATTGATTATTATAGTCAGTCAAAGATTAAACCGCAGATTCGCTATCAGCAGGAGATTTATGCTGCGGATAAACAAACAGTAATTGATCGTCATAAGCTGAATCATCATAAGTTTCGGTTTATAGTATTGCATGTGACCTTTGATATGAAGGAATATCTGCAATCAGAGAAAATTATAAAAGGATTGTACACGATCGTTTTTCAATACGATGGAATGGAATTACCTGTGATGACTTGTTTGCCTGAAATTGCCATCAAGAGGGAAACTATTTTTCGACAGTATTGAGAATCCTCTTTTTCCTGACTTCCACACTGTGACACCCTAAATTGAAAGCCGAGAGTTCATTAACTATTCGCTGTTCGTCAGAAAGTACAAGAGTACGGTTTTCAGTTCATTGTTAGATGTTAGTAGGTTGATTTTATGGATATTTTGAGCTTCTGTGACTCTTTCCGGGCTCATGTATGACTTCATCTCCTTAAGGTTTCTTTCTGGCTTTTTATAGATTTTATACACCACAAATTTCAAGCAAATGTGAGTTGAAAACTGATTTGTTGAACCTTCTCCTTCTGAGAACTGTAAGTGTATCCATATAATGATATCTTCATATTAAGTTTTCTACAGAAGACAGGAAAAGAAATAGCGTCGGAACGGAGATGGATATTTCTTCTACATAAGCCCTGTAGGGGCGGTATCTCTGTAACCGAAAAACTCCCCTATCTATTCAACTGCCATCAGCCGACCTAAGGTCGGCTGATGGCATAGGTGGAGCCCCTACAGGGCTTGTACATCGAAGAACTCAGGCCAGGTCTCACGTAAGACATATCACCCGTGGGACAACCTTAGACATCCTTAGATTTACAGCATCAGGCTTTTCTATTATTTGTTGAATCAACTGTTTTTTTTCTATGAAAGGCAGGACAGAAAATGATAAAGGAATTTATACAATCATTTTTCAAAACGATGGAATAGAACTGGCGGTACGACTTGTTTACCGGAAGTTATCGTCAAGATAAAAACTATTTTTTATCAGAATTGGGAAATCCCCTTAATTTCATCACTATTTGTAAGTAAAGAGATACCGCCCCTACAGGGCTTGTACATCGAAGAACTCAGGCAAGGTCTAAAGTAAGACATATCACCCGTGGGACACCATAAGGCACCTTTAGATTTACAGTATCAGGCTTTTCTATTATTTGTTGAATCAATCGTTTTTTTTCTATGAAAGGCAGGACAGAAAATAATTAAAGGAATTTATACAATTATTTTTCAATACGATCACATAGAGCTGCCGGTGATAAACTGTTTGCCGGATGTTACCGTCACGACGTAAACAGTTTTTCGGCGGTGGTGAGCATTCTCTTTGTGTTATCAAGATTAAAAGCTGCATAAATAAAAAGCCGGTAGTCATCCCACCGGCTTTTAAATTATTTACTGAAGGAAAGCTAATTAATCGTAATCCGTTTCACTGTCGATTTATCGGAACTGATGATGTTCACCATATAAACACCTTTACTAATTTTTTCAAGGTTAATGGTTCTGCGGTGTTCTCCAATAAATGCGTTGAGGGTGTATTCATGAACGACTTCACCTAACGCATTCGTGATTTTGATGGTGTAATTATCGGGTTGTGCGGCATTGAATTTAACAGTGAATTCTCCCTGATTGGGTTGGGAATATTTCGAAATTGTTTATGTCGTTCAGGTCGTCAAGTCCTGCAATTTCACAGGTATCTAATGCCACACAAGCGGTTCTTCCGGTATTGCAGGCGATCTCCGTATACGTCCAGAAATAGAAGAAATAGTAATAACCCGGTGAGCCGGCATTGCTTCCGGTAATGTTAACCGCTGTACTGTTGTACGGATAAACTGCCCCCGATGACATTCGGTAAAGATCTACCAATCCTCTGCACTTGATGAAATAATTATTGCCGGGATACACAGTGAAATTGACATTGACAGTGAAGGGTTGCGTCGGACTTGCCGGTATAAATATCGTTGTATCAGCATAGGTATTCCCCTGCGCATCTATGATTTCAATGGTTCGGTCTCCCGCTGAATTAGAATACACTTCAAAGGACTGGATAATCACCGGACTGGTCACATCAAAATACAATCCCCTAATGTCATTAGCGGTGAAGAAGGCGCCCGTACCTGAACCTGTTCCCGACTCACCAACAAAATCCGTTTGGCCCATCGGAAGTTCTTCATCTACATAAAACGTAGTCGTTGCTGTGATGTTTGGCGAATAATTATTTCCTGTTGTCAGCAAATTGCCTCCACCCGGTGCATCCCACCAACGCAATGTACCTGTTCCTGATCCTGTAGCGGATAGATTTACAGTGCCGGGTCCACAACGTACATCTCCGGTAGTTGCAGGATCTGCCTGCGAACTGGAAGCGATGATGATGAAGTTGTTGTAAGTAGTGGTATCTCCGCCGATCGCATTGTTGGTAATCAAGGTGACAGGATATGTCCCCGCTGTATTATAAAACACCAATGGATTTTGCTGTGTAGAGGTAGAAGGTGTTCCGCCGGGGAAACTCCAGTTCCACGAAGTAGGCTGTCCTGCTGAATAGTCACTGAACTGCACTGCCGAACCCGGACAAGAAATATTTAAAGAGGAACCGAACGCTGCCGCAGGAGGGTAGGAGCCGGGAACATATAATCCGGATTCCCACATTCCCCTTCCGTAAGTGGAAGCGCGAATGGTATTGGTGGCATAGTGTATCGCCAATTGACTTACGATGACGTTAGGTAATCCATTGGAGAAAGGTTGCCAGATGGCGCTGGTTGCATCTTTGTAAAATGCCCCTACATCCGTACCGATGTACAATGCATCATTAGAGTTATTTTGATAAACGATATGATTGATCGGGATGTTAGGAATGGATGCAGATAAGTTCGTCCAGGTGACTCCCTGATCAGTTGTTTGAAATACTTTGTTGTTATTGTTAAACCCGGAGTAGGTGATCCATGCTTTGTTGGGATCGGTATTACTACATGCAATTGCAGTGATAGTTCCGGGAGGGACGTTCGTAATAGTGGTCCATGATGTGCCACCATTCGTTGTTCTGTAAAATCCGCCCGGTTTCGAAACCCATATGACTAAATTATCAGCTGGTGATACGGTGAACGAGGTCATGGTGGTGTTGTTCGTGAAAGCAGAAATTTTTGTCCACGAGATTCCTCCGTTGGTGCTTTTCCAAAGATTGACAAACCCTGCATAGATCGTTCCTGCATTGACAGGGTCCTGACTCCATGGCGTTACCCAGGCACCGGCCTCATTGATGTTTCCGACAGCAGATGACCATGAATTTCCGCCGTTGGTAGAGCGGTTTAAAGACCCTTCATATTGAGAACCCCACATGTTCTGATCATTGTTCCAGTCGATGAAGGCCAGCATGCCATCCCCGCCCATCACTTCCTGCCAGGTACCGTTGTACCGATTCGTTCCATTGTCCTGCCATCCCTGAATCAAGAGGTTGGCATTGTAGTAGATTGTCCGAAACCATACATCTGTCCGATTTGTAAACCATTGCTATGATCTGTCCACGATTGTCCGCCGTTAGAAGAACTGAATAATCCACCATCGTTAGCAGAATAAAACGTTGTGCTGTTTAAATACACTAAATCATGGATATCGGCATGTACATAAGGTGCTCCCGATCCTGTCCAATGACCGATGAGGGAGAAATTACCTCCGCCATTCGTCGATCGCCAGTTGTTGACTCCTCCTACAATGATCTCATCTTTGTTACCGGGAGATGCTGCGATGGCCAAATCATACCATCCTTGTCCGCCTGCATCTGCACCATTCGAGTTCCAACCTAATACATTGGCGGGGGAAGCAGTATTCACTTTCGCAAACGAAGATCCGCTATTGGTGGATTTATATATTCCTTCAAAACCATAATCTGTAGCAGCTTTAGCGGCAAGCACATAAACATAGCTGGGATCATTATCAGTGACAGCGATGGCCATCCTGCTGAGATTGGCGGCGGCGGCAAAACCGGTAGTGATCTTAGTCCAGTTTTGTCCGTTGTTGGTGAGCGGTAAAATTCTGTTCCGCATGTATAGACTGTAGAAGGATCTCCCGGCTTAAATTCCATGTCTTTGAATCCGCAGGTTTGTAGGAGGGTGAAAGTAGCACGCGCATCAGTACTTCTGAAGATTCCTGCTGAAGAGGCTACTAATATTGTGCTGGTATTTGTAGGGTCAATCAAAATTCTGCTGATTTGTCGCGTGTTGGCCATGTAATAGGAGAGACCGGTGGTGTTCCAGGTTTGTCCGCCATCTGTACTTTTTAAAATTCCGATGGTATAGGTATCTCCTGCGTCTCCATCACCTGTGGCGAGATACATGGTGTTAACATTCGTGGGATCAATAGCGATGTCGGTACAGCCGATCACCTGTGCAAGTTGATCGGTATTGGTCGACCATGTTAAACCGGCATCCGTCGATTTCCAAAGCCCTCCCGCAGGAGATCCCACATAAATCGTGTTGGCATTGCCGGGTTCGAAGCGAACGAAGTTTAAACGGCCCGCTCCACCACCCACAGGAATAGTGGAAGTAGGACCTATCAATGTCCAGCTGCCGGCATTTTGTGTTGAAAATTGCTTACGGTACTTTTCATTTTCTCTCCAGGTTAAGGAAGGATCAAAACGCTCTCCGGTTGGAAAAACACGCGGCGCCATGAAGTTTTCCCAGCGTTTATACTGTGCAAAGCCCGGTACTTCGATTTCCTCCTGATGTACGCCTTCGCCCTGCCGCTTCGACATCCGTCGCTTCTGGCGCTCAATCTGACGGTCCTTCTTCACATAGTATTTATTGAATGCCTTCTGTACATCATAAAAATTGACATCCGGATTTTTCATCTTCTCTACCCAATCCTGAGCATATAATCCGCCGGATAGACTGAACATCAGCAGCAGGGTGAAGTAGAATAACTGTTTTTTCATTGTTTGGTTTTGTGTTGGTTTTACCTATCAAAAATAGTGCTTTCCTGTTTCACCACCGCCGGTTATGGAAAATTCCACTTGGATGGAATAAAGATTTCATTGAATTCATTGAAGTAAACTCGTTTTCTGTCATCCAAGTCACCAATATTCTTCTTTCAGTTAATTAACATCGCGATCTCCTACTTAATAATGAAACCTCTTTCATATAGATTTTTCTTTTTAAAGTAAATTGTCTTTATATCAAAGCCTGATCAAAAATGCATTTTTCCCCTTAAATTTTATTTTACTAATTGATAATCTTCATTTCAAAATATTTTCAAAACTATCTTTACAGAAGCAAGGAAATGAATAAGCTCACTCTAAACTCATCAACATATTCATCAAACGCCCGAAATCATAAAAATGTATTTTTCCAAAAGGTTAGTGAAATAAGCCCATTCCAGGGTCATCACAAACCTGTAATCCTACAGTGTGTCAAATCTTCAAGGCTTCTCAGATCAAATCATCAAATCATCACATCTTCAAATCATCAAATCATCAAATTTTCAAATCATTTTTTCTCCGTTGCAATTCTGCTGTCAACAACGATAATTCTCTTCCCATTTGTCCGGCAATAGATGTATTTTCCTGGGCTCTTCTGGTTAAATAAGGGAGAACAGCGGCAACAGGTCCGTAGGGGACATATTTAGCAATACGGTAGCCCGCTTTGGCGAGGTTGAAACTGATATGATCACTCATGCCGAGAAGTTGAGAAAAATAAATACGTTCGTCATTGGGAGAAATATTGTTTTCTGCCATCAATCGGGTGAGTAAAAGACTGCTGTTTTCATTGTGAGTGCCGGCACAGATGGCGATCCGGTCGATATATTGCACACAATACCGAAGGGCGGCATCGTAATCTTTATCACTGGCGGCTTTATCGGCATGTATCGGTGAGGGATAGCCGTTCGTCTTTGCCCGCTCCCGTTCTTTTTCCATGTAGGCGCCGCGTACGAGTTTAAGTCCTAAAAAATAGTTTCCTTCACCGCTCTTTGATGAGATGTTTTCACAAATTCCAGACGATCGTGGCGGTAAAGCTGTACGGTATTGTAAATGATGGCTTTTTCCTTATTGTATTTTTCCATCATCTGAGTAGTCATATCATCAATCGCGGGTTGAATCCAGGTTTCTTCGGCATCGATAAAGACACGCACATTCAAATGATATCCTTCTTCACAAATTTTTCTTACCCGCTCTCTTACGCGACTGTATTCTGCCGCTTCTTCAGAACTGAGTTGATCTTTGTTACTGACTTTTTCCAGCAAGACGATTCTGCCGAGTCCGGTGACCTTAAAAACACTGAAGGGAATATTCGGATCAAATTGGGCCCTTTTCACGGTAGATAATATCTCCTTACAACTATGATCGAATTCCACTTCGTCTTCCTTGCCTTCAACAGAATAGTCGAGTATGGATCCTACTCCTAACAGACCCAATCGTTCAATCGTGCGGGCGCAATCGTTGATGTCTTCTCCTCCGCAAAAATGCCGGAAGATGGTAGCGCGAATTAATCCCTTCACCGGCAAATGATATTTTAAAGCACCTGTGGCAAGATTACTTCCCACTTTGACCAATGAAGGAAAACTGATGGCTTTAAATAGCCAATAAGCTCTGCGTATTTCATGAGTACTTCGAAACGCGAAGGAGTTTTCGAGGTTGTCGAAGGATAATTTCGGGGGTGATTCCATTAGCACGCCCAAAGATAGTAAGAAGGGGATAACATCAAGGGCAGAAATAGCATGATAATTCTCTTGTTTTATTCTGTACGGGCTTGTATTTCAATGGGTAAATTTATGACGGATATTTTTATCGATGAAGAGGGCTTGTTTTAGGCGCGAATACCTGAAATGACCTACCTTCATCCTCGAATTAAATTCCGGATATCTTGTTAGTCATGCACTCCTCTCCCACACCAAAATATGATTTCCTGCAACAGGAAAAGCCGGTCTATTCCGGAGCCGATGCACTAACAAGGTTGGAAAGGTGGTTGACTTTGCAAAAGAATGTAAGTCGCATTGCAGTACTTTGTGATAGGCATACTGCTCAGGATTGTCTTCCCATTTTATTGAAAGTGATGCCTTCATCAATTCCGGTAGCGGAAATTGTAATTGAACCCGGTGAGCATTCCAAATCTTTACAGGTATGTCAGAATATATGGCAACGCTTAACGCAGATGGAAATCGGGCGGGAAGATCTGCTGATCAATCTGGGAGGTGGTGTAGTGAGTGATATTGGTGGCTTTGTGGCTTCGGCCTATTTACGTGGTCTTCGGTTTGTGAATGTGCCCACTTCGCTGATGGCCATGACCGATGCCGGATTGGGAGGGAAAACGGGTGTTGATCTCGACCATATCAAAAATAGAATTGGTACAATTTCATTTCCCGAATGTACCGTTTGCTTCCCCGGTTTTTTGGAAACATTGCCGGAAGTAGAGTGGAAGAGTGGCGCTGCCGAAGTCTTTAAACATGCGTTGATCGCTGACCCGGACTTGTGGAGGGCACTTGTTGCACATGGCTGTACGCCTGAATCATTGGCGGTGATGCTGCAACGTATTCAACGCGTGAAGATGGAAGTGGTGCATATCGACCCCTATGAGAAAGGGTTGCGGAAAATTTTAAATTTCGGTCATTCCATCGGTCATGCGATCGAAAGCCAGAGTTTGTCTTCATCAACAGTGCCCCTTACGCATGGACAATCCGTAGCCATCGGTATGATGATCGAAACTGAAATTTCTTTGCGGATGCAGAAGTTATCTAACGGTGAGGCAGAGGAGATTATTCAGGTCCTTAGTCATTATTTTGGGAAAGTGAATTTGAGTGATTATTCTGTTTCGGATATATTGAAGTGGATGCGTTATGATAAAAAGAATCAGAAGGGTGAAGTGAAGATGAGTTTGTTGACAGGTATTGGCAGTTGCGATTGGAATATTTCCGTTGATGAAAATGTAATGGCCGATGTCTTATTGCACTACGGCGCAAAAAATAAATGAGGTGTTAAAATTAGCTGCTCCTCCCGGACCCCTCACCGCTCATGTACTTTTGCCATCTTCAAAAAGCATCAGTAACCGCTTGCTGATTATCCGTGAACTTTCCACCTCCCCCTTTCGAATTGATCAGTTGTCGGATGCGGAGGATACCCGGATTCTTGCTGACTTACTTTCGGAAAATGCTAATCTTGAAAATTGCGGTCATGGAGGAACAACGATGCGTTTTTTACTCGCGTTGCGTTGCCTGCAAGGTCATGAGGGAATAATTACCGGTTCCTCCCGGCTGAAAGTACGTCCCATTCGTCCGCTGGTCGATACCTTGAAAGCAATGGGCGCAGCTATTTCTTATGAAGAGAAGGAAGGATTTTTACCTCTCCGTTTAGGAAAATCAGTACTGCACGGCGGTGAAATCTCCATACGTGCGGATGTGAGCAGTCAGTTTATTTCCGCTTTGTTGTTGATAGCTCCTCGGCTGAAGGAAGCTTTGACACTCCGGCTTACCGGTAATGTAGTATCCTCTTCCTATATCAAAATGTCCATTGATTTAATGAAGAATTTTGGAGCAGATATATTTACTGAGGATAATTGTATCGTAGTGAAACCTTCGGAGTATTTGGCTCGTGATTTCGCGGTTCCCGCAGATTGGTCGGCAGCAGCTTTTTTCTATGCCATGGTTGCACTGCGTCCGGGTTCACGAATGACATTGCCACGCCTGGGTAAGGATCAATTGCAGGGCGACAGAAGATTAATAGAACTGATGAAAGACTTTGGTGTGGAGACCATCGTGCAAGAGGATGATGTAATCATCAGCGGAACGGGTATTTTAAAGGAGAGCTATTCCTATGATTTTACGGAAACCCCCGATCTGGCGCAGGCATTTGCGGTAATGGCAGCCGTTAGTCATCGTCCGATTCATCTTTCCGGTTTATCTACGCTAAAAGGGAAGGAAACGGATCGTCTTTTGGCTTTGAAGATTGAACTTGAAAAGGCCGGAGCTCAGTTGCACATCACCGATGATTCTTTAGAAGTTAAAGCGGGGATTAAAATTTCTTCCTTAAGTCAACCCACGTTTAATACCTATGCGGATCATCGGATGGTAATGGCCTTGAGTCTGCTTTCGCTTTCCGGTGAACGGGTAACCATCAATGAGCCGGAGCAAGTGGGGAAATCATTTCCGGCTTACTTTTCGGAGTTGGAGAAAATGGGTTTCCAAACGGTTTTTAAATAAGGGTCAGGTTCAGGATTTTGCTGATTCGATTTATATCGATTTCAAATAAAGCACCGCTGCTGCTGCACACCGTTCTCCATCCATAGCTGCAGATATAATGAGTCCTTTTTGAAGAGCAAAAGAAACGGCTGCAGGCAATACTTGTCGGAGATCAGCGGATCTAACGCCCGGCAGATACGAAGTTGGATTCACCGTACGGGAAATCTTCCCTTCACAAAAATCAACCATCCGCTGCGCCGGGGCCACCAGCTTACCACCACCCGCCTCGAATGATTTTCGCTCAACCATCGCCTGAAATTCCATGGCAGCAAGTGGGCCGTGCTGATGAAAGGGTGCGAAGTCTTCCTGCTGCACATTCACCACCATTCCCGAATTGGCAAAAGGGTTATTACGTTTTGAGGGTGACCATCCGTTCACGACAATTTCTCCGGGAGCAGTGGCAGCAGGCGCAATAATTCCTCCCGGACACATACAAAAACTATATACTCCTCTTCCTTCAAATTGTCCACTCAATGTATAAGCGGCCGCAGGAAGATAAGGCGAGCGCTGTTCACAATGATATTGTATGCTGTCAATTAATTGTTGCGGATGTTCAATGCGAACACCCAATGCGAAATCCTTGGCTTCGATGAGTATTTGCTGCCGATGAAGCATCCTGAATACATCTCTGGCAGAATGTCCTGTTGCTAAAACGAGGGCGTCTCCTTCAATGAATAGTTGTTGTGCACTATTGATTCCTCTTACCAGCGCACCGCGAATGGTGTTGTCGGTAATTTTCAATGCTTCTAAGCGGGTATTGAAATGCACTTCTCCGCCACATGCTTCAATGCGTTCACGCATCGCCGTTACGATATCCGGTAATTTATTGGTGCCGATATGAGGATGCGCATCAATGGTAATGGCAGGCGTCGCACCGAAATGCACAAGGTGGCCAGCATCTTCCTTACATTCCCTCTTTTTATCAGAGCGGGTATAGAGCTTTCCATCGGAATAGGTTCCGGCACCACCTTCTCCAAAGCAATAATTGGAATCGGAATTTATTTCGCCCTCCTTGCTGATAGCCGCCAGATCACGTCGTCGACTGCGAACATCTTTTCCACGTTCAATGATAACAGGTTTATATCCCAGTTCAATCAGCTCCAGGGCAGCAAAAAGTCCGGCAGGCCCTGCTCCGATAATTAAAACACGCTGCTTATTGGTTACATTTTGATAGTTTCGCTCATAAAGCTCCTGCTCCGGTAAATTTTCCTGCACCGCCACATCGAAAAACAAACGGTATTTTACCTGTCGGGAACGTGCATCAATTACTCTGCGTACCAGACGAAAATCCCTGATATCCTGCTCCGGAATTCCTGAAGAAACACTTATTTTATGACGATACTCCTGCTCCAGGGCCACCTCTTCGGGCAGCAACACGAGCTCGATGCGTTGTAACATTTTATGCTATGAATGGTCCTTCGTTACTCTGATTTATTTCTTTCCTGATGGAATGGTGACTCGCTTTTAATGAACAAGGCAATAGCAGCTTCTGCGAATTCGCCTACTCAAAAGTAAGTGAAAAAGTAAATATCCTCGACTTCAAAGCGGAGATGCTGGTCGTGTACACCGCCGGATCAGTGGCGAGCACATTGGGAATACCCTGGAACATTTTTATTTCCGGTGCGAATTTGAATAAGGGAAGATAGAGATCCATACCGACACCTATGATATAACCAAAATCTCTGTCATCTAATTTCACCAGCTCTTCCTGATTTTCAACTTTTGCCTGTGATACCAAATCAATCATGTATTTAAATCCACCTGTTACATAAAAACGATAATTGTTAACACGGTTCGATTTAAACTTCAGCTCCAGCGGAAACTCAAGGAAGGTGGATTCCACTTTTTTAATGATCACATCCGTAGCACCGATCTTCGTCGTCATTTTGTAGATCAGATCTCTTTGTGAAAATGCGAGATCAGGCACGAAACGCAAGTCGAGATTATTGGTAAGATGGAGATTGGCAATGATGCCCAGATTGAATCCCGCCTTGCCATCTGCTTCCAGCGTAAGTACACTGTCGGAACGATAAAAATCGTCTGCTTTTGTGATTCTGAAATCCGTGGTATTGTAGCCAAGTAAAAATCCGAAATGAATCCATTGCTTATCGTATTTTTCAAGATTTCTGACTTTAATACGCTGCGCGAATCCTTCGTTTCCGTTGCAGAACAACAGGAAGCAACAAATCGATAAGAGTCGCAGTGAATTTCTCATTTTATACCGGTATAGATACTTGCAATGCCAAACGTTAAAGGAATCGATTTGGTATCCTTGAATCCTGTTTTTGTAAGAATACTCAGGAAATTTTTACCATGCGGGAAGGCCGATACCGAGGCGGGAAGATATTCATAGGCAGAGCGTTCTTTCGAGAGCATCTGTCCGATTTTCGGCATCACCTTGTAGGAATAAAAATTATAGAATTGTTTTACGGGGAAGCGATCCGGCTGTGAGAATTCCAGAATGACTACTTTTCCTCCCGGACGCAATACTCTGTACATCTCCTTTAGCCCTTCTTCCAGGTGTTCAAAATTACGCACACCGAAAGCCACAGTGATCGCATCAAAACGCGCCTCGTCATAAGGCAACTGCTCCGAATCCGCTTGCTCGAGTCGAATAATACCCTGATAGCCTTTCGCCATAATTTTATGACGACCGATATCCAGCATTTTATTGGAGATATCGATGCCGATAATTTCGGCAGGCTTTAAGCGCATACATTCCAGCGCGAGATCAGCGGTACCGGTAGCAATATCAAGAATGGCATTTGGTTTAATCGCGATCAACTCATCAATGGCTTTCTTCCTCCAACTCTTATCGATACCGGCTGACAATACTTTATTCAACAAGTCGTAGCGTGTCGCAATGCTGTCGAACATTTCTTCCACACGCTCCCTCTTAGTGCTTCCCTTGTAATGTTGTGGTATAACGGTCATAATACTAAATGTGCAGCTTCCGCTTTTAATTGTAATTTATCTATCGGCACTACGCCCACTTTCTCACAGACCAATCCGCCGGCCAGATTAGCGAGGGCAGAAATGCTTTTGCTTTAAGTCCAAGTGCCAGACAAAGTGATGCAATGCTGATCACGGTATCTCCCGCACCCGACACATCGCTGATATTGCGGATATGGGCAGGGAGGATTGCATGGTCATTGTTCCTGCTATAATACACGCCCGCCTCTGATAAAGTTACCATCAGCATATCAATCTGCTGTTGTTCCTTGAATCCATTGGTGGCGGCATACAATTGTTCCGCATCACTTTTATCCAGATCAATCTTCAATCCCTCTTTCAATTCTGAGAGATTAGGTTTAAATAATGTAACACCCCGGTAGGCCATGAAGTTTTTCTTCTTCGGATCTACAGCGGTAGGAATTTTACGTTCGGTGCAATAGGAAATTATTTTTCCGATCACCTTTTCTCCCAAAACACCTTTGTCATAATCTTCAAAAACGACTACCTGTGGTTTGTATTGATCAAGCATGGTTTTCACTTTCACCAGCAAATGCTCCTGCTCCATATCATTTAACTCATGCAGTACTTCATCATCAACTCGTATCAACTGGTGATTATTGCCTATCACACGGGTTTTTACTGTAGTCACACGATCCGGGGAGGCCACCATTCCATCGGTATTCATCCTCAATTCCTGCATCAGCCTCAACATTTCATCGCCATTACGGTCATCGCCAATCACCGAACATAAAATCGGATCAGCACCCATAGCACTTAAATTAATGGCGACATTGGCAGCGCCTCCCAAACGCGTTTCCTTTTTATGTACGGTAACGATGGGCACAGGGGCTTCCGGTGAAATACGATCTACTTTTCCCCATAAATAGGCGTCCAGCATCACATCTCCTATTACCATTACCCTCAAATGGTTAAAGGCTTCAAATACTTCGTTTACGGATGAAAATGGAGACAAGATCGGTTGGTTTTCAGAGGGGGAAAGGTAGTGATTCCCTTTCAAAAGGAAAGGAGTGGTAATGAGTTTAAGTTATTGATTAACAGCAGTAAAATGAAGGGTTCTCCAATTATTTCAGCTTAGCAAGGCTGACTTTAATTCTTTTCATTGCTTCTTTCAACAGTTCTTCACTGGTGGCAAAGGACAAACGGATGCAATTATTATCTCCAAAAGCTTCACCGGTCACCATCGACACTTTCGCATCAGCAAGCAGGTACATGCAGAGGTCGGTGCCGTTTTGAATTTTATATTCTCCGTGAGATTTTCCAAAGAAGGAAGTCACATCCGGAAAAATATAAAATGCTCCCGCCGGCTTATTGAATTTCCAGCCCGGAATCTCAGCCATAAGAGATAAAACCAAATCACGTCGTTTGAGAAAAATTTCACGCATATAGCCGTAATTCTGCCAGTCGGTGGAGAGGGCTTTGAGACTTGCTTTCTGAGCGATGGAATTCGCCCCGGAAGTAAATTGTCCCTGCATTTTATCGCAGGCTTTTGCTACTTCTATACAAGCGGCCATATAACCGATTCGCCAGCCGGTCATTGCATACCCTTTTGAAACACCATTCACAATGATTACCCGATCCCGAATGAAGTCGAATTGAGCGATAGAGGCATGCTCAGCTTCAAAGCGAATATGTTCGTAAATTTCGTCGCTGAGGATCCAGATTTTTTCATGCGGATGCAACACTTCCGCGATCGCCTTCAGTTCATCCTTGCTAAAAATTGTTCCTGTAGGATTGCAGGGGGAGGAAAAAATAAAAAGCTTGGTCTTAGGTGTGATCGCTGCTTTGATTTCAGAAATTTTCGGCTTGAAATCGGTTTCAACACTTGTGGGAATAAATACCGGAATTCCTCCTGCCAGCTGAATAATCTGCGAATAGCTCACCCAGTAAGGAGCGGGAATGATTACCTCATCACCCGGATCGATCAGACTGAAAACGACATTGGCAATGCTCTGTTTTGCTCCGGTAGAAACAACAATCTGTTCAGGTTTGTAATCTAAATTATTTTCCCGTTTAAATTTTTCGCTGATGGCTTTTCGCAGATCAGAAAAACCGGAGATAGGAGGGTAATGCGTAAATCCTTTGTCGATGGCTTCCTTTGCAGCTTCGCAGATATCTTTTGGTGTATCGAAGTCCGGTTCTCCTAAACTTAAACTGATAATATCATGTCCTTCTTCCTGTAGTTCCCGGCTCAAACGGGCCATTGCGATGGTTGCTGATTCCTCTAATTGATTTACTCGCTGTGATAAATAGTTCATTACGCTTCTCTCAGATTTTCATTGCAAAACTATCTAAAAAGTCTGTGCAAAAAGATTGCTGGTAAACAGTGTTTTAGACTTTCGTACATCCGAAATTATCCTGAATTAAGGCTAAATTTTGGCTTAAACCTCTTAAAATGAATGAAACAGGAAAATTGGACCATAATAGTTATTTCCTGTTCAGCTGCTACTCAGAACTTCATAGATTTATTAAGATGCAGTTGAAAAATTTTTAAATCGGGTTTTTAAAAAATCAGCCATAAATGGATATCTCAAAAAGGGTAACGAAATCTGCGATTAAACACATCATCAATATTACGATATTTGCAAAAAAATAATACATGGACATTCCACAGGGTATTCTTGATTTCCTCGTATATCTGGCTCCTTCATTGCTCGTATTTCTCACCTCCTGGCTGTTAGTAAAGCGATTTCTGCAACGCGAGTCCGCTTTAAAAGTACTCGAGTTGAGAGCCGGACAGCAAAAGGACATGATGCCTTTGCGTTTGCAGGCTTATGAACGCCTCTCCATTTATCTCGAAAGGATTTCTCCCAATGTTTTATTACTGAATCAATATGAGCCGGGCTTAACGGTGATTGAGTTCCAGCAAAAGTTGCTGGAGACGATCAGAGGGGAATTCGAACATAATTATGCGCAGCAAATTTACATTTCTGTTCCCTTGTGGACCATCATTCGGAATGCGAAAGAAGAAGTAGCACGACAAGTCAATGCTGCCGCCTCTTCCCTCGATCCGGAAGCACCGGCCTATCAGCTCAGCAAGAAAATTTTTGATTCCATTCTCGAAAAAGAAGAATTCCCAACACAACGCGCATTAAACATTTTGAAATCGGAAGTAGGCCAACTATTTTAATCATTCCCACCATGTCAGACGAGAAAGTAAAGAAGAAAGCCATTGCTACCGATGCAGGCATTGAAATAGAACGGATTTATACCAAAGCAATTCCGGTCAATGAAGACGCGGGACAGTTTCCATTTACCCGTGGAGTGCAACAAGACATGTACCGGGGGAAACTCTGGACCATGCGCCAGTATGCAGGATTTTCTACTGCGGAAGAAAGTAACGAGAGGTATCATTTTTTATTGAAGCAAGGGACGACCGGACTCTCTGTGGCATTTGATTTACCTACTCAAATTGGTTACGACTCGGATCATGCATTAGCAGAGGGAGAAGTAGGTAAGGCGGGTGTCGCCATTGATTCGCTGGCGGATATGGAGATCTTGTTTAACGGTATCGAATTGGAGAAAATTACCACCTCCATGACCATCAATGCCACCGCCGCTGTTTTGCTCAGCATGTATGTAGCTCTTGCAAAACGACAAGGGGCAAATCTTGCCAACGTTTCCGGAACTATACAAAATGATATTCTGAAAGAATACGCGGCGCGCGGCACTTATATTTATCCGCCAAAGCCCAGCATGAAAATTATTACGGATATTTTCGCCTGGTGTGCTGCTGAATTGCCCAAGTGGAATACGATCTCAGTTTCGGGGTATCATATCCGTGAGGCCGGTGCAGATGCCGTTCAGGAACTCGCGTTTACGTTGGCAGATGGAAAAGCTTATCTTGAAGCCGCGATTAGTCAGGGATTGGATATAAATGTCTTTGCGAAACGCATTTCTTTTTTCTTCAATGCGCATAATAATCTTTTTGAAGAAGTGGCGAAGTTCCGTGCAGCACGACGTATGTGGGCGAAGATCACCAGTGATTTAGGTGCTACCGATCCTCGGGCACAGATGTTGAGGTTCCATACACAAACAGGAGGTTCCACCCTCACCGCCCAGCAACCGCACAATAACATCACGCGTGTAACCATTCAGGCTTTAGCAGCAGTTCTGGGCGGGACACAATCCTTACATACCAACGGTTTCGATGAAGCCCTCGCATTGCCGACCGAAGATGCAGCACGTATTGCTTTACGCACACAACAAATCATCGCACACGAAAGCGGGGCTACGCAAACGGTAGATCCATTAGGAGGAAGTTATTATGTAGAATGGCTTACTGCGGAGGTAGAGCGAAAAGCCTGGGATTATATCACGCGTATTGATAAGATGGGAGGGGCAGTAGCAGCCATTGAACAAGGCTTCATCCAGAAAGAAATTGCAGACTCTGCTTACAAGTACCAAAAAGATATTGAGTCCACGGAAAAAATCATTGTAGGGGTCAATAAATTCACCCTGAAGGAACCACCCTTTGATGATATCCTCACCGTAAACGATAGCATTCGTATCATCCAGACAGAGAAATTAGCGGCTTTAAAATCCAACCGCAATGCAAGTCTCGTTCAACAGCAACTCCAACACCTCGAATCCGCTGCCCGGGACGGATCCAACCTCATGCCGCATATCCTAACCGCCGTCGACAACTACACCACCCTCGGCGAAATTTCCGACGTATTACGCAAAGTGTACGGAGAGTATACGGGGAATTGATGAATGGTTGAATTGATGAATGATTGTCCGAAGCCTCGGGATGATGAATGATTTGAATGAAGGCTTGAAAATTTTGAAATAAATATAAAGTTATTGTTATAATAAAAGTCCTCAGTGATCCTTAGTGCCCTTTAGTGCCTTAGTGGTTAAAAAAGAAAATTCCTTCAAGGACGAAAATCTACATTCATCTAAATTCAATTCATTATTTTCGGTAATTTAAATATTAATGAATTGATGAATGATTGAATTGATGAGTTGATGAATGGTTGTCCCAAGCCTTGGGATGATAAATGATTTGGAATGCATTAAGACTTTCTTTTTAACCACTAAAGGGACCCTCAGGTCACTAAGAAAAAGAAAAAAATCCTTAGTGCTTCTTGTGTTCTAAGTGCCTAAGTGGTTATAAAGGAAAATTACCCTTAAGAAGACGAGCTCTATTCACCTTAAATTTCAATAATATATTTCGGCAATCAAGTTTTTTTCAAACGGAAATCAACCTAAATGGTGTCCCGCAGCTCCCTTCGCTAAAGCTACGTATCCCACGGTAGGAAGCATTTTGTCTTCATTAAATTAATCATTCATACAACCCATTTTCAAATTTTCAAATTGCCCCATTTTCAAATCAAAATTATTTTGTCTAAGACAAACACTTTACAAGTTAATAATTTTGTTTTAAAGATAAATACTTTAACTCATTCTAGTTAATTTTGCTTTATGATTCGCTACACCCCCAAGGATTGGTTTCTCATCATTTTTAAATTTCATAAAGCAGATACCTTTCGAAAATTGCTTCCCTTGATTGTGGTGCTTTCCATTTATGCGGGAATGATCACCTGGCTGGAATCAGAAGTATGGAAGCTGGGTGAGAAGAGTCATGTGAAGAATCTTTCATTGATACATACCTCCCTCGGTATGGTGATTTCGTTGCTGCTCGTTTTTCGTACCAATACCGCGTATGAGCGTTGGTGGGAGGGAAGGAAGGTCTGGGGTGGACTCGTGAATTCGAGTCGTAACCTGGCGTTAAAAGTGCGGACACTTGTTCCACAGGAGGTGGGCTACTATAGTGTGATGATCCCGAATTTCGCTTTTGCATTGAAGAACCATCTGCGCAGAGTACACCTCGAGGAAGAACTGGAACCCGCGGAAGGATTTACTGTTGCTGAAACCGGCGCTGCACATCTCCCCAATAAAATTGTGAGCCAGATTATGCAATACACCATTGCTCTCGAAAAATCCGGGAAGTTAAAGTCGGAGCATCTCTTATTCCTCCAGCCGGAATTAACCAACTTTACAGAAGCTACGGGTGCCTGCGAAAGAATTCGCAATACACCCATTCCTTATTCCTATTCGGTTTTCCTGAAAAAATTCATGTTTCTTTATGTGATGACCTTACCCTTCGGTTTCGTGTTTTCACTAGGATATTTTACCGTTCCCGTTGTCGCAATCATATTTTATGTGCTGGCAAGTCTTGAACTCATCGCCGAAGAAATCGAAGATCCTTTTGGTTCTGATGCCAATGATCTCCCCACCGATGAAATCGCCACCGGCATCCGTAAATCCGTTAAAGAAATTTTAAATTATTAATTTTTTATAGTTGTTTATCGAAACAGTTTTCCATTTCAACACGTTTTTATCATACCGCCTGCGCTAATGTTGTTATAACATTCTTTTCAAACCTGCTTCTACAAAAAAAGCAAGTAGCCAGAAGCGAGCAGCAAGCAGGAAAAAACATTCTTGTTACCTAAAATATAGGATATAACTAAAATCTATTTGTAGTTGTCAAAATATTATTTTTGTACCTCAGCAACTTCTTCAATCAGAAAAATTTCTTCATTGTCCCTTTTCATCAAATAATGCTCACGTGCATATTTTTCAAGATGCTCAGGGTCTGACATGAGTTCCTTCATGTCGATTTTGTTTTTCTCGATTTCGGCGAGGTAGTATTGTTTATCAACTTCGAGTTTTTCCAATTGTTTCCGGTAGCTGTACTGTGAGTAAAGGTCATTGCGATCGAAGAAACTGATCCATACGATGAAGGCAATAATCGTCAGCACATATTTGTTCTTAGCCCAGGACGGAATTGATTTTACGAATGCGAATATCATGTTGTAAATGTACTAGGATCTTTGTTGTGAATACCGGCTAACCCGGAATTTTTTAACCCGCGGTTGTGAATTGGCGCCCTTTGGTGAACAATTCACTAGTTTTATATGTTTGTGCTACATGTCAACGATGAATCCGGGTATTTTATGTGGAATATTGTAAAGGCCGAAATTGTTAAAATTACCGCTAAACCAAGGAGTTACATTGGTTTTGTGGCGATTACGGTGATCGTTGGACTGATTCATCTGGCGATGTACCTCGATGGGTTGAATTACATCGGTTTTATTACAACGCCGGTGCAAACGAATTTTGTATTGGAAGGAAAGATATTAAATGGCAATCTGGTTTGGTTTCTCATCCTCCAAACGCTGATCATTCAAATTCCATTGCTCGTGGCTCTGGTTACCGGCGACCTGATTTCCGGAGAAGGAGCGATGGGGACGATTCGTTTGCTGGCTACCCGTCCGGTAAGTCGTGGACAACTGCTGACCGCAAAATTTATTGCAGGAAATGTCTATGTCTTCTTTTTATTGCTCTGGTTAGGTATTCTTGCGCTTGGTCTGGGTTTGTGGTTCTTTGGTCCGGGAGATTTGATCGTGATTAAAAGTGATGCACTGACGATTCTTCAATCACAAGACACCCTTTGGCGGTTTTTGTCGGCGCTGGGGATTGCCTTTCTGAGTTTGATGGTGGTGTCGTCCTTTTCTATGCTGCTCTCTTGTTTTTCGGAAAATTCAATTGGACCTATTATTTCTACAATGGCAGTGATTATCCTTTTCACCATTATAGGTACGATGGATATTCCGCTTTTTGATTTGATCAAGCCCTTCCTCTTTACCACGCATATGGTCATCTGGAGAAATATGTTTGATCAGGAATTGCAGTGGGATGAGATCTGGTTTTCGCTCTCTGTCTTGCTGGCACATATATTTTTATTTTTTGGGATTTCAATGATGGCATTTCGTAAAAAAGATATTCTGAGCTGATGAAAAACTTGTTCATAGTGGTATTGGTTTTAATGACGAAGTCCCTGGCTATAGGTCAAACCGCACCCGACGCAATAGCCTTATTGCGTGAGGTGAACAAGAAGTTTGCATCGGTAAAAGATTATCAGGTGGATGCGTTGATCGATGCGCGAATTTCGTTTCTGAAGATATTGCCTCAGCGTGCAAAAGTGTATTTTAAGTCACCTGATAAGTTTAGAGTGAAGTCGAAGGGCATAGCGATCTTGCCAAAGCAAAATTTCGATCAGTTGTTTCAATTGATGGCCGATGAAAAAGCGTATATGGCATTTGTCACCGGTAATGAAAGCCAGAATGGAAAGATGGTGACGATTCTGAATCTGATTCCGCTATCTGATACCACTGATCTGGTACTTGCTAAAATTTGGGTAGATACCGCTCGCGATTTAATTGTTAAGTCACAACTGACTACAAAATCCAACGGTACAGTGCTTATCGATTATTTCCATGGTAATTTGAGTGATTATGCTTTACCCGATAAAATGATATTTACGATTGATGTGAAACGGTTTAAAATTCCGAAGGCGATTGCGGCGGATATCAATTCAAAGTCGACTGCTGAACCGAATAGAAAAGAACCAAAAACCGGACAAATCATTATCAGCTTTTCAAATTATATTTTTAATAAGGGACTTTCCGACGAGTATTTTAAGAAAGATTGAAAAGGGGTATAAAAAGAAAGATCTCCCTTACGGAGGAGACCTTTCAAACCTAACCTACAAACTAAACGCTAATCTTTATGGCTGGACAGCTTCAAATACATCGCTTTTCTTTATGGCACTTGCCACAGGATTGCTTGAACTGTTGAGCTGTATTTTATAACTGTAGTCATTGCCTCTTTTCCAAACTACCACTACATCCGTTGTCATTGATTTTTCAACGCCATTTTCTACTTTAGTGATCGTCCATTTGCCAATCTGGTAGAGCATTTTGGAGTTGCCGCCAAGTTCTGTAATTTCAGATTTAATGCTCTTTGCAGCTGTCATTCCATACCAGTATTCAGCGATGGCTTTCCTGCCTTGAATTTTTTGTCCTCCCGGTACCATGATAGTGGCATCGTCGGAGTAAAGGTCAATGATGCTGGCAAAATCTTTTGCCGTTAACGACTTTTCAATGACTTTGTTCAGTTGTTCGATTTCAGCACGGGTATCGGCAGGAATTTCTCCATTGCCTTGTGCTGTTGCTGCATTGCCAGCGAAGAGTAAACCCATTGTTACCAGTAAGGCTGCGAATGAGTGACGCATGAAAGAATAGGTTGTTTTCATAGTTTTTTTTATTAGTACTGTTTAATTATTTCTTTTATCTGTGACACATTCGCCGTTTGATTTGTTACAGCGTGTTGTGTTTTTTTTATTTTGATAGGACAAAGATGCACTCATATATAGTAAATGCAATTCGTTTTCTTACGGAGTGTCGATTATGGAGTTTGAAATGTATGCAGATGTTTCTGTAGTGAATGCTCGTAGAATGTTAACATGATATGAATGGCGATTGATGGAGAAATGGAGTTGTGATGTACAATGGAACGCGCAGATGATCCGGATCTTGTGAGAGGCGCACAGTATTAGATGTACCACTCTTTTTCATAGACAAAATCTGAATTATTATCTACCAATTCTTTATTGGGGCTAACGCACTAAGACGTGTTCGTACGGGAAGATAAATTTCATACATGATGTCATTCTGCAATGAATGTTAACACTATGTTAATGAAATGAAATTCTGAAAGAATGAAGTAAAGCGATAGCCGGAAAAATTAAGGCATAAAAAAAGCCGGTCTTTTAACCGGCTCTTCTTTAATTAATCGTTCTGTTATTTTTTGTCTTTCGCATCAATAATAATTCCCTCGCCATCAATTTTTATCTTAACATCTTTATTGTCCCAGTTGATGGTATCGCTGTTGACTTTAATATTCACATCTTCTCCATTGACACGAACTTTTACTTCATCGTCGTTGGATTTCGATGAATTCGTTTCAAAGTTGCAATTTGCACATTCGAGTCCGCGATTAGTCATGGTCCAGGTATGTCCTACCATATCATTATCCCAGGTATTGGTAGTGTTTTTAATATCGTAGATGATATCTTCAGTGTTTTCACCAAGGAATACACTTTTTCCAACAGGGACTTTAAGAATCAATCTGATTTTCTGTGCGCGGAAATGAACATCTTTCGGGAGAATATAATCTCTGGAAAATTTAAGCACATTATCCATTTGCTGTAGTTCATATATTACGCCACGGGCATTTAATTCTGCTTCCTTTCGGTTAGGTCCACGGGAAGTTGTAATTCTTACCAATTCATATTTATCACCATCTGCACGTTGAACATCTAATTCTACTTCTTCAATACGTGCCGTGTCTTCACTCGAATTGATTGACCAGCCATCTGACATAATCTTCCAATCTCCGTTATAATAAACGTCATCCTTGTCATCATAAGGATTAAGCATAGCTAAATGTATTGTATCAGATGTTGGTTGAGCTATAGGAATAGTAACTCTATTGGTATCACTAACGCGAAACTCACGGGCAATTTGAAAACCAATGAATGTGGCTATAATTATTCCCAATCCCCACAAGACCCCACAGGTATAGTTGAAGATTTTAGATTCGCTGGTAATTTTAAAGATAGACCGTACAATTCTATACAACAATACCAGCGCGGGTATTCCGACAACAAGAGCGAGAGCTAATGTCATCATATTCATCTGCCAGGCATCGAGGAAGGAATGAGTCAGGAAGATGGGCAACGACGCATCCCCTATTACTCCTGTCATTCCAAGTAGAACCATAAACAATGCAAACAATACTGCTATGAGTACGATCGCCATAATGACACCGATAAAGCCAACGAAGAACTTAATAGCAGCTACGATGATAGCTCCGATGGCTTCAAAAAAATTTGCAACAGCACTACGTCCTCCTCTTCGTGCACCCGGTTTTCCTGAAATTCGGTTTTTAATATCTTCAACTTCTTCTTCAATCGTCCTTTTGATGTTATCTATGTTCACCGCTTGCCCTTTCATTTCCAGTTTTTCGGAAGTGGTCTTGGCTTTAGGTATGATTATCAACAACAAGATATAAAGGAGTAAACCTGAACCCCAGATAAAGAATGCTCCGGCGAAGATGAGGCGTAGCCAGATAGGATCCATACCCACATAGTGACTCAAACCACTGCAAACACCGCCAATCACTTTATCATCCGGGTCGCGGTACAATTTGCGATAGCCACGACTTTCAGTAGAATTCCACGTCCGATGTTCTGCCTGTTCCTTTTCTTCATCAGCACCCGCAACTTGTTCAGGTTTACCCATGGTGTTGATCATATATTCAACATCCGCCGAGGTCACCACCTGGCGACTGGTGCCGATACGTTCACTGAACATTTCCGCGATGCGCGATTCGATGTCCTGAATTATTTCGTCCCGACCATCAGAGGTAGTGAAATACCCGCGTATTGCTTCAAGATATTTTCGAAGCTGGTCGTACGCTTGTTCTTCTATATGGAAGACCATGCCTCCAATATTCACGGTTACAGTTTTATTCATGATTAGGGTTGTTTGAAGTAGTTTGATTCACGGCGTCCACAAGTTCCTGCCAGGTACTGTGAAGTTCGGTAGTAAATTGTTCGCCTATGGGGGTTAGTTTATAATATTTACGGGGTGGCCCTGAAGTGGATTCTTTCCACGTGTACGCGAGCAGCCCCTGGTTTTTGAGACGCGTAAGAAGAGGGTAGAGCGTACCTTCCACTACCATAAGTTTTGCTTCTTTCATCTTAGCGATTATATCGGAGGGATATACTTCTCCTTTTCCAATAATGCTGAGTATGCAAAACTCAAGTACCCCTTTTCGCATCTGGGCCTGGGTATTTTCGAGATTGCTCATTTTATTTTTTGGTTTATCGCATCAGCCGTGATCATCAACTTTTGCGGATTTTACTACTTGGTGATGCAAACATACTAATAAACTAAGGTACTATGCAATACAAAGTACCTTTTGATTTGTTAAAAAATTGATAATCAATTATAAAAAATTATTATTTCAATTGGTACAGTTGAAATACAGTTGAAATACAATAGAAATACAATAGAAATACAGTTGAAATACAGTTGAAATACAGTTGAAATGCAGTTGAAATGCAGTTGAAATACGATGGAATTACAGTTGAAAATATAGTAGAATAGACACTTTCCCACGAAATGTGTAAGTATTTCAACTGCATTTCCACTGTATATCCACGTATCCCACTGTATTTCCACGTATCCCACTGTATATCCACGTATCCCACTATATATCCATGTATCCTACTGTAGTATATCCATGTATCCCAATGTATATCCATGCATCCCCACTGTATTTCAACTGTATATCCACGTATCCCACTATATATCCATGTATCCCCACTGTATTTCTATTGTATTTCTATTGTATTTCTATTGTATCCCCACCGCATTTCATTCCAGCAATTTGTATTATCCATTCCAATCCTTACTTTTGTTTAACAGCTAACCTATGCCAGCAACGGTTTTTCATTTCAAGCGTTTTACCATCAACCAGGACCGATGTGCAATGAAAGTTGGCACATATGGAGTTTTGTTGGGGGCATGGGTAACAGTTCCTGATGCAGGTAAAATTCTCGATATAGGCACGGGCACCGGACTCATTGCATTAATGATGGCGCAGAAATCAAATGCTTTTATAGACGCGATTGATATTGATCTTCCTTCATATGAACAGGCAAAGGAGAACGTGCTTCTATCACCTTGGTCGGATCATGTTCGTGTGATTCATTCTGCCCTGAAGGATTATAAACCCGGTTATCGGTACGACCTGATCGTTAGTAATCCGCCTTATTTTATGGATAGTTATGCGGCAACCGATGAAGCCAGAAATCTTGCGCGCTCTGCCTCTGCATCGCTGTCGTATGATGATTTGCTGAACGGTGTGGTGAGGCTATTGGTAAATACCGGTAGATTTTCTGTGATTCTTCCACATAAGGAAGGTCAGATTTTCAGAGAAAGCCGAGCAGAATGGCCTCTTTTGTAATAAACTGGTAAACGTCAGGACTGGCAGAGATAAGCCTTTTAAGCGGGTGCTAATGGATTTTAGCAGGAGAGAAGAAGAGTTGATGGAAGAAGAACTCGTGATTCATTTTGATAGCAGACATTTTACAGAAGAATATAAAAGGCTTACCGGTGAATATTATCCTGCCTTCTGAAGATTACCGCTTTTGTTCAGTTAAAACCGTGTAGGAGTATTCAGACTTATCAGATGTTATGAAGCGTGAACAACATTTCATTCATGTTTCTTGATAAAGGCTATATACCTGACAAGACGTTAATCCTCACTCTCCACAAACCGAATTCCCATCTCCTGAAGCTCTTCTATTATCGGTTTGAAAATTTCTTCATGAACCGGAATCTGAACACCCTTTACTGAAAATTTTCCTTCCAGTATTTTAATTGCTGCTATGCCAAGCGGTAGTCCAACGGTTTTGGCCATAGCCGTATCGGTCTGATCATCTCCTTTCACTACCAATGAGGATACCAATTTCTTCCTGATGCCACCTAGTGTATATTCAAATTGGTGTTGCATAACAATCATGTCCTTGTCTCCCTCTTTTAATACCCATTTCTTCTCCAGTAATTGTTGAAGAATTTGCGCGGGACTTGCATTTTTTAAACCCACCGGTTTCTCTTCTAAAATACCTGTAGAGCGGATTCTCTCCATCGAAGGGCCATCCGGATCAATCTTGCAGTAATGCGCAATCTTTTCTTCGAGATCACTTCCCATTACAGATGGTGGTATGAAAGCTTCTGTGAACTGACGATAACTGAGTTGATCACTGTTTTCGACCACGAATGAATCATCCGTTAAACCCAATGTGACAAATACCTGCCACGCACTGCAAAATCCTTCTTGGCGTAAAGTTCCGCGTATTAAAGTCGGTATGTTTTCAATGCCATAATGGTGGCGGTAGGCTAACGAATCACGGTTGGCATAGCCGTCAAATTTACCAACACCTTCCACTATAATCCGGACCGATTCACTGAAGAGCCGATGATAGGGTAAGTAGTGATATTTTCCGCTTTGAATGTATTTCGCGGTTCCTTGTCCGGCGAGGATGACATTGCGTGGATTCCACGTGAATTTATATCCCCAGGGATTATCGATCGATTCAGGGGCGATAAGTCCTCCGGTGTAGGAGCAAAAGGAAGTGATGGTGGCGCCCTGTTTTTTTAATTTCAAAATAATTTCCATCGCCGACATATGGTCTATGCCCGGATCCAGTCCGCATTCATTTAGAAAGAGCAGGTTTTTTTCAATGGCTTCTTCATGTAATGATAAAATCTCCTTCGATACATAACTCGCCGTCACCAGGTTCTTGCCAAATCGCAGGCATTCTTTTGCTACTAAGAAATGCAGGGCAGGAGGAAGGAGGGAGATCACCAGATCTGCCTTGTTGATTTCATCTGATCGCTGTTGTTCATTTTCAATATCAAACTGTAGCGCAACGCCCGATGAGTTCCCGTTGATCTTATCCTCAGCAAAATGCTTTTCCTTATCCCCAATTCTTAATGTAAATTGTTTATCTCCAGCATTTTTGAGAAGGTATTGAATCAATGAACCGGAGGACCTCCCGGCGCCAAGCAATAAGATGGTTTTCATATTAATTTTTCAACTGCAAATGTATAAAAGATAGGAGGGTATCCGTTCTGTATGTAACTTTGTCAGACTCTCTTAAATAAAATGTATAAATAATATGAAAAGATTAACTCTCTTAGGAATGGTGCTGTTGCTTTCATTCCATATTTCCGCACAAACTTCAAACGTAGTCCTCTTTACCGAAAACGGGGAGCGATTTACAGCTATTTTGAATGGTATCAGACAAAATGATAAGCCTGAAACAAATGTGAAAATTACCGGATTAAGTGCAGAGTTTTATAAGCTAAAGGTGATTTTTGAAAGTACGGCATTGGGCGAGAAGAATTTTAATATGGCGATTGAATTGGGAAAAGAGAATACCTATGTGATTAAGAAGAACAATAAGGGAGAATTCGTACTGCGTTTTATGGGCTCCGTTCCTCTGGCTGAAGCTCCACGAAATACACCTGCACAATCTACGGTGGTATACCATGCGAATCCTGTAGCACAACCCGTTGAAGGAACAATGAGTTCTCAAACAGTAACCACCACTACCACAACGCAAGGTGCCTCTACCGGTGATCCGGAAGCGGTGAGTTTGAATATGGGGATGAATGTAGATGGCGTGGGTGGAAATATCAGTATCAATGTTTCCGGAATGGATGGAACCATGCAGCAAACCGGAACTACTACCGTTACACATACTCAAACAACCACTACCACCACCAATGTAACCGGGATGAATACACCTCCTCCTCCTCCGGCTCCGGTAGTTTATTTACCCGGATATAACGGTCCGGTGGGTTGTCCGATTCCGATGAGTCCGCAGGATTTTGACGACCTGAAGCAAACCGTTTCCTCAAAAAGCTTCGAAGAAACCAAGTTCACCATTTCGAAACAAGTATTGCAGGATCGTTGTATGTTGGTATCACAAGTGAAACAAATGATGCTCATCTTCACCTTCGAGCAAACACGACTCGATTTTGCTAAATTCGCCTATGATCGCACTTATGATATCGGGAATTATTTTAAAGTGAACGATGCTTTTACTTTTGAAAGTTCCATCGAGGATTTGAATGAGTATATCGATGCAAGAAGATAATCCCTTCACCCATGCAGCAGTTTTTTGCATAGTAATCTGGTGAACGGACACCCATATGAGTAAAAAAATAGCCTCCGAATCGGGGGCTTTTTCTTTACAAAGACTTACACTTACGGACTATCTTTGTGCCAATGAATAATCAAATCATAAGGATGGGTGCAATTGCGGCAGCTATCGCGGTAATTTTAGGAGCTTTCGGCGCTCATAAACTCAAGGAGCTTTTAGACGAAAATGCATTGGCCACCTGGGAGACCGCCTGTCGATATCAGTTCTATCATGCACTGGCTTTAGTCCTTACGGGGATTTTGTTCACGCAGAAATCATCTCCTTCCTACCGCTGGGCAATGCGGTTTTTTCTGGCGGGGATTTTCCTTTTTAGCGGCTCAATTTATCTACTCTCGATTCGTAGTTTGTTGGATGTAAATGTGTTGTGGGTGGGGCCGGTGACACCTCTGGGTGGCCTTTGTTTTATTGTAGGTTGGATCTTTTTGGCATTTCCGAAGAATCCGGAAAAAACATCCGTCTAAATTGAAGACAATAAATATTTTATTTCTACTTTAGTTGACTATGCGTATATCACATCTCTTAATCGTAATCTTAATCGGTATCGGAATGACCGCCTGTAAATCAGGAAAAAATTCAAGTTCCGGAAATGAAGTGAATGAAAATAAAGGAGGAAATTCCTCAGAAACAGCCGGTACTCCGCCGGAATCCGCCGGAAATATTCAACAGACAGAGCGCTGGACAAGGGAGCAAGCCGCACTGGGACCTGATTCGTTCAGGCTCATTGTGACATTTATCAGTATCGGGGCAGGGACAGATCCGGATGCAAAGACCTATCTTGATAGCTATATTCTTGATTATAAGACAAAAAAAGGAAAGGCAGTCAGGTATATCATGATTCCATGGGGCAGGGAAGGTGAGGTAGATTGCTGTTTTGATTTGAAAGATCTAACTGTCTCAGAACAAAGTGATTTCATTGAAGGATTGCGAAATACGATGAAAGCCAGAGAGCTGATTCAAATCAATGAAAACGCAAAAAACCGCTTTAAATCCAGATAGGGATCTAAAGAAATTTGTTGCCTTACCACTATATTTTACTGTAAATTTGTCGCAGCTAAAAACACTATGAACGAATACGGATTAAAGAACCCCAAAGCATCTGTAGCAGATCTGGGACTTAAGAACGTTGGAACAGCGTACTGGAACCTCTCACCGGCTGAATTAGTAGAGGAAACTATTCTTCAGGGAATGGGCGAGTTAACCGACACCGGTGCATTGGCGATTGATACCGGTGAATTTACCGGTCGTTCACCTAAAGATAAATTTACGGTCTTTGATGCTGAAACTGAAAAGTCAGTGTGGTGGGGCGATATCAATATAAAATTTGATGCGCAGAAATTTGATCAGATGCTCACGCGCATTTCTGCCTATTTCACCGGTCGTGAAGTGTATGTCCGTGATGCCTATGCCTGTGCAGATCAGCGTTACCGTATGAATGTGCGTGTGGTGACGGAGTATCCCTGGCAGAATCTTTTTGTGAACAATCTCTTCCTGCGTCCGAATAGAGATGAAATTGAAAACATGAGTCCGGATTGGGTGATCATTAATGCGCCAGGCTTCCTCGCCGATCCTGCTATCGACGGAACACGTCAGCATAATTTTGCGATGATCAATTTCACGAAAAAAATGATTCTGATTGGCGGAACAGGTTATACCGGCGAAATTAAAAAAGGAATTTTTACGGTATTGAATTATATTTTGCCTCACCACAAAGGGGTGTTGAGTATGCACTGCTCTGCTAATATTGGCGATAAAGGGGATACTGCTTTGTTCTTTGGGTTATCAGGTACCGGAAAAACAACATTGAGTGCTGACCCGCACCGTGGATTGATCGGTGATGATGAACATGGCTGGAGTGATGATTCCGTTTTCAATTTTGAAGGAGGATGTTACGCAAAGTGTGTCAACCTTTCTGCTGAAAAAGAGCCGCAAATATTTGACGCTATCCGCTTCGGATCACTTCTTGAAAATACAGAATTTCATCCGGGGACAACCACCACGGATTATGATAATATTACCAAAACAGAAAATACGCGCGTTGCCTATCCGATTAATTTTATCGAAAATGCAGAAGAGCCTTCTGTAGCCGCACCGCCTAAAAATATTTTCTTTCTTACCTGTGATGCTTTTGGTGTATTGCCTCCCATTAGTCGTTTGACAAATGCACAAGCCATGTATCATTTCATCTCCGGTTATACAGCGAAGGTTGCAGGAACAGAAATGGGTATCACTGAGCCTACAACTACCTTCTCTGCTTGCTTCGGTAAAGCATTCCTTCCCCTACATCCTGCCCGTTATGCAGAGCTGCTTGGAAAAAAGTTGAAGGATAATCCGGATATCAAAGTTTGGCTCGTTAATACCGGCTGGAGTGGTGGTGCCTTTGGTGTGGGCTCCCGTATGAAGTTGAGCTATACCCGCGCCATGATTACTGCGGCGCTGAACGGAGAATTTGATAAAGTGAAATACGAAGAATTGCCTGTATTCCGTCTGCAAATGCCTGTAACCTGTACCGGTGTTCCTGATGGTATTATGAATCCACGTAATACATGGAAGGATAAGTCCGCTTTCGATCAGACAGCCATTGATCTTGCTGTGAAGTTCGTGAAGAATTTTGCGCAGTACGCAGATGGTGCTTCAGCAGAAATCCTCTCTGCAGCTCCTTCGGTTCCTGAAATAGCTTAAGAAAAAATGAAATAATGAATAAGAAGGGTCTCCTGGAGGCCCTTTTTTATTTTATAAACTCTCGTTCGTTTATTTTATCATTGCTGAAAAACTAATTTTGTAAGATGCATCTCTTCTACGCACCAGAATTAAACACCAATGACTTCTCCCTTCCCGAAGAAGAAACGCATCACCTGATTCATGTCCTTCGTTTATCACAGGGAGATAAAGTGGAGGTGACAGATGGGTTGGGCACGCTTGCTGTTTGTGAGGTTGCGCAAATCTCTAAGAAGTCAGCCTTTTTGAAGATGTTAACCAGTGAGAATTTGCCTCAACCTGCACGCCGGTTACACATGGGCATCGCTCCAACTAAGAATATGGATCGCCTGGAATGGTTTGTGGAAAAAGCAACGGAAATTGGTGTGTGTCGCATCACTCCGCTACTTTGTAAACACTCCGAGCGCAAGGTGTTGAATACAGATCGGCTCAGAAAGCTGGTGGTAGCCGCTGCTAAGCAATCCCGTCAATTTTGGTTTCCCACGCTCGATGGGCTATGTCCTTTTGATGTATTTATACATCAGGAAAATTCAGGAATTAATTATATCGCGCATTGTCATCCCGGACCCAAGGAGCCTTTATCATCAATAACGAAAGAAGATGTCGTTTCCATTTTAATCGGACCTGAAGGGGATTTCAATTCGGCAGAAGTGGAAATGGCAATGAAGAGGGGATTCCAATCCATTTCGCTCGGAGAAAGCAGACTGCGCACTGAAACGGCTGCCCTTGTTGCTGTGGTTGCATTTAATATATCCTGATACGGATTGTTGCATTTTCAGTTCTTATGTGAGTACTTGTTTTTAAAAGCTGGAGAAATAGGAGGTGATCTTTATCACGGTCTTATTTAAAGCTGATCTTGAATTAAGTGAAGGTGCAAAATTAAATTTGTGTGGTAATTTGATGTACATTCATCCAATAATAGAGTACCCTTTTTTGAAAGTTGATTAAAGAAAGATGACAGCATTAGAAGTTGTATTTATGTTGCTTGGTGGAATCGGTCTCTTTATCTTCTCCCTGAAGATGATAGAAGAGTCAGTGAAGAATCTTTCCGGCCGCACTTTTAAATTGTTTTTGCAAAAGCTGACGAAGAATAAAATTTTAGCGGTTGCCGGGAGTGCTTTGTTGGCGGCTTTGTTACAAGGCAGCTCTGTCCTGATGGTGATGGTGCTGGCATTGGTGGGTGCAGGTGTGTTGTCACTGAGTGGTGCTCTTGCCTTTATTTTGGGCGCCAATATAGGAACTACATTGGATACCTGGGTGGTGGTACTGGTAGGTTTTAAGATGAACCTGGAAGCCGTATCCTATCCTGCAATTATCCTTGCTGCATTATTGCAATTGTTTCCGGGGAAGGAGAAGCTGAGACATTATTCGCATTTGTTGTTTGGTTTTGGATTGATGTTTATCAGTGTCTCCTTTATGAAACTGGCAGTAGCTGAACAATTGAATCATTTTGATCCGGCAACCTTAACCGGAATGGCTTCATGGAAATTTGTGCTTGCCGGATTGGTGATTACGATGTTGATTCAATCGAGTCTCGCGACGATGACACTTGCGCTGAGTGCACTGCATAGCGGTGCAATTGATTTCAGTACTGCTGCAGCTATTGTGGTAGGATCGGAAGTGGGAACAACCGTTAAATTATTTTTAGGGACATTGGATGGACTGGCTTCGAAGAAAAGACTGGCGCTTGGAAATTTTCTGGTGAATGTGATTACTGCCATCATGGCCTTTACCTTCCTGCCTCAACTGGTGTTGTTGGTTCAAGACATACTTGGAATCGTTGATCCACTCACCGGACTGGTCGCATTTCAAAGTATTATTAATCTTATTGCTGTTATCGTTTTTCTCCCGTTTTTGAATGTTTTTTCTCAGTTTCTGGACAAGAGATATCGCGATGACTTCAGTGAAGTGACCACGTTCATCAGAAAAGAAGATTTAACAGATCCTTCGTCAGCGATCGAATTGTTTGCAAAGGATGCGGATTACTTTTTACACCTTTCTATGGTTTTTAATCTGGAGCTCTTCAATCTTAAATCCGTTTATAGAAAATTTAACCCGGAGTGGATGGAGATTGATGAGAAGAGAGGATTTTATAAGAAATCGCATATAGAGCAGTATGAGTTTCTAAAAACTCTTCAGGGAGAATTGCAGTTGTTTTATACAAGTTTACGGAGTAATAATCTTTCCCCGGAGCAAACAAAAAGGCTTGAAATGATTATTTCCGTCATACGAAGTTCCATGCACGCCTCGAAAAGTGCAAAGGATGTTAGTTCTAATATTCACAACTTATTCAGTTCTTCCAATGATGCGAAGTTTGCTATTTATTCACAAGTGAGAGAGAATATTGAAGGAGTATATGTAAATCTTGAAGAAATGGTAAGCCGAAATACCAGGGTGACTTATGATGAGTTAAAGGCGATCTATGAGGACATTCTAATTACTTATGAGCAATTTCTGGAAGCCATTTATCTTCAGGCAAAGGAAGGCAGGCTGAATAGCAATGATTTTACGACGATCTTGAATTTTAACCGCGAAATGTTTACCTCCAATAAGGCAATACTTTTTGCCGTGAAGGATTTGGTTCTTCTTCCCGAAGATGCAGCCCGATTTACTGAACTTCCTTTCTATAAAACCTAAGTTGCTGAAGATTGTTTTTCTTTCTCCTCCTACATTTTATACCTTTGCAGAAGCAATGAAAAAAATTATCCTGCTACTGGCAGTTGTGTTACTTACCGGTTTTCGCCCCGCCGGTCAAAGTATGAACATCGCTGTTTTGAAATACAGTGGCGGTGGTGATTGGTATGCAAATCTGGATACCTCTTTGAAGAATTTAATCGATTTCTGTAATAAAAACCTGGGAACAAGTATCGCTGCAGAGCAGGATATCGTGGAAGTGGGCTCACCGGATTTATTCAACTATCCCTTCGTTCATATGACCGGTCATGGGAATGTGGTTTTTAATCCCAAAGAATCAGAAAATCTCAGGAATTACCTCATCGGTGGCGGATTCCTGCATATCTCCGATAATTATGGAATGGATAAATTTATCAGACCTCAAATGAAAATGGTGTTCCCCGAATTGGATTTTGTGGAAATTCCGTTCAATCATCCCGTCTTTCATCAGAAATTCGATTTTCCGGGCGGTTTACCGAAAATTCATGAGCACGATGGCACCTCTCCCAAAGGCTTTGGTCTTTTTTACAATGGAAGAATGATATGTTTCTATGATTTCGAATGTGATCTGGGTGATGGTTGGGAAGATGCGGAAGTGCATAAGGACTCTCCCGAAGCCCGTCAGAAAGCCTTGAAAATGGGAGCGAATCTTATTCAGTACGCGTTTAGTAATTAAAATTATATCTTTGTTAAGTGTCCTTCCTCCGTCACATAGCTTCATACCTCTTTCTGCTGCTCTCCCTGCAGGTAATCATTCCGCCGCAGCTATGGCATGGACTCTGTGACCATGAAGATACCGTTGATTGTTGTCTGAATAACGGTGAGACTACCGTCAGCATTCATCACGAACATTGTCTGGTCCTTGATCTTTCATTACCTACCGTATTGCATAAATATGAGGAGATAGCGTTTGCTCCTCAGCAGGTTTTTATTGCACTTCCTGATTTTGTACTCGTTCAGACTTTAGTGGTAGATCGGGCAAAATCTGAAATCAGAGGACCTCCCGTTTTTTCCTGATTTTTTATCAGCTGTATTGTGATGGTTTTTCGGGATCATCCCTTACAACTGCGTATTCTCATCAGCGGTTCATCCCCGACTGATCGTATCTCACTTAATACGAATCATCATGCGGCTATACTTGCCGTTACTATTGCTCCTCCTCTTCATTGAAGGAAGGGCGCAATCACCCTGTACATTTCGCTTATCGGGTGTTGTCAGAGACGCCTCGACAGGCGAGTCATTGCCATTTGCCAAACTGGAACTCGAGGGGAAGAACCGCGTGCTGATCAGCGATGTAAATGGAAACTTTCTGTTCGATAGCCTCTGTGGAGGAGATTATTTGCTGAAGACCCTCTACGTAGGTTATGATTCAATGCTGCTGTCCTTGAATATCACTAAAGATACAGATCGGAAGATCAGGTTGAAGATGTCAGTGAAGAATTTGAAGCAAACCGAAATCGTAGCAGAGCGTATTGGGGATAAAAGTACGATTGCATCGGATACCCTCTCTCAGAAAGAAATGGATCAGTCGAGAGGTGAAGGCCTGACCGGTTATCTAAAGAAAATTGCAGGAGTCACCGGCATACAAACCGGCCCTTCTATCATGAAACCTGTTATACACGGTATGCATAGTCAACGGGTGTTGATTATGAATGCAGGCATACGGCAGGAAGGACAGCAATGGGGAAGTGAGCACGCACCGGAAATTGATCCTTTCGTGGCGAACCGCTTGACGGTGGTGAAGGGAACTTCATCTATTCGCTATGGTGCGGATGCAATTGGAGGAGTGATTCTCGTAGAGCCCCGCGAGCTCCCGCATGAGCCGGGCATACAGGCAGAAGTGAATCTGGTGGGGATGAGCAATGGCAGGCAAGGTGTTGCCAGCGGATTAATAGAACAACATCTCGGTAAATTCTTCGACCTCTGCTGGCGCCTGCAGGGAACGGTGAAGAAAGCAGGGAATGTGAGTACGCCTGATCTCTATCTGCAGAATACGGCCTTCGAAGAATACAATTGGAGTGGAAGTGTCGGCATCGAAAAAAAACGCTTCGGGGCTGAAGTGTTCTACAGCAGATTCAATACCACGCTGGGAATATTTACAGGTTCGCATATCGGAAACCTGAGTGATCTGCAACGGATCATTGAAAATGGTGAAACAATAACCGATAATACATTTACCTATCGTATCGATAAACCACGACAGGAAGTAACGCATCAGCTCTTGTCTGCCAAAGCCTGGTGGACCATCACCAATGTCGGTAAACTGAATCTGCAATACGGCTATCAGTTCAATCACCGCTTCGAATACGATCGTGATAAAGCACTCCAATGATTCATTGGCTGCCCTCGACTTGCCCGATCTGGAATTGCGACTCTATACGCAGTCGGTGGATTTGAATCTGGAAACGAGAAACAGAAATGGATTTACCGGAGTCATTGGAATCTCAGGTCTGAAACAGGATAATCAATATGGTGGTCAGCGATTCTTCGTTCCGAATTATATCTTGTATAACAGTGCCGCCTATACGACAATTCGCTGGCGCAAGATGAAATGGGAGGTGGAGGCAGGAGCCAGAGTTGATTATCGCGAACAATCCGTGTACCGGAATATCAAGGGCGCGGTGGTGCAGAACGATTATCAATTTACCAATCCCGGTTTATCGGCCGGTCTGCTCTTCAAACAAGACAGCAGCATCAGCTGGACATTGAATGCAGGAACAGCCTATCGTCCGCCCTCCATCAATGAATGGTTCAGCAACGGACTCCATCACGGAACAGCCACCTTCGAAACCGGAGATAGTACGCTCGGTGTGGAGAAGGCGTATAATGTCATTGGCGGTGTGCGTATTCAAAAACGGAAATTGGCTGTTGATGCCAGTATCTATTACCTCTATATCAAGGATTACATCTACCTCATTCCTGATGAAAGTCCGGTGCTCACCATCAGTGGAGCCTTCCCGTCGTTTGCCTATAGTCATGTGGATGCTTCCTTCAAAGGAGTGGACCTCAGCATCGACTGGGACATCACCCGCGGAATCAACCTCCGGTCGCGAAATAGTTTAGTCTTTGCCTGGAATCATACCGGCAATCGTTATCTGGAACTGGTGCCTTCTCCCCGTTTCGATCAGTTACTGAGTTATCGGTTTAATGATACTAAAAGCTGGAAGGAACTAACGCTAGGCCTATCCGCACTTATTGTAGCAGAGCAGTGGAGATACGATGAAGGAAGAGATTATATCCCACCACCACCCGCGTATGTATTGCCCGGATTTGAAGCAAGTGCTACTTTTTCACATGCCGGACAAGAAATCAGAATGGGACTCTCTGTTTCCAATTTGTTCAATACCTCCTATCGGGAATACCTCAACCGGTTTCGCTACTATGCAGATGAAACAGGAAGGAATATTACCCTTCGTCTGACGGTTCCGTTGAGTTTCAAAACCGCTGCTCATGATCACGAACATTAAAAATTAAAATAATCACTAATCAGAAGTCAAAAATTAAAACTAAAATAACATGAATACAATAAAAATAATATCCATAGGTATCTTTACCTTCAGCATACTCCTGCTCGCATCTTCCTGTAAAAAAGATAAAACGGATGATCCCGCGCCAACGAATCAGGGAGAACTCATCACTACCGTACAACTGATCTTTACAGATACGATTACCGGCCTCGTTGTGGATTCCGCCACATTCAGTGATCCGGATGGACCCGGCGGAGTTGCGCCGACACAGGATTCTATTTTACTGCAAGCAGGGCGCGTTTACAGCACAGAAGTTATCCTGCTTGATGAGTCAAAAAATCCGGTGGAAAATATCTCTGATGAAGTAGCTGCTGAATCCGATGTGCATTTATTTGTTTTTACAGCAGCACCCGCTTCCGGGTTTCTTACAACAACTATTTCAGACATAGATGTAAACGGACAACCTGTTGGTCTTGAAAGTTACCTTGTTGCCGGCTCTTCGGCTACCGGTTCCTATACTTTAGAGTTGCGGCATTTCGATTCCGCAGCATTGAAACAAGCGAATACAAGTTATGAAACCGATGTGCAGGTGACCTTTGGAGTGAGATTGAATTAACCGGATGACGATGATCATGAATAGAGACATCTTAAAGGTGTCTCTATTTTTTTTACATTTGAAGGAGTTAAATTGCTACAAGATGAGAAACTCATTCCTATATATCTGTTTCAGAAGATTTCTTCTTTTAATGATGTTGGTTTCACCGCTAATAGTACAGGCGCAATTCCTGTACTCGATTGGCAATATTATACAGGTGCACCCGCATTTGGTTCAGCAGCATCCGCCGATATTGATAAGGATGGGTTTTATGAAATTGTTTTCACTACATATACCAACGATGGACGTGCACATTGCCTCAATGCGGAAGATGGTTCGGTAGCATGGACCGTCAATATCGGAGGCTGTGGTGATGTGGCACCGTTGATTTATGATGTGGACAATGACGATACGCTGGATGTTATTGTGAACGGTTCCTGTAATCCCACCTTGTTTTGCATCAACGGAATTACCGGAGTATTGAAATGGTCGGTTCCTTCAGGTGGAGGTGATTCGCCGCCGACAGCAGCAGATCTTGATAATGATGGTCTGCCGGAAATACTCTTCTGTAATTTTAATGGACAATTGCGTATTGTGAACGGAGAAGATGGAACCACTTTTAAAATTATTCAGGTAGATCCTTTTGGAAATGCAGTACAAACAGAGCCTACCCTCGTCGATGTGAACAATGACAATCAGCTCGACATTATTCTCGCCAATCATTTTAACATCAACGGACTTTTTATCTGGGCCTATGATTTTATGACGGAAGATACCATCTGGACAAACTTCGCCCCTGCCACATCCACTTACAATGCCTATCATGGAGGTGCCGTTGCTGATGTAGATGGTGACGGTCTTTTGGAATATGTTATCGGAGCCAATAATGGTTTGGTGCGCGCGTTGAATGTAGAAGATGGTTCTGTTTTATGGACAGATACCATTCTCATGAGCGTGATGAGTCCGGTTTCCATTGCTGATCTGGATGGGAATGGCGATCTGGAAGTAGTGGTTACCAATAACGATTGGGTGACATTGGATGAACGCATTTGGGTGCTGGATGGATTGACAGGTCAGATAGAATGGTCCTATGCGACTACCTTTTCTTCCTTCAGAGGTTGCGCGATAGCAGATATTAACGGGAACGATACGCTCGATCTTGTTGCAGGTTATTTCATGGGAGATGTGATCGCGGTGGAACCTTATTCGGGATTGTTATGGCAAACAAACGTGGGACAATATCTCGGTACAGGATTGCCTTATTTCGCCGTGGATCATGGTCCGCTGGTGGCTGATTTTGATAAGAGTGGAACGATGGATGTTTTTGTCGTTGCCGGCTATGGGACGTATACCCCCGACTCCTTAAACACCGGAAAGGCATTCATGTTTTCCGCAGGAATAGGACAGTGTCCGGAATGGTTGATGTTTCGTCAGGATGCACATCGTTCAGGATATCTTTCGCAGCAGGAAATAGATGCTGCCTGTAATACATTATTTGTTGCACCCTCTTCTTCCGATGTGTTTCCGTTATCTATTTATCCGAATCCTTCCCGCGATAAAGTAACTGTTGAAGGAGTGGGAGATCTAACGATCTCAGTGTATGACCTGCAAGGTCGTTGCATATTTCGCTCTGACATGAAGAATGAAAAATCAGAGATCGATGTGAGTTCATGGGAGCCCGGGCTCTATACCATCGGCATTTTATCGGGTAGAAAATCTTCGTTTTCAAAACTTCTTGTTTATGAATAATATTTATTTTTAAAACCATATTAAACTTTGGAATTCATCGGGCATCCAAAGTCATCCCCATTAAATTATGAAAGCACTCATCACCGGATTATTCTTATTTATTTTCCTGAATAGTCAAGCCCAAAATCTTTATTTTCCTCCATTAACAGGTAATGCCTGGGATACAATTTCTCCTGTTTCCCTGGGATGGTGTCCCGATAAAATTGATTCGCTGACCGATTATCTGGAAAATAAAAATACCAAAGCATTTATTCTGTTGAAAGATGGTAAAATTGTGATCGAAAATATTTTGGCACATTTACCGCGGACAGTCTCTGGTACTGGGCCTCCGCCGGAAAAACACTCACCGCATTTACCGTAGGCATCGCGCAGCAGGAAGGGTTGCTTTCCATCACCGATACGACCTCCACCTACCTCGGCACCGGCTGGACAGATTGCCCTCCGTTAAAAGAAGAAAAGATTACCATTCGAAATCAACTCACCATGACCTCCGGACTTGACGATGGTGTTCCTGATCATTATTGTACGTTGGATACCTGCTTGCAGTATTTAGCGGATGCCGGCACACGCTGGGCCTATCATAACGGACCCTATACCTTACTGGATAGTGTGATCGAGACGGCGACAGGGATAAGTCTCAACAATTACTTCAATCAAAAAGTCAAAATTCCTACAGGGATGACCGGTGCTTTTTTCCCATCAGGATACAACAATGTTTTTTTCAGTAAACCGAGAAGTATGGCGCGATTCGGTTTACTCATGTTAAACAATGGAAACTGGAATGGCAATCAGATCATGACAGATACTTCCTATTTTAATCAAATGATCAACACTTCACAAAACCTTAATGATGCATATGGTTATCTCTGGTGGTTAAATGGGAAATCATCCTTCATGGCCCCGGGATTGCAATTTGTGTTTAACGGTCCGCTAAATACCCATGCACCTGCTGATATGTATGCAGCTCTCGGCAAGGACGGGCAAATATTAAATGTAGTGCCCTCCATGAATCTCGTCTATGTGAGATTAGGCAATGCACCCGGAGTAGGGGAGGTGCCCATCACTTTCAATGATACCATCTGGATCAAATTAAATGAAGTCATGTGCAGCACGGCAGCTGTTCCATCAATTGACAACCAGTCACTCATTTCTATTTTCCCCAACCCCGCTACTGATCAATTGAAAATAAAATTCCCAAGTCCCGGAAATCATCAACTAAAAATTTCAGACCTCACTGGCCGCGAAATAAATACCTGGCAAAACCTCCAAACCGAAACTGAAATCTCCACCGGCTTCATGAACAAAGGTGTTTACTTATTACAATTCACTCATGACAACGGAAACGTAACTATCCAAAAACTAGTTCTAAACTAAGTCCTCCAAAACACATGTTTTCAGAAAGTAATTAACATCCACATTATTTATTTCCTTGTTTTTACCACTTAGACACTTAGGCCACGTAGAACACTAAGAAAATAGAAGAATCCTTAGTGTTTCTTGTGTTCTTAGTGACTTAGTGCCTGCCGACCGAAGCTTTAGCGTAGGTGGGGTTACAGAGGAAAAATCCTTCGAAGACGATTATTTCTACTCACTTAAATTTTACAACTTTCGACGAAGCAGTTGCCAGCTATAATTTATTTCACCCCAAATTAAATGGTAAGCGATAATATTAATTTACCAACTAAAGCAACTTCTTCATGCATGCTGCTAAATATTCATACTGCTCTCCGGAATTATACACTTGCGTAGAAATTCTTAAAAGCAATTTAGGATTTTTATTGTGGAAATAAAATACAGGAACCTGGATCTTGTATTCCTCTATCAATTGCTTTTTTAATGGAGGAACCATGTTGAAAAATTTGGAGGTGCGTCCGGATGATTACGAACAGGGATACTGGCCAGATGTCCAATGAGGTGCTCGGGAGTTGGAATTTCAATTTGGAGTTCTTCACAAATGATTTTTCTTGCTTCCAGACAAAGGTTTCTGTTGTTTTTTCGAAGTGCTTCCCAACTGCCAAGAATAGATTGCATGTAATGGATGCTGTCCTTGATCAGGAAGTAAGCACTATAGTCATCTGTGCCCGGCCAGATGAATTGTGCACTCCAGTGTTTTTCAGTCCCTGAATATAAATCATGATAATGAGAAATTTGAAGTGGTCGTATTTTATGTTGTTTGTCTTTTCTCACATGCAGCAAGGCCGATCCTCTCGGACTGCAAATCCATTTATGGCAATTTCCGGTATAATAACTGGCACCGATGGCGGCAATATTCAAGTCCACCATTCCGGGAGCATGGGCTCCGTCAATTAATACTTCAATGCCCCGCGATTCCAGTTGTTGAGTTAATTTTTCTACGGGAAATATAATGCCAGTCGCTGAGGTGATATGGTCCAGTAATACCAGTTTTGTTTTTGAAGTGACCGCGTTTAAGAGAGGTGTGGTGAGTTCATCTTCATGAGCAACCGGGAAGGGGATATCTGCAATGATTAATTTGCATTTGTTAAGTTCAGCATAGTATTTCAAAACATTTATACAGGCGCCGTAAGCATGACTATGGGTCAGTATTTCATCTCCCTCCTCAAAAGTTAGTGATTGGAGAATGGTGTTGACACCCATCGTCGTATTTTTAATTAAAACCAGATCATTCGCATCACATCCGGTAAATTTGGCGAGTGCTTCCTTGTTTTCATGATACACCGACTCGAAATTTTCCGTCATCGCCAGCACAGGATCTTTTTCAATTTGAATTTTTAACTGATACTGTTTTTCAAGAATCGCTGCAGGACAGGAGCCGAAGGAGCCGTGATTTAAAAAGACAGTGTTTTTATCGTGATTCCAATGCTGTTCGTGGCTGGAGTAGGGAGGGAGTGGTTGCATTTTGGTGAACTATCAGGCAAAATTAAGATTTTATGGATTGAATAATAATTAATGTCATTGTATGAATTAATTTTAATTAAGTTTTTATATTTGACTAATTAATAAATTAACCTCCATCAGAAACGACGAGGGTCAAAATAAAGAAATTTATGATAAAGAAAGCAGCTGCATTGTCATTCCTGATTTTATGGTCTCATTTGTTAATCGCTCAGTGCGAAAAAATATTTTCATTTGAAACCGACCAGTTCAATGGACCATCCACTTCACTTCAATTGAACGGCAAGTTGATTTTTAGTGCTTATGATGCCACTCATGGAAGAGAACTTTGGTGTACGGACGGCACCACGCAGGGTACATTTATGCTGAAAGATATTTGGCCGGGTAACGGTAGTGGCATCGCTGATTATTTCGATTATACGGCCATCGTTCATAATAATATGGTTTATTTCAGAGGGAATGATAGCCTTCACGGTGTGGAATTGTGGCGAACAGATGGTACCCCGCAGGGAACTTATATGGTGGCTGATCTTGTAAATGGTACCGCTGGTTCTGCTCCCGGTGAGTTTGCTTCAGTGGATTCACTGCTCTATTTTATAGGCAATACCGGTACTTCCCTTTATCGATCCGATGGAACAGCGCAGGGTACTTATTCATTTGCCGGTTTCCAAATCGTGAGAGAGGTCTTACCGGCTTCAATGGTAAGTTGTATTTCTCCGCCGGAGTGAATAATACCGGAGAGGAATTGTGGCGAAGCAATGGAACACCCGGTGGTACGTATTTGTTGAAAGACCTGAATGGGGTGTTGGGGGCATCACTGCCCTGTAATTTTCATGCTACCACGAATGCACTCTATTTTATGGCAAATACCAGTTCGGGTTGGGAGTTATGGAAAACGGATGGGTCCAATTCCGGAACAGTGCTGGTGGCAGATATTAATCCGGGTCCGGATAATGGCGTTCTTGATTTTTATAGTGTGGCAGCTATGAATAGTTTAGGAGATACCCTTTATTTCGCAGCGAAAAATGATTCCATGGGATATCAGTTATGGAGAAGTGATGGAACTCCTTCCGGAACGCAACGTCTTTCAAATGTGGCCAATGGAATTCTTCAGTCTAATACCTTTCCGGTATCAGGCGGAAATGTGATGTTCGCCAGTTTCTATGCTTCTAAATTTTACAGTTATAATATTGCATTGGATTCTTCTTACCTTTCTGAATATCCCTTCTATTATTATTTTCATTCGAGCGCCAATAAATATTTATTCTCCGGATCCCGATTGTTTTTTGCCGGAAAGGATACCCTCTTTGGACCTGAGATGTGGCAGTCAGATGGTTCCTTAGGAGGTGAGCGCAAGATTCAGGAAACGCATCTGGTGAATAATTGGTCGCCGAATACAGTGCAGGGATTTAATGTAATTCTTGGCGCTATAGGTTCGAAGTTGTTATTCTATCAGGCCCGTAATCCTTTTGATGCAGAGAAACCCCTTTTTGTATTGGATACCGCAATTGTACAGACATGCCATCCTCCATCGGTGATTGTCAATGTACCGGTTTCTTCTTCTTCTACTCATGTACTGTGGAATCATGTAAATGATCAGTCCGGATATCAAATTCGTTTTAAGAAGCCGGCAGATATTTTATGGACCATTGACTCGACAGATAAAAGTTATTTTGCTGTCAATAATTTAGATACGGTTTCTGATTATATGTTTCAATTGAGGACGGCTTGTTCCGGCATTTGGTCGGATTGGTCCGATACGGTCTTGTACAATACCGGTTTTATAGGAAATAATTCTTATGCTAATATGCTTGCGGAAAAGGCAGAAGATAGTACAACAGTTCGCCTGTACTGGCTGCGTTCATCGCAAATTTCTCAGGTGCAGTTCCGTTATAGACCTTATGGCAGTACGAACTGGAATTATACCACTAATGCAAGTGGACATAAAAGGATTACGGGATTGACTCCATCTACCTTTTATGAGTATACCTATCGTGAAGACTATAATGGCACATGGGCACCCTGGTATTTCGGGTCATTTTATTTTAATACACCCGGAAACCTATCGACTTCATTGCCGGATTTAAGTTTGGGTGCAAAGCGCCTGATGGTCTACCCGAATCCCACCTCTTCAGTTTTGTATTTGGAAGAGAAAAGGGCATTACCCCGTCAATTCAAATTTTTGATCTTAACGGACGGTTGGTTCATTCCGGTTTTATCACAGGGAATAGTATTGATGTTTCTGCATTGCAGGAAGGTGGATATTTGCTTTCAGTGACCACTCCTAACGGACAATCAGGAAGCTATTTTGTCAAGGAATAGAGCATAGTACTAGGGAATTGCAAGTGATATGTTGGATATATTTCCTGCATTTCTATTCCTTAGGAGCAATTGCCTGTTTTTGATTAACTTTGAAGCAATAAATTTATTCCCTTGTCTGATCTGCAATTAGTTATTTCCACCTATGCCGGCCTCGAAGAGGTGCTGGCTGAAGAAGTGCGTGCCTTGGGCGGTAAAGATGTAGACGTACATACACGCGCGGTTTCCTGTGTGGGTGATATGGGTTTTGTGTATAAAGCGAACTTTTCTCTTCGGACAGCCCTGCGCGTTATGATCCGTATTTCCGATTTCGAGGTGACGAATGGTGATGATATCTATAACGGTGTCATAGCGACCGATTGGTCAAAGTACATGGAGGTGGATCAAACCCTGGCCGTACGGTGTATCCTGAACTCCGGTTTGTTTGAGAATAATCTCTTCCCTGCACTGAAAGCGAAGGATGCTATCGTGGATCAATTCCGGAAAGCTCATGACAAACGCCCCAATGTCGATAAGGAAAATCCGCATCTCGAAGTCATTTTATTCATCAACAAAGAGAAGTGTCAGGTATTGATAAATTCTTCCGGTGCATCCCTGCATCTGCGGGGCTATCGTAAGGAAGTGGATAAAGCACCGCTGAGCGAAGTGTTGGCTGCGGGAATTATTTTACTTAGTGAATGGGAACCTCATATTCCTCTCGTGGACTTTATGTGTGGTTCCGGAACAATTCTGATTGAAGCCGCGCTGATTGCTGCTAAAATTCCTCCGGGGACCTTCCGGGAGTCCTTTGCTTTTGAAAGATGGCCCGGTTTCGATGCCGAACTCTATAAGTTGATCCGTGAAAAGCAAATGGAACGCATCACGGATACAGAAGTGAAGATTTTAGGCAATGAGTTGAATAAATGGGTCCTCGAAAAAGCAAAAGCCAATATTGAAGCGGCCGGTGTGGAAGATATGATTACACTGCACCTCGGTGATTTTCTTGATTTTGAACATGGCCTCAAAAGGGGAGTGGTCATCATTAATCCTCCTTATGGCGAGAAATTAAATGTTGAAGATTTGGAGAAGTTGTACAGTGAAATGGGAACAAGGCTGAAACATCATTATACCGGCTTTAAAGCATGGATTTTTACTGGAAGTCCCGAAGGTGCAAAGGGCAATTGGTCTGCGCCCTAACCGGCGGATAAAGCTGTTTAATGGACCTCTGGAATGTCGACTGCTGGGCTTCGATATTTTTGAAGGGAAAAAGAATGAGCGGTACCTGAAAACGGAAAAGTAACGAGCACAACGCTTGATTGAATAGAATCTTTAATGTCAGAAGGTATAAATCATACTTTAAGTTCCGGACATTTTTTATGAAAATACTTTTTTTTAACCACAGGGTTCACAAAGTTTACACGGAGTTTCACGGAGAAATTTTGATTTATGATGAATAGGGTGATCGGATAGTACGCATCAGTATTGAATTTTTTAGTTCGAACTCAAACGTCTTAGCGACTAATTATTCTCTGAAAATAAAAAAGCCGGAACATATATCCCGGCTCTATACTTTACTATGGTGTAGCATTAATCTCTTTCCAGAATACTCGCATCCACCAGAATACGTCCGCAATGTTCGCAAACGATTACTTTTTTGCGTTGACGAATATCTAACTGACGTTGGGGTGGAATCTTGTTAAAACATCCGCCACAAGCATCTCTGGTAATACTCACAACCGCTAAGCCATTGCGGGCATTGTCACGAATGCGCTTGTAGGCAATCAGCAAACGATCTTCAATGATATCAGACGCTTTATTCGATTCAGCAGTTAATTCTGCTTCTTCTTTTTCAGTTTCAGCAATGATGGAGGCAAGTTCGTTTTCTTATTGTCTAAGTCCTGAGTGCGTTCTTCAACGGCTTTCTCAGACGCTTCAAGAATAAGTTTTTTCGCCGCAAGGTCAGCCGCATGTTCCTTCATGCGCTTTTCGCACAATTGAATTTCCAGTTGCTGGTATTCTATCTCTTTATTGATGGAATCAAATTCACGGTTGTTTTTTACGCTGCCTTGCTGAGTTTGGTATTTTTTTATCAAGGCCTGTGCATCCTTCACCGTGTTTTTACGGTTCTTGATCTGATCTTCGAGATCCTTGACTTCTTCAGAGTATTTATTGATCCTGGTCTGTAAACCCGCAACTTCATCTTCCAGATCACTTACCTCCATCGGCAATTCACCACGGGTGATTCGGATACGGTCAATTTGACTGTCAATGAGCTGTAATTGATAGAGGGCTCTGAGTTTATCTTCAATGGTGTTGTCGCCCTTGTCGATATGACGCACAATCGGCGTCTGCTTTTTTGGAATTTCTGCAACTTCCGTTTCGACTTTGGTGGATGATTTTTTAGCGGCCATGCTTAGCGATAATAAATGGGATTGGTGTTAGTTTCCGTTAAAGGGACCGCAAATGTAGTAAATTTTTCCCGTAGATAATCACGGATGAGGTCGATCGTAAACTGTTCACTTTCAAAGTGTCCGATATCTGCGATGATTATTTTTCGGTCCGCATCGAAGAATTGATGGTATTTAAAATCTCCACTGATGAAAACATCGGCCTGTTGCCGGATGGCCATCTCCAGTAAAAAACTGCCTGATCCGCCACAAACGGCGATTCTTTTGACGGATTTTTGATGAAGTACGGTATGCCGGATGACCTTTGTTTTCATTTTTTCTTTCACAAAATCAAGGAAGGCTTCAACAGGCATTTCCTGCGCTAATTCTCCAATCATCCCCGAGCCCGTCTCAGAAAAGGCGTTGTCCAGCCGGTAAATGTCGAAGGCGATTTCTTCATAGGGATGGGCACTCCGCAGCGCATGAAGGATACTTTTCTCTTTCCATTCCGTATAAATGACTTCAATGCGTTCTTCCTTTTCTGAATGGCGTTCTCCTTTTTCTCCAACAAAAGGCTGGCTTGCCGCATCTCCTTTAAAACTACCCGTTCCTGCGCTGCTGAAACTGCATTCGCTGTAATGACAAATATGACCTGCGCCGGCTTCAAAGAGGGCATTTCGTACATCTTCTGCATGTGTGAGCGGCGAAAAGGTGACGAGCTTTTTTAATAGCCCTTTTGCAGGAGCCAGCATCTTCGTTTTTTCAAGTCCTAATTGCCTGCATATTTTTTCATTCACCCCCTTGCGGACATTATCAAGGTTGGTATGGATGGCATAAATGGCGATACCTTCCCGAATGGCTTTGATGATGACCCGTTCGATATAATTTTCACCTGTGATTTTTTTGAGTCCTTTGAAAATGATCGGATGATGGGCGATAACAAGATTGCAGTTTTTCCGAATCGCTTCTTCAATGATTTCTTCTGTAGAATCCAGACAAATGAGAGCGCCTGTAATTTCTTTCGAAAGATCGCCGGTGATCAGCCCTGAGTTATCGTAACTTTCCTGTAACGAAGGAGGGGCAAGTTGTTCCAGTTGATGAATGATTTCAGAGAGAAGTGGCATATATTTATTTTTCTGGCTCCAAAGGTAATCAACCTGTTTTGAGATTATGGCGTATTTTTGAACCATGAGAAAACTCCTCTGGCCCCTTTCATGGGTGTATGGCGTGGCGGTGTACCTGAGGAACATGGGGTTCGGGCTGGGACTCCTGAAGCAGGTGGATTTCCCTGTTCCTGTGGTGGTCATCGGGAATCTCTCAGCAGGGGGAACCGGAAAATCGCCCCTGGTACAATTGCTGGCAAGGACACTCTCGAAAGAATTTAAAGTGGCTATCCTCAGTCGTGGATATGGTCGGTCAACAAAGGGTTTCCGCATGGTTTCGAAAAAGATGCTGCGCGGCAGTCAGGTGATGAACCACTGCAATATGTGCATACACTTGAAAATGTTATTGTGGCGGTTTGTGAAGATAGAGTAGAAGGTATCCGGCGCTTACTGGCTGAGGTTCACCTCCTGATGTGATTCTTCTCGATGATGCTTTCCAGCATAGGTATGTGAAGCCCGGGTATGCTATACTACTGACGGAGTTTTCACAGCCTTACTACAGCGATAGCCTTCTCCCCTCGGGTAACCTCCGCGAACCGGCTGCCGGGGCGAAACGGGCGGATGCCATTGTAGTGACCAAATGCCCTCCGCATGTTACCGTGGAAGAAAGACAAAAAATCAGGGAAGAGCTGAAACCGTTGCAGCACCAGCAGATCTATTTTTCGTATATTCATTACCGTGACCCCTTGCAGCGTCCCGATGGATCCCATTCGCCCTTGGAAATTCTTAAAAAATCAAAGGTGATGCTGTTATGTGGTATCGCGAATCCTCAGGGATTAATGGACTTCGTTTCTTCGAAAGCCATAGCGGTTGAAACCTGTGTTTTTCCCGATCATCATCCTTATTCGGTGGGCGATATCATTAAGTTGAAGAACAGGTTTATATCCTTCGCCTCTTCCCACACGGGTCCATCTTTCCTCCTTACAACCCGAAAAGATTATATGCGCTTGTTGAATCCGGAACTGCAGCATTTGTTGAAAGAACTTCCCCTGCTCATTCTCGACATTGAGCCTGCTTTTTTTCAGTCGGATCAAACGTCCCTTCATGATACTGTTCGCAACTATATCATGGGTTTCAGGAAAAATCATTGAATTGAATCGCTTCATGAATGAATATTATTCAAGAACCGGTAGCCGTTTCCGGATTGCCGGTTGGATCTGAATCGCTGCAAACTATTCTTTTATAATTATTTATCCGTTCAAATAAAAACTACAAGAAAACGACAAAGGACTAAGTTTAAGTTTTATCTTAGCATCAAATTAAAAAATCCGATGAAAAAATCAGTACAAAAATTAATGGCTTTTATTTTTTCAGTTTCCATCCTTCAGGCCAATGCACAGGTTGTTTACGATGCTCAAAATATTTCTATTCTTTCCAATTGGGACGATTCATTGGTTCCTGCCAACGTTCCACCCTATGGAATTCGGTACAATGGTATCTGGGGCTGGGATGACGGTACCGGAAATGAATATGCCATCATCGGTGCAAATAATGGTGTCTATTTCGTGAATGTCACGAATCCGACTGCGCCTGTAACTTCAGATTTTGTTGCAGGGAAAAGAGATTCCTGCATCTGGCGTGAAATTAAAACCTACGATCACTATGCTTATCTGATCAGTGATGATGCCTCACCCAATAGTTTTCAAATTGTAGATCTTCAATATCTGCCCGATTCTGTTTCTGTGGTGTATGATGGAACTTCCATTTTTGAAAGAGGGCATACCTTGTTCGTTGACGGGAATAAATTATATGTCGGTATTGTTAAAGGAGGACAATTTGCAAATACCTCTGCTATGGCCGTTTTTAGTCTGGCAAATCCGGAATTACCTACTTTTTTGAGATCATTAAATACAGATTATGGATCCTTGTTAAATAATAATCAGGTGCACGATATGTTTGTGAGAAATGATACCGTTTATGCTTCTTGTGCTTATGATGGTTTATTTATTTTCAAGTACAATACAGGGTCCAATAACTTCAGTCTGGAAGGTTCCCTCACCAGTTATCCGCAGCAAGGCTACAATCACAGCAGTGCTTTAACGGAAGATGGCAGTACGCTGGTCTTTATGGATGAAGTTCCCAATGGTCTTGCCGTGAAAGTATTGGATGTGACCGATTTCTCTAACCTCACCATGAAATCAACATTCAGCAGTAATCCCGGACCCACACCGCATAATCCATTTATGGTAGGTACTACCTGTTATATCGCCTATTACCAGGATGGTTTACAGGTCTATGATGTAAGCAATCCTTTGTTGCCGGTAAGAGTGGGCTATTTCGATACCCATTACCAGACTGCGATGGGTGGTCCGTATCCGGGTCTGGCTTACGAAGGGGCCTGGGGAGCATATCCTTATTTGCCGAGTGGTAATGTGTTGGTATCTGACATGCAGAATGGTTTGTTTGTATTGGATGTTTCACAAATTACAGCCTCCATTCCTGAACCATCAGCCAATCAGGGAATCAATGTTTATCCAAATCCTGTTTCCGGGAACTCAAGAGTTTCCTGCAGCTCACAGGACTCAATACGTCAAAGATTTTCAACTCTCTGTTCACGATATCTCCGGACGATTAATCTACCAACAGTTACACGCGGGCTCAACAGCGGATATATCTACGAAAACATTCAGTCCCGGAATGTACACCTTAAGTGTGCTCACAGTGGAGGGCAGGAGTATTAAAAAGCTGGTGATCGAGTAGGAGCGTTTTTTATTACTTCATGTCGTTAAATCCATTTTCAAGGATGAATTGAACAACCGGAATATCTCCCGGTGCAAATGTATATTGTTTTAATTCCTGCTGATCTATCCAGGATATCAGATCGTGATCTACCGGAATCATAGGCTGAAGATTCAGATATACTGCTGTAAATGAGAAAGTGATAATCAGTTTCAGAATAGCTGAAATCATAGGCATGATACAATTTCAGCTGCTCAATTTCCACGCTAAATTCTTCGACCATCTCCCGTTTAAGCGCATCCTCTTCGATTTCATTTTCTTCCACCTTCCCTCCAGGAAACTCCCAAAAACCCGCAAGTGATTTCCTTTTCTTCCTCGCAATTAAAAATTGACCCTCTTCATTGAAGAGGATAGCA
>JADKIC010000010.1 GCA_016721435.1 Bacteroidota bacterium
AGATTCGCGCATGATGAGGTAATTCCTTGCCGTCAACAGTAATTTCTGTTCCTGCATATTTGCCATACAATACGGTATCGCCCACTTTTACGGTCAATGGTTCATCTTTCTTTCCATTTCCAACTGCGATAACGGTACCTTTCTGCGGCTTTTCTTTAGCAGTGTCAGGTATAATGAGTCCGCTGGCGGTTTTTTCTTCGGCCGGTGATACTTCTACAATCACACGGTCAGCTAATCAGTTTGGTTTTAATTTGCTCATATTGCTTGAGTTTATTTAGGTTTATATTAAATGAATTTTTAGTGGAAACAATTTCCGAAACCACGCTTGTAGCTATTATGCCAATCGCCTATTCAATAAAAAATGCTGTCATAATTTCCTTTAAGGAGATTCTGACAGCATTTTCCGAACGAGATGCAACGACAAGCTGTCAGTGCAATTCGTATTTATTGAGCCGGAGCCGGAGCAGCAGGTTGAGCTTGTCCACCCGCCGGAGCAGCACCACCCGGAGCAGGTGCAGGACCTGATGGCACGGGAGTATTCTGAATTTGTTCTTCAATAACGGAAGCGTTACCGGTAGAGGTATTTCTGGGCAACACAAAATTTCCGATCATCGCCAGCACGAGCATGGAGATCGCAAAACCCCAGGTTAGTTTTCGAAAGGGAAATCGGGTAGTTTGGTTTTTATAACCTGATTTTAGGATGCAAAACCGGAAGCCAATCCGCCGCCTTTTGAATTTTGAACCAATACAACAACGCCAAGCAGGAAGCTAGAAACAATAATAAGGAGGATGATGATAAGTGTAAACAGATTGCTACTCAGGAATTTAGTTTTTCTTCAATTCTTCAATGAGGCTGCAAGAAGTAACGCGGCTTTTTCAGGGAATTTCAAGCAATTTTTCATAAACAAATGGCCTTCTGGAAATTCCGCGCTGATTCCTCAAATCACAAGTGTCTCAGAAATAATGTCATCGGGTTCCTGGACACTCTTCTTAGCCATATTGACCGGACTATAAAACGTACTTTTAGATGGAGTAATCCTCGGTTCTTGCTTTATAAACTTGTCGATCCAGTTCCCCTGACGGCTTTTTCGGCTTAGGCGGATCGGTGTCAACAAGGAAGGATCCGGGATCGGACGCTTTCAGGGATCAACGAAGTATCCGAAGGGGATGTTTCGTCCATCGCCAGTTTATGAAGGAACTTTCGAGCGAAGTGATCCGGAAGGAGGAACGACTTGCTCCGCCTGAGGTGGTAAGCTCAGCAGGGGCGTGACGGTGTTCAATTTTGAAGAGATTGCTCAGGGTTTTCCAGTAATATCCGGCTGTTTGGATGCTGTTGGGGTGCCACTTTTTTATAAATCAGTTTCGGCGCCGTAAAGTTGTAGGTAATTAGGTTCACCTTCTTCCGGAGAATGTTGTGCTTCGACCGGAAAGGATGTCGGTAGAAGGAGGTGCAGGTTGATCCACCGGATTTTCTACCGAAAGCAATGGGTGTTTGCTTTTTCTGAAATAGAAATTTCGTTGGTTACCTGAGCGTGTCCAAAGAAGAAGGTGTTGCGGGAGTAAAAGCTCGCCGGAGAATGCATTGAAGGGCAATGTTCCCGGGAGTATCTGCTGCGGGAGATGCATTGGATTTTCTTTCAAGGCGATTCAAGTCGCGGAGGGTCTTTGCGGTGGCTGTGTTTAATTTCGGCCCGTTCGCTGAAGGAATGAATTTCAGTACCATGCTCCGAGTAATCTACACCTTCATTTTATGAGATGTTCCGGAAGAAGAACTTGATTTCTTTTTCGTAGCAAAGGTGCTGCTGCGATAGCGCTCTCCCGCTGTAATTCGCGTTGATGCAGATTCACATCGGCCTTCGGATTTTCTGCAAAATAATCTCTTACTGCTTCAATCGGACTTCCTGCAGACTTTCATTGATGATACTCTGCTAATGGATCCGCATCTTCATTTTCCGGAACCGCCTCCTCGCCGTTGCTGGCACGGCTCCGCAGTGGATGCGATCAAACGTTCCGTCACGATATCCTGTGCAGAGAGCTCCTGCTTTTCATTCCGGATCTCTTCAATAGATTCTTTTTCCTCATGAACTATCTCCTCTTCACCCGCGATAATCGATTCGGTTTGCTCCATACTTTCTGATGGTTCATACCGCTCTAGATGCGTTACCTCTTCATTCAGCACTTCAATTTCCTCTTCTGTAAGAGGAGATTCTTCCACCAGAACATAGAGGTCATCAACAGTACTACTTTCAAAAATTTCAGCGTGGGCCGGGAGTGGCTGCTGATGGATAAACTGAAAAACCCGGGTACGGTCGGGGCATAAGCAGCTGTGACCCGCGGTTCCCAGGCGTAGTGTACCATCTCCAGATCATGAAACATATAAATAAATATAACGCAGGGGCTGGCAATAGAAATTGATTGAGTAAACTGCAATCGCTTCCACGGAACTTGCATAGCGGCTTCCGGTTTGCGGATGAGTTCGAAGAATTGTTCTTTCGTCATTACCAGATTGCTCACGAATTTAATGAAAATATCATCCACTAACTGCCGGTTAATTTCATCTATCAGCGTGGCTTCTTCTTCTGATAAACTCTTCTGACTATCGTAGTCGGCGTAGCGTGTAAAAGTAGTTTCAAAATTTTGTTTGTCGTCCTTCGTATTCGTAAATTTCACCAATACACTGATGGTTAACCGGTTTAATGCAGCGGTTTTGTGTCCCTGAATAGCCACCGGACTCGCTTTATAATCACTGATGTATCCTTCGCCGTGCAAATCGCCGTCTCTTTCCACCTGCCTCCGACTTCGTTTGCGAGATGAAACGCTCTTTAATTTTTTCCGTGATCGCCTGACTCAGCGGCAGCTGAACCAATGAAGCCCGATTGGGAAAATACTGTACTGAAAATGTCTTCACCTCAGAGCGAGATCGACGCACCGGTGAAGCCCGCGAAGCCCAACCAGACCAGGTCAGGGGAAATTAAAGGTTATACAAACCTACGGCGTTCTTCATCCTTGATCTGATATTCGTTAATTTTTCGGTAGAGTGTGCGCTCCAAAATACCGAGTTCCTTCGCGGCTTCTTTTCGCTTGCCTTGTGTCGCTCGATGGCTTTACGGATCATCTCTTTTTCTTTATCCGAGAGCGACAAAGATTCATCTTCCACTTCTTCGTGCGCTTCAATCTTATAGGGCTTGGTGCTTGAGTTCGCCCGATTGCGTTTCAATGATCTGAGGTTCATCCATACGATAAAGTTCATGCTCAAAGGCATCCTGTTCCTGCACTCTTACGGGATTATTTCCCATCAAAGTCGCCACCACTTTTTCATTTCAGTGAGATCTTTTTCATGTCGAAAAAGCACTTTATATAGCAATTCTCTTTCAGGAAAAATCTCCACCGCTCTTCACTTCATCACGGGACCATCGGCAAGGTCTTCCGTTTTCCTGAGGAAGATATTTCATTAAAACATCGGCTGTAATCTCTTTCTTCTGTTCCAGAATCGACAATTGTTCCGTCCATTTTTAACTGACGCACATTTTTCCGCAACCAGTAATCTACTAACAATTGTGCTTCCGGCTGGAGATGAATCACCGGCATTTTATATTTATCGGCAAAGTCAACAGCAAATTTCCGGAAGAGCAGAAGGCAACATCTTCCTTTCTGTCGCGCAGTGGAGGGAACATGAATCGGTACAGTATTTAAGCGGTAATACTCGTCCTCCTGAAACGACCACCTTTTTCAATCGCTTCCCGGAATATTCACATTGCTCGCGGCCACCACGCACATCTGTTTTGCGCCCTGCTCGATCCACGCGGATAAATTCGCCCGTCTCCAACACGTAAAAGACGTACCTGCGTCGTGAGGGGGTTCGGCCACTTCATCTGAATGTTTGCCGTTTACCTTCAAAATACCTTTTCGGGCTTCACATGCGCTCCGGTAAATGATCCTTTCTCATGACCAAAAAGTTCAGAGTCGATGGTGCCTTCAGGAATAGCGCCGCAATTGACAGCGATATTCGGACCATGTTTACGGCTACTGAGGAAATGAATAATTTGCGGAAAAATTTCTTTACCCGTTCCACTTTCACCGGTAATCAATACAGAAAGATCAGTTGGTGCTACCTGGAAAGCAATGTGATCAGATATGATCTAACTGCAAGGAAGTACTGATAATGGGAAATCTATTTTTATATCCTGTATCATCATCTTTTCTAATAAAATTTTAATGCTTTGGAGAGTGTAGCTCCGTCGTATTGTAAGTTACCAGCTTCCGGCTACCGGCTACCGGCTACCAGCTTGCGGTGAGAGGAGCCGCTCTTCATCACTGATAAGTCTCTTGGGAGAACTGAAGCCTCGCGACTTCTATTACCGGCTGCAAGCTACCAGCTTCGGGCTGTGGGTTTTTAGGGAGGAGTTGAGCTTAGCCTTGAAGTGATATAGTTTTTTGGTAAGACTCATTCTGTATTCTCAAACTGCATTGCCGGCCGTCAGGTAAGTTCTTAATTCTCGATTTCTAATTCCCAATTCCTAATTCCCAATTCCCAATTCTAATTCTGATCCAGTAGCTATCAGGTTTGAATTCTTAATTCTGAATTTCTCCAATCAGTGTTGCTGTTGTGCAATGTGATCTAACGTTGACATAATCGCCGGGTTGAAGATTGCCTTTCGGGAAAACCACCACTGATTTCTGCGAGTTTCTGCCGTGTTACATATCGGTAGATTTCTTGGAGACACCTTCCGACAAGACACGAGAACTTTTTCCAACGGCTTTCATTGTGTTTCGGCAGAAAGTTGTCTTTGGAAGTCCACAATTTCCTGTAATCGTCTGCTCTTTACTTCTTCCGGGAATATCATCGGTGAATTTTTTTTCTGCTGCTGTTCCCGGTCGTTCGGAATATTTGAACATGTAGGAGAAATCATATCCCGCCCATTCCATGAGACTGAGTGTATCCTGATGTTCTTCTTCTGTCTCGCCGCAAAAGCCACTGATGATATCGGTACTTATGCCGCATTCCGGAATGATTCTGCGTATGGATTCGATGCGTTGGATATAATCTTCACTGGTATAGCCCCGGTTCATTCGTTCAAGTACATTCGAGGAGTTCCCCGACTTGAACCGGCAGATGGATGTACCCCAAATATTTTCATATTTCGCGATCACGTGGAGGACGGCATCTGTCATATCCGCAGATTGCTGGTCGAGAAGCGTATTTGCAGATCGGGATGGACACCCGCCACCATTTCCATGGTCGGCGAAGGTGGTGAAGCGCTGTTGTTCTTCCGCAGGCAGAGTTCATGATGCAGCGCTTTCTGAGACGTGTCTGCTTCCAGTTCTTTCGTCCGCCACCCCACCAGAATAGGAATCACGTTCTGTCCCAATAAGTCACTTCGATAGCCGTTTTCAAAAGCTGTTTTGCTTCTTCAATAATAGATTCCGGATCGGCTGCGTTCACGTCCACGCGTAAAGGAACGACACAGAAAGGAGCACATATTATCGCAGCCCCGCATAATCGAGATGAACGCCGTAACGCCATTCGAGCTCAACCGCACCGGACTGATATCCGCATAGGTTTCCTCTCTCGACAATAAAACATTCACGGCTTTCTGTCCACCTTCCACTTTTTCGATCAGGTGGAGGAGGTCGCGGTAGGAGTCGGGGCCGCCACGATATCCACTAACTTTCTTCTTCGAGTAATTTCGATTTCAACCGTTCCGCCATGCAGCCGAGTACGCCCACGATCAATCCCGGTTTGGCCCGCTTCGCCTTCTTAAAGTCATGCAAGCGGGTACGGACACGTTGTTCGGCATTATCACGAATGGCGCAGGTATTAATAAAATCACATCAGCCTCGTTATAATCGCGGGTCGTTTCAAATCCACCCTGGGTGAGAATAGATGCAACGATCTCACTGTCAGAGAAATTCATAGCGCAGCCATAACTCTCCAGGAACAATTTTTTACCCGATGAAGCCGCCGTTTCCAGCAAGATGGCTTCACCCTGACGCTTTTCGTCGATTACCTTATTTCCTTCGTGTAACATGATTAATTTGGGGTAGCAAAGATAGGAAAAAAAGAGACGATGCTGACAATATGGCAGGAGAAATTTTGGACTTTTTAGACTTGGTTGGTTAGATACTATTTTTAGTTCTCAAAATGATTTTATTTGAAAATTTGAAAATGGGTTGATTTGAAGATGCGAAGATGTGATGATGCCGAGCTGAGTGAATTTGATCGTGGGACTTGTGAAGGGATGAATGATGATGTGATTATTGATGAATGGGATGGAGGATGGTATCCTCTTTAGGTTAGAAGTCCACACTTTGGGAAACCTGAAAGATTAAAGGTAGGAACGCGGATTAAACGAGTTTGGCGTTTTCGCGGATGGGAATAGATGAAGGGTGAGATTAAAATTAATACAATCACCTTCCCCGAAATATTATCCTTTTCAGTGATCAAATTCACGATATAAATTCCGGCGTTCAATCCTTTGACGGGGATTTCCAGGTTGAGTTTTCCGGCGGTAATTTCATGGGAGGGTTGTTGGTAGATGATTCTTCCGCTGAGATCCATTAAGCGCAATTGGCCATGGGTGCCCGGAGTTTTTCGGCGTGGAGGAGAATGTTTTCTGATGAAGGGATATAACGGGTTTGGAAAATGACATCGGCAGCAATGGAAGAGGGGAGTCCGACGGTAGAGAAGGTGTAACAGGCGGAGGTGTCGATGCAATTGCCATAGGTGACTGCGACGGCGTAGCTGCCGGATTTGTGGGCTGAAAGGTAGAATTTGTTGCTCCATTTATCGCCGTATTATTTCCGCAATCGATCCATTGATAAGTTGAGCCGCTCGCTGTGGTTTGTAAGGTAGATGAAATTTGTGAAACGATGTTTGTGATTACGGGTGTAACAGTTAATTGTAATTCGATAATTGAATCGCAACCATTACTATTCAAAAGTGAATCAAAATAAACACCGGATTGATGAAGATAGGCACTTCCAAATAAAATCGAATCATTCGAGCATATGGTTTGTGCTTGTTGAGTATAGTTCGCATTGATAATATCTAAATTTAATGTAATAACAGAGTCGCAGCCGAATACGGATGGCAAGGAATCAAATATATACCCGCCTGATAAAGATATACCTCCAAAAACAGGGAGTCGTTTGTACAAATATTTTCAGATCGCTGAATATTGTAAGCGTTGTTTATAATCAGGTCCAGAACTACGATAGAATCGCATCGGACGCATTCGTTAATGTATCATTATAAACTCCGGTAAGTGATAATTGCTGTCCATTGAAATTATAAAATCTCCATCACAAATTGATCCTGAAAGATAGCTAGCTGATGAATTAATAGTTAAATTAAGAAGGATTGTTGAGTCGCAGCCATTTGCAGTAATAAATCGTTGAACATGATTGCCACTGGTGGAATATGTAATACCATTTAATTGAAAATTCAGACTATTGCATATTGTAGCATTTATAATTGTTGGAGGAATCGAACAATTGATAAGCGTGTTGGCGGTGGTGTTTGTGATTATGGGTGCATTAAAATCAAAGAAAATATTTGCGGTGTTTTCAATCGTGCTTCCAATAGCCAAACTATCCTTCGCACGAATTTTAAATTGAATATATCCATGACTTCCCGGTTCATTCGAATTACTGTCCGGCAAATGGATATTGGGAAAACTAAATTTTAATAAGCCGTCCTGATAAATTTGAGTGATCGGTTGGTGGCTGTAAGAAAGCAAAGAGAATGTGGACCACTCTAAGTAAGTACTCAATGTATCTGTGATATAAATATGCTCTGCATCTGCAGTGCCTGTATTTTGAAAGCGTATCAGATAGGTTAGCCAGCGATCTCCGCTTATATCTAGTGTGGAAGCCGGATAAACAGATTTATCATTAGGGTCATAACTTCCTACAACAGTAAAACATTGTGAAAAAGTAATTATTGCTATAATTTAATTCTGCTGCAGAGGTGGAAATTGAAACCTGAATGCAAATTTGATTTCCCAATGTTGCATTTGTATCTACCAAAATGGTAAAGTTAAAATTAATGTTATTACTCATGGCTCCAAAGTCGGCAACATTATAAGTTAAAACATTTCCATTAACGGAATCGGGAGTTAATGCACCCACTCCCGGAAAAAGATAATTGCAAGGTCCGGTAATACTGATGACTACTGTACCGCTGATTCCATTTGCACAATTTGCGCCAAAAGTGTTAGAATAATCTCCGGCTTGAATCTTTATTTCTCTTACACTTGCCGGTCTTATATTGTTTGAATAAATAGATGTAACTGCCAAATCTCTTGCATATTAATCCAAAATTCCGATTGTATTTCATAGAATCCACTGCAGAAATGGTGTCCGTGTAAAAGCCGGAAGAGGGACAACCAGTAGCAAAGGTAAATCCAATGTGTCGAGTTCAGTTTTGTAAAAGTCAGGAGCAAATGTGTCAAAGAAGTAATCTCCATTTGTATTGACATAGGTTTGTTGAACTAACATTCCGTTTTTATACAATTTCACTTTTTGGTTGGTAAAATATGAGCCATTATTTCCAACGATGCAATTAGTATCCGGATCAAAAAATACTTCACCTTCAATATTCCAAAATAGCTCACAGCCGTTGGAATTAAACACATTACATATAGGAAGGGTGGTTATAAAAGGGGTGCTTGAAAATACAATTCCATAGTTTGGCACACATTCAACTAGAGTTGCGTAGAAATTTAAATCCGTGACTTGATTTAAATCAGGAAGACAAGTTAATGGATTGTATTGGCAATAAAGCCGAATTAAAGATGAAGGTAGGTGGCAATGATGCAAGTTGGTTATATTCACACCTAAGTTCCGTTAAAGAAGTAGGTAAGGAGGGTAAAAGTGAGTTGGTTATCTTGACATCATAGCATAGTCAATGTTGAAGGCAGGTTGGGCAACAAAGTGAGTTGATTATCGCTACAGTAAAGTTCAGTTAACGATGAAGGCAAGACAGGTAAAGTAATGAGTTGGTTAAAGTCACAATTAAGATATAATAATGTCGAAGGCAATGCAGGTAAAGCAGTGAGTTGGTTAAGCCAACAATCCAAAAAAGTTAACGACGTAGGCAAGGCCGGTAAATATGTGATTTGATTACTGCCACAAGATAGATAAATTAAGGACGAAGGTAAGACAGGTAAAGATGAGAGTTGGTTAGAACTACACAGAATATCCTGTTATCGAACTTGGCAAGTTGGGTATAGAAGTGAGTTGATTACCCCTACAATCAAGACGAGTTAAAGAAGAAGGCAAAGGGTAAAGAAGTTAATGAGGTTAATCCGACAATCAAGAGTGGTTAACGATGAAGGCAAGTTGGGAAATGTAGTAATTTGGTTGTTACGACATTCCAGATAGGTTAAAGACAAAGGCAACGGAGGCAACGTAGTAAGTTGGTTGTTGTAGCAATTCAATGAAGTGTCATTCAAAAAACTTCGATTCCCACTTAAATTAGAAATTCTTTACTACCACATTAATATGCTTTGTACCTAATACCGCAGGACACAATGGATCAATAGAGTCGCCAACCATGCAAGAAGAGTAATATTGGTTGAGATAGGCTCTGAATACAGGATCAGGAATATATACAGATATGCCTCTACACGAGTGTTCATGGAGAATAAGAGCATGAAAACACAAATAACTTAAGTAAAATTTTTTCATTTTGTCTAAATTTTTAAAATTAATACTTCACCACCTTCCCCGAAATATTATCCTTTTCAGTAATTAAATTAACAATATAGATTCCGGCGTTCATTCCTTTTGCGGGGATTTCCATGTTGAGTTTTCCGGTGGTAATTTCATGCGTAGGTTGTTGGTAGATGATTCTTCCGCTGAGATCCATTAAGCGCAATTGGCCATGGGTGCCCCGGAGTTTTTCGGCGTGGAGGAGAATGTTTTCTGTTGAAGGATATACGGGTTTGGAAAATTACATCGGCAGTGATGGAAGAGGGGAGTCCGACGGTGGAGAAGGTGTCGCAGGCGGAGGTGTCGATGCAATTGCCATAGGTGACTGCAACGGCGTAGCTGCCGGATTGGGTGGGTTGAAAGGTAGACTTCGTTGCTCCGTTGATAGCCGAATTGTTTCCGCAATCGATCCATTGATAGGACGAGCCATTAGCTGTGGTTTGTAATATGGATGAAGATTGAGAAACTGTATTTATAATACTGGAAACAGTTAGTTGAAGTTCAATTATTGAATCGCAACCAACACTTGTAATTAATTTTTGTTGATAGGTGCCATCGTTATAATACAATACACCGTTTAGTGAATAGGCGTCCCCATTGCAAATACTCGCAGTAATAATGGTTGGTGGCATAGAACAGTTTATAACAGTATTACTGGTAGTATTTGTAATCACAGGCGCATTAAAATCGAAGAAAATATTGGCAGTGTTTTCAATTAGGCTACCAATTGCAAGGCTGTCCTTAGCGCGTATTTTATATTGAACATACCCATGACTAGCCAGTTCGTTTGAATTACTATCGGGCAAATTGATATGAGGAAAACTGAATTTTACTAATCCATCATTATAAACCTGCGTGAGTGGTTGATGACTATAGCTTAACAAACTAAATGTAGACCAATCTAAAGATGCACTCAAAGTATCTGTGATATAAATATGTTCAGCAGATGCGGTACCTGTATTTTGAAAACGGATTAAATACGTAAACCAGCGATCACCACTAATATCTAAAGTAGCGTTTGGAAATGCTGTTTTATCATTAGGATCAAAACTTCCTACCACCGTAAAACATTGAGATAATAAATTATTGTTGTAATTTATTCCAAAGCCGGAGTGGATATGGAAACTTGAATACAAATTTGGCTTCCTAATGCAGCAGTTGTATCTACCAAAATATTAAAATTGAAACTACTGTCATAACTTACTAATCCAAAATCAGCAACATTGTAAGTAAGAACATTTCCAATTGTATTATTGGGTGTTAATGCACCAAGGGCAGGGGAAAAATAATTGCAAGCACCGGTAATAGTGATGACCACTGTTCCGCTTATTCCGGTCGCGCAATGAGCACCAAAATAATTAGAGTAGTCGCCTGCTTGAATTTTTACCCCGCGTAGACTTGCTGGTCTAGGTGCGTCTAAAAAATTGTTGTGACGGCTAAGTCAATATCTTTGCATATCAAACCAAAGTCCCGATCGTATTTCATGGAATCAACAGCAGAAATGGTATCTAAATAAAAGCCTTGAGGAGGACAATTTACTTCAAAGGGCAAACCTGTTGTATCGAATTCAGTTTTATAAAAATCGAAAGAAAAAGTATCGAAATCATAATCACCATATCCATTTGAATAGGTTTGTTGGTCTAACACTCCATTTTTATAAAGGTTCAGTTTTTGGTTTTTGAAAACTATATCATTGGGCCCTATACTGCAACTCGTGTCTTCGTCAATATATGTCTTTCCTTCATTATTCCATAGTACATCGCAACCATTACTGTTGAAGGTATGCAAAGTGGATAATCGTTATAGCCGGGTCGCTGTAATTTAGGACACTGAGGTGTGAAAAGCAATTAATATTTGTATTTGTAAAATATAAGGTGTCAATATAGTTTAAATTAGGAAGACAAGCTATAGGATTATTACTGACCGATAGATAAACTAGAGAATAAGGAAATTCTGGAAGGCTTATGAGTTGGTTTTTTTTTGACAATCAAGTTCCTTTTAAGGAATTGGAGGGAGTGTAGGGAAGGGTGGTGAGCAGATTTTCCTGACATTGTAGAGATAGTAATTTTGGTGAAAGCACTGTAAGTTGGTTACTTGGTTCTGATTACATATCAGAAACTCTAGTGTTGAAGGTAGTTGAGGTAAATTTGAAGTTGGTTTTTTGACAATAAAGTTTTTAGAGTAGGAGGAAGTGTAGGAAGAATGGTGAGCAGATTTTCATAACATTCTAGATTTTGTAAAACAGGGGAAGCACAGGTAAATTGATTATTTGGTTCTGATAGCATTTCAGATACTTTAATGTTGAAGGAAGTTGTGGTAAACTTGTTAGTTGGTTATTGAAGCAGTAGAGATGTGTTAATGTATCTGGTATTGATGGTAAAACCGATATTTGATTTTGCTAATATTTAGTGTCCTTAAACCTAATGGACGTGCGGGTAGCGATGTAAGCTGGTTATTATTACAAACTAATCTTTGCAAATTAGAAGATAGTGATGGCAATGAAGTGAGTAAGTTATTACCACAATAAAGTATGCCTAAATTTGCATTCAATGTTGGTAATGAAGTGAGTAAGTTATTATCACAATAAAGTACAGATAAATTTGCATTCAATGTTGGTAATGCAGTGAGTAAGTTGATGAGCAATATAGATTTATTAAAGAGGCGGTAAATTTGTTAGTAAGATGTTATTACCTACAATATAAATTACTACAATTAGTAAAAAATTTCTATTCCATTAGCTAATAATTCCTAAACCTTCTACTGAAATAATCGTAGCATCCAACACATCCGGACAAGTCGGATCAATAGAATCCCCCACCATACAACTTCCGAAATTTTGGTTGAGGTATGCTCTAAAAGCGGAATCCGGAATATAAACCAACTGCGCATCCACATCCGTTCTCATTCCGGAAAACAGCGTAATCAAAAAAAGTAATCTGAGTAATTGTTTTTTCATGATACTTGTTTTAAAAATACTTAAGTATAAACTTATATTTTGGTGAATTTATAGGTTTAATTTCTTTTAAAGATAACCTTTTCATTAAATCAGGCCGTTATCGATCGGTTGAAATTTTTAGGTTCAAAAGCTCTTTTTCGGGAATTTGGTCCGGGTTCGGAAAAGGGGATTTTGGGCCGGAATTCGTGAAAGAGTGGTTCAAAGGGTGGGCTTAAACACTTGTATACGATTATTAATTGACTGAAAATCAGATAGGTTAACCTATAAGGGCGATTTTGGAGGGATAGGCTATTGGTTAAAATTCTCTTATTTTGCGCCGCTGATAATAAATACTGAAACACCCAAAAACCCCTGATGGCAGATAATTTAGTGATTGTGGAGTCGCCGGCAAAGGCCAAAACTATTGAAGGATTTCTTGGTAAGGATTTTACCGTGAGATCGAGTTTCGGGCATGTCCGTGATCTGGTGAAAAACGATAAAGCGATTGACGTAGATAACGATTTTGCCCCTCAGTATGAGGTGAGTGAGGATAAAGCGAAGGTGGTGGATGAACTGCGTCGTCTGGCGAAGAAAGCGAAGATGGTCTGGTTAGCGACGGATGAGGACCGTGAGGGAGAAGCCATCTCCTGGCATCTTTATGAATCACTCGACTTGAAGAAAAGTAATACGAAACGTATTGTTTTCCATGAGATTACGAAGAAGGCCATCAAGGACGCTGTCGATAATCCGCGCTTTATTGATATGCACCTGGTGGATGCTCAGCAAGCCCGCCGGATCCTGGATCGTTTAGTGGGTTTTGAACTTTCGCCTATCCTGTGGAAGAAAGTGAAGCCGAGTTTATCGGCCGGTCGTGTGCAATCGGTTTCTGTCCGACTCATTGTAGAGCGGGAGCGGGAAGTGGAGGCGCATACCAGTGCATCCGCGTTCCGGGTGATTGCTATTTTCAGAGTGAAGGATAAGAAAGGTAATCTCTCTTCTCTGAAGGCTGAACTTCCGCAACGTTTTGCGAAGATGGGCGATGCAGAAGCTTTCCTGAAAAAACTGATTGCTGCTAATTTCTCTATAGCCAACCTCGAAGTAAAGCCTGCAAAGAAAACGCCGGCTGCTCCTTTTACCACATCTACACTGCAACAGGAAGCTTCCCGTAAACTGGGATTCAGCGTGGCGCAAACGATGGTGGTGGCTCAGAAACTCTACGAGAGCGGGAAGATTACTTATATGAGAACAGATTCGGTGAACCTTTCTCAAACTGCCCTCGATGCTGCACAGGCCGCTATCACCAAACAATACGGAAAACAATACTCGCATACCCGTCAGTACCGCACCAAGAGCGCGAATGCACAGGAGGCTCACGAAGCGATTCGTCCGACCTATTTTGAGATGAATACCGTAGATGGTGATAATTCAGAGCGCCGCTTGTATGAATTGATCTGGAAGCGTACCATTGCCAGTCAGATGGCCGATGCGCAGTTAGAAAGAACGATTGTAAGTATCTCCAATGATAAGTCGAAGGAAATGTTTACCGCTACCGGCGAGGTGATTCGTTTCGATGGATTTTTAAGAGTGTATATGGAAGGCACCGACGATGAAAACGAAGAAAATGAAAGCGGACTTTTACCACCGCTTGAAATAGGTCAATCCCTCGATTTAGATGTGATGACCGCCACAGAGAAATTTTCGTCACCCCCTGCCCGTTATACGGAAGCAAGTCTGGTGAAGAAGCTGGAAGAACTGGGCATTGGTCGTCCTTCTACCTATGCACCCACCATCTCCACCATTCAGAAAAGAGGATATGTGATCAAGGAAGATCGCATGGGCAAGGAAAGGAAGTATTCTATTGTCACGCTGAAGGATGGAAAAGTGAGCAGTGAAGTGAAGATGGAAAAGTACGGAAGTGAGAAGTCGAAGATGTTTCCTTCCGATATCGGAACAGTAGTAACCGATTGTCTGGTTGCGAATTTCCCGGTCATCATGGATTATAATTTCACCGCTACTGTAGAAAAAGATTTTGATGAAATCGCAAACGGTCATCTCGTATGGTCGAAGATGATCAAGAAATTCTATGGTCCTTTTCATAAATCGGTAGAGCAAACGGAGAAGCATAGCGAGCGGGCAACCGGAGAACGTGAGTTGGGAACTGATCCGAAGTCGGGCCGGAAAGTGATTGCACGTATCGGACGTTTTGGTCCCCTGGTGCAGATCAGCGGCGATGATGATGAAGAGGTGAAACCACAGTATGCGAAATTAAGAAGCGGTCAGCGCCTCGAGACCATCACCTTTGAAGAAGCCATGGATCTTTTCAAAATGCCGCGCAATTTGGGTAAATATGAGGACGAAGATATCATCATCGGTATCGGACGTTTCGGACCCTATGTAAAGCATGTAAATCTCTTCGCTTCTCTCACGAAGGAAGATGATCCCTATACTATCGATCTCGACAGAGCCATTGAACTCATCGAGATAAAACGCAAAACAGAGCGCGAGCGGATCATTAAAGTTTTCAAAGATCGTCCGGATGTGCAGGTGTTGAAAGGCAGATGGGGACCCTATCTTGTTGTAGACGGTGGTAACTATAGAATTCCAAAGGAGAAGGAAGCCGAGAAATTGAGTCTGGAAGATTGCCTGGAAATTTCAGCGAACTCCAAGCCAAGCGGAGGAAGAAAGGGCGGAAGATTTCAGAAGAAAAAGCCTGCTGAAACCACGGTGACCCGGGCCGCTGCAACCTCCCGTCCGACAGCCAAGAAAGCCGCCGCGAAGAAATCTCCTGCAAAGAAAACGGCAGCGAAGAAAACGGCAGCAGTAAAATCAGCTCCTGCAAAAGCCGCACCCGCGAAAAAAGCAGCCGCGAAAAAATCTCCTGCAAAAAAAGCAGCGCCTGTAAAGCCATCTCCCGCAAAAAAATCTCCCGCTAAGAAGTCTCCTGCAAAAAAAGCAGTCAAGAAGAAAAGGTAAGACCATTTTCGCAGCAATAACCCCACATGCTTGAAGCGTATTTCGATCCGGTTTCACCCGATATTATCAGAGGAATTAAAAGTCCTTACCCTCCTGATGCCTTAGGTCAGCATGTCCAGGCCTATACCACCGATTCCGGTTTTCCCTCTTTCGAAGGAGCACGGCTGGCTATTTTGGGAGTAGGGGAGGAGCGGGGAAGTATCGGCAATGCAGGTGCTGCACAAGGTCCCGATTTTATCAGAGAACAATTTTACAAGCTAAAGAAGCATCAGCAAGGGCTGCATTTTATTGATCTCGGCAATTTAAAGATCGGTCATAGCCTGAACGATACCTATGCTGCCATAGCCATCGTTGTCACTGAATTGCTTTCTGCACATATAGTACCCGTTATATTAGGCGGTAGTCAGGATATTACTTACGGACATTATACCGGCTATAAAATTGCCGAGCAGATCATCAATATTGTTTCCATTGATTCCCGATTTGATTTAGGTATTCCGGAAGAGAGTCCACCAATAGTGAAACCTATCTCGGGAAAATCATCCTTGAGCAACCCAACTATCTTTTTAATTTCAGCAATCTAGGATACCAGACTTATTTTACCGGCGTAGAAAATGTGGCGCTCATGAAAAAACTGCATTTCGAAACGCATCGACTGGGACAAGTACAAGCGGATATTCAGGAGACAGAACCCATCGTCAGGAATGCCGATCTGATCACAGTAGACATCAGTGCTGTCCGGCAAAGTGACGCTCCCGGCCATGCCCATCCCTCCCCGAATGGTTTTTACGGCGAAGAATTATGTCAGATCCTCTTATATGCCGGATTAAGTGATAAGTGCACCGGGCTCGGATTATATGAGTACAATCCTTCCTTCGACCGGCAGTCGCAAACGGCGAAGCTTTATGCGCAGGCCTTATGGTATTTTTTTGAAGGGATGGGACAGCGTAAAATGGATTTGCCGTTGAGCAATCCCAACAATTACATTACTTACAGGGTCGCCTTCGAAGAGCTGGAACAGGAAATAACTTTTATTAAGAGCATGAAGAGTGACCGCTGGTGGATGAAGTTACCCACTGATGGCACCAAGAACCGCTACCTGAGCCAGCATCTGCTCCCTTGTTCCTACAAAGACTATCAGCAAGCCTGCAGCAATGAAGTGCCGGAACGTTGGTGGAATGCCGTGCATAAAATGGTTTGACCGAGATACCGCCCTTACAGGACTTATGTGAAAGGTAAGGCATTTTAATAATTACGGATATTGATCACCGTTGTACTTTTTTTCAGAAGGTTCCGGTTAATTTATTCCACTTTTTTTTCCTGACATGTACCTTTTATTGCGGTGTTTTCAATTTACTAAAGCATTTAGATTGACAGGGACATATTGTTTACGGCTATTAAACCCATATACCTTAAAGCTTCTGTCGGCAGGCGCACCTGTGCAAGAAGTTTCGGTCATTAGACACAGATAAACGGAGACTATTTCGCTAAAGTTTCGAATTCCAAAGAAAACACGTAATTCACAGTAGTTTTGAATAAAAGACAATTCGGATAATTAAATCTTCTGTTTAAACGCCGCGACCGCCGCGAACCCGCCGCGAACGCAGCGTTTACATTTGGAGTCTTTACTTCTCCCGGAGATGTTTTAATTTCTATATTATCCATTATACCTGCTCTTAGTGCAGTTAAAGGAGAAAACCATTAACTTAACCTGCTGAATTCAGTTAGCTTATAATTTCAATCGTGAATGCAGGTACACGTCAGGAGAAGGTTCCGGTCAATACATTCCACCTTTTTTAGAAACAAGTTCATAACAAAATCGGAAAATCAGGGGAGAAGAGGAGGTCCTGGTTGTGAAAAATATAGCAAAAATTAGTGATGCATACAATATTAGTAACTCATTATCAACACATTTCAAAAATATTCGGAATTAAACATCTGCAATGAGCAAATAGCTATTTTAGTCCCGCCCAAGAATGGAAGCCGGCGGTGAAAAAAAATGTCTTAAACTTCGTTTTTGGGTTTGTTATTATTATTTACTTACTTTATCCCCCCAATTGAACCCGAAATCGAAACTATCTGTATGAAGAAACTTTTAGCGGTAATAACAGCAGGATGTATCTCCACACTTGCACTTGCACAACAGGACCCACAGTTCAGTCAAAACATGTTTAACAAGTTGTGGGTAAATCCAGCCACTGCCGGAAGTAATGAGGCGATTTGTGCCAGTCTCTTATACAGGGCACAGTGGGTAAGCTTTGACGGAGCCCCGAAATCCGGAGTGCTGGCCATCGATGCCCCATTATTCAATAACAAGCTCGGTTTAGGCTTAACCATAAATACTGACGAAATCGGTTTCGAGCAAGGATTAACAGCGAAGTTGGCTGCTGCTTACCGGATGGATGTCGGCAACGGTAAATTATCGTTAGGCGTAGATTTCGGTTTGCTGCAGAACACGATTGATGGTAAGTTCACTGCTCCTGATGGTGTAGCGAATGATCCTGCCATTCCACAGAACGCAGTGAGCGGTACGGCCTTTGATTTAGGAGCAGGAGCGTATTACCAGAGTGAAAAGTTTTATTTCGGACTTTCTTCCACCCACTTGATGGAGAGTGAGCTGGACCTGGATAAGTTTTCAAAAGAATACAAGAGACATTACTATGGAATGATCGGATATACCCTGGAGTTATCACCAAGTGTATCCTTAAAACCGATGATATTTGTAAAGAATGTGACAGACAACACCACGATTGATGTGAATGTCAATGCACATTTTAATAATAAGTTCTGGGCAGGTTTATCCTGGAGAAATGAAGATGCGGTAGTTGGAATGTTAGGTATTACGCTCATCGAGAATCTGCGATTGGGCTATGCTTATGATTTCACCACTTCTGAATTAAAAGATTACAGCGATGGATCCCACGAAATTATGTTGGGATATTGCTTCAATGTCAAGAAAAGAATCCCGGTTTCAATCAGAAACGTAAGATTCCTCTAATAATTAGAAGATATCCGTATCACAAAGAAACTATCTTTGAAATCAAACGTATCATCCTACCGGAAACGTGGCATAATAAACCAAAGTTTTCGACGTTGGATGATAACGTTTCCGGAACCCAAAAGCGAACAAAGCATGAAAAACCTGATTATTGCTTCCCTCGCACTGCTGCTACTAAGCAGTTGTGGAGGCGGTAACCGTGGTCAATTGGTGGGGGTACAAGGGCGCGAGAGATGGTATCAGGCCGATCCTTATGGCATGGTATTTATCCCTCAAGGCTCTTTCAACATGGGTCCTAGTGACCAGGATGTTCCTTACGCCCAAAACGCAATGGCAAAGACTGTGTCGATGCATGCGTTTTACATGGACAACACGGAGATTACCAACAATGAGTACAGACAGGTTGTGTATTGGGTGAGAGATTCCCTGGCACATCGTCTGCTAGGTGGTGATCATGTCACCGAGGAAGGGGAGTATGGAGAGCGCATCAACTGGGATGAGCGGATCCGATGGGACGACGAAGAGAATGTGGAAACACTTTCTGAGTTGTATCTGCCTGAAAGCGAGCGTTTCTATCGCAGAAAGGAAATTGATTCCCGAAAACTAAACTTTGAATATTACTGGATTGATCTGGTAGCTGCTGCTCAGAAAGACTTCAGCCGCGACCGTGATCCTGCATCCGGAAGTCTGGCCAATCGTCCGCAAGGCCGAACCGACCGCTCCGTTTATATTAAGAAGGAAATCATCAATGTATATCCCGATACTTTGAGTTGGGTACATGATTATACCTATTCCTTTAACGATCCTATTACAAAGGCTTATTTCTGGCATCCTGCCTATGATGATTACCCTGTAGTAGGTGTAAACTGGTTACAGGCGAAGGCTTTTTGTGTGTGGAGAACGCAATTGCTCTGCAGTTATATGGAAAATGTGGAGGAGACCTATGTACAGGACTATCGTTTACCTACAGAAAGTGAATGGGAATATGCTTCCCGTGGTGGTTTAGCTAACAACCCGTACCCCTGGGGCGGACCGTATACCAGGAACAGCAGAGGCTGCTTCCTTGCTAACTTCAAACCTTTACGCGGAAATTATATTGACGATGGAGGTTTCTATACAGTGAAAGCCACAGCATACTGGCCGAATGATTATGGCTTGTATTGCATGGCCGGAAACGTAGCAGAATGGACCAGCAATGCCTTCGACGAATCAGCCTATAGCTTTATACATGACCTGAACCCGGACTATACTTACGATGCAAAGGATACAGATCCTCCTGCATTGAAAAGGAAAGTCATCAGAGGGGGATCATGGAAAGATGTCGGATATTTTATGCAGACCGGCACCCGCAGTTATGAATACCAGGATACTTCGAAAGCCTATATCGGTTTCCGTTGTGTGATGGATTTCCTTGGTCGCGACAAAGCTGACTTCTAAAAATAACTAAGCAGGATCGGCGGCCTTCAACCTGTCGCTGATCTTTCTTTATAAGAGATTAAACAACACAAATCATTCTAACCAAAACCATTAAAAACACGAGAACAACATGGGATTAGCTCAATTGACCAAAGGGAAAGGGTTCAAACAGCTCATGGCGAAACTTTACGGTTTCGGGGCGGCAATCGTAATTGTCGGCGCCCTCTTTAAAATTCAGCACTGGGAAGGTGCAGGTATCATGCTTACTGTAGGTCTGTTTACAGAAGCGGTTATCTTCTTCTTCTCTGCATTTGAACCACCACATGAAGAAGTAGATTGGTCATTAGTTTATCCGGAGCTTGCAGGAATGCACGAGCCGGGAGCTGACCGAAAAAGGTAAAGGCCGGTGATCCGGTAGCACAGCACCTCGATAAATTATTATCGGATGCGAAGATTGGTCGGATCTGATTCAGAGTCTGGGTACAGGATTAAAATCACTGAGTGAGAACACGGCTAAAATGGCTACTGTTTCCAATGCTGCAGTGGCGACCGAAGAATATTCAAAAAATGTTACCGCCGCTGCGAAGCAGGTAAGTTCTTTGACCGCTTCTTATGAGAAGGCTGCTACAGCGATGAACAGTATGAGTGCTGCTCACGATGATGTAAAAGGATATACCGAGCAAATGAAATCTGCCGGTAAGAACATGGGCGCTCTGAATGCCGTGTATGAACTTCAATTGCAGGAAGCCAATACGCGCATGAAGGATACCAAGAAATGTTATGACGGTATTCAGGAACTGTTGTCCAACTTCAACAATACTGTGGAAGACACCAAGCGTTACAAAGATGAAGTGGGTAAACTGGCTAAAAATCTGGGAGCCCTCAATACCATCTATGGCAACATGCTTTCTGCCATGAGTCAAAATGCAAACAAATAATTCTTGTACTTTTTTCGTTATAGAATCAATCAACCAAACAACCTAAGTACGAGAAATGGCAGGTCAAAATTTATCACCGAGGCAGAAAATGATCGGGATGATGTATCTGGTGTTAACAGCTCTGTTAGCCCTGAACGTCTCCAAAGAAATCATTAATGCATTCGTTACGATCAACGACAGCCTTGAAGTAACTGTAAAGAATCTTCAGGGGAAAAACGCGCAAGCCTATTCGGCATTTGATAAGCAGATGCAAAATGATAAGGCGAAAACTGAGCCATTTTTTAAGAAGGCACAGGTAGTAAAAAAGCAATGTGAAGATCTTGATAAGTATGTAGCAGCCTTGAAAGAAGAGCTGATTCGTACAACAGATAAGATGGAAGCAGGTGCGAAAATGGTTCCATTGGGCGAAATGAAAGCGAAGGACAACTACGATGAGCCGACACGGATTATGTGCGGTGACAAGCAGGATGGTCGCGGACATAAAGCCACGGAGCTGAAAGAAAAAATCAATGGCTTAAAAAAGAATATCATTGCTACACTCGACGCGAAGGACAGAGATAAGTTCACGAAGCGTTTAGATGATCTTTTTGATACCAAGGATCCGGTTACCGGCGCTTTGGAAGATGGAAAGAAGACCTGGGAGATGGCTAATTTTTACCATAACCCGGTGGTAGCAACGGTAGCCTTGTTGTCAAAAATTCAGACGGACGTTAAAAATGCGGAATCAGAAATCATTACGCATTTATTGAGCGCCATTAATGCTGCCGACTTTAAATTCGACACACTTGCTCCGAAAGTTATTGCTCCATCCAGTTATGTTATCGAAGGACAGGAATATTCAGCTGACATCTTTTTGGCGGCTATGAGTTCTACCAGTGATCCTGAAATTACCGTTGGTGGTTCATCCTTAACTGTGGACGGTGGTGTAGGAACCTATAAAGTTCGTGCTTCCGGCATTGGAGAAAAGAAATATGCAGGTCTTATTAAAGTAAAGAAACCTGATAATACGTATGAATCCTATCCGTTTGAAAGTTCTTATATCGTAGCGAAACCAAGTGCATCGGTGGCTGCGGATAAAATGAACGTAATCTATATTGGTGTTCCCAATCCGATTACTGTTTCTGTACCTGGTGTTCCTGATGAAAAAGTGAAAGCGATTCCAACAGGGTTCGCACTTTCTCCGGACGCAAAAGCAGGTAGAGGACATTTCATCGCGGAAGCGAAGGGTCAGCCCGGAGAAGCGAAAATCGTTGTCTCTGCTGATTTCAACGGAAAGCCGATGCAAATGGGAGAGTTCAAATTCCGTTTGAAGCGTATTCCTGATCCGGTGGCTAAAATTGGTGGTAAAAAAGATGGAAATATTCCGAAGAGTGCATTAGCTGCACAGCAAGGTATCATTCCAACCATGGAAAATTTCGACTTCGATCTTTATCCAAAGGTGACCAGCTTTAAGATGAGCCGTTACGGTAAGGGCCGCGATCCGGTGGAGAAATCTGCTGAAGGCGGAGCGCTTACAGGTGATATGAAGTCAATTATTGATCAATGCCGCGCAGGTGATAAGATTCTGTTCGAGTACATCAAGGTGTCAATGCCCGATGGTACAACAAGAACGGTGAATTCTATTCCCCTGACTGTACAATAAGGAAATCAGTAAAAACTGCAACTGCAAAGGCGCAACTACGTTAAATAAAACAAAGGTCATAAACCCATGAAAAAGTTCATCCTGATGCTGACTATATTTACTACGGTAAGTATAGCCTCGTTCTCACAGAACGTCCTTGATGGAGTGTATGTGAAAGAGAATAATCCGGCCCGTCGGGTGATTCCTTATACGTATTTGAGGGAGGCCGATGTGATGTGGGCAAAGCGCATGTGGCGTCACATTGATCTCAATGAGAAAATCAATGCACCGTTACGTTATCCTAAAACATGTGATACCAAGGATCGCAAGAACCTGATCAATGTGTTTATGGATGCCGTGAAGGAGGGCAGTCTGACAGCTTACGATCCGCAGGATGATGAATTTGTACTTCCGATGACTTTAGATGAGTTTTCTAAAGTGGGTGGAGCAGATTCCTTGCAGATTAAAGTAACGCGCGCGGAGCCGCCTTATGACGAGTATGATTCGACTGTATTCCGTCCGTTCAATCCGGATGATGTGATTCAGTATCGTTTAAAAGAAGAGTGGTTCTTCGACAAGCAGCGGTCAGAATTAAAATGCCGGATTATTGGCATCTGTCCGATGATTCTTGCCCGTGATCAGGAAGGTAATCTGATCGAAGGCGGACAGAAGAAACTCTTGTTCTGGATATATTATCAGGAAGCACGACGAATCCTTGCCAATGCTGAAGTAGCCAATCGCTTCAATTCAGCGCAACGAATGTCATTTGAGGATATCTTCCAGAAGAGGATGTTCAACAGCTATATCATTAAAGAGGACAATGTCTACAACCGCAGGGTAGATGATTACAGAGTTAACCCGATTGATGCGCTTCTGGAATCAGAGCGTATCAAACAAGAGATGGTAAATTTTGAAATTGACTTGTGGGAGTATTAATCGCTCTACAATAAAAACAGAAGCCCCGGAGAGATTCTTCGGGGCTTTTTATTTGATATGCCTTATATCATTCATCAATAATATACCGAGCAAATTGACCTGGATTTGTTATATTTGGATCTAACTTAAATTCAATGAAAAGGTCTTTAATACTATTTTTAGTGAATTGCCACTTTGCTTTTTCACAGGTGTGTCCGGTTGATTCTGTACTGCATGGCGGAAAATATTATCATACTGTAACAGTAGGCACGCAATGTTGGCTTAAAGAAAATCTGGACGTTGGGGTTATGATAGATTCTACCATTTCCCAATCCAATAATGGCATTGTTGAAAAGTATTGTTATGGGAATGACTCGTTGAATTGTCAGCTTTATGGAGGACTTTATCAATGGAACGAAGCCATGCAGTATATCAAAGTAAACGGAGCTCAGGGATTATGTCCTGCAGGATGGCATCTGGCAACAGATCAGGAATATTACACCCTGGAGAATTACATTGATCCTACGATCAACAATCCCAATACTTTTGGATTTAGGGGTGTTGACGCCGGAACGAAGTTGAAACAGGGCGGTATTTCCGGCTTGGATTTAAGTTTAGCAGGGCAGCTTTATGGGACTGTTTTTTATTATCTTGGGTCTTATGCTAATTACTGGACTTCGACGGAAAGTCCTGATCTTGGCGGAGCATGTACTCCCAACTATCCGTATTGTTATGCCTATCATCGAAGACTGGACCAGGGGCCTCAAATTGGTCGCGATGACAATACAGGATATACGTATGATCCCAAATCAGTCGGAATGAGTTTGAGATGTGTGTTAGGGCAAGGAGCAGTGACATCTATTATTCATCCTATAAATACATTCAGGTTTGATGTTTACCCGAATCCATTTTTTGATCATATCGAAGTGAGTGGAATCAGGGAAGAAATTGACATTGAATTATCGGATATACATGGTCGTTTGGTTTATACGAGCAGGAGAGCAGGCTCGGAAGTATATTTATTGAACCTGCCTGTATTATCAAAAGGTACCTATATTTTAAGAATCACCGGACAGTCAGGTACAGGAGTAAAACAATTGGTAAAAACTCAATAGATCGAGCTTAGACATTATGATCATCTTTTAAAGAAGTTTATTTGAATGGAAGCAAAACAGAAAAGGCTACCGAAACCCGACAGCCTTTTCATTAAACAGGAAGTGTATTTTAATCTCTTTTTAACTTCCATCACCATAATTTCCGTACGGCGATTCAGTTGATGCATTTCTTCGGAACAAGGGGCTTCGTCCCCGCAATCGTTTACAAGTACCGATTCGCCGGTCCAGGTAATACGTGCCACCTGTTTGGGATTCACTCCTTTTTCGATGAGATACTGGCGGGCAGATTTAGATCGGTTTTGGGAGAGACGTTCGTTGTATTCTTTCGTAGCACGACTATCGGTGCTGGAGGAAAGTGAAATTTTAACATTAGTGTTTTCTTTCAGGAAGACTGCCACTTCATCGAGGACAGGCACGGCGTCTGTTCGCACATTAAATTTATCCAGATCATAATAAACGATTTTAAACCAGTTTTCATAAGGAGATATTTCACTGGCCTTAGATAGTTCCACTACATACTCATGATTTTTTGGCGCCTCAGCATCCTGTCCTTTCAGCATAAGTACTTTCGGACGATAACCGGCCATAGAGATGACAAGTTGTTCATCTTTCTGTGGAACGATGGGTTGCGTATATTTTCCTGCTAAATCCGTCGTGCCGATATCTTTTTGTGAAGCATCATCGCGAATCATGGAGCCGGGTAAGGGTTCCTTCGTATCCGCATCTATTACAGTGATCGATAAAGCGAATTCGGAAGATTTCGTTCCAAGTTCAATTCTGATAAACGGATCACCCGGATAGGTAGCAGAAGTTTCGAAGTTGACCGTAGAGTCTCCCAGACCTTCGGCACTTCCTTTCAACATATATTGCAAATCAAATTCAGCAGGGAAATCAAAGCGACCATTTTCCATCGTAGTGAAATTTTGTGATTTATCACCTGTTTTCAGTTCTACCCGGGCTTCCTTGATCGGAGTACCGTCTTCTTTTCTGACTACTATACCTTTTACGCGAATACTTTTCTTCTTAAAAGTGTAAAGATCATCATCAAAGCCACGATTCGCACGGTTGGAACTGAGGTAACCGATTTTATTCTTCATGTCATAGACCATGCTGAAGTCGTCATCATAGGTATTGAGTGGATATCCAACATTAACGGGTACGGTATAACGCAAACCATTGTCGCGGGTAAAGAAGATATCGAGGCCACCTAATCCGGGTAAACCATCAGAGGAATAGTACAAGGTACCATCATCCATTACCACCGGGAATACTTCATTTCCTTTGGTATTGATGGTATCACCCAGATTAACCGGCTGACTCCATCCATTTCCTTGTTTGGTACACATAAAAATATCCATTCCGCCTTTTGAACCGGGCATATTGGAGGAGAAAAATAATTTCTGTCCATCCGGACTCAATGCAGGATGTGCACAGCTGTAACTGTCGCTGTTATAGGCGAAGGGTTCGAGCTTGCTCCAGTCATTCTCACCGTTGCTCTTAGCTTTGAAGATTTTTAACTTCACTATTTTGTCAGCACTTTTCTTGACTTTACCGCCTTCGATATTGTTTCTGGTAATCCAGATTTCATCACCCTTTTTATTGAAAGCCACCGGACCATCATTCAGTTTAGTTTGTAAACTTGATGCAAATTGTTCCGGTTCTCTGAATTTATTTTCTTTTCCACGACTGTAGTATAAATCCAGAAAGGGCTGATTCGTCCAGGAGTGTTTACGCTCTATGACTTCTGTTGTTTTTCTGGAAGAAGCGAAAACGATTCCATCCTGATAGAGTGTAGCACCAAAGTCAGCATTTTCAGAATTGATATCCAGCTTCGTCATCGAATAGTTGGAAGAGTCGATGAAAAAACTTTGATAGGTATCAATGGCTTTCACAAAGGCCTGACCTCTTCCATCTGCTTTATTGTCCAGCACAAAATCTGTCATCCATTTTTTAGCCTGCGCAAATTTTCCGCTGTTCATCAATGCCTGACCATAGTAGAATTTATGAATGGGAAGTACTGCCGGCATTTTCACCGCCTTCGCGTACCATATTTCAGCTTGCTGTCTGTTATTGGTCAGCCTGTAGCAGTCGGCCAGTTTGAAGATAGCCTCCTGTAGGGTGCTGTCTTTTTTAATCGCTTTGGTATAATAAGGAATTGCTTTAGGATAGGCCATTAATTTATAATGGAAATCCCCTTTGCGAACAAGGCCTTTTTGCGCCATAGCCGGGATGATGGCCAATGCGAGCAGGAAGGAAAGGATATAATTTTTCATAATTGACTGGTTGGATGGTATGGGTTTAGAAATAGCGAGGGGTGACAACTTTGTTTTTATCGAAGGAGAAATCAAAACCTAATGTGATTTCATGGGTTCCCGAAGTGAATTGATTTAATTCGGTTAGTGTATAATCATAGGAGTATCCCAGACGCATTTGCTTGTTCATTTGAATTTGAAGAATAGCGGCCCATGAGTCGGATGTCCGATAAGAGCCACCCAGCCAAAGTACTTCACTCAGCAACACATGCGCGCCAAAATCTGCGACCACCGGTGCGCCACTTACGGCCTTCACCATACAGGTAGGTTTTAATTTGACCGATTCATTGAGGGTAAACACATACCCTCCCATCAGGTAGTAGTGCCAATAGGGGACATTGATTTTATTCTCGGCTTTGCCTGTGGCCGCATCCACTTTATTTTGGAGCATACGCGGTATAGATAAGCCGACATAATAATTTCTTGTGGAGAGAAACGTTCCGAAGCCCATATTCGGCACCGTTAGTCGAGGTGTACCCATGAAGGATTGATCACCCTGGTCCTGGGTTTTTAGCTCCAGCAATTGTTCCTGATGGTGAATGATACCCCCTGAAAGCGCCATCGAGAAAAATCCTTTTTGCATCGGAATTCTGTAGGCATAAGTTCCAAAGGCCGAGAAATCCTGAGTCACCCCGATCTCTTCGTGTAAGATGGAGAGTCCCAGTCCAATCTTTTCATTCCGCAGCGGGGTGTGAGCGCTAAAGGTTTGTGTTTTCGGCGAACCTTCGATTCCCACCCATTGGTTTCGGTAGAGGGCTGTCATTGCCATATGATCTCTCGAGCCGGCATAAGCGGGGTTGATGAACATCTCGTTAAACATGTACTGTGTGAACTGCGGTTCAAACTGAGCCCTGGCCTGGGCGCACATCATCAGCACGAAAGTCATCATGATGATCACTTTTCTTACAATTGCATTCAGCTTATTCATGGTGCCTGTTATCATTAAATTGGACATTTATACTTCGTATTATTTTTTGTTTAGTTATCTGCGTATGACGACAAATCCGTTAAATGGTTTTTGGTCAACATTTAAATCTAGTATATAATAGTAGGTTCCGTTGGGCAATTCTTCACCAAACATTACACCGTTCACATTGGATCTTCCATCCCATTCATTGGCATATTCTTTCTTCTTATACACCAGATTTCCCCAGCGATTGTAGATGAAGAGCACATTTCCCGGATAGCCATCAATGCCATCTATGACGAAAGTATCATTAGTTCCATCGTTGTTGGGCGAGAATCCGTTAGGAATATCAAGGGTATCACAAATCACACTTACGGTTACCGTTGCTGTTGCGGTGCAGCCGAATTCATCCTTAATCGTCACTGTATAATCTGTGGTTTGTACGGGTGTCGCTACCGGGTTAGAAATCGTTGCGTTATTTAATCCCAGTGTTGGTGACCAGGAATATTCTACTCCTCCACCTGCTTGCAATTGCGTGCTTTCCCCTTTACAAACGATGACGCTATTGTTTATACTCACATTATTCAACACCCGAACGGTTACCACCACAGGATTGGAAGTATAGGTTCCGCAAACTGTTGTCGCAGTGAGTGTATATGTTCCTGCCACCGGGGTGACAAATGAATTTAAAGTTGCTCCCTGAAGAAGTGCTCCGTTGTAGTACCATTGTAAAGTAGCATTTGGAATAGTATCTGTTCTGATGATCGCGGTTTGTCCCATGCATATTTCCGGATCACCCACAGCAGCTATATTCAAATCAGAAATATCTGAAACAATCAGACTCTGCAACGATTCGCAACCGTTCGCATCTGCTACAGTAACGGTATAAGTTCCGGGGATTTGATTGCTGAGCGTAGAAGTATTGGCACCGGTATTCCATAAGTAGGTATAAGGGGCAGTACCTCCTGTAGTAGCCACTGACAAAGTTCCCAGTTGACCGGTAATACAATCGGCGCCCGAGGCATTTCCTGTCACATTCAAAGAGCTGACCGGTTCAATAATTTGTGTCGTATAGGATTCACTGCAGCCATTGGCATCGGTTACTGTTACAATATATGTTCCGGCTCCTATAGCTGTTAATGAATCCGTAGTAGCGCCGGTATTCCACTGATAGGAATAAGGTGAAGTCCCACCTCTCACCACAGTATACACCGCTCCATTCTGCATTCCTGTACAACTCACGGGTATAGTCACCGCACTTACTGTTGGGAAAGCAGCAGGTTGGGTAATCTGTGCATTAATTTGTGAAGAACATCCGTTTTGATCGGTCACGGTTACTGTATAGTTTCCCGCCAGTAATTGAGAAGGATCTTCTACTGTTCCGCCTGTATTCCATAAATAGGAGTAGGTTCCTGTTCCGCCTGTAACAGTAATATCAATCCAGCCGGTGGGTTGTGCATGACAATTCAGGTGACCCACACTCGCATTGAGTTGAAGAGCAGCAGCAGGTTCTGCAATAGAGATGGTTTCAAGAGTTGTACATCCATTCGCATCTGTAACGGTCACATTGTAATTGCCCGCGGGCATACCTGTTGGATTTTGGAGTGTAGCACCTGTGTTCCAGAGGTAATTATAGGGACCGGTACCTCCGGAAACACTTAACGAAACTGCACCACTGCTATCTCCTGTACACATCACCTGATTTACTGTTGGTGTGGCAGAAAGTACAGCAGCCGGTTGAGCAATATTTATCGTTTCTGTAGAAGTACAGTTGTTGGCATCGGTTATGATGACTGTATAGGTTCCTGATGAGATGTTGCTGAGATCTTCAGTACTGGCCCCGTTGTTCCATAAGTAAGTGTAAGGCGTTGTTCCTCCTGTTACACTTATATCTATGCTTCCTGTACTATCTCCATAGCAAAGTGCAGCGGTTGTTACTGTTGAATTTGCCAGGGCAGCTGAAGGTTGTGTTATCGTATAGCTGTTGTTTATTGTACAGCCGTTTACATCGGTTACCATGACGCTGTAAGTGCCAATAGAGATATTACTTAGAGAAGAATTGGTACTGCCATCGTTCCAGGAATAGGTATACGGTGCTGTTCCGCCGTTTACATATACTTGTACAGTGGCATCTTGTCCTTCAAAACAATTCACCATAGCAATAGAATCGGTTAAAGCCAATGTAGCTAGCGGTTGATCTATCGTAAATGACTGACTGGAAAGACAGTTATTATTATCAGTTACAGTTACTGTATAAGTTCCTGCCACCAGATTATTCAGGTCTTCGGTGGTACTTCCATCATTCCACAGATAAGAGTAAGATGGTGTTCCACCTGAAACAGAAAGGTCAATCATACCGGTAGCATTTCCAAAACATCCAACACTGGTCATCTGATTGGTTACAGTAAGAGAAGCAGCAGGTTGAGTGATGGTCACATTGCCGGAGAAGATACATTGATTGGCATCTGTCACTGTATAGGTATATGTTCCAGACTGCAACCCGGTCGCCTGCATTTGAGAAGTTCCGTTACTCCATTGGTAGGTATAAGGTGCCGTACCACCAGAAGTTTGTAAATCAGCTGAACCGGTACCATTTCCGTTGCAATCAATATTTACAAGAGTTGGTGCAGTAGAAATAGGAGCCAAGGGTTGAGAAACAGAAACATTTTCAGTAAGAACACATCCGTTCGCATCTGTCACTACTAATTGATAAGATCCAGTAGGGAGGGATTGAATATCCTGATTGGAGGATTGATTGCTCCAGTTGTAGGTATATGGAGCTGTTCCACCATTAATCACTGTTTGAATACTTCCACTTGAATCACCATAACAAGCGGCATTCGACACCGTGAAATTTGATTGTATCGGAGCGGAGGGTTGAGTGATGGAGATTGTATTTAATAGGGTACAACCGTTGGCATCTGTCACAGTAATGGTGTAATCCCCCGCAGTAAGCTGCAGCAGATCCTCCGAAGTGCTGCCGTTAGACCAACTATAAGAATACGGTGGAGTACCGCCATTAGAATTAAAATCGATCAATCCTGTTGCGTCACCAAAGCAAAGTACAGGAGTAGTGGTTTGTGAAGAAGAAAGTGCGGCGATCGGTTGAGCGATAACGGCAATTGCAGAAGTCGAACACCCGTTGGCATCCGTTATTGTGACCATATATGATCCTGCATTCATGTTGTTAAGGTCCTCCGAAGTTTGACCGGTATTCCATTTATAGAGAAATGGCGGTGTGCCTCCGGAAATGTTAAGATTCAGCGAACCTGTCGGATCACCAAAACAAGGAACTGCGGCAGAAACGATGTTTGCAGTAAGTATAGCCGCTGCATGATTGATCGTATAAGATTGCGAAGATGTACAACCGTTCGCATCCGTTACGGTTAGTGTATAAGCACCTACCGGAAGATTTGAGATAGTTGAATTGGTTTCACCGTTGCTCCATAGATAGGTGTAGCCTGAAGTTCCGCCGGCTACTACAGCTTGAATGGAGCCATCCAACACATCATGACAGTTCAGATTTACTTGTGTGGCCGATAAAGAGAGAGGGGCAGCGGGCTGCGCAATGGAGGTCTGTGCTGAAGTGGTACATCCGTTTTGATCGGTTATGATTACCGAATAGTTTCCGGCACTGATGTTACTTTGATCTTCGTTTGTATTTCCATTGCTCCAGGCAAAAGTATAGCCTGATGTTCCGCCGGTAACTGATAGATTCAATGATGCCGTGGAGTTGCCGAAGCAAGCCACCGGAACATTGCTTATTGTAGCAGCTAAAGGAGCAGATGGTTGTGTTACGAATAAATTATTCGTCAAGGTGCAGCCGTTATTATCAGATACGGTCACTGTATAAGATCCTGCCGGAAGATTATTAATATCTTCACTGGTGCTGCCGGTACTCCATGAGTACGTGTACGGAGGAGTTCCTGCAGAAGCAGTAATGTTTATAATGCCGTTATTATCATCGTGACATAGTAAATTTGTTACTGAACTATTTACATTGAGCGCACCAGCCGGCTGTGAAACCGTTTTGCTCAGTTGGAAGGTACATCCGTTTGCATCCGTTACGGTAACGGTATACGTATTTGCTGAGAGGTTAGTGATATCCTGTTGTCCCGAGCCGTTGCTCCATAAATAAGAGTACGGACTTGTTCCGCCATTCACGGTAACATCAATACTACCTATTGAATTTCCTGTACAATTAATATCGTTGCTGGTTGCAGACGCCTGAAGTGTAGCTGAAGGTTGTTGAATATTTACGGCAGAATTAGAGGTGCAACCATTGGCATCGGGAACAGTAACGGAATAATTTCCAGCTGCAAGACTTGATGCTCCTTGTGTTGAAATTCCATTGCTCCAGATATAAGTATATGGAGTTGTTCCGCCTGTAGGTGTTACAACGGCACTTCCCGAGCTATTTCCAAAACAGGCGACATTCGTTGAAGTTGTACTAAGACTCAAAGCCCCAATGGGCTGAGTAATGGCTGTATTTCCATTGACAGTACAACCATTAGCATCAGTGATCGTCACCGAATAACTTCCTGCTGATGCGTTCGAGATGGATGATGCTGTTGATCCTGTATTCCATTGGTAGGTGTATGGAGTAGTACCTCCGTTAGCCACTACAGTAGCTGAACCGGTACTATTACCAAAACAGCCAACAGCGTTTCCGGTCAGTGTTGCAGAAAGTATGGCATTGGGTTGACTTAAGGTATAAGTGTTGTTTATTGTACATCCTTGTGCATCTGTAACGGTTACGGTGTAACTACCGGATGAAAGGTTATTCAATGAAGAGGTGGACATGCCATTATTCCATTGATAACTATAGGGGGAAGTTCCGCCGGTAACATTGGTTGTAATGGTTCCGGTTGGAACATTACGACAGGAGATATTTGTTGTATTTGCTGAAATAGCTAATGCAGCAGCGGGCTGAGTAATGCTCACCGGCGTTGCGGAAGTACATCCGTTGGCATCAGTAATTGTAACAGTATATGTTCCTGCTGTCAGGTTGTTGATCGATGATGTATTCGCACCATTGCTCCAGATGTAGGTATATGGTGAAGTTCCCCCACTTCCAATTGCTGTCGCAAGTCCGGTAATGCTACCAAAACATCTGACATTCGTTTTCGTGGTGGAAAGAGAAACGGCTGCAGCAGGTTGACTGATATTCACTGAGGCATTAGTTATACAATTTTGAGCATCTGTTACAGTAACCGTATATGTTCCCGCTGAGAGTCCGGAAATATTTTGTGAAGAGGCTCCGTTATTCCATTGATAAGTGTAGGGTGATGTTCCGCCAATGGTCGTAATATTAACTGATCCACTTGCATTGCCAAAACAGGCAACATTTACTTTAGCAGAAGTAGCATTAAGTGCTGCCGTTGGTTGAGTAATTGATATAGATGAAACAGCCGAAGTACAGTTGTTGGCATCAGTTACTGTAACCGAATAATTGCCGGCAGAAAGTCCTGAAAGGTTTTGCGTAGTTGCACCGGTGTTCCAGTTGTAGGAGTAGGGTGTAGTTCCGCCATTGATATTTAAAGCAATGCTACCATTGCTACCTCCGAAACAGGATACTGCATTCGTCGAAGAGGTAGAAGCAGTTAAGGTAGCGGTGGGTTGAGTTATTGTGCGACTGATAACGCTTGTACAGCCTACAGCATCTGTCACGGTAACTGAGTAGATTCCGGCAGAAAGGGAATTTATATTTTGTGTTTGAGCGCCATTATTCCATAAATATGTGTAAGGAGTAGTGCCACCACTTACTGTAACGGAAATAGCACCGGTTGATTGACCGAAGCAATTTACATTTGTTTGCGAGGCTCCGGTAGCTAATGCAGCGAGTGGTTGATTCACAGAGCGGTTTAAAGTAGAGGTACACCCTTTGCTGTCGGTTACAGTGACAGTATATGTTCCCGTAGGAATATTATTTAAAGAAGAAGTTGTAGCACCGTTACTCTATAAATAGGTGTAGGGAGCTGTTCCTCCGCTCGCATTCACGCTTACTGATCCGGTGGATTGTCCAAAGCAATTGACAGGAAGAGTAGAAGCTGTTAATGAAAGCGCCGCTGAAGGTTGAGTAATTGTTGCTGATGAAGTTGCTTTGCATCCATTCGCATCGGTAACGGTCAGCGTATAAACACCAGCATTGATATTATTGAGACCGGAACTTGAAGCACCATTGCTCCATGCATAGGAGTAAGGTGCAACTCCATTTGCCGGAGTGGATGCTATAGCACCTGAAGCATTTCCAAAACAACTAACAGCCGTCGGAGTGGTAGTCAGACCCACCAGATATGTTCCTGCAAGAGTGGTAGTACTTGTTTTAGTACAGCCGTTAGCGTCAGTGATCGTCAAGGTATAGGTACCTGCCGGTAAACTATTTAAATCCTGAGTTGTTGAACCATTGCTCCAATTGTATGTATAGGGTGTATTTCCACCGGTAACAGATGCATCTATTGCACCGTTAGCAACACCAGTACACGAGGGTTGTGTAGCCACCGCAGTAGCATTCATACCTGAAGGTTCAGTAATTACAACCGCTTGCGAAACAGAACAGCCCGAACCCGGATCAGTTGCCGTTACAGAATAAGTGCCGGCAGTTAATCCATTAATTGATGAGGTGGTTGCTCCATTACTCCATAGATAGTTATAGGTCCCTGAATACACCGGGAATGCGGAGGCAGTACCTGTTGCACCTCCGTTACAATTAATATTTGTACTGCTCGTGATAAAATTGGGTTGAGGTACATAAATATTAAAGGAGTAAGTCTGGATACCATTGGTAGGACAAGCATTATCTCTAACCGTTACAGTAAAAGTATGCGGCCTCAGGCTGATATTTGCAGTAGTTGGTGTCCAGCAGAATGTTAAAGTTGGACGATTGCCGGTACCGATAGTATAAGTTGCATTTGCAATACCATTGTTAGTTGTCAGAGAAACGATTTGCGAGGCATCTATATCAATCGAGTTTACTGTAAAACAAATTTGTTGATTCGGGCAGGCATTCATTGTAAAATTGGTAGTACCATTGATACCGGAAGCGGTTGGCAGATTGTTGACACATACATTTGTATAAATCTGCATATCTCTGATGACAGAACCGATTAATTGATTGTTTCGATACTCCTGCACCAGAATCGCCATAATTCCGATCTGCGTTTGGCTTGGTGTAAAGTTTAAGTCGCCCGTAGTTGCATTAATAAGGAATGGTGTTGAGCTGGCAATTGGAGTATTTACGGTTGCAGGAGCAACAAAATTTACCGTTGCAGTTGCGGTAGTTTTGGGTGTAATTAATGAATAGACAAGTGAATCGCCATCCGGATCCAATACACCATGGTTATAGTTAAAATTTTGACCTGCACAAACAAATGCAATTGGTATATTCGAGAAAGTTGGTGAGCTATTGCAAGGAGCGAGGATATTATTGAGCTTTGCTTCAACATACAATGTGGAATTGGATGCACAAGGGTTGGAAATAGTAGTAATAGTACAGTTTCGACAACAAACACTATAACTAAAAACCCAGTCGGCACGAGCAGAAGGCAATGTTACGGTAGCGCGATATGTCCATTTTCTTACACCGGTAGAGCTACCGCCATTACAGGTAGAATTAGATGTAGCACAAGGAACTGTTATTTCAACACCATTAGAAGACCCTGCAACTTTATTAGCAGTAATATTAAGATTGTGATTCCCAGATGCACTTTTACAGTTAATGGTAATTGTGGACGGTTCTGAAACGCCATCGCAGTCACGATAGAAAGTTACTTCAATCTCATACAGCATTCCGCCCAAGCATCTGTACTTGATATCTGAACCGGCGGCATGTGTAGCCATTATTTGGTTGTTGATACCTGAGGAAAGCAGGATCATCAGCAACAGATAAATACTTCGTAAAATTCGATTTTGATTAGGGTGTTGGTGTCTCATTTTTTGAACAATAGATTGAAGCCATTTTCGCTTAATCCTTTATTCGTGAATTGAGATCAAATCGTTGCGTTTTCAGTCAGAATAAAAAAAACTAATGCAAAGAGTGTAACCTTTTACTAAAAGATTAGTATATGTCAGGTTTGGAGTTAATTTTCCAAGGTAAAGCCGGAGTAATGTTGAAGGTTAAAGTACCTTCGAAAAAGGTTTAGCTTTATGAGTTTCATCTCCCCTAAAAACTGCAATGGATGGTTAAGCAAATTAAAGTATATTCAATCTGAAGCGGAACCAGCAGGCAAAAAGAAGCGCTATCTTCTCTTTATTGGGAACCCTGACACGTTCGTTTCTAATGGAATGAGCGGGTTTGTTCTTTATTTTTCTAAGCAGAGCCTGATAATAAATATAGGCCACATAAACACCGAAGCGTGCTTCATTGGGAAGTTCAATGATACCTTTATAGGCATCTTTAAAATCATAATCAATATCCTGTTCAATTTCTCGTTTCGTTTGATCATTGAAATTACTAAGATCAACACTAGGGAAATAGGTTCTTCCTCTATCAAAGAAATCACTATTCAGATCCCGGAGGAAATTCACTTTTTGAAAAGCAGCTCCAAGCTTTTGCGCAGGGGATTTCAAACGTTCATAATCTACCGCATCTCCATTGCAAAACACTTTCAGGCACATTAATCCTACCACTTCCGCAGAACCAAAATATATTCATTGTAAGAATTTGTGCTGTGCTCATTACGATGAAGATCCATTTCCATTGACTGAAGAAATGCAGTGATGAGTTGATGGTCGATATTATATTTATGAACTGTCAGTTGAAAACTTTGCAAAATAGGATTGGTGCTGATTCGCTCATTAATTGCTTCCCATGTTTGCTGAGAGAATCGTTTAAAAAGTAAGTCTTTATCATAATCGTGAAAAGTATCTACAATTTCATCGGCGAGCCGTACAAAACCATATATACTATAGATGGGATCATGCAACTTTTTATGCAGCATTTTTATTCCAAGAGTAAATGATGTACTATAACTCCAGGTAATCCGCTTACTAAGTTGGATACAAACTTTATTATAAAGATTCATCATCTTGTAAAATGCGTTCGGTTGTTAGTTTTGAACTAATGATTACAATAGGGAGTCCTGTGCCCGGTACTGTACTTGCGCCAACATAGTAAAGGTTGGTGAAATCCTCGTCTTTATTTGACGGACGAAATCCACCAATTTGATCCAGGCCGTGTGCAAGTCCAAGCCCGAGCCTTTATAAAGATTGAATTTTTCTTCCCAATCAATAGGAGTGAGAATAGTTCTGGTAAGCGTATTTTTTTTAATGTCGAAATTTATTCTTTGGCTCATATCATCAATGATGTTATCAGTTAATTCTTCGGCATCGGACCAATCGGGTTTATACCGTAAATCGGGAACAGGGCAGAGAATAAAAAGGCTTTCACATCCCTCCGGGGCGCTGTTGGAATTAGAACGAGAGCGCACATTCACATAGTAGTAAGGCTTTTTAGGACTTACGGCAGTCTTAAAAATATTATCTGCATATTCTTTGAAATTATTTCCAAGGAAATAGTTATGATGATAGAGCTTATCAAGTTTTTTATTTACACCCAGGTAAATAGTAAAGGGAGCGAGCGTCCATTGCAATTTATCCAGTTTGACCGATGAGTATTTTTTTCTATTAAGCACTTTCCCTCTAAAGGAAGCAGCGTCGCTGTTGCAGATGATTTTATCGGCAGTAAATTTTCTGCCATCTGCTGATATAGCTGCAGTTACTTTTTTGCCTTCGGTTTCGAGAGCAGAAATTTCAGTGTTATAATGGAAAGTGGCGCCTTTTTCTTTCAGGAGCTTTACTATAGCTTCTGTTATCTTATACATCCCACCTTCAACATTCCAATAGCCATCATGCTTTAATTCTGTATAATTAAGTAAACTATAAACTGCAGGTGTCTGAAAAGGCGTTGAACCCAGGAAGAAAGAAACTAGAGAAAATATCACTTTAACTTCCTGTGAGTCAAAATTACTTTCAAGTTCTGACCACATTGACTTGAACATCTTCGGTCCATGTTTGATGGGAACTTTAGTAAGCTGTAAAAGGTAGTCGAGTTTTGAATTGAAGTTCCTTCTGATTACAATATCCTCTGTATCATGAAAAAGTTTTCCTGCATTCGACAAATATTTTTCAGTTTTTTCTACTAAATTGTCTTCTATTCCATTAAATTCGGTTGCAAGCTTTTGGAGGTCTTTGTAAATGAGAAAGGGGTTTGCTCTATTTTCAAAATAGACTGCATAAAGAGGATTCAATTCTTGTAAAACAAGAGGATTCGGAACCCCACAATATTCAAAGAACTCTTTAAATTCATAACTCATACTAAAAAAGGATGGACCTATATCGAAACTAAATCCATCTTTTTCAAGAATATTTAAACGTCCGCCGGGTAAGTGGTACTTTTCGACGAACTCCACCTGAAAGCCTTTGGAAGCCAAACGAAGACCAGTGGCAAGTCCACCGAGCCCGGTTCCGATAATAAGTGCTTTTTTGGCAGATTTCATTTTTACGAAACAGTTAAGTTCAAGATTTGTTTTACAATTATTTGGATTTCGGTGTAAAGTTGTATTTTTACATCGAGTTTAGATAACTTTGTTTGTAAATCTAAAGATTACTTTAATTATGAATACTAGTTGAAGATAGTAATAGAATGTCTTGGCACACATATTTAATCGTGCTAGATTTTAATTCTTTCAGTTTTGAAAGAACAAATTTGTTAAAAACACTTTAATACATAATTTACTATGCCTAGAAAAATATTTAACTTTCAACCCGGAGGGATCTTTCACATATCGAACATTGGAAATAACGGTGAAGAGATCTTTAGCAGTCGGGAGAATTACGAGTTTTTTCTTCAAAAATTTTCGGATTCTACGTGCAATATATTCGAGATCATCGGGTATTGCCTCATTCCAAACCAATACCACTTGTTGGTAGCAGTGAAGTCGATTGAGAGTATTTATACTGCGTATTCACTGCGAAAGCGGATTCCCATTAAAATGGTTGCTTTGGATGAAGATGAGATTTCAATTTTTCTTTCACAAGAAGTAGCGAATGTACTCAATTCATATGCAAAAGCTTATAATAGGTGCTATGGAAGGAAGGGAAGTTTGTTTCGGGAAAATTTTCGTAAGCAGCCCATCCGGGAAGAGGAGTTGGAGTGTATCATAGCTCAATTTGAGTATATGCCTGTTAATCAAGGAATTGTTGATATATGGGAGGATTGGGACTATGTTTCGGCTAAGGAGAAGATCGATCGGAAAATGGGGTTATTGATTGGGTGAAATATGGAAGGTTTTATGCTGATTTTAAGAGTGTTGAGTCGAAAGATGATATAAAGACAAATTCCGTTAAGATTGCTATAAACTAAGTTCGCGAAGTTTAAATCCTCGCGTGTGTTAGACCTCGCGTGTGTTAGACCTCGCGTGTGTTAGACCTCGCGTGTGTTAGACCTCGCGTGTGTTAGACCTCGCGTGTGTTAGACCTCGCGTGTGTTAGACCTCGCTTGTAGGTTTTATAATATTGAATATCAATTATATAATTTTATCCCCAATGAACTTTCTTCATCTTTCTCGAATTTTGCTCAATTTTCCCGTGATTGATGTCAATACATTTCATTCCGGTATTAATAATCAAAAGACTAATTTTGCAGCGTTCTTGACTTCAAAACAATATCTAAATTCGTTTGTTTAGGCAATATGTTGAAAATGATTATATTAAGTACACCTTCCGATTACCTTCCAATTGCCATGATGTTTGTCGTAGCAATAGGCTTTGTTCTGTTTACTATGGTTGTGACGCATTTATTGGGGCCCAGACGTATTTCAAAAGTAAAACTGGAAGCTTTTGAGTGTGGAATCGAATCTCAAGGGAATTCTCGGCTTCCTTTTTCTATAAAATATTTCCTCATCGCAATTCTTTTTGTCTTGTTCGATGTAGAGGTCATTTTCATGTATCCATGGGCAGTGAATTTTGCCGAATGGAGTAAAGTGAGTACAGCTGCTTTCTTTGAAATGTTTATCTTTCTTGGAGTGCTGATCCTGGGATTGGTATATATTATTCGTAAAGGTGCCCTTAAATGGGAGTAAATTAATCATTACAAACTTGTATTAAATAGCTATTAAATTAATATTCTCATAAAACAATGTCACAGGAAATCCAGAAATTAGAAGGGTATGAAGGACCGGGATTTCTCGCGACTTCCCTCGATAAGGCAGTAGGGATGGCACGAAAGAATTCCATTTGGCCATTGCCTTTTGCTACCTCTTGCTGTGGCATCGAGTTCATGGCAACCATGGCCTCCACTTACGACCTGGGTCGGTTTGGCGCAGAACGCCTAAGCTTCTCGCCTCGCCAGGCCGATCTGCTTATGGTGATGGGTACTATAGCTAAAAAAATGGGCCCCGTCCTTCGTCAGGTGTATGAGCAAATGGCAGAGCCAAGATGGGTAATCGCGGTGGGTGCATGTGCCTCAACCGGTGGGATTTTCGATACCTATAGCGTCCTTCAGGGAATTGATCGCATTATCCCTGTCGATGTGTATGTGCCCGGATGTCCTCCGCGTCCCGAACAAATTCTTGACGGCGTACTCAAAATTCAGGAACTAGTAGCCAATGAATCTCTACGTCGTAGAAACTCTCAGGAATATAAAGATCTTCTCGCTTCTTACGGTATCGAATGATGATGATGCAACAATTAACACTAGATCAGGTTCAATCCCGCCTCGGCGAATTCCTCGGTGATGCGCTGGTGGAGATGGAAATGCTTTACGATATGCTCACTGTAACTGTCGATAAGGAAAAAGTCTTTGATACCATCCGCTTTTTGAAGGAAGACGTTGATTTGAATTTTCATTTCCTGACTACCCTCTGTGGATTGCATTATCCGGACGCTGAAAAACCGTTCGGCTTGATGATCCAGTTGCATAATATGCCCTCCAACATCCGTATCCGGATAAAAACTTTTACCTCCGACACGGAGCCCGTATTCAAATCACTCACCTCCCTTTGGCCCGCAGCCAATTGGATGGAACGTGAAGCCTACGACTTCTTCGGATTTCGCTTTTCCGGTCACCCCGATATGAGACGAATTCTGAATATGGATTCTTTGGAAGGCTGGCCATTGAGAAAAGAGTATCCCCTCGAAGATCCCTTCAGGAAGGATAAAGACGATAAAATGTTTGGAAGATGATAACGGTAATGACACTACGAAACATGTTTAGAACTTACGATATCTGATATGGCCGCTGATCAGCTTCTCCCCAAAAAGAACTTCATTGCGAGCGTGCAACCGAAGGAATATAGTATCCTGAACCTGGGTCCAACACATCCTGCTACTCATGGTATATTTCAAAATGTGATGAAAATGGATGGCGAGATGATCGTCTCCGCTGAACCAACAATCGGATATATTCATCGTGCTTTTGAAAAATTGGCCGAACGCCGTCCTTTCTATCAGGTTACACCCATTACCGATCGTCTGAATTATTGCTCCTCTCCGATAAATAATATGGGTTGGCATATGACAGTCGAAAAACTGGCCGGTATTGAAATTCCTAAGCGGGTACAGTACCTCCGTGTAATTATTATGGAGCTTGCTCGTATCGCAGATCATATCATATGTAATTCGGTTATAGGTGTTGATAGCGGTGCCATGACCGGCTTCCTCTATGTTTTCCAGTGGAGAGAGTTTATATATGAGATTTATGAGGAACTCTGCGGTGCACGTCTGACTACCAATATTGGTCGCATTGGCGGACTTGAAAGAGATTTTTCGCCGCTGGCCTGGGAAAAAATTCATCGTTTTTTAAAGGACTTCCCCGATGGACTAAGAGAGTTTGAAAACCTTCTCGTTCGTAACCGGATTTTTATGGATCGTACTATTGCTTGTGGACCTATCGCCGCTGATCGTGCATTGCAGTATGGCTTTACCGGACCCAATCTGCGTGCAGCCGGTGTCGATTATGATGTGCGGGTGATGAATCCGTATTCTTCCTATGAGGATTTCGATTTTGTAATTCCACTCGGAACTAACGGCGATACCTATGACCGCTTCATGGTGCGTCAGAAAGAAATGTGGGAGAGTCTTGGCATAATTAAGCAGGCGATTGATAAATTGGATAAGTTGTCAGATAAATCTTCTATTCATGCTGATGTTCCTGAATTTTATCTTCCTCCTAAGGAAGAAGTATATTCGAGTATGGAAGCATTGATCTGGCATTTTAAAATTGTGATGGGCGAGACAGCAATTCCGAAAGGTGAAGTGTATCATTGCGTGGAAGGTGGAAATGGGGAATTGGGATTTTTCCTGATCAGTGATGGAGGACGTACTCCTTATAGATTGCACTTCCGCCGACCTTGCTATATTTATTATCAAGCCTATCCCGAAATGGTGAAAGGCTCGATGTTGAGTGATGCGATATTGACGATGAGTTCGATGAATGTTATTGCAGGAGAACTGGATGCCTGAGGTGCTTTAATTATTAAAATGACCGATAGAGATACTAATGAGTGTGAATAAAGAAATAAAATTTAGCGATGAAGCGCTCGCCTTGATTGAAAGGATGAAGCAACGTTATCCTGCAGGAAAACAAAAATCTGCGCTCTTACCTGTGCTCCATCTCGCTCAGGCGGAGTTTGGTGGATGGCTGAGTTCTCCCGTGATGGATTATGTGGCTTCTATACTTAGTATTCAACCTGTTGAAGTGTATGAGGTAGCTTCGTTCTATACGATGTTTAACCTGAAACCGGTTGGTAAATGTGTAGTGGAAGTATGTCGTACAGGCCCTTGCTGGTTGATGGGTGCTGAAGATGTGGTGAAGTATATTGAAAAGAAATTGAATATCAGAGAAGGGGAAACAACCGCTGATGGAATGTTTACATTGAAGACAGTCGAATGCCTTGCCTCATGCGGTACTGCACCAATGATGCAAATCGGTGAAAAATACCATGAGCATCTTACATTGAGTAAAGTAGATGAAATTCTGGACAACTATCGCTCTAACACTGTTGACCCCATCTCTCACTGGTCCAAAGATAAAATTTAATCCTGAGTAACTAATCATAGGAGAAATATAGATATTATGGGAAGAAAACTTCTCACACAGCATATAAACGTACCGGGTATACGCAATCTGGAAACTTACCGTCAGCATGGAGGGTACGATACATTGCGCAAAGCTTTTGGCATGAAGCAGGAGGATATCGTGGAGGAAGTAAAGAAATCCGGTCTGCGTGGTCGTGGTGGTGCAGGATTTCCAACAGGTTTGAAATGGAGTTTCCTGGCTAAACCTGAAGGTGTAGCGCGTTATCTCGTTTGTAATGCCGACGAAAGTGAGCCGGGTACCTTTAAGGATCGCTATATGATGGAGCATCTTCCGCATCTACTGATCGAAGGGATGGCCATTGGTAGTTTTGCACTCGGTTGTCGGACATCCTATATTTATATTCGTGGCGAACTAATGTATGTGTATCATATTCTTCAGAAAGCTATCGATGAAGCGTATGCTGCAGGTTTCCTGGGTAAGAATGTAATGGGTACCGGATGGGATTTTGATCTCTTTTTGCAATGTGGTGGCGGTGCGTATATATGTGGAGAGGAAACAGCATTGATTGAATCATTGGAAGGGAAACGAGGCAACCCGCGTATTAAACCTCCTTTTCCCGCGATTAAGGGGGTTTGGGATTGTCCAACTGTGGTGAATAATGTGGAAAGTATTATGGCGGTTGTGCCTATCGTTAGAGACGGTGGCGATGCCTATGCTCAAATTGGAATTGGAAAAAGTACCGGTACTAAACTGATTTCCGCTTGCGGTCATCTGAAGAAGCCCGGTGTTTATGAAATAGAATTAGGAGTGCCCGTTGAAGAGTTTATTTATTCGGATGAATACTGCGGTGGCATTCGTAATGATAAAAAATTGAAGGCCGTCGTAGCCGGTGGGTCTTCAGTGCCTGTTCTTCCGGCAGAATTGATTTTGAAAACGGCCAATGGTGAACCGCGATTGATGTCCTACGAATCATTGGCTGATGGAGGTTTTGCCACCGGTACTATGTTAGGCTCCGGTGGATTTATCGTGATGGATGAAGATACCAGCATCGTAAAAAATCTCTGGACCTTCACGCGCTTTTATCATCATGAAAGTTGTGGTCAGTGTAGCCCCTGTCGTGAAGGTACCGGTTGGATGGAGAAGTTATTGCATAAAATTCTGGATGGTCACGGCACACTCGCCGATGTGGATCTCCTCTGGGAAATACAATCTAAAATAGAAGGAAAAACGATCTGCCCTCTCGGTGATGCTGCCGCCTGGCCCGTTGCCAGTGCTATCCGTCATTTCCGCAGTGAATTCGAAGAGTATGTACGGAACCCGTCTGCCATTCGAAAGGATCATCATTATTACCGGGTGAATAATCTTAACCCGGAACTAGTTTAAGAAAAGCGCTATGCCGAAAGTCACTATCGACGGACATACAATAGAAGTACCTGATGGTACAACAATTCTACAGGCTGCACGCATGATCGGCGGGGATGTAACTCCTCCGGCTATGTGTTATTATTCAAAACTGAAGACAAGTGGAGGATATTGCAGAACTTGTATAGTTAAGGTTACCAAGGGCTCCGAAAAAGATCCCAGACCAATGCCGAAACCGGTTGCTTCCTGTCGGACCACTGTAATGGATGGTATGGAGGTGCAGAATAAAACAGCACCGGATCTCATCGATGCCCGTAATGGTGTGGTGGAGTTCCTGCTGATTAATCATCCCCTCGATTGTCCCATTTGTGATCAGGCCGGTGAATGTCATTTGCAGGATTTAAGCTATGAAAATGGCTTGTCGAAATCCCGCTATGAATTTAAACGCAGAGAGTTTGAAAAAATAGATATCGGTGACAAGATTAAACTGCATATGACGCGTTGTATTCTTTGTTACCGCTGCGTGAAAGTGGCCGAACAGGTTTGTGATACGCGTGTGCATGGTGTGATGAACAGAGGCGATGTTGCGGAGATAAGTACATATATCGAGAAAGCTATCGACAATGATTTTAGCGGAAACATGATTGATGTTTGTCCCGTAGGTGCGCTAACTGATCGTACTTTCAGGTTTAAAAGCAGAGTCTGGTTTACCAAACCCATGGATGCTCACCGTGATTGTTCGAAGTGCTGTGGAAAAGCAGTGCTCTATATGAGTGGTAACGAAGTGTTGCGGGTTTCGGCACGGAAGGATATGTGGGGTGAAGTGGAAGATGCGGCTGAAGGTAAGCCGGGCTGGATCTGTAACGAATGCCGGTTTGAGAAGAAGGAAGTGAAGGACTGGACGATTGAAGGTCCTCGTGCTATTGACAGGCATTCGGTGATCGCTCAAAATAAATACCTCGATAAGAAAAATCTGAAAATTGATGTTTCCAACCAGAAACAAATTCAGGAAAAAGCGCATAATTAATTAGAGATAGTTGAATCAGATAATACCGCTCAGAGAAAATGGAGTTTATCATAGTTAAGTTTGTACTTGTTGTTATTGTATTCCTCGTTTCATTGGGAGTAGCAGCCTATAGTACGTATGCTGAACGGAAAATTGCAGCATTCCTGCAGGACAGAGTTGGTCCGGATCGCGCCGGTCCCTTCGGACTCTTGCAACCGATCGCTGATGGTGTGAAGATGTTTATGAAGGAGGAAATTATTCCGACAAATGCCGATAAAGGGCTGTTTATATTAGGTCCCTCAATCATGATGATGACCGCCACCATGACGGGGGTAGTAATCCCATGGGGCAATAGTCTTTTTATCAATGGCACTGAATATCCCGTTCAAATTACCGACGTAAATATCGGCATACTCTACATTTTTGGTGTAGTAAGTATTGGCGTTTATGGAATTATGATTGGCGGTTGGGCATCAAATAATAAATATTCGCTGATGGGTGCCATTCGTGCTTCATCACAAATGATCAGCTATGAGTTAGCCATGGGGATGTCCATCATTGCGCTGGTCATGACTACGGGAACATTAAGCATTAGAGAGATTGTAGAACAACAGCAGGGTTTTCATTGGAATGTCTTCGCACAGCCACTGGGATTTCTTCTCTTTATCGTTTGTGCATTTGCTGAATGTAATCGAACACCCTTCGATTTGCCGGAATGTGAAACAGAGCTGGTAGGTGGTTACCATACCGAATACAGCTCGATGAAACTTGGGTTTTATCTCTTCGCGGAGTATATAAATATGTTTATTTCTGCAGCCATTATTTCTTCGTTGTATTTTGGTGGGTATAATTTCCCCTTTATCGATCAACTGGGACTTTCTCATAATATGTTGACTTTGTTAGGTACCTTGATCTTCTTCGGAAAAATATTCTTCTTTATCTTCTTCTTCATGTGGGTACGCTGGACCATTCCCCGCTTCCGTTATGATCAGTTGATGCACCTCGGTTGGAGAATAATGATTCCACTGGCCATCTTTAATATTTTCCTTACCGCAGGAATTGTATTATGGAAAAACGGGCAGTTGTTCTGATGGAAATACAACATGTAGATGAATAAGTAAAATGAAGTTGGATAAAAGATAAAGTGGTATCAAAGAGTGAAGCAAAGAGTGGCAATGTGAAATATAAAAAGTGAAGAAGCCGGGAGTAGAGTTCACTCATCAAATGTTTACGGTTTCTAATGAAGTGGGTTACTCCGGTTCATAGAAAAAAAAGTAGTTTATGCAACTTACGAACAGATCAGAAATAGTAGTTAATAAGAAGATGACTTTCATGGAGAGATTATATCTCCCTGCAATTCTTAGCGGATTAATGATAACGGTCAAGCATCTTTTTTTAAGAAAAGGGCGACTATAAAGTATCCTGAGGAAACACGTCCCGTCGCAGCGGTATATCGGGGATGGCATGTGTTGAAAAGAGACGAACAAGGTCGTGAAAATTGCACGGCTTGTGGTCTCTGTGCTGTGGCTTGCCCGGCAGAAGCAATTACCATGACAGCCGCTGAGCGAAAAAAGGGGGAAGAACATCTTTACAGAGAAGAAAAATATGCCGCAGTTTATGAGATAAATATGCTGAGATGTATTTTTTGCGGTCTCTGCGAAGAGGCATGTCCAAAGGAAGCCATCTTCCTGACAGACAGGATGGTGCCCTCCAACTATGACCGTGGAGGATTTATATTCGGCAAAGATAAATTGGTGGAAGGAACAAGTCCTGAGGCCAGAATTGATATTAGTAAACGTACGAATGCGCATCGTAAACCCTGAGTTTATTTTGTATAGCCTAAGAATGTATTAATTTCGCAACCCATTCAACAACCAACCCGAATTGAATCCCGCCTTACCCTTTATGATTCTTGCAACACTTTCAGTGTTTAGTGCACTGATGGTGGTCTTGTCGCGTAAGCCGGTTCATAGCGTCTTGTATTTGATCTTCTGCTTTTTTACCATAGGGGGACATTATTTATTACTGAATGCTCAGTTTTTATTCGCTGTACATATCATAGTGTATGCCGGTGCGATTATGGTGTTGTTTCTCTTTACCCTGATGTTCATCAATATGAATCAGGATGCGGAGCCGGTGAAGAGTAACTTGCTGAAAGGCGTGGTAACCATTGTCGCAGGATGCTTATTGTTAGTATTGACGACAACAGTTATTGATACGCGGGATAGTTTGCCCGCTCCTTCAACCGATTACCAAATCGGAACAGTTGCGAATTTGGGAAAAGCATTGTATGGTGATTATGTTCTCCCATTCGAAATAACATCCATCCTTCTCCTTGCCGCAATGGTGGGTGCAGTGATGTTGGGTAAAAAAGTGAAAGAATAATTGAGGTAGCATGGAAACGAATCTGAATTATGTACCTATAGAGCATTACCTCGGTCTCGCTGCGATCTTGTTTACGATCGGTGTGTTAGGTGTGTTGATTCGCCGCAATGCCATTATTGTGTTTATGTGTATTGAATTAATGTTGAATGCTGTTAACCTCTTGTTGACGGCTTTTTCAACCATGCATGGAGAAGCCGGTGGTCAGGTGATGGTCTTTTTTATAATGGCGGTAGCCGCTGCTGAAGTGGCTGTAGGATTGGCAATTCTGGTGATGATTTATAATAATATCAGATCCGTTGACATTAACGAGTTAAATAAGTTGAAGTGGTAGTAACTACCTCATTAAGAAAATAATTATGCATCAGTTTGCCTGGCTCATTCCTGCTCTCCCGCTATTAGGATTTATCCTGATCGGGATTTTGAATAAGCGTCTGCCTGTGCTGATTAGTGGTGGTATTGCCAGTGCAATGGTGTTTCTATCCTTTGTAGTCTCTGTCGCTTTCTTTTTTGAAGTAAAGGATCCTTCATTTGTTCCTGAGAGAATAGTGCTGTTTGACTGGATAACTGTGGGTGATCTGAAGATTGATTTTTCTTTTCTGATTGATCGGCTCTCGGTGATTATGCTATTGGTGATTACCGGTGTTGGGACGCTCATTCATATCTATTCAATCGGATACATGCATCATGAACCGGATCATTCCCGTTTCTTTTCCTATTTGAATTTGTTTGTGTTTTTTATGTTGCTGCTGGTACTGGGATCTAATTATATTGTGATGTTCGCAGGATGGGAAGGTGTCGGTTTATGCTCGTATCTGCTCATAGGCTTTTGGTTTAAGAATATCGATTATAGTAATGCTGCCAAAAAGGCTTTTATAATGAACCGTATTGGTGATCTCGGATTTTTACTGGGCGTCTTTTAATATTTACAACATTTGGATCAGTGAGTTTTAAAGAAGTGTTTGAAGGTGCAAAGGGTTTGGAATGAATAACCCCTCCATCACAGCCATTTGTCTGCTTCTGTTTGTGGGTGCTATTGGTAAGAGTGCCCAGATCCCCTTGTTTACCTGGTTGCCGGATGCGATGGCCGGACCAACTCCTGTTTCAGCATTGATCCACGCGGCAACGATGGTTACTGCCGGTATCTATATGGTGGTGCGCTCAAATGTATTATTCGCACTGTCGCCATATGCTTCTCAAATTGTTGCAATCATTGGACTGGCCACTGCATTCTTTGCTGCTACCATCGGCTTAAAACAAAATGATATTAAAAAGGTGCTGGCTTATTCTACAGTGAGTCAGCTGGGATATATGTTTGTTGCCCTGGGCATTGGGGCATATGATACCGCTTTGTTCCATGTGGTCACACATGCCTTCTTTAAAGCCTTGTTGTTCCTCGGTGCAGGTTCTGTAATTCACGCGATGAGTGGTGAACAGGATATTCGCCGGATGGGGGGATTGAAAGGAAAGTTACCTGTTACGCATATGACTTTCCTTATTGGCACACTCGCTATTGCCGGGATACCTCAGGTTTTCTATGGCGATTTCCGGGGAACAACACACCAAAAGACGCACCTCCATGAATCTCCGGTTAGCATGACATTTCCATTGATCGTGCTCGCGATATTGTCAGCAGTGGGTGGATTCATGGGTATGCCGGAAATTTTTCATGCCCCTCATTTATTCAGTGAATTTCTAGCTCCTGTTATCTGGAGAGATGGAACGGAACATGCCTCACATCTTTTCGAATATATCCTTATCGGAGTTTCTGTCTTGCTATTGCTGGTCATCTTCATAGCAACACGTAAGGTGTACGTAGATAGAAAAATCTTGCCCGAAGAAGATAATGTATTACCCGCTGGTATACCCAAACTCCTGAGTAATAAATATTATATCGATGAAATATATTCGGCGATGATTACTAAACCACTCGATAGCATTTCCGCATTCTCGTATAAGTTTCTTGAGATTGGAATAATTTCCGCAATCATAAACGGGATATCAAAGGCTCTTACCGGTTTTAGCAGTTTGTTACGATTCTCACAATCAGGTCAGATTGGTGGATATATATTAAGTATGGTGGTTGGAATAATTCTGTTAATTGTATTAACCCTTATCGTATAGTTGCCGGTATGCTGATCCTACTCCTGATTTTACTTCCGCTTCTGGCTTCGATAGGAGCAATGGCATTTCGAAATGATGCAGTGAAAGTGTATGCACTTATTGTTTCTCTGGTGCAATTGGGAATTACCTGCTTTGCCTTTACACAGTTCTCCTCTGATATGGCTGATCAGTTTTTGATCCATTACGATTGGATCCCGGCCTTAGGTATTAATTTTAAGCTGGGCATGGACGGTATCAGTATTCTGCTGGTAGCCCTGACCAATGTGCTGACTCCACTTATTATTTTATCCTCTTATAGAAATAATCATGCGAAACCTGGTGCATTCTATGGATTGATTTTATTCATGCAATTTGCATTGATTGGTGTGTTTACTGCTTTAGACGGATTTTTATTTTATGTGTTCTGGGAGTTAGCATTGATACCGATATGGTTGATTTGTCTGATGTGGGGTGGTGCTGAAAAAGTTAAAATAACTCTCCGCTTTTTTATCTATACCCTCTTCGGTTCACTCCTGATGTTGATCGGATTGATCTATTTATATTTAAATACTCCGCACCACATTCATTTGATATTGCTGCCCTTTATAATGCATCAGTGGATGCTACTACTCAGGGATGGCTCTTTTGGTGTTTCTTTTTAGCATTTGCCATTAAAATTCCAATTTTCCCGCTGCACTCCTGGCAGCCGGATACCTATACGGATGCTCCGGCACAAGGATCAATGTTACTATCAGGTATCATGTTGAAAATGGGAGTTTATGGTATAATCCGTTGGATGCTTCCGGTCATTCCTGATGGTATTGCGCAATGGGGTGAAACCGCCCTGGTTCTTTGTACGATCAGTATAGTATATGCCTCGGTGTTAGCATTAGTGCAAAAGGATTTCAAACGTCTGATAGCCTATTCTTCAATTGCGCACGTCGGATTGATTAGCGCGGGAGTGTTTTCTTTGAATATTCAAGGTTTGCAAGGCAGCATGGTTCAAATGCTTGCGCATGGTGTGAATGCAGTGGGCCTCTTCTTTATTGCAGATATAATTCAACGAAGACTCAAAACCAGGAATATGGATGAACTCGGTGGACTTGCAAATAATTCACCATTGTTTACCATTCTGTTTATGATCGTTATGCTGGGCTCAGTGGCATTGCCCTTGACCAATGGATTTGTGGGGGAATTTCTGCTGTTGAGCGGGGTCTACCAATACAGTGCAACGATGGCCTTTGTATGCGGTTTGACAGTAATTTTTGGTGCAGTTTATATGTTAAGAGCTTATCAAAAAGTAATGCTCGGTGAACAACATGCCAGAAGTGTTGAATTTACCGGACTGGCCTCTAGTGAAAAAATTGTATTGATTTCAGTAGCAGCGTTGATCATAATTACCGGCATTTATCCGAAACCCATATTGACAATTGCTCAGCCTGCTCTGGAAGAAGTGCTGTTACAAATTAATAATATCTATTAAAATGAAAGCCCTGATCATTATATCAATTCTTGGAGTTGTGGCTATGATGGCGGAGGTTTTTCGCTTTAAAAAATTATTGCTGCCTGTTGTCGTGATTGGATTGTCTGCAGCACTTACGACCTTGGTGATGGACTGGGGAACAGATATCAGGTATTTTAATGATATGGTTTATTTTGATAATTATGCCATCGCTTTTTCCGGATTGATTATTCTGATCACATTGCTATGGCTGGTTATCGGCGGAGAGTATTTTACCGGCGAAAATAAATTCTCTGAAAACGCAGCGCTTATTTTATTTACACTTACAGGGGCTATTGCAATGATCAGTTTCTCCGACCTGACGATGTTTTTTATAGGTCTCGAGATATTGTCCATCAGCCTATATGTCCTCGCCTCTTCCGATAAACAAAACCTTCTATCCAATGAAGCCGGATTGAAGTATTTCCTGATGGGGGCCTTCGCAACAGGATTCCTTTTGTTTGGAATCGCGCTGATATATGGTGCTTGTGGTAGCTTTAATTTGCAGGTAATTGGTGAGACTTTGGCAAAAGGTTCAGTAAGTCCGTTGTTTATTCAAGTAGGTATCTTGATGATCCTTATTGGTTTTCTTTTTAAGATTTCTGCAGTACCCTTTCATTTCTGGGCGCCCGATGTGTACGAAGGTGCGCCGACCTTAGTAACGACATTTATGGCAACAGTGTTTAAAACCGCTGCCTTTGCCGCTTTTTACAGGCTTTTCAGTACTTGTTTCATGCCTTTCTTCGAAGTTTGGGGTCCTGCAGTAGCGGTTCTCTCCGCATTAACGATGCTGGTCGGGAATATTCTTGCCGTTTATCAAAAGAGCTTTAAGCGAATGCTTGCCTATTCTTCCATTGCTCATGCCGGCTACATGCTGATGGCTATTGCAACGATGAATGAAGTTTCTGCCGGTTCAATACTATTGTACACAGCTGCTTATAGTTTGGGTAGCTTGGGTGCTTTTTCCTGTTTGCATGCGATGGGGAAGAAGGATGGTGAGGAAGGAATTGATGCATTTAATGGGCTTGGGAAAAGGCAACCTTTGGTTGCTATCTTCTTGATAATGACCATGTTTTCTTTGGCTGGAATACCTCCTGTAGCCGGTTTCTTTGCAAAGTATTACCTCTTTTATGGTGCGCTTTCAGGAGGATACACCTGGCTCGTTCTTGTTGCTATACTTTCTTCTCTTATCGGAGTTTTCTATTATTTCAGGGTGATTTATGCTGTTTTGAAAGACGATACTTTGGAGTCAGAAGGCTTTATATTAGATGCAGGACATCAATTTTTATTGTTATTTGCCGCAGTGATGTCACTCTTGATCGGAATATTTCCATCATGGATTCAATCTCTCCTTCTTTAGAGTATAATCCACTTAATTTTCTTAATTTTGAAGGATTGTTTTCTCTCAACGAAATGAAGGAGGAATTATTTCAAAAATGCATAAGAAATTGAATTTAGCTGTTTGGAGGAAATTTGTATTCTTCCTTTCACTCATTACCGCTGCGACCAGTTCGAATGCTTTTAGCATTTTATCAAACGGGAACGATGCCGGGAAAGTCAATAGTCCTTTTATCATTACACTTACTTTTACTTTGTCAGATTATAATGGGGTTAATGTTTCCTGCAATTCAAGTAGCGATGGCACGATTGATCTTACTCCTGCCGCTGGTACTGCTCCTTATACATTTTATGGTCTACGGGAGCTACAAGTGAAGACTTGAGTGGAATTCCCTCCGGTACCTATACTGTAACAGTTACTGATTTTTTGGGGACGTTCAAACCGGATCGGTCACTTTAATCGCGCCGTCTCCATTGTCAGTTGTTCAGGATAGTGTGAATACCGCTGGTTGTAATGGTGGTACAGATGGAGCTGCTTATATTTCTGTAACCGGCGGAGTTTCCGGCTTTACCTATTTATGGTCTGATGCGAGTTCAAATGAAGATCTTACTAACGTTAGCGCCGGGGCATACAATGTCACCGTAACAGATGTTAATTCGTGCACCAGTCAGTTAAACGTTGATATTTTTGAAGATCCGTTCCTGACATTGCAGTTGATAGATACGGATGTCTCTTGTAATGGTGCAGCTACAGGTGCTATTAATCTAACCGTAAATGGCGGTGTTCCCAATTTTACATATAATTGGAGCAATGGAAGTGCTAATGAAGATTTGTCCGGACTTCCTGCAGCCACCTATACAGTAACGGTTACTGATGCCAACGGATGCTCCGAGTCTTCTTTCATCGTGATTTCGCAACCTTCTGCAATTAACCTCTCATCAATCGCTACAGATGTAGATTGTAATGGGGCTGCTACAGGTTCCATCGACCTAACCGTTTTTGGAGGTTTGCCCTTATATTCCTTTATCTGGAGTAATGGTAGTATCAGTGAAGATCCCTCCGGACTTATTTCAGACACCTATACAGTTACTGTTACGGACGCCAATAGCTGTACAGCGACAACCAGTGTCCTGGTTTCTGAACCTTCTGTAATAAACCTCTCTTCGCTCGTCTCAGATGTTGCCTGTAATGGTGGAGCTACCGGTGCTGTTAACCTTACCGTTAGCGGGGGAACTCCCGGTTATACTTACAACTGGAGCAATGGCAGTAGCAACGAAGATATCACCGGACTCATCGCCGGAACGTATACTGTCACTGTTACGGATGCGAACAACTGTACGTCAACCACAAGTGCTACAGTTACTCAGACCACTTCTGTAAATCTTTCAACAGTAGTTACGAATGTTGCCTGTAATGGTGCTTCCACCGGAGCGGTTAACCTTACCGTTAGCGGGGGAACTCCCGGTTATACTTACAACTGGAGCAATGGCAGTAGCAACGAAGATATCACCGGACTCATTGCGGGCACATATACGGTAACTGTTACGGATGCGAACAATTGTACGGCAACCACCAGTGCCACAGTTACTCAGGCCACTGCTATTAATCTTTCAACAGTAGTTACTAATGTTGGTTGTAATGGAGCTTCCACCGGAGCGGTGAACCTAACCGTTAGCGGAGGAGCTCCCGGTTATACTTACAACTGGAGCAATGGCAGCAGCAATGAAGATATCTCCGGACTCATTGCGGGAACGTATACTGTTACTGTTACAGATGTGAACAACTGTACGGCAACCACCAATGCTATAGTTACTCAGACTACTTCTATAAATCTTTCAACAGTAGTTACAAATGTTGCTTGTAATGGGGCTTCCACCGGAGCGGTTAACCTTACCGTTAGTGGAGGAGCTCCCGGTTATACTTACAACTGGAGCAACGGCAGCAGCAATGAAGATATCTCCGCACTCATTGCGGGCACATATACGGTAACTGTTACGGATGCGAACAATTGTACAGCAACTACAAGTGCTTCTGTTACTCAGACCAATGCTATTAATCTTTCAACAGTAGTTTCAAATGTTGCTTGCAATGGTGCTTCCACCGGAGCGGTTAACCTTACCGTTAGCGGAGGAACTCCGGGCTACACTTATAATTGGAGCAATGGCAGCAGCAATGAAGATATCTCCGCACTCATTGCGGGCACATATACGGTAACTGTTACGGATGCCAACAACTGTACAGCGACAACAAGTGCCCTCGTTTCTCAGGCATCTGCGATTAACCTTTCACCGGTGGTGACAAATATTGCTTGTAATGGTGGTGCTTCAGGTGCTATTAATCTTACCGTGAGTGGAGGAACACCCGGTTTTACTTATAACTGGAGCAATGGCAGTAGCACTGAAGATATTTCAGGACTAACTGCTGCAACATATACCGTTACGGTCACGGATGCAAATAACTGTACTGCCTCTGATTGCAGGAGCATATACAGTCACAGTTACAGATGTGAATAGCTGTACTGGTTCTTCAAGTGTAGTTGTTTCTCAACCTGCCGCTCTTAATCTTTCTACAGTTGTATCTAACGTTGTTTGCAATGGTGGAACAACCGGCGCTATCAATCTTACCGTTAGCGGAGGAACTCCGGGTTATATTTACAGTTGGAGCAATGGCAGCAGCAATGAAGATATCTCCGGACTTATTGCCGGAACTTATACTGTAACCGTTACGGATGCAAACACCTGTACCGGAACTACCAGTTCGTTGGTCACTCCGTCTACCGCGATAAACCTTTCTACATTTGTTACAAATGTGGCTTGCAATGGTGCGTCTACAGGTGCTGTTAATCTTACCGTTAGCGGAGGAACCCCCGGTTATACTTACAACTGGAGCAATGGCAGTAGCAATGAAGATCTTACCGCACTTCCTGGAGGTACGTATACAGTAACCGTTACAGATGTAAATAACTGTACAGCTATTACAAATGCAACTGTAACGCAAAGTGCTCCAATTCTTTTAAATTTCATTCCTGTAAATGGAACCTGCAACGCATCTAACGGGTCAATTACAGTTATTCCTTCCGGTGGAACCCCTAATTACACTTTTCAATGGAATACCGGACAAACATCACAGGTAATTACAGGTCTTGCGGCTGGTACCTACACAGTAACTGTCACAGATGCCGCCGGGTGTACTGTTTCTTCCAATACCACGGTGGGTAATACAGGTAGTCCCCTGGCTACATTGATAAATACTATAAATGTTTCCTGTAATGGAGGTGCTAATGGAAGTTTGGATATTTCTGTAGCCGGTGGAACTCCTGCATACAACTATCTCTGGAGCACAGGAGCTATTACTCAGGATGTTTCCGGTCTATCCGCTGCTACTTATACCGTAACAATAACTGATCAGAATTTCTGTGTGGGTATTTTTAGCTTTCGATTTCACAGCCACAAACAATAACAGCTTCCGCTAATCTTACTACTATTGCTTGTAATGGTGGAAGTACAGGTGCCATTGACGTCACTGTAAATGGAGGAACACCTTCCTATACTTTTCTTTGGAGCAACGGAGCACTTGTAGAAGATATTTCTGCTTTATCAGCCGGCACGTACACGGTTACAATTACAGATGCGAATGCCTGTACCCATGTACAGTCCTTCTCACTTACACAACCTTCCGCACTTAGTGTAGGTACTTCAGCAACTCAATCCGGCTGTGGTGTTGGAACCGGCACTGCGACCGCGACTCCTGCCGGCGGTACACCTGGATATTCTTATCTCTGGAGTAACGGCGGTATAACTGCAACCATTTCAGCACTCGTCCCCGCTACGTATACAGTGACCGTTAGTGATGCTAATAATTGTACAGCTCTGTCAAGTGTTGTGGTCTCCGCGGCTAATGCACCGGTGATCAGCAATGCTTCTATTACAGCTGTTACCTGCAATGGCGGCAATGATGGCGCAATAGATATTACAGTGAGTGGAGGAACTCCTACGTATACGTATTTATGGAGCAACGGCGCAGTAACAGAAGATCTTTCCGGGCTTCTCGCCGGAACTTATACCGTCACTGTTCAGGATGTAAATAACTGTAGTACTTCTCAATCCTTTTTAGTTGGTCAACCTAATGCGGTAACTTCAACCGGTGTGGTCACCAATGTGCTTTGTAATGGTGGTGCTACTGGAAGCATTAATATCACGCCTTCAGGTGGTAATGGTCTTTTTACTTATTTGTGGAGTACCGCTGCTACAACAGAGGATGTGAGCGGTTTAATTGCAGGATTATATACTGTAACTATTACAGATGGAAATGGATGTACCGGCATATCACCATATACAGTTAGCCAAACCAATCTCATTACTTTCGGACCTGTTGTTACTAACATTTTATGTAACGGCGCCAGTACCGGAAGTATCAATTTGACTATGGCTGGTGGTACCCCTCCTTTTACTTATCAATGGAGTAATGGATTTACCGGAGAAGATCCTGTCAATTTAGCAGCCGGAGCATATACGGTGACCGTTACTGATTTTAATTCTTGTACGCGATCCAGAGTTTTTAATTTATCCCAACCTTCGGCTATAAATGCTGTTGTAAATACTACTAATGCTTCCTGCGGGGTATCCAATGGAACTGCCACGGTTATTGCAAGTGGAGGAACCGGTGTCCTGACCTATTTATGGAATACAGGTGCAACCGTTTCATCAATTAGTAGTCTTGCGGCGGGAACGTATACAGTAACAGTAACCGATGCTGCATTGTGTACTGCCACAGCAAGTGGACAGGTGGTGACAGCTTCCGGACCTGTAATAAGTTCTGTAGTTATAGATAGTGTTTCTTGTTATGGTGACAGTGACGGAGCAATAAATATTACAACTACAGGGGGTGCAATTCCTTTAACATTTATCTGGAGTAATGGGGCTTTCACAGAAGACGTGTCAGGATTGATTGCAGGGGTTTATACTGTAACAGTTACAGATCAGAATAGTTGTACAACCACCGGAACGTATACTGTTGCTGAACCTGATTCACTTCAGGCTACTTTCTCACCAACACCTGCAAGTTGCGGTTTAGCGAATGGCGCATTGTCAGTTGTGGTTACAGGTGGAATATCTCCTTACTTATACCTTTGGTCGACAGGTGGCACAGGTACCGGTATTTCCGGTGTGATTGCCGGTACATATACGGTAACAGTTACAGATGCGAATAATTGCAGCTCACAATTTTCATCCAGTGTAAATGGAACAGGCGGACCGGTCATTGATAGTAGTACCGTTCAGAATTTATTTTGTAATAATGATACGAGTGGAGCAATCACTATTTATTTAAGCGGGGTGCGTCGCCGTTATCTATCCTCTGGTCGAATGGTGCAACTACTCAGAATATTTCTGATTTGACGGCAGGAAATTATACGGTAACGGTTACTGATTTTGCAGGATGTACAGTTCGGCAGAATTTTTCTGTCACTCAGCCTACCGCATTGTTATCTCCCATGACCTCGCAACCTTCTTTCTGCGGGCAAGCGACCGGACAAGCTCAGGCGAATCCAACCGGTGGAACTCCACCCTATACCTATCTCTGGAATAACGGACAAACCACCCAGAGTATTACAGCGCTCACTGCAGGAACTTACAATGTAACGGTAACCGACGCGAACGGATGTACAAGACGTCGTAATGTTGCAGTTACGCTCTCAAACGGTCCGGTTATTTCGCTGGTTGCTCAACAGGATGTCATTTGTCCCGGAGCGACAACAGGGAGTATTGACATCAATGTGATTGGAGGTATTACTCCTTACGTTTACTCATGGTCACAAGGTGGAACCCAACAAGATGTTTCCGGTCTTGCCGCGGGTACTTATACAGTTATGGTGACAGATAGCGTTGCCTGCTCCGATTCTGCTGTTTTTGTTATCCTTGAGCCGGATACATTTAATGTAGTGCCGGTTATTCAAAACGCCTCTTGTGGATTTTCCAATGGTTCAATCAGCCTTACGGTAAATGGTGCAACGTCGCCCTATACTTTTTTATGGTCAGGTGGTCAAACGACTGCAGCAATTTCGGGTCTTACTGCAGGAACATATACCGTGACAGTATCTGATTTCAATAGTTGCGATACGGCACTCAGTTTTCTGGTATCCGCGCAATCGGGTCCTTTAGCTGTATTGGATTCAGTGAGAAATGTCCGTTGCTTTGGTGCAAACTCAGGCAGAATATATATTTCTGTGACTGGCGGTACAGTTCCTTTCACCTATCTGTGGAATGATGGAAATACCAATCAGGATCGGTTCAGTGTTTTTGCCGGAACGTATACCCTTACCGTTAGTGATGGTGGCGGTTGTACAGATACACTGAGTGTGACCATTACTCAAAATGCGCAGATAACAACATCCTTTACTACAATTCAGGCCACATGTAACCAATCCAATGGAAGCGCTACGGTAACACCCGGTGGTGGAGTAGGGCCATATACTTATCTCTGGGAAACAGGTAGTATCGCTCAAACATTAACTGCAATTCCGTCGGGAACCTATTCTGTGACTATAACCGATTCACTCGGTTGTATTTTTATAGATTCTACAGTAGTTTCCAATTCCGGTGCACCTGCTGTCCAATTACAAAATCAAATTCAACCTTCCTGTTTCGGAGGATCAAACGGTTCTTTGATTGTTAATGTCTCAGGCGGAACAACACCGTATGTGATTGTTTGGTCAAATGGCGATACCGGCAATACAGCAGATTCTTTAACGGCCGGAACATATACAGTAACGGTCACGGATGGTTCCGGATGTACGTCTTCGCAACAATTTATACTAGGGCAACCTTCGCTCATTGTATTGCAACTTCAGTCTGTTGGGGCAAGTTGTGGTCAGTTAAATGGATCGGCCTCGGTAATCGCAACTGGAGGAACAGGTACTTTTACTTATCTCTGGTCAAACGGTGTTACGAATGATACTATTAAAAATGTGGCTGCGGGCTTATTTACCGTTACTGTAACGGATCAGAATTTATGCGTCAGACAAGATACCATTCGGGTACAAAATCTGAATGGTCCACAGTTGAATGTGAATCAACTGACAAATGTTTCCTGCTTTGGCTTGTCAAATGGTGCGATCAATATGTCTGTTTCCGGAGGCTCAAACCCATTTCAATATATCTGGTCATCCGGCCAGACAACACAGGACCTGAATAATATTCCGGCTGGAAATTATTCCTTGATTGTTACTGATAATACAGGCTGCAAGGATACTGCATTCGTGACGGTTACCCAACCTACTGATATTATCATTCAGTCAGCAGTAGTAGATGCCAGTTGTGGTAGTGCAAACGGAGCGGCCTTTGTCACTGTGAATGGAGGTGTACCCGCATATACCTACTTATGGTCGAATGGCGGAACTGCTGATTCTATAAATAATGTTGTGGCCGGTTCTTATACCGTTACCGTTACAGATGCCAACGGATGTACTAAAGTGGAGAATGTCGTTATTGGCAATCTGAATGGTCCTGCTGTTACATTAGTGAGCATGACTGCTGTAACTTGTCCGGGCGACAGTACCGGGCAACTTGCGATAGATGTGCTTTTCGGAACTGCACCCTTTAGTTATTTATGGAGCAATGGCAGTGTTAGTCAAAATCTCTCGAATGTTCCTGCAGGTATTTATACTTTAACTGTCACAGATGACAATGGTTGTACGAATTTGTTTGTAGATACCATAACAGAACCATCAGCACTGCAAGTAAACGCTACTCTTACAGAGCCAAGTTGTAATCTCAGTAATGGAATTATTGTCGCTCAAACAACAGGAGGGACCGCCGGCTATACGTATTTGTGGAATACCGGTAATGCATCGTCAACAATTTCAGGATTGAATTCCGGTACTTATACCGTGACAGTTACTGATGCTGCTTCATGTATTTTTGATACAAGCTTTACAATCTCAAATACAGGAATTCCAATAATATCAATTATAACTGTAGATAGTGTCAGTTGTTTTGGAACTGCTGACGGCAGTATTGATATTGATATCAATGGAGGAGTGACCCCTTATCTGTATACCTGGGTGAACACAAGTCAGACTACTCAGGATGTTAATAATCTTGCAGCAGGAAATTATTCTGTCATAGTTACAGATAACAGAGGATGTACCGGTTCTCAGGCTTTTAACATAAGTCAGCCGCAGGAGTTGTTGATTTCATTTTCAGGGTTGCAAAATGCTGCTTGTGGCCTCACTAACGGTCAGGTAGTGGTGAACGCAAGTGGAGGAATTCCCGGATATAGTTTTCTCTGGTCGAATGGAAGCGTGAATGATTCTCTTTCAAATCTCGCAGCCGGTAGTTACACCGTAACCGTTACTGATTTTAATGGATGTTCAGTTTCAAATATTGCGAATATCAGTAACCTCTCCGGCCCCGTTATTTTGGCTGTTGATTCTTCAAATATTACCTGTAATGGAGGATTAGACGGATTTATCGCTATAACTGCAACCGGTGTATCATTGCCATTGACTTATTCCTGGGCCGGACTTCCGAATACGGATTCGGCTTTAACAAATCTCTCTCAGGGGCTTTATACTGTAACTATTACGGACGCACTCGGATGTGTTGCTATCCGAACAATTACTTTAACAGAACCACAGCCCTATACTATTAACTCCGTTTCTCCTCAAAATAATCCGCCCTATAATATTAGCTGCTTTGGATTGGCGGATGGTGAATTGTTCCTGAGTGTTACCGGCGGTACTGCACCCTATAATTTCGTTTGGAGTAATGGTGCTATCACTCAAAATTTGCAAAACCTTACAGCAGATCTTTACACTGTGTTTATTACAGATGATAATAATTGTGGTACTTATCAGACATTCCTTTTAACGCAACCTCAACAACTGGTTGCCAATGCCGGAACGGATTTAATTATTTGCGGTGAGAATAATGTTACACTCTTCGCGGATACACCTGCCCTCGGCATTGGTTACTGGCAGGTGATAAGTTCTTTAAATACAATTTCGTTTTCGGATTCTACTTCTCCTTCAAGTACGATCTCTAACCTTGCCAATGGTGATAACGTGTTGTTATGGACGATCTCAGATGGGATTTGTTCCGATGATGATCAATTAACCATTACGGTAACGTCAGAAATTGAAGCCATTGGAGGAACCGACAGGAGTGTATGTAATAGTGAAGTGAATCTCAATGCAACCCGGCCGGAATTTGGCTATGGATATTGGACATCGTTGACCGGCGATGTGCAAATTGATGATACTTCTCGCGCCTTCACCAGGGTAATAGGACTGAATTTTGGAAATAATACTTTCTTATGGACAGTCGTTAATGGTACCTGCAGAGATTCTGCGGAAGTGAATATTTTCAGACGAGATAGCCTGGAATGCCTTCCTAAAATTCAATTGCCTACAGCATTCTCTCCCAATTTTGATGGCAGTAATGATTATCTGGTAATTAAGGGTCTCGAGGAGTATCCCGATAATGAGATTGTCGTTTATAATCGATGGGGTCAGAATGTCTACACGCAAAAGAGTTATAGGAATGACTGGTACGGAACCGATAATGAAGGGTATCCTTTATCGGATGGAACCTATTTCGTTATTGTGAAAGTGAATTTTATTAATAAAGTGTATAATACTTATATTGATTTAAGACGATGAGGAGGATCTACCTGATTTTAGTATTCGCGATGTGTTGTTCATCTGCTTTCGCTCAGCAAAGTCCGTTGATGAGTCATTATATGTTTAATGGCTTATTGCTGAATCCTGCTTATGCGGGAAGTAAAGAGTATGTAAGTACCACCATGATGTACAGGAAGCAATGGGCGGGAATGGAAGGTGCACCGGTGACGTATTCCGGTACTATTCATGGTCTGCTCAAGAAGAAAAAATTGGGGTTAGGAATGCTCCTGCAACAGGATAAAATTGGTGTAACCAAGCAAACGGACGTGTATGGTATGCTTGCTTATCATCTACCGCTGGGTGTTGGAAAACTCTCTGTCGGTCTGCAAGCAGGCGTAAGTAATTTTAGCTCTGAAGTAGTGAAATTGACGTATTGGGATCCGGGTGATAAGGTGTTTGATTATAATACCTTCAGTAACTTATTACCGAATGCAGGATTGGGTGCTTATTATTACAGAGATTTATTTTATGCGGGCGTGTCTGCACCATTTCTTCTGAGCTACGACCCCAATGACAATTCTTCCATTGAACCCGGAGAGCCGGTACATAAGCAAGTAAGGCGCTATTATGCAACTGCCGGAGGTGTTATTGAAACGGAGCGGGAGCTGAAGTTTAAACCATCCTTCCTATTGCGTTATGAAGCCGGAGCGAAAATGCAGTATGATCTGAATCTGAATATGCTGATCAATGAAATTTTCTGGCTGGGAACTTCCTATCGTTCCGATGAAGCAATTATTGTTCTATTCGAATACCAGATTAGCCGGAAAATGAGAGTTGGATATTCTTATGATTATACACTCGGTGAACTGGGAAATTATAATTCCGGTTCTCATGAATTTATGATTGGTTACGATTTTGGTTTCCCCGTTACGAAAATGAAATCCCCACGTTACTTCTGATGAGACATTCACGAATTTTTATTGGATTGTTGCTGATTTCGTTGGCCTGGATGACCGGAGGATGTCTCAATGTGCATTTGCGTTCAGCCAATGAATATTATCAGCAGTTTGCCTACGCCAGTGCCGCGAATGAGTATGAATACGTGCTGAGTAGAAAAATTAATCCTGAGGCGACAGCGAATATTGCCGATTGTTATTTGCAGATGGGGAATTCGGTGAAGACAGAATATTGGTACCGTAGAGCGATTAAATTGCCCGATGCGCGTCCGGAGTGGAATATATTTTTAGCACAAGCCATGATGAGAAATGGCAATTATAAAGAAGCAAAAGTGTATATTGAAAAATACCTTGAGTTTAATAAAACTGATTTTAAAGCGCAAAGAATGTTAAACGCCTGTGATAGTATCGCAGTTTTTTACCGGGACACGACGCTCTATTCGATTTCCTTATTGAAGTTTAATACCCCGCATGATAATTTCTTTAGCCCGGCTTTTTTCAGAAGCGGTATTGTCTTTCTTTCGGATCGTAGTGTGAAAGGACTTTCAAAAGCGATTTCTGACGGAACAGGTAACAGGTTCCTTGATTTGTTTTACGCGAAGAAAACAGATCGCGGGAACTGGATGGATATTGAGCCCCTTCGTGGTGAGGTGAATGGTAAATTTAATGAGGGGCCTGTCGTCTTTTCCAATGGATACAATACCATGTATTTTACCAGGAATAATTATGTCAGCAACAGAGCAGAGAAAAATAATAAAAATGTTAATGTCCTGAAGATATTCAAAGCCGATAATGAATTGGGCGAATGGAAAATCAAAGGTCCCATGTATTTTAACAGCAATGAGTATTCTGTCGGTCATCCGGCCCTGAATGCAAGTGGAGCGATGATGATTTTTTCTTCGGATATGCCCTGGGGTTATGGTGGATCGGATTTGTATATGGTAAGATGGGAAGGAGGAGAGCGCTGGAGTAATCCGGTGAATTTGGGAGCCGGAGTGAATACCGAAGGGAATGAGCTTTTTCCTTTTATGGCGAATGATTCCTTGCTCTATTTTGCCTCCGATGGACGTACCGGTATGGGTGGTCTTGATATCTATGAGTCAAAGTTGGTCCATGGAGAATGGAGTACAGCAGAAAATCTGGGTTATCCCATAAATTCTTCACAGGATGATTTCAGCTTTATCGTGGATTCAACAGGAATGGAAGGATATTTTTCCTCTTCCAGAAATGGCAATGTCGATAAAATCTACGGATTCGAGAAACATCCACCTCAACTGAATATGTTTTTAGCTATCACTGAAGTGCAGGCGGGTACGCCTATCCCAGGTGTCAGAGTGAAGATGATGGTGGATAATGCCAATGAGAAAATTTTTACGACCAATGGACTTGGCGAGTTGAAACTGGATGTACAACCCGGACATGTGTATAAATTCAGATGTGATCATCCCGAGTATTTTTTAGTCACGACAGAAGAAAGTACGGTTGGTTTAAAATTTTCTGATACCCTGAAAGTAAAAGTGGAGTTGAGGAAAGTGCAGTTGAATAAACCCTTCGTTTGGCAAGGTGTTGCATTTAAGAAAAAGGATTATCAGCTTAAGGTGACCTCCGGTGAGGCGCTGCAATTTCTTTCTACTTTACTACTGGATAATTCCAGATTGCAAGTGGAGATTGGTTCCTACACCGATTCCAGAAATAGTGATGCCGATAATATCATCTTAACCCAAAAACGTGCGGAGTTAGTGTTAAGTTATTTGGTTACACAGGGCATTGCTGAATCACGTCTCTCCGCCAAAGGGTATGGTGAAGCGAAGTTGTTGAATAAATGCGTGAATGGTATTCTTTGCATTGAGGAAGAGCATGAACGAAATAACCGGATTGAAATAACGGTGAAGGCGATTTCTAAAGACGCCGGCATGCCATGATGAATTCCGGCATCCCTTTAGCGGAAAGGATGCGCCCACATAAACTCGAAGAGGTGGTGGGTCAATCTCATCTCGCCGGACCCAATGGTGTTTTAAGAAATTTATTGCATAGCGGACATTTACCTTCTATCATTTTTTGGGGTCCTCCCGGTACAGGTAAAACGACGCTGGCTACTATCCTTGCTTCCGAAGCAAATTTGCCGATGTTCTCTCTGAGTGCGATCAGTGCCGGAGTGAAGGATGTCAGAGAAGTGATTGCGAAAGCGAAGGAGAGCGGAAGAGCAGTATTGTTTATCGATGAGATCCATCGCTTTAATAAATCGCAACAGGATTCACTCCTCGCTGCTGTTGAACAGGGAACCTTATTGCTCATTGGCGCCACGACCGAGAATCCCTCTTTCGAAGTCATTCGTCCCTTGCTCTCCCGTTGTCAGGTGTATATCCTTGAAACGCTGAAAGAGGAGGAATTAGATCTTCTCGTTAAAACGGCTTTGGAGAAAGATGAACAATTGAAGTTACGCGCTGTGGAAGTTCTGGAGAAGAGCGCGCTTTATGGACTATCGGGTGGGGATGCCCGCAAATTGCTGAATTTACTCGAGCTGGTTATCAATTATACAGAGACCGATCCGGTAAAGATTACCGATGCCGGTGTAATGAAAATTGCTCAGCAACGCATTGCCGTTTATGATAAAGGTGGTGAACAGCATTACGATATTATTTCTGCCTTTATCAAATCCATCCGTGGCAGTGATCCCAATGCCGCCTTGTATTGGCTGGCCAGAATGGTAGAGGGTGGAGAGGATCCTAAATTCATTGCCCGTCGTTTGGTAATCCTGGCTTCTGAAGATATCGGCAATGCCAACCCCAATGCCCTTTTACTCGCTACAGCCGCTTTCAATGCCGTGGAATTGATCGGTTATCCTGAATGTGCCATCGTGCTTTCACAGGCGGTAACTTACCTGGCTTCCTCCGCCAAGAGCAATGCCAGCTACATCGGACTCAAGAGCGCGCAGAAGGCCGTCAGGATTATGGCGATGCCCCGGTCCCCTTACATCTCCGCAACGCCCCCACAGGATTAATGAAAGACCTGGATTACGGTAAGGGATACCGTTATGCCCACGATTTCGAAAACAACTTCGCCCAACAGGAATATCTTCCCGACCGCCTCAAAGCCATGAAATTCTACGAACCCGGCGACAACGCCCGCGAAAAAGAACTCCGCAAATTCCTCAAGGAGCGCTGGAAAGACAAATACAATTATTAAACGCTCTGGGGTTTTCGTAACTCTCTTAGTGTCTGTGCTTGCCTTAGTGAGCTTTAGCGTAGGTAGGGTAAAAAGCGAATGATTTTTGGACCTTGAGCTATATTTATATTTATTAAATTCGTACTATAAAGATAAAACTATATCCTGCCGATGCCTGTCGAGAAGAACATATCTCTAAAACCCTACAACACTTTTGGCATTGACGTCAAAGCAAAATATTTATTAAACATTGACAGCACAGAAAACTTACGCGAAGCACTCACAGACGATTACCTAAAACACCAGGACCGCCTCATCCTTGGCGGCGGAAGCAATATCCTCTTTACCCGCGATGTAGATGGACTGGTCTTGCTCAACCGGATTTCAGGAATTGAAATAGTTCGCCAGGACGATCAACGGGTTTGGGTACGCGCCGGAGCAGGGGAGACCTGGCATGATTTGGTGATGTGGTCTATAGAACAAGGTCTGGGAGGAATGGAGAACCTCAGTCTGATTCCGGGTAGTGTAGGAGCAGGACCCATGCAAAACATCGGCGCATACGGAGTAGAATTGAAAGATTCCTTTTATGAACTGGAAGCCTTGCAACTGGACACGATGGATATCCGTAAGTTCTCTGCTGCCGATTGTAAATTCGGATACAGGGAGAGTGTTTTTAAGCATGAACTGAAGAATCGCTTTTTTATCATCCATGTCACTTTTTGCCTGAGCAGGAATCCGCAATTAAATACTTCCTATGGAGCCATCGCACAGGAGTTACAGCATATGGGTATAACGGTGCCGGGGGTACGCGATGTCAGTAATGCCGTCATCAACATCAGGCGCAGCAAACTCCCTGATCCAAAAGTATTAGGTAATGCCGGCAGTTTCTTCAAAAATCCGGAAGTAGATCAGCAGGTATTTGATCAACTCAAAGCAGCACATCCTAACGTTGTTGGCTATCCGACCATCCCCGGAAAAGTAAAATTAGCAGCAGGCTGGCTCATCGAGCAATGCGGCTGGAAGGGCAAGGTAGTCGGACATACCGGCTCACACAAAGACCAGGCCCTGGTTCTGGTCAACTACGGAGAAGCCACCGGCAAGGAAATCTATGAACTCGCCCTGAAAATCCGCGACAGCGTCATCGAAAAATTCGGAGTGCGAATTGATCCGGAGGTGAACGTGTATTGATTTGCCATATTCCATTCGGTATGTAGTGACAGGTCGCGACCTGTCACCAGCGATGCCCCGGGTTGTTTATTCGGTATGTAATGACAGGTCGCAATGTGTCACCCTTCCGTAAGGACAGGTCGCGACCTGTCCTTACGGAAGGACCTGGCACTGGAAATGGATTCAAATACCACGAAAAATTTTCATAAAGGATAATTTAAAATCGAACTAAACATTTTCTAAGAAGTGTTGAAATTCTCTATTGAAATCAAATATTATTGATTAATCATCTGAAAATCAAACAATAGTATTCTATTTCTCTCAAAGTATTGGATTTGGTTTAGTTATTCATAACTTTGCACCCCGCTTAGGGATTTTAGGTTTTTAACATAGCACAGAAAACATACAGTGCGGGGTGGAGCAGAGGTAGCTCGTTGGGCTCATAACCCAAAGGTCATAGGTTCGAGTCCTATCCCCGCTACCAAAAGAAAAGGTCGCCAATTGGTGGCCTTTCTTATTTTCAGTAACTACTGAACTCTGAAGGAGTTCAACCCCAATAACCCCGGGTGAAACCAGGGGTTATTGGCACCATGCACCACCCCAACCCCAACGGGGTTGAACCGAGGAATTACAGGATAAAAGAAATGGATATTGAATTGATCAGTCCTCCTTTGACCTATAAATGTATCTTGTTGATCGCTGTTTCGCAGAGCGACTGAAAACCATGAAGCAGAATCGCGAAAAGCGATACGCTTCATGGGACCCCCTTTCCCGTCAACACAATGGTTGACGGGATCACATCGCCCGTGGACACGTGGCGAGTGAAAACTTTAAACCTTAATCTTTAAACATTAAACCATGAAGCAGAATCGCTAAAAAAGCGATACGCTTCATGGTATACTTTAAACATTAAACTACTACATTTGCACCTCGGTTTTCAACCCCTTGAGCTCCCATACCTCACATCAGAAAATTACGGCCGCCGGATTATTGGTGACTTTGGGTATTATTTATGGTGATATCGGTACTTCACCATTGTATGTGATGAAGGCGATAGTGGGGAAAGGACCTATTGAAACTGCAGTTATTTTAGGAGGACTTTCCTGTATTTTCTGGACAATTACCCTGCAAACTACCCTGAAGTATGTCATCCTGACCTTACGTGCTGATAATAAAGGAGAAGGTGGTATTTTTTCTTTATACGCCCTTGTGCGTCGACGAAAAATTGCCTGGCTTGTTTTTCCGGCGCTGATTGGAGGTAGTACCTTGCTGGCGGATGGTATAATCACACCGCCCATTTCCGTGGCATCAGCGGTGGAAGGGTTGCAGGCTATTCGTCCTGATATTCCAACCATACCCATCGTGATTAGTATTATCACGGCCTTGTTTGTGATTCAGCGATTCGGTACGAACTTCATTGGTAAGTTCTTTGGTCCGGTGATGTTACTTTGGTTTGGGATGCTGGGAGTGTTGGGTATATTAAGTATTGGAAAGGATTTTACTGTTTTTAAGGCGATCAATCCCATGTATGCGGCAGATTTGCTCTTCGATCATCCCGGTGGATTTTGGTTGTTGGGTGCGGTCTTCCTTTGTACAACGGGTGCCGAAGCCTTGTATAGCGATCTCGGACATTGTGGTAAGAAGAATGTGCGGTTGACATGGTGCTTGGTGAAAGCGATGTTGCTGGTGAATTATTTCGGACAGGGTGTCTATCTGATGGAACACGATGGTCAGACTCTGGACGGTGGTAATCCTTTTTATTTACTGATGGCTGATTGGTTTTTACCTATCGGAATTGGCATCGCTACTGCCTCCGCAATTATTGCTTCTCAGGCGATGATCAGTGGTTCATTTACTTTGATCAATGAAGCCATCCGTTTAAATTTCTGGCCCAAGGTGAAAGTAGTTTATCCTTCCGATTTGCGGGGCCAATTGTATATTCCCTCGCTGAACTGGTTGCTTTATGCAGGCTGTATTGGAGTGGTGCTTTATTTTGAAGAGTCTTCGAAGATGGAGGCGGCCTATGGTTTAGCTATTGTCACCACTTTTATAATGACGACAATACTTTTGACCAATTATCTCATTCTTTATAAGTATCCCAAAATTTTGGCATATATATTATTGCCCGTTTATCTGACCATTGATTTCAGTTTTCTGGCAGCGAATCTTGCTAAATTTTCCCACGGCGGTTGGGTGACATTTTTAATTGCCAGTGTTTTGATTACCGTGATGATTGTGCTTTATTATTCAAGGAAGATCAGAAATAAGTTAGTAGAGTTTGTGAAAGTGGATGAATTTCTTCCCTTGCTGGAGAAGCTGAGCAGCGACACTACTATTCCAAAGTATGCCACGCACCTCGTCTACCTGACTAGCGCCAATTATATTAATGAAATAGAAGAGAAGGTGGTGCATTCTATTTTGTACAAGCAACCCAAGCGTGCCGATATGTATTGGTTTGTGCATGTGGATGTGCTGGATGAACCCTATACACTGGAGTACAAGGTGACAGAGGTAATGAAGGATAAGTTGATGCGCGTTGATTTTAAAATTGGTTTCCGTATTGATCCAAGAATTAACCTGATGTTCCGTCATGTGGTGGAAGACCTGGTGAAAAATAAGGAAGTAAATATCGTTAGCCGTTATCCTTCTCTGGAGAAACGTCACCTGACCGGCGACTTCAGATTCGTGGTGATGGAGAAGTTTCTTAGCGTAGACAATGATCTCCCCTGGCGCCAGAAAATCATTATGGATCTTTATTTCCTCATTAAGCGTGTCGCCCTCCCTGAAGAAAAAGCTTTCGGACTCGATACAAGTACAGTAGCCGTTGAGAAAGTTCCGCTTATCGTGAGACCCATTATCGGTCTCAAGCTCAAAAGAATTGAGCGATAAATCTGCTCCCCCTCCAAATTCATTTTTCAATACTTATGTAAGATTAATCATCTTTTGCCCTTTTTTACAGGCCGATCCTTCTTTATATTGATCCTCTCAAATTCATTCTTTCTACCTGTGTATTAAAGCAGGCTCGCGAGCACTACACATCTCCCCGCCCTCGCCCTTAATCCCCTAAAATTTTCCAAAAAATGTCAGATCACCCCAAAAAGCCCCGACTATTTCCATGAAAACCTCTTTTTATTAACCATCCCCCTAAAAAATCAGGGGTCTGTTGAAAAAAAACACCTTTTTCTTGACACCACCCCCCAAAATCTCATACATTTGCCCCGGATTAATGCTAAACTGCTGATTCGTCCTAACTGTCTCAACATCTTCCCACATAGCCACCATTATCCCCGCAGCCATCTCCCAATACGCCACTCCCATCACCCATCACCCATCACCCATCAAAACAATCATTCACTATAGCATTCATCAAATCATCGCATCGCAAAGCTTCGCGATCAAATCTTCAAATCATAACATCTTCAAATCTTCAAATTAAAAAATCTTCAAATTAAAAACATTCATCAATTCATCAATTCAATAATTCATCAATTAAAACATGGCTATCCTCCGCTTCCGCGCACTAGAAAAATGTATCAACCGCACTCCCGTTGTGGTGGTTCCTCCTTCAGGAAAAGTTTCTGATTATTACGCAGTAAATGTATTCGACAAAGAGAAGATGCATAAATATCTCAGCAAAGAGGTGTTTAAGCAGGTGATGGAAGCGACTACCACCGGTCAGCGTATCGATCGCAAAGTAGCAGAACTCGTGGCAGCAGCGATGAAGAACTGGGCCGTGAGCATGGGCGCGACACATTATACCCATTGGTTCCAGCCGCTAACGGGTACCACAGCCGAAAAACACGATTCTTTCTTTGAACTTAGTGATGAAGGTCGTGCGATCGAAGCATTCAGCTCCAGTGCGCTCGTGCAGCAGGAACCCGATGCTTCTTCCTTCCCCAGCGGCGGTATTCGCAATACGTTTGAAGCACGTGGTTATACGGCATGGGATCCCAGCTCTCCGGCATTTATCATGGATAGCCCTTCCGGAAAGACGCTCTGCATCCCTACTATTTTCGTTTCCTATACCGGCGAAACCCTTGATTATAAGGCGCCATTATTAAAAGCACTGCATGCCCTCAATCAGGCCGCTGTTCCCGTTTGTCAGTTCTTCGATAAGAATGTCACCAATGTTTGGTCGACACTCGGCATTGAACAGGAATATTTTCTTGTTGACATCGATATTTATAATGCACGCCCTGATCTGGAAATGACAGGTCGTACTTTGTTTGGTGCAGAGGCAGCGAAGGGACAACAACTCGAAGACCATTACTTCGGATCTATTCCCGACAGAGTGAATTCGTTCATGGTGGATTTCGAAGTGGAATCGTTGAAGCTGGGTATTCCGCTCAAGACACGTCACAATGAAGTAGCTCCATCGCAATTCGAGTGTGCGCCGGTGTTTGAAGATATCAATCTCGCCGTGGATCATAATCAGTTATTGATGGATCTGATGGATAAGGTAGCACGTCGTCATAACTTCAAAGTATTGTTACATGAGAAGCCTTATGCGGGCATCAACGGTTCCGGTAAACACAATAACTGGAGCATGACCACCAATACCGGCAAGAACCTGCTCTCGCCCGGTAATTCTCCTAAAAGTAACCTGTGGTTCCTGACGTTTTTCATCAACACCATCAAAGCGGTTCATGAACATGCGGATCTCCTGCGTGCTTCTATAGCTACAGCCAGTAATGATCATCGCCTCGGTGCCAATGAAGCTCCTCCGGCTATCATGTCCATCTTCCTCGGACGACAGCTCTCCTCCGTTTTGGATGAAATTGAAAAATCAGTGAATGAGAAGAAGATGACACCGGAACAAAAGACCGCGTTAAAATTAAATATCGGTAAAATTCCGGAAATCCTCCTCGACAATACAGATCGTAACCGTACATCACCGTTTGCTTTTACAGGAAATAAATTTGAGTTTCGCGCGGTAGGTTCATCTGCGAATTCTGCACATCCGATGACGATTTTGAATACCATCGTAGCCGATCAGTTGAAGAAATTTCACGCGGAAGTGGAAGCCATCGCGAAGAAAGGTATTAAGACCGATGAAGCCGTATTGAAAGTACTCAGAAAATATATTGTAGATACGAAAGCCATTCGCTTTGAAGGCAACGGTTATGGCGATGAATGGAAGAAGGAAGCGAAGAAGCGTGGCTTGAGCAATGTGACAACAACACCTCCTGCTCTGGATGCTTTTGTGACGAAGAAGTCAATGGATCTCTTCGAGCGAAACGGTATCTTCAGTCACCGCGAGAATGAAGCGCGACACGAGATCATGCTCGAAACGTATATCAAGAAAATACAAATAGAATCCCGTGTGATGGGACATCTGGCCAGTAATCATATCATCCCTGCTGCGATTAAGTACCAGCATCTCCTCGTACAGAATGTGGAAGGCATGAAGGATATCGGTTTGCCGAAGGATACTTATACCACCCAATTGGAATTGATTCGTGAGATATCTGCTCATCTCACCATCATTAAAAAGAACGTCGACGAAATGGTGGAGGCCAGAAAGAAAGCGAATGCGATAGAGAATGTGCGTTCAAGGGCCATTGCTTATTGTGATAAGGTGAAAGCCTATTTCGATACCATCCGTTACCATGTCGATAAACTGGAATTGATAGTGGATGACGAATGTTGGCCACTTCCAAAGATTCGTGAGATGGTGACGATACGCTAAGATCGTTTATAGTATTGAAAGAGAGTCTCTGTAAAAAGAGGCTCTTTTTTTTACACCAGCTTTCTGCAAAAATAATGGAGGCTACCCGTGTAGATGGTGGAGGTAAACATCAAAATCCACAGGGTATGGATTGTATTTCCACTCGAAAAGGCAAATACGGTACCGATGATTTGAAGTGGTATCAACAGTCCATTCATCAGGTCAATAGTTTTTCCTTCCCGATATTTAATAAGTAAGTACTCTTTGGGAATAGTGTAAAAGGACATCAGGCTCATCAAAAATACCGGAACCATTATTTCAGGATGTAACACTAATTGATCGTTCGTTGTGGAAAGCAGGAAATAACCGCCACAAGTCCAAACGAAACTAACCAGACTTCCATAGATGGTGAATTTTAAGCTATGACGATCTATTTCTCCATTGTTTAAGAATTGAAACGAAGTGATTTTATTTTTCATGATCGGGTAGGAGAGTTGAATGGCCGCAATTCCCCATAGAAAAATCATGTAGAATTTACCTAGTGCCAGTCCCGGTAAAATAAAGATGGCCGGCAAAAGAATGATTTTGTTTTTTAGAAAAGGATAGAATACTGCTGATAAAAACGGGGAGTTCTGTTTGATCATCGTGAAATTGACACGGGGCAAAAGAGGGAAGGAAAAGTTGGCACCGGTGATGGTGGAATGCATTAAGAATTTCAAAAGTTCTGCACCTGCAAGTATACTGAATAGAATTTCCGCTCTGAAAACATCCGTATAGAGAAGGAGTAGAGCAAGGCAGATGCTATTTAGCACCCATTCATTCACAACGCGTCGTGGAACCTGAGCATCACTGCCCGGCATAAAAAAGTAACTTAAGTTGTAAAATCTGAAGAGCGACCAAAGGAATCCACTAAGCAAAATGGTTATCGGAATTTGCAGCAGGAACAGCAACGAAACACTCACGAATGCGACCGTTGTGCGTGCACGAATCGCATTTTTCCATTCCGACACATGAACATCGCTTTGTCCGTTAAGTAGCGTATTCATGCTGTAGGAAAAGTTGAAATGAATCAAGAACTGAAGGCCGTAGAATACGATGTAAACAGGTAGTATTTGACCAAGATACAGCAGTCCGAATCTGTTTGCAATGATGACCGGAATGAAAAATGTGATCATCAGAACGGCTCCATGAGACAGCATAGCTTTTCGAAGGACATCTGAAACAGAATGGTGATAGTGGGCTGACGGAGACATGCAGAGGTGCTGAAAACATGTTTACGAAAAATAACGCTAAATGTTTCTTGCTTTTTCTACTGCTTTATCCGGTATAACTCCCATCCGTTCGGATAGGAGTTTAAAAACATCAAACGCCCCTGATTTCTGAGCGTGACATAACTCTTGTAGGGAACAAAATTTTTATCTTCACTTTTAAATCGGGTTTTATTAAAAAGCAATAAATCGCCATTCATGTAAAGCATATCCGGAGTACTCCACATGTTCACGACTTCTTGCGGAATTTCGTAGGTCCTCAACGCCGGGTCAATGGCATAGGTGTTTAATGTTGTCACCGGTTTCAGCTTTAGCGATGCAGCGATAACATATTCTTCTTGCTGATATTTAATGACCGGTGTAATAACTTTGATAGCAAGGAGTATTTGTATAGCAACGGCAACGACATAAACAGCTACGCGTTGATTTCTCGTGCGAAATTTGAAAATGATGAGCTCATAAGCAGGATAAAATGCCAGCAAGGCTATAGGAAATGCGGGAAGCAGGTAGCGTAAATTCTGAGCAGGTAGTCCGGCAATGAAAAGTAGAAAAAGAAAATGGCTAATCACCCAACTCAATGGTAATCTGAATTTAAGTCGTAAACTGACGATGATGAAGAGTAAACCTATGAGGCAATAGCCCGGATGCAATAAGGTGCTAATGACAAATGCAATATTGGGTAGTGTATATTGTTCAGGATTTCCATTTAATTCAAATGTGCTGCTGAAGAGATTAAGTGCCGACCATTCTTTAAGCCAGGGATGTAACAGAAGATTGAGCCCTTCTTGACCTTTGAAAAAGATACTGGGCGTATGTAGGTGATGATGATGGCAAAGATGCAGATCAGTAATACCGAGAATCTCTTCGAAACGGCTGTCCATATCATAGGTAACACAGGAAGTAACAGCAGAAAGGTGGCATACCGCGTTTGAACGGCAAGAACCGCTGCGCAGGTTGCAAGTAACATCGACTGACTGCTGCGGGAAGTTCTCCATTTATAACTCTCCAGAAGCGCAATCATGAGAAAAGCCATACTCAGCATATCGGCAAGTCCGACAATGGCCGCTTTTAAATAGAAGGGGGATAGGAATAAAATCAGAAAAGCGTACCGTTGTCGCTGTGTTCCTTCGGGATAAATTTGATTGAGCAGACGACAAAAGGAAATATAGCAGACACCGGCCGATGCTATACTTACAAACTGCAAGGCAAATAATTTGGGGATGATGAGCGACACAATAGCTCCGGCCAATGGAAAAAGAATTGGACTATGATAACTGGGCTGTGCTGCTCCTCCCGAGAGAAATGTGAAAAGCCCCTGCATGATGCGGTAGTTCTCATGCGATTCAGAGCCGTAGAGCCCATTGAATTGCTTCCAGTAGCTGACAATAAACAGGACAGGTAACAGCAGGAATACGACCACCCAGTTGAACTGGAGATTGTCCTTGCTTTTATGACCTGAAGCTGCTTTCATGAATCGATAAAATTAATGAAAGCGTTTTGATTTCAAAATGTCATGTTCACACCGAAGGAGGGAAGGAAGGGCAATTGGTTGACACGTTGGTACCTGACTCTGTCAAAATAGAAAATATTTTCGCGATCATAGATGTTAATCGCACTGGCCGTTATTTCCATATTGGAATTTTTCCCGAGCACAATGGATTTTTTCAGACTAAAATCAAGGCGGTGATAGGAGGGGAGGCGTTTTTCATTGAGTGGGCCATAAACGATTCCCAAATCACCATTCTCAGCCAATGGATCCGTGTACAAGCCATCTTCAAAATTCTGATACTCGTAAAATCCTCCGGTACCACTGAACGGAAATCCGGATCCATAATTCCATCTCACATTAAATTCCCAATCCAGCTTCTTACCAAATGTATAGGAACCAACGAGGTTGATATTATGCCGACGGTCGAAGTGAGGTCTGTAGGTGCGGATTCCATCATAGCGCTCTACAAAGGTGAGCGAATATACTGCCCATAGATAAATGCGTTTTAATTCATATTTAGCTACTAAATCAGCACCATAGGATTTTCCTTCTTCCACAATGAAATCTTTCTTGAGATAGTCCGGCTTGTCTGAATAGAAGCCATTATCGGGATATACTTTATCGCGATTGATGTTTGACAATTGCACAAATTGCTTGTAGAATCCTTCAATGTTTATATCGAGATGTTTAGTGACATCCATTTCCACTCCAAAGATGATATCTCTGGCTTTTTGCAAACGTGTCGGCACTTCCTTTCCGTTGAATTGATCAGGAAGACTTTCGGGACCACTCAGAAATCCATAAAATAAATTCACTACATCTCTGTCGGAAACAGCACTGATTAAGTTTTGTGCATACATTCCTCCCGCCAGTTTAAAACGTACTTTTTCAAAGGCATTGTACTTTATTCCTATGCGAGGCTCCGGCGAAAATTCCGACAGAGACGCAAAGTACTGAAAGCGTATGCTGGGTTCAATTACGATTTTCTCTCTTGAAATCCGATAGCGTAAAAAAGACCCGAACTCTGTTGTGTTTTCTATCTGCTCGTAGCTAAGCCCGGTAACGGTATTGGTAGTGAATTCTGTTCTGAATCCCAAAACTTCGAGTCCAATTTTTAACTCATCTTTATTGATGAAACTTGTATAATTAAATCCGAAATTGAAACCATTTACAGCACTGCTACGGGGTGCTTCATTCGCTTCCTGTTGTTTGATTTGATATTTTGAATACGCAAATACTCCGTCAATAAGTGTATTGGAACCTTTGGTACAAGAATGAAATTAGAACCAAAACCATTCGATTTCCAGTTGATGTCCGTCACATCTTTGAAAACAGCATTATCGGTGAAATCAAATCCAAAGAAATTCAACTTAGACCCATTTTCACCATTCATCGATACTTTCCCGTAAAAATCCTGGAAGTTAAAAGGCAATCCTTCATCGTCAATATAGTCATAAAGAATTTTGGAACTCTGATCGAGATAGGAGTTTTTGTAGGAGAGCAGGAAGGAACTACTCCCTCCGCCCTCATCTTTTTGTTTTTTGATAGGGCCTTCGAAGAGCAGCTTACTGGCAAAGGTGGTCGCGCTGATTTTGCCGCCAAACCGACGCTTGTTACCATCCCTCGTGGTAATATCCATCACAGATGAAATCCGGTCGCCGTAATCGGCCGGAAATCCTCCGGTATACACATCGGCATTACGCAGAATATCCGTATCAAAAACGGAGAATAAACCGATGGAGTGAAAGGGATTATAAACGATCATTCCATCCAATAACACTTTATTCATAACGGCGGTGCCGCCCCGAATATAGAGCTGTCCTCCCTGATCACCACTGAACACAACACCGGGAAGTACCTGCAGGTATTGCGCCAGGTCAGGCTCTCCACCGATGGCAGGGACAGATTTTATTTCTTTCGGTGTAATCTTGGTCACCGATGCCCGCACTTCTGTTTTCTGCGCTTCTTTTTCGGCAGAGACCTCCACCGACTTAAGGTTGATGCTGCCTTTTGTCACATAAATCTGTTTGGACAAGACCTGGTCGGGTGCAATTTGAATAGGAATGTTAATCGTATCGTAGCCAAAAGTACTTACGGTAAGCGTGTAACTCCCGGGAAGAACTTTTGTTATACTGTAAAAACCATTGACATCGGTAATTGAGCCGTAATCTGTCCCCTTCAGAAAGACAGGAGTAAAGAGTACGGGCTCGCCATTTTCTTTATCATAAAGAAATCCGCGCACTGAACCTGTTTGCTGTGCAACAATGGTAAAGGGCAATAGAAGCAACAGGAGAAATGACGGAATATAGAGTAGCGTTCGTTTCAAGGTGCAAGGTTTAACAGGGTAATTAATAATGAATAATTCAATTTTGAATGTGGAGTCAATGAACGGGTAACTGTTATTTCTTTTCACTCATCGCGATTAGGAGATCAAATTCTTCGGGCCGGAGCGATACTACTGACAATCTGTTTAATTTTAACATTTGGATTTCTTTCAACTTGGGCTCTGCTTTAATTGATGCAAGTGGAACAGGATGTTTTAATTTTTTATAGGGCTTCAGATCTACTGCTACCCAGTTTTCATCTTCAGTAGTAGGATCCTGATAGGCCGTTTTACTCACCTTGGCAATACCCATCACGGCAAGATCTTCATTGCTATGATAAAATAAAACCAAATCACCTTTCTGCATACTTCGCAGGTGATTTCGCGCCTGATAATTGCGCACACCATCCCACATTGCGCTGCCCTCCTTCTCGAATTGCTGCCAGGAATATTTGAATGGTTCTGACTTCACCAACCAGTAGTTCATAGACTTGTATAAGGGTGTCCGAAAATAGGAAAAGTGTAGCTATGATTGGGGTTCTTGAGATGGGATTCGCTATTTTTACAATGAAAATACCATTCATTATGCGCTATCCTCTGTTTATCATACTGTTGAGCTTGGTTTCTATACAAATTTCTACCGCTCAAATCTCTTGTTGCTCAAATAAAGAAATGGCGAGTGTTTCATTTAAGGCGTTTGCCGAAGATGTGAAATTTGTAGCCGGTCATATCCCTCCTATACCTCTTGATTTTCAGCCTAAGGTCGGTAAAATGGTGAGTCTGAAGACGGAAGATGGTAAGGAAGCAGCGGTTTTTGAGGTGAAATCCGGTAAGTCGGAGGGAAAGGTGATCCTGGTTTTCCATGAATGGTGGGGCCTGAATGACTATATCAAGAGGGAAGCAGAGCAATTGCATTTCGAGACCGGTGCTACTGTACTGGCCCTGGATTTATACGATAAACAAGTGACCGTAGACCCTGAAGTAGCCGGAAAGCTGATGCAATCACTGAAAGAAGAAAGAGTAAGAAACATTATAAAGGCTGCCTTGGATTATGGCGGGAAATCTTCAAGATATCAAATGATCGGATGGTGTATGGGCGGTGGATGGAGTCTGCAAGCCGCATTGATGGCTGGTAGTAGAAATTATGGATGTGTTGTGTATTACGGAATGCCTGAAAAGGATACTGCAAAACTTTCCACATTGGAAGCTCCTGTCTTGGGAATTTATGCCAAAAATGATGCCTGGATAAGCCCTGCTGTCGTTACCCAATTTCAGGCAGATATGAAATCAGCCGGTAAATCATTGACCGTATATAATTACGATGCGGACCATGCATTTGCGAATCCAAGTAATCCTAAATTCGACAAAGTGGCTGCAGGCAATGCGCATACGAAAGCATTGGATTTTATTAAAAAGAATTTTGAAGAGAAGTTAAGACCTGCTCCTGCTCCGGAAAAGTGAAAAGAAGAAATAAAGTGATAGAATTATTGAAATTTTTAATAGTGAAAAATATTCGATCCCGATTTTTCGGTGTCTGGTATTTAATCAATTCAGGTTATTATTTAGGATAATTACTTCATGTTTTAAGAGGAATTTTAGGATTATACGTCTTTTCACGTATTGATCCAGGCTGCCTCACATTTGAAATTTGTTAGCTCAAAAGCAGTGGTCAGTTAAAGTAATAAGATGTTAGGAATGCTTGCTTTACGTGAATTGTGAGAGGTAGGACAATCCTGCCGATGTGAAGACTTACTGTGCAAAATACATGATGATTTACGGATAAATATAACGAATTGCCCAAAGGTGATTGTAACTTGATAGCTCCAAAATCGTTGAAATCAAACGGTGTATAAAAAATAATGGCTGATATAAATTGATATTACCATTTACAAATTCAAATAAGCCACTTGCAAAAAAGACCTTGCCTATTATAAAAATCCGCGCTAATTTGTAGGCATGAAGAGGTATTCTTGCATCATTAAAAGACAGCCTATATTAAATTCAAAAAATTTAAAATGAAAACAATTATGAAATTTAGCCTTTTATTTTTTGCAGGAATGATGTTGATGAATCTACCGCAGGTACTTGCTCAAAATGTCGGTATCAACAATGCCACACCAGCTGCATCGGCTTTACTTGATCTTACCTCAACCAACAAAGGCTTACTCGTTCCCAGAATGACTTCCGCACAGCGGATTGCCATCGTTACTCCAGCAGAAGGATTAATGGTGTATGAAACGTCAACGGATCAGTTTTTCTTCTTTGATGGTGTAGTGTGGAAGACGTTGTTGGGTACTACTAATGGTTGGTCTGTTACTGGGAATACAGGTAATCTTGCCCCTGCCAATTTTATCGGAAATATCGATTCTGTTGACTTTATTGTGAGAACAAAAAATATAGAACGACTTCGCGTAAAAGGAAAAGGTAATGTGAGTTTGTCTGTTGTAAATCCATTGGCACAATTTGATATTTTTGTAAATACCACGGGAGATACTATTGTTTACAGAGGAAGGAACAACTCTTCGCTGGGAACAATTACTCAAATAGGAAGTATAGAAAGATTGAAAGATTTTTCGAATACTATTGATCTGAATAATAGTGTTAATTCAGCCGGGGTATCCATAAATCTGAATAATAATTCTACACATGATTTCCAGTTAGCTTTTGATGATGCCGCTAAACCGGGAACCAGTACATGGACAGTTGTTTCAGATGAGCGATTGAAAAAGGATATTAGCCCATTTAAAGAAGGACTTGAAACAATCGGGAAAATTAATCCGGTTTATTATAGCTATAACGGTAAAGCATCTACGCCTACGGATGCGTATTATGTTGGTGTTCTGGCTCAGGAATTGCAGAAGGCAGCACCCTATATGGTGGGATCCTTTGAACATACTCCCAATCCAAGGAGGTCAATGAACGGAAACCTACCTGAACGTGAATAATGGAGCTTTGACTTATATTCTTGTTAATGCAGTGAAAGAACTGGATGAGAAGTCAAAGAAGTTGACTCATGCGTTGAAGAATATTTCAGATTTTGGTGTGACAGAGATTGTTTCAGGAACTGAAGTAGCAGTACTGTTTGATGAAGAATTTTCAAACGCATTGCAGGGCAACACTCCACCTGTTGTTTCAGTAACTCCTTTGAATAATGCGGTTCATTTATGTGTGAAAAATGTTCATCGGTGGATTTACTATTTCTTCGGCTACTCAGGTTCAAAATTTATCTGTGAACTGGATGGCTATTGCTAAAATAAATCAAAAGGAATTGCAAGTGAGCAAAGAGTATTCTGTAGCAGAACAAAAACAATTGCTGGAAAAGGTGAAGATGAAGAAATCGGTGATTCGTACTGCGGAGGAAGATCAGGAAACTATCCGACGTAATAAAGAAATAGGAAATTAATCCGGAGAACTTGACTCTTTTAAAATTAGTTCAAAAGTAATATATGCAATGAATCAAACGCAAGTCCTTCCTCTACCTTTACTGATTGGTGTATTGCTGCTTATTTCGCCGTTTGCCTTTAGTCAGCTGATGACAAATAGCAATGTTGGAATTACGATCAATGCATCAACACAACTGACAGTAAAAGGAGATGTGCAAAATGTAGGGACATCCACCATTACTAATTCCGGCACTATTGACCTGAATGGAAACTGGATCAATAATTCAACCAATAACTGCTTTGGAATTTCACAGGGAACCGTTATTTTCAACGGAGCGAATCAAACCATTGGGGGGAGCAGTTCAACTTTGTTTAATCATCTGACACTTGCAGGAACAGGCATTAAGACGTTGTTGGTGAACACCACGGCCGGCGGAGGAAATGTTGCACCGACAGGTGTTTTAGCTTTAGGTGCACTGCCCTTACAGTTGAATTCAAAATCGCTCACAATTACCAATCCTACCCCGCTTGCAATAACACGTACCACTGGTCTTATAGAATCGGAGTCCGTTCCTGCATTGGGATATGGGGTCGTGCAATGGAATATCGGCACAGCTGCTGCCGGCAATAATTTTATTATACCTTTTGGAATAGTTTCACCTGCAGCATACATCCCCTTGAATATAAATATAACAACAGCGGGTGCAGGTGCCACAGGATTTATCAGTGCAGCAACTTATCCTACTAACGTTACTGCGACTCCGAATAATCGCCCTTTACCAACAGGAGTACCCTCGCTGAATGATATTTCGGGAACCGAGAATGCCAGTAAGGTAATTGATCGGTATTGGATAATGGGTGCTCAGAACTATTCGACACTTCCTGTTTCTACACTGCTGTTTCGCTATCGTGAGTCGGAATGGGATGCTACCGGTGGAAGTACTAATCTTATCACAGAAGCCGAATTGCGTGCTCAAAAATACGACGGGTTTGTATGGAGTAATCCTACTCTAGGATTAGTCAGTACTGCTTTAAATACAGTAACCGTTACCAATGTAAATGCCTACAATAACTTATGGACTTTGGTGGCAAACAGTTCACCACTGCCCATCGAATTACTCTCTTTTACTGCTACTCCAACAGGAACGCAACATGTCCTTTGTCAATGGGTAACTGCCAGTGAACAAAACAATGACTTCTTTACTGTTGAGAGAAGTGTTGATGGTCTGAATTTCGAAAAAGTAGGCATCGTGGATGGAGCCGGCAACTCAAACGGATATTTGAATTATACGTTTACTGATCAAGAGCCCTATAAGGCGTTTCCTATTACCGGTTGAAGCAAACCGATTTTGATGGCCGGTTTTCGTACTCGGAAATTGTTGCTGTGAATTTTTCAGGCTTGAGTTTTATGATCTATCCGAATCCAGCAACTGAGAATTTGTTTCTTGTTTGTCATGCCACTTCTAAACAAGAAATCAGGATAAAAATGATAGATATTTGTGGGAGATTAATTAAACAGCGTACAGAAACAGCGGAAGAAGGTGAGAATCTTTATCAAATGGATTTAGGGAATTGCGCAAAAGGAATGTATCAGATGATCATACTTCAGAAAAATAATAGTACAATGTTAAAAGTACTGGTGAAATAGAATTATTGTATTTATTCGAAATATTGAGCTATAGTTTAATGATTTTACATACACTTGTACGATTATCTTTAAAAAGTACATGTAAAAAGTAAACTCCATTTGATCTTTCTGATAGGTCAAAATGAACTATTTCTTCTTCATTATTGATCTTGTTTTCGATTTTTCTTCCGGTAAAGTCAAAGAGTGTCAACTCCTGCATTAATGCATGATCAGCAGTTCTGACAAAAATGGATTTAGACACAGGGTTAGGATAAACCAGTAATTGTGTGTAGCCGGCAAGTGGAGAGGTGATGCCGGCCGGAATGGTGAAGATGCTTGTGCTATGATTGGTTTTAACAGGTGTATTGTAATCAAAATAAATATCAGCACGGTTAACGATCGAATCTCCGGGTACAAGTTGTAGTTTCGGACGAATACGATATGCGATGAAACCATGACTTTCCCTTTCGTTGGTAGTACTATCCGGTAGAAGGATGTTTTTAAATTGTACTACCAATATATTCCCTTCGATTATATAAGGAATCCCATTGTGAGAACTCCCGATCCATTCAAAGGAAGAAAGGTCGGCATTTATAGGCAGCGTATCGGCAATGACCACCTTAAATGCAGTATCATTTCCAATGTTTTGAAAATGGACAATATATTTAAAAGAAAGATTGCTGTCCAGTTCGGTGATAGGAATGGTAGAAGGGCGATTGGATTCTTTGTAGTTCGGATCCAGACTCGTTGTAGTAATTGAAAAGGTGGTGTCAAAATTATCAGAAGGATAATTATCGGGCTGACTCACACCACTTGGCTGAATTTCTGAATAGAAAAATGCGGTATCTCCGTTCTGTATCGTGGTATCGGCAATGAAATCTGCTGTTACAACTAATTTTTCAAATGGTTTTAAAACCGGCATGGACCAAATGATACTATCGGAAGTGATATTCCAGGGTGTGATGGAAGATGTTTGATAATGGAGCATACCTGAATTAAATTTAAGAAGGAGTGTGCTCATGGCACTCAAGGTCCCCTTGTTCTTAACAACAAAAGTGATTCTGGAGGGATTTCCCGGTCGTAATCTGCTTGAAATGATATTCACATTAAAGTCGTAGATGAAATTTTCAGGAGTAAAGAAAAAATTATTTCCGGTATCTTTTGGATTAAAATCATTGAGCAGCACCGGAATATTATTCGGGACGCTGCTGTTGAAGTTGGTGGAATTATTTGTTTTTATGTTATAGAATCCCGAATCACAATTTATCGTATATCGGCCAAGTCCATCACTGAGAGTAATGTAGTCAGTGGAGTCGAGGTAGACGACATGGTTGGGAACACGACTGTCAACAGAGTCGATAAGAATATTGCTATTTAAATCGGCTATCAGATTACCTTGAACAGAGTACTTGTTAAATTTTAATTGGTATTTGGCAAGAGCGAAGCCACCATTAGGTGAAGAAATAAAATTTACAGGTATTTCATTTAAGGAATAATTTATTTCCTGCGTTGGGTATTGCATAAAGTAAAGTATGCTGTCTTCTATTAAGTGCATGTTCCTGGCATAATCACTGGATTGAAGTGGAATATTTGTTGTAATATTTCCGGTGGAATCAAAAGTAAGTAGCTGATAAAGGCCTATAGGTTCAAAGGGGTCAATGGGTGTTTCTAATTCTGGGAAATTGAAATTGTTAAAACCTGGATTAATTCTCCCATTAAAGTGCAAAAGCAGTTCGTTTTTGGAGGTAAATTGATTGGAAAAGGGCTGATTTGTAAGAAAATTGCAATTAGAACCCCCGTTAACATATTGAGCCCATTTGTTCCATATAAGTTGGAATTGCGGAGTGAATTTAGCAGCAAGATCACCTGACCCATAAATTGTACCATCAGGATGCAAAGAATCTATGACTAAAGTATTAGGTTGGGTTAAGGAATAAGAACCGTTTAGTATTATATTATAAGCTCGGTCGAAAGAAACTTGAAAAATACTATTAACAGGAAAGATGAGGTGATGAATTAAGTTGAAAGAGCTATCCAGCATTCCAATAAAGTGGCATTGGCCGGGAGACATGATTTGCAATCCGCCCGGATCAATATCATGACTTAATAGGGTAAAACCCTTAACTAGAAATTTTCCGGAAGTGTCAATTCCGCAAATGAATATTCCCCGATTATAATTTGCAGGTGAATTGGTAAAAGAACTCTAGTGGTTATTAAATTTAATGCACTATCTAATATCAACACCCCATAACCATTATTATAATTTAGGGTTGAAAAAATTAATCGGTTTTTATTGTCGAGAAATATTCCATTGATATATTCTAAATAATAAGGTGATACACTTCCGGGATAAGTATTACGATGTATGAGATCGCCATTGCTATTTAGTTTAAATATGGTAACGACTTCATTTAAGTTAGTAGTTACGCCACTTGAATCAAAGTCCCAATGACCAGTTACCCTTGTTGCTATATATACATTTTTCGCAGAATCGGAGACCAAATAACTCGAATAGAACAGTTGGTCATATGTAGAGTCAGTCAAATTCTTATTGAACGGTCTGACAAAAAGCACCTTGCCATATCTTGAAATCCGAATAATGAAAGTTTTATAACCTATTTTCACTGTATCGTTTCCTGCAACAAATATTGATGAATCAGGATAGGCAGAACCGATTCCAAAATAACTTCCATCAGAAAGTACGGTTGATCCATACAAGCGACAGGTAGTAAAATTGGCAAGAGAATCTGCCTTTCCGGTAAATAACCATTCCAGTCTGTTTTGAGAAAAGCAGTTATGGGTTAATAAGAAGATCAGAAGGTATACGATCTTCATTCCCTTATAAAATGTATTCAACATATTTTTCACGTAGGATAAATCAATCCGGAATTAAAAGATGTACATGGTGGTTACATTCATTGGTAGTATCAAAAGTAAAAAGAAAACGGGTAATATTAACTTATTACCCGTTTTCTTTTAAAGAGGAAGGAAGTTTATTGTAGGAGAATTTTTTCATTCCAAATGGTAGCGTCTTGTTGAATTTGCAAAATATATAAGCCCGGTTGAAAATGTTCGAGATTTAAATTCAGTGTTTGTTCTCCGCTTTTAAGTGGAATAGTTTCATCTGATATTATTCTTCCTTCAGAGGTAAACAGTTTTAATCTGCCATTTGTATCAGTTGTTGTACTTAACTTAATGTTGATATTTCCGGAGGCAGGATTGGGGTATACGGAGAGATGGTTTTCTGCAGTCTCATTATCACTCATGCGATTTCCATTTGAAGCACCTACAGAGGTATAAATGCTGTAAGTTTTCTTTGGAGAAGTTAAGGGATTAAGGAGGTTAAACGAATAAAAGATACGGTTGGAACTTTTGATCGCAATATCAGCGGAGGTAAAAGACTGTGTTAAATTAGAGGTTGTCGTTTTGTCATTCCATTGTCGGCTGCCATTGGATAATATTTTGGATACCAAAACCCCTTGTTCAGTTGTGGTAATTCCTCCCGAAGTATAGGTGGAATCATAATCTCCAATAACGTAAATATCATTTGTGATTCCTTTAACGGCTTTTTTCACAACAAAATTAATATTTGGATTATTAAAAATGCCTTTTGATACATTAATGCTTCCTGTAACATTGTTGAGTGAAATATACCTGCATGGCTGACCTGAAACTATACTGAGAATCTCCAGAGATGAACCGGTGAAGACCTGGTTACTAAATAGAAAATCCTCATTAATTCTTCTAATCCATAACCTATTACCATTAACATCATTGTATTTAGCAAAGAATACTCGATTTGCCCCGGTAGTTGTTAAATAATCACCTGTTATAATGATATCGTTATTCGCATCGATGGTCAAGTCTTTGATTTCATCATATAAAATTGCACTAGAGGCGTCAAAAACACGATTCCAGGTTTGGGTTAGGTTTGAATCGTATTTGGCAATGAACATATCTATTTTGTTGCCCGCGGTTACATCGTTTTTGCCTCCGATATAGAGAATCCCGCCACTGTAATGTACTTTGTTTATAGTTTCAGTACTTCCATTGCCATTATTATAAAGAAGAGAATTTAATAATTGCCCGTTTGATTTTGAGTAATTTAATACTCTGGCATCATTTCCAGAAGTCAGTGAAACTAATATTCCGGAGGAAGGGCCATCGGTAATCATGCCACCTCTTTCACTCGAATTTACATTTACAACCGAATAAATAGATTCCCATTTCTTTGAAAGGTTTAAATCATACTTCTGGACGCAGATGTCATTATCAAATGGTGTTGATGCCTTTTTTATATCCAGTAACACATAAAGAGAACCGGAAATGACTTCCATGTCAATGATAGGCTGGATGGTGTATGCCGGACTCGATAATGTAATTAATTTTTTTGCATTGATTGTTCCGCCGCCTTTATCCACTTTCCATATCCAATATCCTGTTTTTGCAGTATTGGCAACATAATAACGGGATGCCCAGTATGTATTGCCAGCGTTGTCAAACGTACAAACAGTTGCTTCATCAGCTACTGTATCATTGTTGTTTATTATGGTCGTCATCGACCAACTTTGTGCATTGCTGCTATTCGTTAATGTTGTCGCTAGGATCAGCGAAATAAATATCAGTAAGTATTTTTTATGATGCATGGTTGTTTAGTTTTTTGTGTGAACGCAATTTAGGTATTATTTTTTAAAGACCAAGGATAAATCCAATATTTGAAAAAGGGATTAAGTATAGATTTTCTTGTATTTAACTGTGTTTTTTGAGAAGTAGTATTCCTGGCGAATCCGATCAAAGGCCAATTTTCTAATGGATTTAATAAGACAAAGTCCCGTATTCTTACTATTAAGTCAGGATGATTTTGGTCGGATTTTCCTGATTATTGCTTAACTTTGCAACACGATTAATCTTCTCTATGCATTGTAGGTTACTTAAATTAAAATCAAACTTTTTTGTAACTTAAGTAATTCATATTCATAATATTAATTCGCTATTACGATCATCAGATGATTACCAAAACATCAAACTCAACCCCTAACAAAACCTTAATCCCCAACTCTAAATTCTTAACTCATAATTCTAAATTCTAAATTCTCAACTCATAATTCTGAATTCTGAATTCTTAATTCTTAATTCTTAATTCTTAATTCCATTAAGCCCTATGATATTCGACCTCGACATGATCCGGAAGGTTTACAGTGCCTTCCCTGCAAAAGTAGAAGCAGCCCGTAAACTCACCGGCAAACCACTCACGCTTTCAGAGAAAATCCTTTATACTCATCTTTCAGAGCAATTGCCGTCCAAGCCTTTCGAACGTGGTACCCACTATGTAGATTTTAATCCGGACCGAGTGGCGATGCAGGATGCTACTGCTCAAATGGCACTCCTTCAGTTCATGCAGGCTGGTCGACCGAAAGTGGCTGTTCCTTCTACTGTGCATTGCGATCACCTCATTCAGGCGGAAACCGGTGCTATAGCAGATTTAAATAAGGCGCTTGATAAAAATAAAGAAGTTTTTAATTTCCTTTCTTCTGTCTCTAATAAATACGGTATTGGTTTCTGGAAGCCGGGTGCAGGTATTATTCATCAGGTGATACTGGAGAATTATGCATTTCCGGGTGGAATGATGATCGGTACTGATAGCCATACCGTGAATGCCGGCGGACTTGGAATGATTGCCATTGGAGTAGGTGGAGCTGATGCCTGTGATGTGATGGCAGGATTGCCATGGGAACTTAAATTTCCAAAACTTATCGGTGTGAAATTGACCGGCAAAATGAGTGGATGGACTTCTGCAAAAGACGTCATACTGAAAGTAGCGGGTATCCTCACTGTGAAAGGTGGAACAGATGCTATCGTGGAATATTTTGGTCCGGGTGCTGATAGTATCTCCTGTACAGGAAAAGGTACTATCTGCAACATGGGTGCTGAAATAGGCGCTACTACTTCTATTTTCTCTTATGATGAAAAGATGGCTTCCTACCTGCGGGGCACCAGTCGCAAAGATGTAGCAGATCTGGCGGATACCATTCATGAACATCTCCGTGGTGACGAAGAAGTGTATGCTAATCCTGAAAAATATTTCGATCAGGTAATAGAGATTAACCTCAGCGAACTTGAACCACATATCAACGGACCTTTTACTCCTGATCTGGCCTGGCCACTCAGTAAATTCGCCGATGCGGTGAAGGAGAACGGATGGCCTGCAACACTTGAAGTGGGATTGATAGGTTCATGTACCAATTCTTCCTATGAAGATATTTCCCGTGCTGCTTCTCTTGCCAAACAAGCCGTTGATAGCGGAATCAAGGCAAAGAGTGAATTTACCATCACTCCCGGTTCTGAATTGGTGCGTTTTACGATTGAGAGAGATGGCTTCCTCGATACATTTGATAAAATGGGTGGTGTAGTTCTCGCCAATGCCTGCGGACCTTGTATTGGGCAATGGGCGCGTCATACGACTGATCCTACTCGCAAAAATTCGATCATCACTTCTTTCAACCGAAATTTTGCAAAAAGAAACGATGGTAACCCGAATACACATGCCTTCGTTGCATCTCCCGAAATTGTAACTGCCCTCGCTATTGCCGGTGATCTCACTTTTAATCCGATGACGGATACGCTGACCAATGACAAAGGTGAGCAAGTAAAGTTGAAAGAACCACAAGGTCCTGAATTACCGCCGAATGGTTTTGCGGTAGAGGATGCCGGATTTCAGGCACCCGCAGCTGATGGAAGCATGGTGAAGATTGATGTGAGTCCTACGAGCGATCGTTTGCAATTGCTTGATCCGTTTCCGGCATGGGAAGGTGTTGATTTGAAAGGGTTGAAGCTGCTCATTAAAGCGAAAGGTAAATGTACAACTGATCATATATCGATGGCCGGTCCATGGTTGAAATATCGCGGACATCTCGATAATATCAGCAACAATATGTTGATCGGAGCCCTCAATTTTTTCAATGAGAAAACAGATAGTGTAAAAAATCAACTTACCGGAACGTATGATGCCGTTCCTGCCGTTCAGCGACAGTACAAAGCAATGGGAATAGGTTCCATCGTCGTGGGAGATGAGAATTACGGAGAAGGTTCTTCCCGTGAGCATGCTGCAATGGAACCCCGTCATCTCGGTGTTCGCGCCATCCTCGTGAAATCATTTGCACGTATTCATGAAACGAATTTGAAGAACAGGGAATGCTCGCCCTCACATTCGCGAATAAAGAAGACTATGCGAAAGTGCTGGAAGATGATGTGATCGATATTCTAGGCTTAACCACCTTTGCACCCGGTCAGCCACTCACCGTTCGTTTAAATCATAAGGATGGTACGAGCGATGATATTAAAGTGAATCATACTTATAACGAGAATCAAATCGAATGGTTCAAAGCAGGTGGTGCATTGAATATTATCCGTTCGCAGGTAGGAGCTTAGCATTGCTCCTTGCTTCTTGCTGCTGGCTACTTGCTTTTTTAGCTTTCTTGCTTGCTTTTTTTGTGCGAATTGAGGTTTAAGTATTATAATTAGAAAATTTTGTCCCCCAATGTAGCCGCGTCTACATGTAACGCGGCTACATTGGGGGGATCTTTGTAACGCCGGCTACATTGGGGGGATCTTTTGTAACGCGGCTACATTGGGGGGAACCGTTGTAACGCGGCGACAATATGGGGAACTGCTGTAACGCGCAACCATTGGGTGGTCTTTTGTAACGCAGCTATATTGTCGAGGGTAAAATTTTCAATTACATGTTATTTAAACAATTAAACTAAGTTGTATCTTTCAAGTCCAACAGACTTGAAAAAAGATAACTCTTGAAAAAAATCTACGCACTCTTTTTATTTTGCATGCTCACATCTGCATTGTATGCACAGACAATTCCAACCTGGTCGGAGAATATTGCCTGTATCCTATACACCCGATGTACTTCTTGTCATAATCCTTTGGGTATTGCGCCTTTTTCACTGGTAGATTATGCCAATGCTTCGGGAGCCGCTGCTGGTATTTACGATGCTGTTATCAATAACCGAATGCCACCCTGGCCGCCGGACCCCACTTATAGGTCATTTGCACATGAAAAGAATCTGACCCCGCAGGAGAAACAACTAATCATTGATTGGGTGAGTAATGGTACTCCATTGGGGAATCCCGGTAATGCGCCGGTACCTCCGGTATATACGAATTCGGAAGTGATTCAAAACCCCGACCTGACGGTGCGTATGCCGGTGTATACAATTCCTCCTATCAGTTCCGATTTATACCGGTGTTTTGCAATACCTTCCAATACGACCATTGATCAGTTTATCACCGGAGTAGAAGTGGTACCGGGCAATCGACAGGTGGTACACCATGTGTTGGTTTTTCAAGATACCGCAAATACCACTTTGATTCTCGATAGTCTTGATCCGGCACCCGGTTACAATGGTTTTGGTGGTGTAGGAAGTAACTCCGCTAAATTGGTCGGAATTTGGGTGCCCGGAGCTGAACCGGTCTTTCAGCCCTTAGGTATGGGACTTTCTATTCCTGCAGGCAGCACAATTATTTTCCAGGTACATTATCCTGTGGGTTCATCTTTTCAGCAGGATTCAACGAAAGTAAATTTTGAAATGACACCCGTCCCTACGACGAGAGAGGTAACGGTAGCGCCTATACTTAATCATGGGGCACAACTGACCAATGGTCCCCTTTTCATACCAGCGGATTCTACACGGACTTTTTATTCACAACTCACCACACCTTTTAATTTGACGTTATTGTCCGTCGCACCCCATATGCACTTGATTGGACGAAGTATAAAATCCTGGGCGGTAACTTTGCTTAATGATACCATTCCTTTTATAGATATCCCCGAATGGAATTTTATGTGGCAGGGAAATTATCAATTCCGCCAGCCTTTGAAGATTCCGGCTCTATCATCCTTTCATGGTGAAGCATTTTATGATAATACTGTCAATAATCCATTAAATCCAAGTATTCCTCCGCAGGATGTTAGTCAGGAGAAGCCACCACCGATGAAATGATGCTGATTTATTTTTATTTCCTCACTTATCAACCGGGAGATGAAAATATTATCATAGATACTTCTACAGTGATCAATACATACAATAACTGTAATTTTGTGACTGCTTTAAGTGAAGTCCCCGAAGAGCTCCTCGTCAACTTTTATCCGAATCCGGCTTCCGGAAAGGTGATTGTGGATTTACCGGCAGGGGGCGTTGATGACATTCGCATGGTTGATATGTCCGGCAGTTTGATTTGGAGAAAAGACAAAACAACAGGTGATTTTGAGCTCTCTCTGGAGGGCTATAAGAATGGGCTCTATGAATTGCTGTTTCTGAAAGAAGGTGTTCTAAGCAGAAAGTCCTTGCTTATAGCACAATGAATGACAATGTATTGACACTTGCTGTGTAATTGAAGATCAACTTTCAGGCGACTTTTCTACTTTTACAAATATGAAAAATCAATTGTTAGCGATCTGTATAGGACTCAGTATTTTTATTTCTTGCAAGAAAGAAGATGAGGAAGCCACCCCGCCAAGTATAAATATTACGCATACCAGCGGCTATACGATTAATCTTCCGAAAACCATTGTATTTACAGCGAGTTCATCAGGAGCAGAAAGTGTTTCATGGGATTTTGGAGATGGGACCACCGGACAGGGATTTACAGCGCAACATTCATATGCCGCTTACGGAAACTATCAGGTGAAAGCAACGGCAACCAAATCAGGATTGTCATCCAGTCAGACAAGAGATGTACCTGTTACTTTTCATCGTCGGGTTGTAATAAAAACATTAGAAGTAATGCAAGTCCCTGCCTTTAAAGCAGCCGGTGTGGACTGGGATCCGGGAACGCTTCCTGACCTGACTTTTAAAATTACGTTTCCGGGAGATACTGTTTATGAAACAACAACAGTTCTGAACAATGTAGAGTCGGGGGTGTTTAATATTATTCCTCCGAAAGGCACTTCTAACTTCAGTGACAATATTTCAATCGATGTGTACGATGTAGATGCAGGGAATGTACCGGATCGGGAATTGATGGCCAATGCGAAGTTTAAGTTTTGTAACGTGTTGCCAGTGAGTTCAACTTATGTCGATAGTGTGCAAATCAACAGCGGCGCCTTGCGATTGAAATTGAAGTTTGAGTTTCAGTTGTGAAAATAACTTTGATTTCATTTGACGAATAGATTCATCTTTATCAACCGGTGCCATTTCTTTCAGATTTACTACACATCAATAAAAGGCCGCCCTTGTAGGAGCGACCTTATCTCATTTACCCAATTCATTAATGCTTAACAGTAATACGCAGACTTTCGCTAATCGACGTTCCTTTCAATCTGATAAAGTACAATCCTTCCGCCAGCGTACTGACATCTATTCGGATATTGTTGGAGCCCTTTATTAAAGATTGTAAAGAAGTTTGAAGACTTTTTCCGGTGATGTCAATTAAATCCATGTTGACATCTTCACTGATAACTGAATGAACAGCTAGTGTTACCTCATCATTTGCAGGATTCGGATAAACCTTACTTACAGAAGATGAGTTTTCAGATATTCTGGCGAATGGTGTGCAGGCATTGATGTCTGTAAATATTCCATTGCTGACACGATTGAAACTTGTACCACATGCATTCGATACATTGATTTTTATGGTTTGACCACTGAAGTAAGTCGGTCCAAAGTCCACTGAAATATTTTTAGTGCCCTGGCCTGAAGTGATCATAGTTCCCGTTGGACTTACCCAGTTATAGGAAGCAGCCCCATATGCGGTTTGAACATCATACGCTACACCTGTTGCGCCCGGACAAATCACAAATGATCCGTTAATAACAACCGGACGTTCGGGTTTCGCAGTAACACTTAATGCGCGCTGTATACTTGCACCGCAGCTATTGATAGCTTCTGCAATGATAGTTCCACCAACAAAAGTATTGTCAAAATCAACATTGATCAATGTACTTCCCTGGCCGGAGTTAATCGTTACACCAGCAGGAGTAATCCAGTTATATGAAGTTGCATTGATGGACCCCGGAGTGCTATAGATGACGCCTGTTTGGGCACAAACACCTGAAGCAGGTCCACTAATAATTCCCGGACGTGTGGGGGTATTTAAATTAAGGATCCTTGTGCGTAAAGGACTGTTGCCACAACTATTGGAAGCGCTTACACTTATGGAGCCACCGTTAAATCCTGCACCAACCGTAACCTGAATAACATTGGAATTAGCATTGCCAATAACAGTGAATGTAGCAGGTAGTGTCCAGTTATACGAAGCAGCGCGGTTTACAGCAGCTACGGAATACGTTACGATGTCGCCTGGGCAAACCTTATTAGGACCTGATATTGATCCCGGTGTTACAGGTATTGCAGAGTAATAGCCGATATTCACGGATGATGGAGCACCACTTAATCCACATGAATCAAGAGGAGTAACGGTGAGCACACCACTAATGCCATTTTGAATGACTCCGGATGACCAACTTAAATTGATGGTATTCGTACCATTCCCCAACGAAATTGTCACTCCTGAAGTTCCGGACCATGTCCAATTGTAACTATCCGCATTCGGTACACATGCAATGTAAAATAATTTAGCACCCGGTCCACCACTTACACAATCGAAAGCAGTTCCAGTGATCGCACCGGCATTCCCCGGTCCTTGAGCAGGTAATACATCAATCGAAGTTGTAGCACTGTTTCCGTAGAAGTCCGTTACACTAATCGAGTAAGAACCTGCTGCTAATCCGTTGATCGTATAAGGACTGCTTGCAGGTGATGGACTACCTCCGTTCAAGGCAACAGTATAAGGTCCGCTACCTCCTGCAAAAGTCAGCGTAATGGAACCATCATTCAAGCAGGAACCATCCGTACTTGTAGCAGTAATAATATTTAGCGGGAGGATATCATCCTGACGTACCTGTAAATTTTCAATCCGGCTATCCAATGCAATCATTGTTTCAGCAATTGCATAAGGAGAGGAAGTGAAATTGGCTTTCATGTATTCGGCAAAAGCATCTTGCTCAGAGCCGGGAAGAGTAAATCCTGCTAATCCCGGACCTGCCGGAGGAAGCGTTGGAAGGTCGATACGGGCAGTGCCTAAGGTGTTGAAGGGATAGCTATCTCCACCGGAAGCAAGGAAGTTTAAGGTCACGACACGGAAGATTCGTGCGGTATCACCATAGGTTATTCCGTTTGATACCAATGTGTCGATGTTATTGCCGAGTGCGTCAACAATTACAGCACTGCGTATTCTGGCCATCTGTGGTAAAGAAGGATCAAAGCTAAAGCGAACACCGGCCACCTGTGGGAATTGACCCGGAGTAGCACCCGCTGCAGTGACATGGCCACCATGTTCAAGAATGGTACGTAAACCGGAAGCAGTTAATGAAAGAACGGAAAGCTGATTGTTGAAACGAAGTGAATTTTCAATATCCAATTGTGAAATATCACCTTGAAGTTTTCCAGCTGCAGGATTTGCCTGTGGAGGTTCGTACGCCACTATACTTCCAACAGCATTTACATATCCAATAGAAGAACGAATTCCTCCTCCATTTTTTATAGATACCGTTGTACCTGCATCATAATATTTTGCCATCCAAAGGTTCGCTTCAGAAGATAGATTTCCAAGATTTGTTTCTTCTGTTCTAACTAAGGTACGACGTCCTTCAAGATACACTGCAGTTTTCCAAAGATATTACCATCTTTTGCAGCAATTACATTGCCCGTTGCATCACAAAGGATCTTTACAAGGTCACCCTTAGAACCCGGAGTGAATGCACTCGCATAATTTCCTGCTCCCCAGGTTTCCTCCACACCCAAACTATCAGCCGGGTAAGCTCCTGAAATAGCTGAATTTACTGAAGATGGAATTATATTTCCTGTAATATCAAAGTCAATAACAAGTCGGCCAACATACTTGTAGTTAGCTTCTGTATTTATAATGGCAATGGGTTTACTATCAGCACCTGTAGTGAAAAAAGGATAGGTTTCTACAGCTACATCTCCTGCGCGTAAACGATCTGTTGCATCCGCCATTAATGTATGAGAACCTCCGCTAACGATAATGTCAACTCCATGTAAGAAGGTCGCCAATTGCTTTTCTAAAATTAATTGCTGCATATGTGCCAATATAATTATCTTATCACAACCTTCTGAGAAGCGCAATGAATCAATTACGGGTTGCAGAATTGTAGCCAGCAAAGACATATCATTAGTGCCTGCTCCGGGGTTTTTAATGCTTGTTGCACCGGGAGAAGAAATGGATGCGAGAATAGGTGTGGTGGCTCCTACGATACCGTACTTCTGTACATTCTTAGTGATGATACAGGAGGGTGCAAGTTTAGGAGTTGTAGCGATCTGTGCAGCTGTCATGCTTGGGTTTGAACGGAAGGCGGTATTTTGCAATCGTGCATTGGTACCGATGTTTGATAAATTCACATCTCCGCTGAAATCCAGGTTGGAACTTAAATAAGGAAATTGTGCTCCGAACCAACGTATATTGGATCCTGAGTTAACGCCTGCAATCATGTTGCGCAGTTCACTGGTTCCTAAATCAAATTCATGATTTCCCAATGCTGCTGCTTCAATGCCAATAAAGTTCATGATGGACATATCCACACGTCCGATACCCGCTCTCAGATCATTAAAACTAAAAGGTCCGCCGTAATAGGAGCTGTATGTATTTTTTAATGGGGTTACCAATGAAGGATCTTCACCTGAATTAGAGAAAGGACTTGGAAGAATATTATCACCGGAAGAGAGAATCAATGTGTTCGGATAAGTATGTTCAAGAGTATCTACGATGGCAGCAAAGCGAGGCGCATCTTGCACGGCTTCAACGGATGCTTCAAAGTCTGATGCATGCAATATTTGTAAAGTCATCCTGCGTCCTACCTGATAGATAGAAATAGTACCGCTGATTTCATTGGAAAGCACTAACAGATCTTTACCATTAGGACTTTCGTTTTTGGAATGAAAATAATTCCTTCAGGTCCCAGATCTCCACCATTGTTTAATGATGGCGTTTGTGCAAAATTTCTGGTGTTGATGTAAGAAGAAAAAGTTGGAGCATTGGGATTAGTGATATTATAAATCATTACACCGCCAATTCGTTCTAAACCTACAAAGGCAAATAAACTATCTCCTATTTGGGCAACAGTTACTGCTTCAGGCTCCGGACCTTTATCATCACTTCTGTTTTTCTTAGTGTTATTGGTATTGCTGCAATTAAAATTAGCAGGAGAAATAGTATTCATCATTTGTTCAATCTGATCACCGCTATCCCACACCAATGCTCCTGCTTCATTCCAAATTGAAAAAGAACGTGCACCGAAAGAGTGAATGACATCAAAGTCACCATCGTTATCTATATCGCCTGTTTTAGTGGTTACATTTAAACGACCGAGGTTACTGCTGTTTTTTAAAGTGGCAGCATTTGGGAACACGGTTGGATCTAACAGATAAGAACCGGAACTTAATCGCACCGCTTCATTCAATGCTGAATATTCACGCACATCACCTTCATTTGCGCTGATGATGTAATTCTGTCCACCTACCGTAAATGCAGTAATGGCATCCGGCTGATACATTCCTTTTATAGGCCAGGTGGTAATATTGACTACACCACCATTTTGGTCAGAAGCATCCAAACCATTGCCCGGAATACTATGGTCTTTGAATCCCATTCCAACAAGTGAAGTAACTGTAGCAGTAGGAATATCAATAATGGCCCAGGCGTTATTTTCCTGACAGGTCACCCATGCCGTTAGAGAATTGTCAGATATAGCGATGTACTCCGGTTCAAGATCTTGTGCAAGCGTAGATCCCGGACCAAACTTACGTATGGAAGGGTCGAGTGTCGCCGAATTAAAGGCTGTGAAGGAAGCGATCTGCAATGTTGCTGAAGCTACACCACCACTGATATTAATGATACCTACTGAACCTTCCGGATCATTGGTGTAGGTGGTATTCGGTTCTCCTTCACATGCAACAAGTATGTATTGACCGTTAGGAGTAAATGTGATCATATCCGGTAAAGCTCCAACAGTAAAACTGTTTAGAAAAGTACCATTCGCATCAATAAGAACAACTTTTCCTGAATCTTGCTTTACTACAGCTTCCACTCCGATAGCAATGATTCCATTCTTTGCAGCCACACTATTCGCGGAAAGTCCAAAGGGAGTTAAATCGAATGAAGTAATGAGAGTAGGCGTTGCGGGGGTTAGCAAAATTTATAATGTCAACTTTTCCTGTTGAACCGTTCACGCTGAACAACCGTTTGCTGGTGGCATCAAATGCTGTAATTTCGGTTCCGCCTGCATCGTATGTATTTGTGACATATCGACCGAGGAACTGAAGTTCAAGCGGTGATTGCCCTTGTGCGAGCCAGGTGGTAGCCGCGAGTAAGAGGCTTAACGTCACCTTTTTAAATTTTGATAGTGGGTTATACATAATAGTCTTATTTCTTTGGCGTGAAGGTCCTCCTGCGAAGATTAATTAATTCCTAAGGCTATATTATGGCTATAATAATCAAAGGTTAAGTGGATGCTAAGTAATGGTCTGCCGTTTGCCGAAGATTCAAAAGCATTCATTATTTTCGAACGCAGAAAGATCTTATGGAACCATTTGAAAAGGATAATGAAAAGTAATTAAAGCCTGGACTTTTTACGACTGGGCGAATTCGGCGTATTCGCTGGTCATAAGCTCTGCCTTGTTTCCTATTTATTTCAGCGCAATCACAAGCAGCAATGGTGCAACTTCAGTTAAATTTCTTGGTCGTACATTTAATAGTGAGTCACTGCAATCTTATGCTATTTCTGCAGCATTTCTTTTCATTGCTGCTTTATCTCCAATGCTTTCTTCTATTGCCGACTATAGTGGTCAAAAAAAGAAGTTTATGTTTTTCTTCAGTACTCTGGGTGCAATAGCCTGTTCCATGCTTTGGTTTTTTGAAGGGATAGATACACTTTGGATTGGTGTCCTCTGTTCAATGGTGGCCGCAATAGGTTATTCAGGAAGTATTGTTTTTTACAATGCATATCTTCCGGAAATATCAACAGAAGAATTTCAGGACCATGTCAGTGCACGCGGCTATTCGATGGGTTATATTGGTTCTTCCATGTTACTCATCTTTAATCTTACCATGATTCTTTTTCCCGAATGGTATGGAGGAATTTCCAATGGAAAGGCCATGCGATTTTCGTTTTTGCTGGTGGGTGTCTGGTGGTTTATATTCGCTCAGTATTCCTTTGCTAATCTTCCACGTGATCCGCAAAAACGTCCGATTGAAAAGATATTTTGGCGAAAGGGTACAGAGAACTCCGTAAGGTATGGACGCAACTGAAAAGTTATCCGGCATTGAAGTGGTTTCTCGTCGCGTTTTTTTTCTATAACATGGCGGTGCAAACAGTGATGTATCTTGCTACCTTATTCGGAGTGAAGGAGATTTCCTGGCCCGACGAACAAAGCCGGCAAAGTGGTTTGATCGTGTGTATTTTATTGATTCAGTTTGTTGCTATAGGCGGAGCTTATCTTTTCTCTACATTGTCTGCGAAATTTGGAAACATTAAAGCACTCATTATTTCTATTTTTGTTTGGATGATGATCTGTGTAAGTGTTTATGGTTTAGTGTATGTTCGTTTGATTTTTATATCACCGCTGCCTTTGTGGGATTGGTGATGGGCGGAATTCAATCCTTGTCCCGGTCAACCTATTCAAAATTACTGCCGCAAACTCAGGATCATGCTTCTTATTTCAGTTTTTATGATGTTTGTGATAAAACCGGAACGGTACTCGGAACCCTGATTTTCGGGTTAGTAAATGAGATTACCGGAAGTATGCGGGATTCCATTCTTGCTTTGATCTTGTTCTTTATTATTGGTATTATCTTATTGCTGAATGTGCAGCGAAAGGACCGGATAATTAAATTAAATCTTTAATATTGCAGGGTGATAGTTGATTTATTTATTCCATGTTACCTAGATCAGTTTCAGCCGGAAACCGCTCGCAACACGTTGAAATTATTGGAGCGGGTAGGTTGTGGGGTGAACTATAATATTGATCAAACCTGCTGTGGTCAGCCTGCTTATGAAGACGGTTACCGTGATCAATGTAAGGAGGTTGGAGAAAAACTGATTCGTGAATTTCAGGAGGAACGTTATGTCGTTTGTCCGGGTCCGGGTTGTGTAGCAACAGTAAGGAATCATTATCCTTCCATGTTTCATAATTCATCTTTGCACAATGAATATAAGCTGGTCCAGAAGCATTTTTATGAGTTGAGCGATTTTCTCGTAAATATCATGCATGTATCGGATATCGGTGCTGCATATGAAGCAAAAGCAGTTTTACTGGATTCCTGTGCCTGTAAAACCGATTTGAAGGTGGAATCGGCCATGCAATCTCTTCTAAGTAAAGTCAAAAATTTAACATTAATCCCTTTCGATTCCGGTATTCCTTGTTGCGGTGCCGGTGGCGGACTCGATCGAAAGAATGAAGCATTGACAGTGAAAATGGGCATGGAGTTAATCACCGCTGCCCAAAAAGCAGGTGCAGATACCCTCATTTCTAACGATCCGCTTTGTCTTATGCATCTGAATGGTATCATCCTTAAAAATAAACTTTCCCTTCGCACCATCCACATTGCGGATGTTTTAACCAGTAGCTGGTCATAGAAATACCGGATATTCTTTTTTCACATGAAGCAGAAAAGTTTCTATTCTCATTAAATCTCGTCAGATTCATTGCATCGAAGGTGAAATGAATCTGACGAGAAAGCAATTCTCCCCCAAGCGAAGCGTTCCTCCAAATCTCGTCAGAATCAACTCGTCGAAGACGAGGTGAGCATGACGAGACGATCCCCCAAGAGGGAGATTAAAAATCTTTCACTACACCTGTATAATTAAACGGAGTAATCTTTCTTAACTCTTCCTTGATATTCTCACTGACATCAAGTCCCGAAATAAAACGAGCAATAGTGTCCGGATTAATTTTTTCTCCGGTGCGGGTGAGCGTTTTAATGCTTCCTAAGGATTCGGATAAGCTTCCCGTCGCAAAATGGTTTGTATAGCTTCAGCAACAACCGCCCAGTTACCGGAAAGATCTTCTTCAATAACTGCAGTGTTCACATTGACTTTACTGAATCCCTTCAACAATGACTTACAAGCGATTAAAGTATGTGCAAAGGGCACGCCGATGTTTCTCAGCACCGTGGAATCAGTAAGATCCCTTTGTAACCGGGAAACCGGCAGTTTGGCAGAGAGATGTTCAAATAACGCATTCGCCATACCGAAATTGCCTTCCGCATTTTCAAAATCAATTGGATTTACCTTGTGTGGCATTGCAGATGAACCTACCTCATTTGCTACCACGCGTTGTGTAAAGTAATTCATCGAAATGTAGGACCACATATCTCTGGAGAGGTCAATCAAAATGGTATTGATGCGCTTCATGGTATCGAAAAGTGCTGCCATGTTATCGTAATGTTCGATTTGAGTAGTATAAGGACTACGAGTTAATCCCAACCTTTCAATAAACCGGTCACTGAATTGGATCCAGTCAATATTCGGATAGGCGATGGCGTGAGCATTGAAATTGCCTGTGGCTCCTCCAAATTTAGCGGAACAGGCAATGGTATTTAACAGTTCCAGTTGTGTTTGTAAACGGTGATGAAAGATGTAAATCTCCTTCCCAAGTCGGGTAGGGGAAGCAGGTTGTCCATGTGTTCGGGCCAGCATCGGAATATCTTTCCATTCGCGTGATACCAGTAAAATCTTCTCACTAATCGCTTTAATGATGGGCAAATAAATAAGTTGATTCGCTTCCCGTAAACTCAATGGAATCGCTGTATTGTTAATGTCCTGCGAGGTGAGGCCGAAGTGAATGAATTCCTTGTATTCTCCAAGACCCATCTCATCAAATTTTTCTTTCAAAAAATATTCCACCGCTTTTACATCGTGATTGGTAGTTTTTTCAATGGATTTGATATGAAGGGCATCTTCGTGTTTAAAATTGTTGTAAATATTTCTCAACTTCTTATTGTTGCTGCTTTCGAATCCCTTCAATTGCGGCAAAGGCAATTCACACAATTCGATGAAATATTCAATTTCAACCATCACACGATAGCGCATCAAAGCTTCTTCTGAAAAATAAAGCGCCAGTTCTTCGCAGGAGTTTCTATACCGTCCGTCGATTGGGGGAAATAGCATTGAGTGGATGGAGATCCATGTTTTTTTCGCTGTATTGTTTTGTCTAACGTACTATTTTTCGTCACGATAATGTTAAATTCAGAACCTGCCTTCGGTCCCCCCGGCAGGTCTGGATTATTATAATTCAGAATTATACTTCTCCTCCTGATTTTGTCTTCACAATTCTAAATTCTGCATTCTAAATTCTGCATTCTAATTCTGCACTAATTCTACATTCTAATTCTGAATTCTGCATTCTGAATTCTGCATTCTGAATTCTGAATTACGCTATTACGGCTTCTTTGTAAATCTTCTTCACCAACCCCTGCAATACTTTCCCCGGACCAATTTCAGTAAACGTCGTTGCTCCATCTCCCACCATATGTTCAACAGTTTGTGTCCAGAGCACAGGGGCTGTAATCTGAGCACTGAGGTTATTTCTGATTTCAGTAGTATCACGGTGCGGGCTAGCCGTAAAATTCTGATAAATGGGGCAGGAGGGAGTATTAAACTTAGTGGAATCAATAGCCGCGGCCAATGCTGCTCGCGCTGGCTCCATCAACGGACTATGAAACGCACCACCAACATTCAGAAGGAGGGCCCGTTTTGCACCGACAGCTTTCATGTTTTCACAGGCCCGTTGAACGGCATCGATTTCACCCGAAATAACCAATTGGCCGGGACAGTTATAATTTGCCGCCACCACAATACCCGGGGTCTCCGTGCAAACTTCTTCCACCTTAGCATCGTCGAGGGCGAGAATGGCAGCCATGGTTCCCGGTCTGGTTTCGCAGGCGGATTGCATAGCATTAGCCCTGACTATTACCAATCGTAAACCATCTTCAAAACTTAATGTGCCGTTTGCCACCAGTGCTGAAAGTTCTCCCACCGAATGTCCTGCTACCATATCCGGCTGAAAATCCGCGCCCATCACTCTGGCTTGTATGACCGAATGTAAAAAGATAGCCGGCTGTGTAACTTTTGTCTGACGTAAATCTTCGTCAGTGCCGCTAAACATCAAATCTGAAATTCTGAATCCGATGATATCATTGGCCTGTTCAAACATGGCTTTCGCGAGATCAGAACTTTCATAAAGGTCTTTTCCCATTCCAACAAACTGTGCTCCCTGTCCCGGGAAGATGTATGCTTTCATAGTATTATTTTTTCGTATCAATAGTATTTTGCTTCCGGCTACCGGCTTCCAGCGCCCAGCTTTTATTTGTCCACCTGTATTTTTTATTGGTCAATCTTTCAGCGAGTAGCTAGAGCAAGCAGCCAGCAGCTTCAGCTTGGTCCACTAGTAATTTTTATTCGTCAACCATCCAGATCATAGCTGGTAGCCGGTAGCTTAATGCAATCTACCCCTTATCAAAGAAATAAATTCACTGCGCGTCCTGTCATTCTCAAACTCACCGGTAAACGCGGAAGTCGTGGTCACCGAATTTTGTTTCTGTACTCCTCTCATCTGCATGCATAAATGTTGCGCTTCAATAACAACAGCAACACCCAAAGGCTTTAATGTATCTTCAATGCAATCCCTGATCTCTGTTGTTAAACGCTCCTGCACCTGCAAGCGGCGGGAAAAGGCATCAACCACTCTTGGAATTTTACTTAGTCCAACAATGTAGTTGTTGGGAATATAGGCCACATGCGCTTTGCCAAAGAAAGGAAGCATATGATGTTCGCATAAACTATACAATTCTATGTCTTTAACAATCACCATTTGCTTATAATCCTCGCTTGAAATTTTGCAGAATTAAGAATCGCCACCGGATCCAGATCATATCCATGTGTCAGGAATTGCATGGCTTTCGCTACACGTTCGGGAGTTTTGAGGAGCCCTTCCCGATCTGATTTTCTCCTACTTCCTCGATAATATTTTTGTACCATCCGGCAAGCTTTTCAACTTTTGCAGGATTGTACATATCGATTTTCGCGTATCCGTCCATCTCTTCATCGGGAGGCAAATGTTTATGGTCAGTCACTTTCTCTTAGTTTTCAGATCCAAAATATTCAACGTAGTTATTTTCTGTTTCAAAAAGCTTTATACAATGCAATGCGCAACCTTGTCCTTTGATGGCGGAATCGAGTTGTTCCCAGATGGCTTCCGCAAGCACTTCGGTTGAAGCCATTCTGTCTTTCATAAAGTCAACATCGAGATTGATATTCTTATGGTCGATTTTATCGATCACTCTTTCTTTGATCAGCGTACTTAAAAATTTTAAATCAATAACAAACCCGGTTTCCGGATTAATCCTGCCTTTTACCGTTACAAATAAGTCGTAGTTATGACCGTGCCAATTTGGATTGGAACATTTGCCGAATACCTCCAAATTTTTTTCGTTCGTCCAGTCTTCTTTGAAAAGTTTATGGGCAGCGTTAAATCGTTCTTTGCGGGTGATAAATATCATTGTTGCTGTAAGTTCAGTAGTTAGGTTTTATCGTCTGCAAAATTAGGTGATTTTCCTGATCTTTCATAGCGACAATTCGCACGAAGACAATACTTTGCAATATCTTTGCAGCGTGAATCATCAGAGGCGGATACTTTTAGTGGCAGCTACGGCAGTGGAGATGGAATGTTTTGGCCTGAATGCTCAATGGACTGCCGGTTTTAAAGAAAAGGTAAAAGGGTCTAGTGTAGATGCTTTAATAACCGGTGTTGGGATTCCTGCTACAGCCTTTCATTTGGGCCGTACCCTTGCTGTATTCTTATGATCTTGTGATAAATATCGGTCTGGCTGGTAGTTTTTCTATGGACTTAGTGCCGGGCAGTTTGGTAGAAGTCGTTTCGGATGAATTTGGGGATTTGGGTGCAGAGGATCATGAAAATTATTTGGATGTTTTCAGCCTGGGTTTTGCGGATAAGGATGAACCGCCTTTCAAAAATGGACATTTGGTCCCCTTTCCTGCTGAAATAGAGCCTCTGAAAATCAGTAAGGTAAGAGGAACTACAGTGAATACTGTGCATGGCAACGACCAAAGTATTGCAGATTTTAAAAGACGATCAAGTGCTGAAATAGAGACGATGGAAGGGGCTGCAGTTTTTTATGCCTGTAATGTGATGCAAATTCCATCTTTGCAAATCAGGGCCATTTCTAATGCTGTGGAGGCACGCAACCGAAGTGTCTGGAAAGTGCCGGAAGCACTGCAAGCATTGACCGTATTTTTTGAGCTCCATTGGAAAGAAATCACATCTGCCTATTCATAACTTTTTAGTTGACTTTATTCGAAGTCAATAGCAAATGGTGAACTTTGTATTTAGCGATGCTTGTCAGAAGTATAAATATGAAGGGAAAAAGAGTTTGTTGTTATTTGAGCATGGTGATTTTTATTTTATTGTGCAGAAATGTCCGGGGAGAAGGTGGAGGTTCGTCCAACAGACATAATGATACTCATCGTCCGTTGGATATTGTGTTTTGTGTTGATCTGAGTGGTAGCACCAACGGACTCATTAACGACTTACGTGATAATTTATGGATGATTATCAATCTTGCGGAGAACATGGAACCCAAGCCTTCTCTGCGCATTGGTGTGGTCGGGTTCTCCCGTCCAAGTTTTGGTAAGGAAAATGCATATGTGAAAATACTTGCACCTCTCACAAAGAATTTTGACTTCGTGGTTTCGGAATTATATAAACTGCGACCGTCTATTGAGAAAGGGGATCAGATTGTAAGCGCAGCCATCCATACCTGTTTAAACGATATGAAATGGTCAGATCGCAATGATGCAGTGAAGATGGTGTATCTGGTAGGAAATGGAATGGTTACTGCTAACGGTCATGAATATGTGCGTTATTGTGAACAGGCACGTCAAAAAAATATTCCTTTTCATGCCATCTATGTGATGAAATCAGCAAACTGGTTCAATGAACTGCCCGGTTATCGCCGAATAGCCGGACTTACCAATGGTATGCAAACCGAAATTACGATCAATAAGCCCGATAATGTCCCGGTATGGACCTCAGTTACCTCTGATCTCACCCAATTGAATCTAAGCTATAATTCTACTTTTCTCTGGTCGGGGCCAGATAGTGGAAATTGTCGACGTGCAATGGTCGCTTCCGATTCCGGTGCTTATTATGCCACCAATGATGCTTTTCTGAACCGTTTGTATTGTAAGTCCCGCGAACACTACCGGAATAATTTCAGCTATTGTGATATTGTATCCAACACAGCATTGGTTTATGCAGACGTAGGTCCCGAAGTAAGCAACGAATACCAAAACCGTATCAAAGAACTATTAACTATACGTGAGCAATTGAGGATTCAACTTAACACTCACTTTCCATCGGAGGATTTGAACAAAATCCAACAAGCTTATATCAAAGGTGAAATGCCTGACAACAATATTCTACATCGCTGTGTCATGAATATCCTCTATCGTTCCTGGGGAATGAGATGAAATGAGCGTTTAAAGTTTAAAGTTCAAGGTTTACCATGAAGCGTATCGCTTTCGCGATTCTGCTTCATGGTTCATTGTGTTTACACAGAAGAGCGAGTCAGAGCCGTTCTCAAAATATACTTCTAAAACTCTGCTATCACAGTAACACCACCCACGGTTTTTTCTCCGATATTCACTTTGATTTTTGAATCTAAAGGTAGGTAGAGATCAACACGTGATCCGAATTTTATAAAACCCAACTCAGATCCTTGTTTGACCATATCGTTTTCATGAGGGTAATAAACAATGCGTTTCGCGAGCGCTCCGGCTATCTGGCGTAAAAGAATGGAGAACCCGCCTTTATCAATAACCATCGTTGTCCTTTCGTTTTCTGTACTGGCTTTTGGATGCCAGGCGACAAGGTATTTCCCTTCGTGATAGCGCAAGTATTTTACTATACCGGATAGCGGATACCAGTTGATATGAACATTCACCGGTGACATGAATATAGAAACCTGTAATCGTTTTTCTTTATAGTATTCTGCTTCGATCGTTTGTTCAATCACCACAACTTTTCCGTCACAAGGGGCAATAATTAATCGCTCTCCTATAGTTTGATCTCTTTTTGGCGATCTGAAAAATTGAAGGATCAATAAAAAGAAAATTAAACTGAGAAAAGCTACTGCTCCGATAACCACGAGCTGATCATGAAAGAAATAATAAGTCAACCCGTTAATTGCTGCCAGCAATAATGTGGTAATGGTTAAAATGGTATACCCCTCTCTATGTATGGTCATTTTTAGAAGTGCTTTTTTTGTAAATAATTGGGTCAGTTAAAAATTTAAATATCTGTGAAAACACGCACGCAGAGAAATGTTTCGTTTGATTAACATCTTCTCTGCGTGATCGTGCTTGTCCTTTTTAATAACTTCCTCTGGCCCGGGTAGCAGTTGCAACTTTTCCGAGAGCGAAGATATAAGCAGCAATGCGCATAGATACTTTATGCTTCTGGGAAACATTCCATACATTGGCAAAAGCCTGCTTCATCCAGCGGTCAGCGCGTTTGTTGATCTCCTCTTCACTGTAATAATAGCCTGTTCGATTCTGCACCCACTCGAAATAAGAAACGGTAACACCGCCACCGTTAGCCAGAATATCCGGGATGATGATAATTCCTTGTCATTTAAAATGGAATCAGCTCCGGCAGTAGAAGGACCATTCGCGCCTTCAACAATTAATTTTGCCTTAATCTTGTTTGCATTCTGTGCCGTAATCTGATTTTCAGTAGCGCAGGGAGCAAGTATATCTACATTCAATTCCAGCAACTCTTCATTCGTGATGAGTTTTCCACCATCTTTAAAACCTTTCAAGACACCTTTGTTTCCGTCTCTGTAAGCCATCGCTTTGGCAATGTCAATACCTTTGGGATTATAAAAGGCAGCGGTGTGATCACTGATAGCCACTACTTTTATTCCGTTTAATTCGAAATGTTTTGCAGAGATAGATCCGACATTGCCAAAACCCTGTACGGCAGCACTGCATTTCTTTGGATTCATTTTCAGATGACGCATTGCTTCCAGCGCAGACGTACATACACCACGACCGGTTGCTTCAACACGTCCCAATGATCCGCCCAGAAATAAAGGTTTACCGGTGACTATTCCCGGAGTAAAACCACCTTTTACTTTGCTGAACTCGTCAACAATCCATGCCATCTCACGTGGACCTGTATTCATATCCGGTGCTGGTATATCTTTATCTACACCAAAAACATCTGACATAGCTACTGTATAGGCTCTGGTCAAACGTTCTAATTCTCCAACAGACATTTTAGAAGGTTCACAATTGATTCCTCCTTTCGCTCCACCGTAAGGAATATCTGCGATAGCACATTTCCACGTCATCCATGCAGCAAGCGCTTTTACTTCATCAGCTTCTACAGCAGGTGAATATCGAATACCTCCTTTAGAGGGCCCAAGTGCAGTAGAGTGTATCACGCGATAACCGTCAAAAACTTTAATAGACCCATCATCCATCTTTATCGGCAGACTTACTTCAATCAACTTTGAAGGTGTTTTTAAAATTTCATAAACATCCGATTCCAGTTTAAGGATTTTTGCAGCTTGATCAAAACGTTGTATCATCGCCTGAAAAGGATTGGTGGTATCCTGCACAGTAGCCGCAGCAAGTTTTAAAGAACTTACATCTTTCTTAATAAATTTAAAAGGTGTTTTACTTAAAGTTTTATCAATAAGCTCCACACGATTAACATCGGAAATCATAATAATTTCTGTCTTCGGAGAGAGCTTCTTCAATTTTTTGCCGAAATCAACGCCGTTCATCGCTTTTCTGACTTTTGAATTCAGATTGAAATCAACGAAGGCCAATACCGGTTTTTGTGATCCGATTTTCGCCAGACAATCTTCGCCTGTTTCGTAGGTTTTGATATCACAATTACTTGTTGTACTCTCCAGATGATCTTTTAAAATTTCGAGTTGTAATGCATCGTCTTCCACAATAAAAATGAGCGATTTGGTTTGAGCTGCCTTCGATGCTTTAGACTTCTTTGAGATGTTCGTTATAGCCATGCTAATAGTGAGTGTTTTTTTGAGAGGTCACGAAATTAGGGAATATTTTAAAGTCCCTGACGTTTTGAGTCCTTAAATCAAAATTGAGCAGCTCTTTTTTTCGATAAACTTATTCGTTTTCACGCTGCAAGTTTAAAAGCCAGTTCTTTAGGTCGCCGTTGTATTTCATGAGTTGCACTTTGAATTCCTCTTGCTGCTTCCTGTATCGACGATAGGACATGAAAAGGCAGTTATTGGGTAATTTCCCTTCGGTGTCAGTAAGTCGAAAGCGGTCCGGATTCTTAAGTTTTAAATCATTGATATTAAATACGATGGAGTTTATTTTACGATATTTTGCCGTCACTTTTTCCGGGTGACTCATACCTGTATCCAGGCTTTTGTAAAAAACCTCCAATTCCTTTGCGGCGGTGACCATATACTTCCCGAAAACTTCCTCATCGTATTGTAAATCAGCGTATGCCTTTAACTCCTTTGATTCACTACCAAAGCGATAGGCTAAAAATTGCAATGCGCCCTGTTCCCGGTGAAGGTGGCGAAGTTCTCGTTATAATCTACACTTCCGGGAAGGTAAAGTGTAGCATGCGTGAGCTCGTGTATGATCAATTCGGCCAATTGTCCTTCTGAGCGCCGAAGCATATTGCTCAAAATGGGGTCCTTGAACCAACCTAAAGTACTCCATCCGCCGGTAGGAGAATAATCGGTATCATACCCTCCTTGTTTCAATGCTTCCAGTTCAGGAAGGCCGTTTTCCTTTTCAAAAAATCCTTTGTAAGATACTGCACCTAATAATGGAAATTTCCATTCATAGGCGGTCATGGCGAATGGCTCGCAGGCAGTTAACACCCATAAAGCGGGCTTTCCTTTCTGATCATAGACCGCGGTGTAGTTTTTAGAATTTTTGAGTCCAAGTGAATCAATGGCAAATCGACGGATGTCATCCACTAATTGTAGTTTCTTCTTTAAGCTATCCGGAAAATTCCTGTCGTTCAGTAGTTCCTCTGCCGGTCGGGCGTTGAGAACGATGTGGAGTTGACCGCGCAATTGTGAAAGACCATAGTTCACCAATTGAAAGTTGAATAGCACGTAAAAAACTATTCCTGCCAGAAGGACGAGGAAAAAATAACGGAGAGCACGAAAGATCTTATGCTTCATGCCGGACGAAATAGAAATTTCATTTTTTTCTTCATTTGATTTTGCATGCGCTTTATTTCCCGATATTTTCCTTCGGCCTTCTCTGCTCTCGGAAGGTCATTGAGTTGTTGCCAATATCTGCGCTGAAAATCGAGTGCCGCTTCCAGATCCACTAATTTATCAGAGGCAGACGGATCCATTTTTACATGTTTATTGTTTAACCATTGGTGTTCCAGTTTCAGAAATTCATCATTCCCGATTCCGGGCCGGTCAGAAACATAACTTCCGCTAATATGTGCAACAGGAAATACGCCTTGTTGAGAGAGAAATACATAGGCCTTCGGATCAGCGATGAATGGAACATTCTTGTTTTTGCAATAATTCTGCAGGGCGCGGATGACATCCAGATAAGACGCAATCAGATCGGGTTGATCGAGCGTGCATCCGGTATTGTAGATTTCTTCCGGATGGTATTGTCCGAGTAATGTTATATAACGGTCATAGCTTACCGAAATTGCCTGGTAGATTTCAGGATAGTTTCTCCTGAATAAATCATGATGGGTGAATTTTAAATCATAGTTCAGCACGCAGAGGTCTTTACGGAATCCATCATGAACACGTGCGTAATTGTAATTGATAATATTGGTCCAGTCGGCAATTAAAACAACACTGCCTTTTTGGGCAGATTGATCGAGGTCGCGCAGCAATGCAGTGCTGAGATCAAAATCGCGGAGATCGGTTTTGTCGAAGTGAACGAAAAACTGACCCAGTACAAACACCGGAAGTGCAAAATATACATGTTTATACCAGGTGCATAAGCGGGCCATGCCGAATGGAAGTAGGGCGCTGAGCAGGAAAAACGGGGTGCAGAGATAAGCGTCAGTATCCGCGGTTTGGTCGATACGAAGTTGGTAGATAAATAGAAACAAAAAGTAAAATACCATGGCCACCCAGAGTCGATGACGTTTAGAAGTTATAAGATAGATGACTCCCAATACCAGAAAAACAATGCAAAGGAAAAACTGCTCAAAGCTGATGCGCAGGAAATAGGGCAATCGCATCCCGACAATGCCTTTTACTGCAGCCTGTGTGTTTTTTATCCAAGCGCCGCCACTGAGATGATAGAGGAGCCGATCTAACGTATCCGGACTACCGAAAGCAAAAGGTAATTCTGATCCTGCTCTGAAGTACATCCATCCGTAAAAGAGGAGGAGAATTGCACCAACGATAATCCCGAAATGTTTTGCCTCCTTCCCGATAAGGTCTTTCCAATTGACTTTTGAAGAAACAGGTTTTTTTTTCGAGACTATTTTTTTCACGAGCCATCCTTCCGGCCAAAGTAGAAGTAGAAATGGCGCGAACATCAGCATCGTCAAATGATTATTGGCCAATCCCAGTCCAAAACCGATCGCTGCCCATCGCAATCCTTGATTTCTTTTCCCGTCTTCCCGAAGGCAAAGACCATAAAACACCATACTCATCAACAACACCTGCAAACTAAACAGTTCCACGGAATGCGGCTGAAAATAACAAGTGTCGCGATATGACCAATGCCGGATATGGAAAGCACTGTTGAAAAAAGTTTTGACAACAGTATATAAGCAGGAAATCCGGGAGCATGAGCAATGCCTGCGAGGTCACTCAATAGTGCAAATTCTGCCGCATCCGCAAATCCAAGTACCGAAAAGTTAGCATTGCTCAATGAAATGGCGATACTCAAGATAAAAGCCAATATTGCACCTGTTATTTTTAAGCCTTTTGAGGACATAAGTTAATAAATAGTGTTACGAAATTAGTATAAAAATGGCGGATTGGGCAAGTAGTCATAAATATTATTTTGAGGTGGAAAGTGTTTCGTCGAGAAAAATAAGAATAATTTGATCGCGAATCTTTCTACGTGTAAAAAGATGATTGTTTAAAAATACTGATTGAACCATCAGGTAAATATAGATCGTCAAAGTAAAAGTGATCTTCATTTTTTACCACGGAGTCACCGAGAATTCACAGAGGGACACGGAGGATATTTAGCATGAAATTAAGACCTTTAAGATTTCAAAACACTCACCAAAACATTCTAAAACATTCCAATACATTCATCAATTCATCAATTCATTAACTCATCAATTGATTTAGCTTTCATACAGCTCTATTGGCAACTGATCCGGATCCTGAAAAAAGGTGAAACGTTTTCCGGTGAAGTCATCTGTTCGAATGGGTTCGGTGGGGATTTGCAAATTATTCAAACGCGCTATCATCTCATCCAGATTCTCTACTTCAAAACTCAGGTGTCTCAATCCACATGCTTCCGGTCTGCTTAAGCGAGGTGGCGGATCGGGAAATGAGAAGAGTTCAATGATGTATTCACCATTTAATGCCAGATCGAGTTTATGGGAATTACGTGCTGTACGATAAAGCTCGCGAATGATTTCCAGGCCGAGTACTTCAGTATAGAATTTCTTCGACCGCTCATAATCGGAACAGATGATAGCGATATGATGTATTTTACGAATTCCTTTCATCATTTGATTTTCGTTCGCCGTATACCATCATGTTGGAACCATTGATTTTTGGGAAGAATTGCACGGCCAATCCTGCTGATTCCAGCTCTTCCCGAATGACAGCCAGTTTATTTTCATCTTCAAAAGCATTAAAAATAATTTTCCCTTTCTCAGCCGTTTTTCCGGCAATGGCTTTCCAGAATTCTCTCGATAAAAATTTTCCCGGTACCTTATCATCAATAAATAAATCAATTAAAATCAATTCGAACTTTCTTGTTTTTCTTATCACGTATTCCGCGGCATCCATGCATTCAATTTGCAAATCTTTTCCCGGACGAATTCCAAATTCGGTATCGGCTATTTCAATAATTACAGGATCCACCGTTTTATTCTAAAGAAAAAATTAGATTTGTGAAAAGAATTTTAATATGTCCACCGATATCCGTCATCTCGAGCCCCAGCCCATCTGGAAGAATTTCTCTGACCTCAACGCCGTCCCCCGTCCCTCTAAAAAAGAAGAACGGGTCATCCAATTTATAAAGGATTTCGGTACCCGGCTCGGTCTCGAAACTTTTGAAGATGATATCCGCAATGTCATCATCCGTAAACCGGCTACTCCCGGTATGGAGAACCGTAAAACCATCGTACTGCAATCTCATCTCGACATGGTTCACCAGAAGAACAATGATACCATTTTTGATTTCGATCAGGAGGGCATCAAGATGTTCATTGACGGTGACTGGGTGCGGGCAAAGGGTACAACGCTGGGGGCGGATAATGGTATCGGTGTGGCAACGATTATGGCAATTCTTGAAAGTAAGGATATCCCTCATCCTGCCATCGACGCATTATTCACCATTGATGAAGAAACCGGGATGACGGGGGCACTTGGTTTGAAGGGAGGGATTCTTAGAGGAGAAATTCTCCTCAATCTTGATACCGAGAACGATCATGAAATTGATATCGGCTGTGCAGGAGGAATAGACGTGACTGCTTCCGGGAAGTATCGCGAGGATACTGTTCCTGCCGGGTCAATAGGGTATACCCTTAGCGTTAGAGGGTTAAACGGAGGGCATTCGGGGATGGACATACACAAAGGTTTGGGAAATGCCAATAAAATAATGAATCGCTTGCTATATGCTTGCGGACAGAAGTATGGCCTCAGAATAGGAGACTTAAGCGGTGGTAGTCTGCGGAATGCTATTCCCAGAGAAAGTGTAGCCCGGGTTATCGTTGGGAATGGACTGGATACTGCTTTTGAGAAACATATTCAGGAACAGGCAAAGTTTATTAAGTCGGAATTAAAAACGATGGAACCGGGGATGGAAATTGAATTAAAAAAGTCTGAACTACCTGCGCAGGTAATGGAATTTGAAGCACAGGAAAAAATCATTCGTTCAATATATACCGCTCACAACGGCGTTTATAGAATGAGTGCAGATATCAAAGATCTGGTTGAGACTTCCAATAATGTCGCAAAAGTCGCTGTAGGCAAGGGGGAAATAATGATTGCTTGTTTGACACGCTCTTCGGTGGAAAGTTCCAAGATGGATCTTGCAGATGCCTTACGTTCGGCCTTTTGAATTGGGAGGATGTGCTGTCAATTATTCGGGCTCCTACCGGGTTGGACACCGAATGTGGATTCGCCGATACTGAAAGTGCTTGTTGATATCTATGAGCGGCTGCATCAGCAAAAACCTGAAGTAGTTGCTTGTCATGCCGGATTGGAATGCGGTATTCTGGGCGCAAATTATCCGGGCATGGATATGATATCATTTGGTCCGACTATCTTGGGAGCTCATTCTCCTGACGAAAGGGTGTCCGTTTCTTCTGTTCAGAAATATTGGAAATATGTTTTAGAAATTTTGAATAATATTCCGGTGAAATGAACAGAAATAAAAATTAGCATTCTTAGTTATCAAAATAACCTTGGTACATCCATAGTTTTATGGAATCTATGTCAGCTTCGCTTACATGAGGAGGGTTCGGAGGCATTATCGGCCATTCCACACCTCTTAAGCGTTGAATTAATAGGGAATTCTCGGGATCAATATTGTCGACATAGGGAGCATTTTCACCGTTATAAACTAATTCGCTGTAGGAAACGGACGCGTGCAAGTTCAGAAATGGGTGTGCTGCGTTATGACAACCAACACAATTTTCATTAAATAACGGTTGTATATATCCGCTGTAGCTGATCATGTATACCGTTGAGTCATATGGAATTTCCGGTCGGATAATAATCGGCCCCTTATCCTTTTCGCAAGATGTTAAAATGAGTATGGTTATTAGTGCGATATAGGTTACTGTTTTTCCGTAGAATTTCATGTATAATTAACTGTTGATTATAGTTATTTTATGCGGGTGTGTTCAATATTTTTCTTGTTTTTCAAACGGAATGTTCTTCTTAAGTTGAACCCAAGCAGGAAATTTCCTTTTGTATATGCTGTTGGCGTTGAGGTGTACAATTCGGGTTCTGTTAAAGCCTGACTTGTGGTTGCTATTACCTGAAAAACGTGGCCCGCAGTTCCAAATTCCATAGCAATAGAAAGTGGATGTAAATTATTTTCAGTGGTGTAATTTACTAAATAGGCATATTCAATGATGATCGATGAATAGAATCCGGTTTTAACAGCACAACTGACGGGTAGTGCATAGCTGTAGTTATCTTGATTATATTCAGCCAGATTCTGATAGATGAAAGCCGGTGAAAGTTGCAGTGAGATTAAATTTTGAATTTTTTTTGAAAATATTAATTGTGTAAAATAGCTGATCCGATGATTGAATTTATTCTTAAATGGAGTAACACCATCCGAAAAGTATGCGTTAGAAGATATTTTAGCGAAGCTGTTGGTTTTGATATCGAAATTAGTGTATAAGGCGACGGTGAAAGGTATTTTATTGTCTTCTGTTTGTGAAAGAAGTACTCTTTTGAAATTCAAATTATACGTTTTGTCGTTCCTGGTCCGGCCAACACCTATCATCGTTTTATTTCCCAATGGGAAAGCGAAGCTGAATTGTATATTCGAAGTACCGTCCATGCCAAGAAAGTTCGTAATAACTGTTCTGTCCGGTTCGATGAGTCCAAATCGATGCCTGATATGAAATTCAAAACTTTTGCGTGGTACAATTGTCGTTGATGCAGAATTAATTAATATCGTGTTTCTGAAAGTTCCTGCGAGGGGTCGTTGGGAGGATCCGTTGTGCATATGAAGATTGCGCTAAAAAAAGTACGACAAGAATTGTAAGTATACTGATATTAATTTTCATTTTCAGATGGAATTAGTTGTTGGTTCCCGAATTGTCTGATATAGCATACCAGCAACCAGCGTTGTTTGGATGAAAGCAATTCACCGTAGGCGGACATGTCAGATCTGCCATTGGTTATTTTCCAAAAAATAGCCCCATCTGTTTGTTTTTGAACTTTCGTCGATGTCAGATCCGCTGGCATCGTTTTTATATCTACAGCTGACGGACCATTACCTTTACCATCAGTTCCATGGCAATTCCAGCAAACTTTTTCAAAGATTTTTTTACCGGCTTTTATGTCTTCAAGCGTCGCCTGATGTGGATTAATGATTGAAGCGGCACTTTCAGGGGCAAACCAGGTGCTGGTGTCCGGGTTTTGCGACAATGCGGTGTTTGTAATTAGTAAAATCCAAAGGGAAATTGACAAAAACTTTAAATTTCGCGAATAGAAGCTGTCTAAATAATTATGTTTTGATTTATAGATGCTCATTGTCAGAGATTGTATATTGCTTTTTTCTTAATAAATTCCAAAGCTTCTTGCGCATTTTTATGTTCCGGGTAATTCCTGATTAATTGCTTTAATTCCAACACCGCTTCATTCAGTTCTCCTGATGATAGTTTGAGCATAGCCAGGTTATAAGTAGCCTGAGGGTTTCCCGGTTGCAATGCCAATAATTTTTCGAGATGATATCTGGCTTTGTCATTGGACTTTTCCTGCATATAAATCAACGCAAGGTTATTTTCTATGAGTGGAGATGCGGGATAATACATTGAAGCTTTTAACAAATACATTTCTCCTTCTTTCCGTTGTCCGGCTTTAGTAAGCAATACCCCTCCGGCCAGCCATGCTTCTTTATTGTCTTTATGGTATTCAATGGCTTTCTTGTAATGTAACAATGCTTCAGCAGGGAATCCACTGTTTTCTTCCAGATGACCAAGAACAACCAGCGCTTCACTTTTTATTATTTTGTCATGATTCGTATGTACGTCTTCGTTAGCTAACGAACGAAGTAGAGGAAAGGCTTCCTCCGCATTATTTTGTTTTACGTAAATCTTTGCCAGCCGGATCCGGGCTTCGAGATCTTGCGGCACCAGTTTAGTCATTTTTTCAAGATAGACCACGGCTTGTTTGTAATCATTTTGGTAAATGGCAAGAGCCGAAAGTTGACGCAATAATGGTGCAGGCCGGTAGCAGCCCCATTGGTAAATGAAGCTGAGGTGATGCAGGGCAGTGTTGACCTGGTCCTGCGTTTCCTGTTTACCAAGCTCAGGGGATGAATTGCTTTCAATGTTAGCAACCTGATGATAAAAGTGCTCACCTGTCAGTTGATGATAACGAATGGTTACACTGTGACACGTGAATAGCAACAGCATTACGAATATGGCTAAAAAGTATTTACCATAGATTGTGATTTTATCATCTTTTTTCAGGATAATTTTTCCTGTTCGAATAAAACTTAATGAAGTCATCCGATAGGCAAGAATCGTTAAAAACGATAAGATTACGGATACGGTTGCGGCCAGAAGAAATGCAACCGAATCGTAAAGGCCAAAATAGATGGGCACGTAAAGTAAAAACAGCAATACCAGCGCTATATCTTCTTTTAAAGTGAAGTCAAACTGTTTTTTTTCTGAAGGGATGGCATTCAGAGAGCTAAAACCTGTTGGTTTCGTAAAGCCAAAATGAATTGCATCATTTGGACATACTTGCACACAATCCAGATCTTTTAAGCAATTCGGATTTACCACTTTCCCAAAATGTAATATTTCTTTGTGAACTTTAATATGCGAACTGCAAACAGCCGTGCATTTACCACATTGATTGCAATCACCTGTAAGTTTTATTTTACCCGGAGCGATTCTATCCGTCATCGCGAAAAGTGCGCCATAAGGACATACATACTGGCAAAAGCTTCTTGAACCAAGGAAATAAATGATCCCAAAACCACACGTAAAAAAGGTGAGCATCGTAATTCCAAAACCTGGAAGATTTCTCCAGAAATCATTTGTAATGAAAGAAGCCCATCCTTCACTATCGCTTTGAATTCGCCATATTGCAAGCGGTTGATGAAAGTATATTCGTTGAATCTGAGGTAAAAGAAAGAGGTAGCCGAAGCAGATAAATGGGATCAGGTATAGATATCTTGAACGAATATGTTTGGGTTTAATTTTTAATTTCTTTAGTATCCATTCACTCAGATCTTGTAAAGCCAATATATGGCACATCCACGAACAAAAGAATCTGCCTGCAATCACTATAGAAAGTAAAGCAACACCCATGAAGATAAATCCTGCTGTAATGATACCAAGATGTAAGGTATAAAGAACTTCGTTGAGTTCTAAAGGAGCAAGGGTTCTTCCGGCAATTTTCCAATGAGCAATATGAATCCCCATTAACAAATACACTAGACTCAAACAAATTACCCTCCAATGGCTGTAATCCGGTTTCTTTAGTGCTTCAACTCTTAATTGTGGATCCATCCGATCACTTTTTAAAGCGATTCATCGCTTCATAATTCCACATGAAAAATGACGTTTATTTCACAATAACAATTCTTCTGTAAAATAAGTTGTCGCGTATTTTTATTTTAATAAGGAAGGTGCCATTTTTCAAGTCACGTGTATTTATCACTTTCATTGATCGTTGTCCGTAATTGAGTATAAGTTCTGATGAAAAGATTTCTCTTCCGGTCATATCATAAATCAGGACTCTTGCATCTTGATCATTTTCAGTTGGAGTCAACTCAATGGTAAAATTGTTTTTAGCGGGATTTGGATAGACATGAATAAGATTGTTCGCATTGGTATAGGCTATTCCGGTGCAAACCTCAACTTGTGCTGTGGCCATGGATTTCGGACTCTTGCATTCGCTATGACCTACTTCAACTTCCCAATCGTAAAAATAGTAGTATAAATTGGACCCGGCGGTCGAACCGGTAATCGAAAGGGTGTCAGTAATTACATAGGGTACACTACACCATTATTATTTCTCCACAAATTCGGGGTACCATTTATTGTAATTCTGAAATCGGCTCCAACAGGTATTTCGAAATTTAATGGAATTCTGTATTCACCTACCGGGATTTGAAACGAACCGGATTGCACAAGTTGCCCTGTGCTAGTATAAACAGCTACATTTCTGGCACCTGCAGTGTTGGAATATACTTTTACAGATTTTATCAGGATGGGTTGATAGGTTGAAAAGATCAGTGATTGCGAGCCGGTGTAAAAGCCTCCACTCCCTGAACTGTCTGTTTTGCCGCCGAAAATGATATTTCCGGAGGTTATCATTATATCCTGCGCAAAATAATTTGTACTGACACCTAAAGGTGGCGTTGGTGCTGCCGCAATCGTATAAGGTACAGAAGTTGCAGTGCCACAGTAATTGGTGACTGTTACCGTATAAATCCCCGCCGGTACTTTAATAGATTGAGTTGTGGCCCCGGTAGACCAAAGAAAATCATAACCTGCATTCGCAGTTAAGGTGATGGAATCATTCCCGCAAAGTAAAGGAACTTGCGTGCTTTGAATGGTGGCCGCAGGATTTCCCGGTGCACTTTGTAAAGCGAGTGTAAAAGGAATCAAAGTGAAGTTGTTATTTTCGTTACTTTCTTCGAAATAATTATGAGGATCGACTTCATAATAAATCCAATAATTCCCGTTACAGGTATTTGGAGGGATCGTTATCCACATGCCATCCAGATTTTCACTGTAGATATCTGTATAGCCGGAAGATATCCCTTGCTCGGTTGGTCCGCAATTATAGCCATTCCCAAGTCCCCAGTTAGGAAAATTGGAATTAACCAGTGCGTTACCTCCCTGATAAATAGTATTTGTGTCGCGGCAATGGTCATTATAGGTACTACATGATCCATAATCCATCAGGCAAAATGCTCTCTTTTTTCCGGAACCAACGATAGGCCAGTTGCGGGGATTCGGGTCGTTAGGAAGCGCCATTCGCAGCGAAAATATACCCCAGTCATCCACATACATACTGCTGTTCGAATAGGTCATCGGAGGCGTAAAATGCTCCCGATAGCTCATAGTGTTACCGTTTTTTTGATAAATTAACTGCCTTAGAATTTGTTTTGGAGTTTCACCATTCGGGCAGTTAAAAACAGTTCCTCCCGGTACCGTAAATGTATCTGTTCCGCAAATAATAGTTTTATTACCAATAGAATCTTCTGATCTGACTGTCAATGGCCCATATCCAATGTTTGGTGTTGAACTTGTGATACGGAGTTTGCCATTGTTTGCACCATTACCTGTCTGTGAATATTCCGTTGGACCATTTTGATATGTTTCCAGCGCATACCATGAAATGGTGATATCAGGTAATAAATCACAGGTTGTACTTCCGTTCTCACAGGAACACCCTGTTGCATTTGTCAGGTTGCATTGGGAATATCCGAATTGCTGAAAAATGAAAAGTGAGAGTAGAATGAGTTTGGCAGATGTTTTAAAATTATTCATTGTTTTTACTTAATCTATGTAATTTGTGTTCTACCAAAGGTAAAGCAAGATGGAAAAAATAAAATGACCGGGATCATTAATTGAAAATGATGGAAATTGATTTATACTGTTAATTGGTGGTAAAAGGGTGGCATCCGAATCCTGCTTTTTCCATTCATGAATAGCAGAAAATAAAATAGCATGATGTCGGTTTCTAATCAGACAGGTGAAGTTGTTTTGGTTGAAAGATGGCCTTTTAATTGGGTCTAATTCAAGTAAATATTTATTAGACAGTTTGTTAAAGATGATTTTGGCAGGGTGATTTTTTGTGTGTCATGGAAGTGTTTTTCACTTTCTTTCTTAATTGTGCTCATAAGTTTTGCAAATAGTGCTACCTTTGCCTATACCAAATTATTTGTGAAAATCTTCATCTCCTTCTTCCTTCTATTGCTGTTCTCAGTGAATTTGTCAACGCCAATACTTGATGAAAATCAGGGTGTTGCTGCCATTGAAATGAATGAAGCCGGCGAAAACACGGATGAGACTGCTAAAGAAGGAAGTGAAAAGGAAAAGGAAGAAAAGTCATTTAAGCATATTCGCACCTTTTATGATGAAGGATCTTCCGTCTTTTATAAATCAATTCGTTTTTTCATCTTGCCTTTTTATTTCTGAGTTGCATCGGACGATGCTGGAAGTGCCTCCCGAAGCTTAATACTGTTGCTTTGCAGTTTTTTAGACTGTAATGAGTAAACAACTCCGAAAGTTCCGGATGGTTTACCAATTTCAGAGTTGCCTTCAACAATCCTGTAATCTTTAGTCTGAATCACCTTTTACTTTAACAAATTAATTGATTACGTGTTCCGATCCGATGTCTAACGCTGATGATTACGATGTCAATACGATGGATTAAATAGCAATCCGAATAAAATCAAAATATAAGTAAAAAAATTATGAAGTCTTATTCCTCTTACTTTAAAACTGACATTCAGGCCGGATTAGTGGTCTTTCTCGTAGCACTTCCATTATGTCTGGGAATTGCCTTGGCTAGTGGCGCACCTTTATTTGCCGGGATCATTTCCGGTGTAATCGGAGGTATTATAGTCGGGGTCATGAGTGGGTCTCAACTGAGTGTTTCAGGTCCTGCTGCCGGACTAACAGCCATCGTTCTTGCTGCAATTATGAGTTTGGGATCGTATGAAACATTCTTGCTTGCGGTGGTTTTAGCAGGTGGAATTCAGATTCTACTCGGTTTGGCGAAAGCAGGAACGATATCGAATTATTTTCCCTCGAATGTAATTGAAGGAATGCTGACCGCAATTGGCGTAATCATCATATTGAAACAACTGCCTCATGCCATCGGTTATGATGTGGATAACGAGGGGGATTTCTTTTTTATTGAAACAGGAACAGGACACAATACCTTTTCTGCAATTGTTGATGCTATCAATTATTCTCATCCCGGGGCTATCATTATAACGTTGGTATCCCTGGCGATATTGATTGCATTTAATAAACTTGATTTTTTGAAAAAGATCAAGGTTGTTCCCGGGGCTTTAGTGGCAGTCGTAGTAGGTGTTATACTGAACGAGTTGTTTAAGTCATCCGGTTCAACTCTGGCTATTTCTCAGGAGCATTTGGTGAATTTACCGGTGGCCGATTCATTTGATAGTTTTCTTGGTCAATTTACTTTTCCGGATTACACTGCCTTTGCAAATATTAATGTCTGGATTGTTGCAATTACCATAGCAGTCGTTGCCAGTATTGAGACGTTATTATGTATTGAGGCCTCCGATAAAATGGATCCTTTAAAAAGGTATACCAATACGAATAAAGAGTTAGTGGCACAAGGTACGGGAAATATTCTGAGTGGTCTTATAGGTGGCTTACCGATGACATCAGTGATCGTCAGAACATCCGCCAATATTAATTCGGGAGGAAGAACTAAAATAGCAACTATCACACATGGCGTGTTTTTACTACTTGCTGTGATTACAATACCGTTTATACTTAATAAGATTCCACTTGCCTGTCTTGCAGCAATTCTGTTGATGATCGGTTATAAATTGGCAAGTCCAGCTGTTTTTAAACATATGTGGACTACAGGAAAGTATCAGTTTATTCCTTTCATTATAACTGTGGTTGCCGTGGTACTCACCGACCTTCTAAAAGGTGTTGCCATCGGACTGGTGGTCTCCGTCTTTTTCATCTTGCGCGCCAATTTGAAGCTGGCCTATTTCTTCAAGAAGGACGATTATCAGGAGGGGGAGTTAATTGTTATTCATCTCGCACAGGAAGTTTCTTTTTTGAATAAAGCAGCGATAAAGCAGACTTTAAGTCATTTGCCGGAAAATAGTAAGTTGCTTCTTGATGCAACAGATACGTTTTACATTGATCATGATGTTGTGCAATTAATTCGTGATTTCATTATGGTCACCTCGAAGGAAAAAAATATAACTGTAACGCTGAAAGGATTTAAAGAAGAGTACCGGATGGAAAATGCCATTCAACATGTAACGTCAAAATAAATGTAAATTGAACATAAATAAAATGAAAGCACATTCGTTGGCATCTCAGTCAACTATCACTCCCGAAAAAGCTCTTGAATACCTGAAAGAAGGTAATGAACGATTTATTAATAATTTAAAAGTAAATAGAAACTTACTCCAGCAGGCCAATGATACCCGTGAAGGTCAATGGCCATTTGCTGCGATATTAAGTTGCATTGATAGCCGCACCTCTGCAGAATTGATCTTCGATCAGGGATTGGGTGATATATTCTCCATCCGGATTGCAGGAAATGTTGTGAATACAGATATTATCGGAAGCCTGGAGTTCGCTTGTAAGGTAGCCGGGTCAAAGCTGATTGTAGTATTGGGTCATTCAAATTGCGGAGCAATAAAAGGTGCCTGTGATCATCTGGAGATGGGCAACCTGACAGAACTCTTGTCTAAAATTCAACCTGCCGTCTATCAGGAAACACTCACCACTCAACCCGATAAAAGAAATTCATCGAACGCTGTCTTTGTACGAAATGTGACTGGTCTGAATGTGAAAAGGTCAGTGCAATCCATCGTGAATCGAAGTTATATACTGGAACAGTTAATAGAAAAAGGTGAAATAGCCATCATTGGAGCTGTTCACAATCTGGAAACCGGACAAGTGGACTTTCTGGAAGATACCTGGATCGCTAATTTCAATACGATTCAGGAAAATGTGAGTACATAGTTTTATTTAATCTGAAATATTCATGAGCGAATTTAATCATAGCAGGGAAGACAGAGAGGAGGTAATGCCATCCATAGTAGCAGATGGAACTATTTCCATTGTTGAATCTACCCCAAAACGCTTTGTAAGAAAGTTTGATGAGCATAAAATTCTTCATGATCTGAAGCATTATCTCCCTGCGCAATCTGCTTTAAAGGATTTTATTCATCACAATTCGTTACATGCATTTCAGCACCTTAAGTTCTTTCCTGCACTATTTAAAGCGGGATCTATCTTTGGCTATCAGGTAACTCTGCAATTGGAAGAGTTTCGTCAGTTATATAAAAACGGACGAATCAAAGAAATTGTACTTGATGATATCATCTCCACTTCAAAAGGCAGGGAGCATCTCAAAGCATGGAAATTAAGAATGTTGTCCGGTCATTTTGAGACTTCCTATACACCAAGGATTGGTCGCTTGCGCTCCAATTGGAAAAGTAAGTTTAATATAGATCTCGATGGTCAGGTTCAACCGATTCTCTTTAGAGTACTATGCAGTTATCTCGACCAGGGAATTTCAACCTGGAAGTTTCCAATAGATGAAAGAGGATTTGTTGCTGCGTTAAGAAAGCTGGAGCAGGAGGGAGGAGTTAGTTTTTTTAAGACGAAGTTCGTCCGTAATTTATTGCTGAAAGGAGAAAGTGATATCAAAGGTTTGCTAACGCTGGTGGTGGGAGAAGAATCCTATTTTGATCAGTATTTATTCGATCAGCAGTTCAGTCATCAGGGTTGGTCAGGAATAATTGCGGCTATTGAAAGTAACCCATCTGCATTGTTGGATAAAAGGGTGATTTCCTTGCATGACCTGATCCTGTTTGAATTGTTGCTGGAATTGGATGTATTGCATTATCATCTTGGTAAACGTTTTCAGCCACTCACAAATCGTGTGGAAGAAAAACCACTATCGCTTTTTGAAGACATCCCTTCAAATGATCTGAATGAAGTCCTCACCTTATGGCAACAGGCTTTTGAGTGGAGTTATTATGATGAGGTGCTGGCCGGAATGAAGCTGGCTTCTTCTCCAACTACAAAAAAGATCACTGAAAAAGGTTTCCAGGCTATTTTGTATTGACGAACGGGAGTGTTCGTTGAGAAGACATATTGAAAATGTTGTTCCTGATTGTGAAACTTTAGGTGCTCCCGGTTTTTTTGGAGTGGAGTTCTTTTTCAACCGGAGAATGGAAAATTCTACGAAAAACTTTGTCCGGCTCCCGTAACTCCAAAATATTTGATAAAGAATTTGTTGCAGCTAAGGATCGAAAACATGAGTTATTGTATTCCGATAAGGCCCATCATCCCGTTTATGGTTTTCTGTCGAGTTTAACATTGGGCTTTATGGCAGGTGGAAGATTAATACAACATCTTTTCCGACCCGGGATGAGTCCCGCCATTTCAAATGCTTTTGCGCATATGAATAGTAAGCATCGTTGACAATAGAAAACAAAGACATTTCTCATAAGGAAAACGATTTGCAGATTGGTTTTACTGTTGATGAGATGACCACGCGTGTGGAAGCACAGCTCCGAGGCATGGGTCTGGTGAAGAATTTTGCTCCTCTTGTATATATTGTTGCACATGGGTCCAGTAGCGCTAATAATCCTCATCACGGTGCTCATGATTGTGGTGCATGCAGTGGCCGCCCCGGTTCTGTAAATGCCCGCGTTTTCGCTGCAATGGCCAATCATCCTAAAGTTCGCACTCAATTGGAAGAAAAAGGGATTTCAATTCCTTCCACTACGATGTTTATAGGGGCGATGCACGATACAGCTGCTGATAGAATGGAGTACTATGATGAGTAGTTGTTGAACGAAGAGAATACATCATTCCATCTTCAATATAAAGAAGCTTTTGAACAAGCACTCGATCTGAATGCCAAAGAGCGCTCCCGTCGGTTTGCTTCAATCGATTCCGGGATGAGTATTCAAAAAATTCGAAAGGCCATTCACGAGAGATCCGTATCACTTTTTGAACCCCGGCCGGAACTGGGTCATGGTACCAATACACTTTGTATCGTTGGTCCCCGATCGCTGACAAGTGGTCTCTTTCTCGACAGACGTGCCTTTTTGAATTCTTATGATTATCGTACGGACCCTGAAGGGAAAATTCTTCCGAACGTCATGCGTCCGCTCGGCCTTGTATGTGGTGGTATTAACCTGGAATATTATTTTTCAAGAGTAGACAACTATAAGATTGGTGCCGGTACCAAATTGCCGCATAATGTGATGGGACTCTTCGGAGTTGCAAACAGCAGTGATGGTGACTTGCGTCCCGGCTTACCGTTGCAGATGATAGAAGTGCACGATCCGGTACGTTTGATGATTATTGTGGAGCATTATCCCGAGGTGGTCTTGAAAGCCATTCAGATTGCACCCGAAATATATGAATGGTATATCAACGAATGGGTGCATTTGGTAGCCATTCATCCCGATACGAGGGAATTTTATTATTTCCGTGATGGAAGTTTTAGCTTGCATACTCCTTTAACCCAAAAGGTTCAACATGTATCCGGTATGGATACGATTATGCAACATGCCATTGAAATGGAAACAAACCATATCGCACATGCTACGAAGGAAAATTTACCGGTGTTTATTCTAAAATCATGACCATGTCTCAAATGCTTACCGGTTTTATTCTGATTCCACTGTTAGGCTATCTGATGAGTTTGCTTATTCCTAAAAATAAGGAAGCCGTACTTTCCGGTTGGGTGTTGACTGTGATAGGTCTTCAGTTGCTGGCCATGTTCATTTTTATAGTAAAGTGGTTAACAGTAGGGAGTCCTACGCTTGAAATAAAAACTTTGGTCCTGTATCACAGCAAGGATTTCGAGTTTTTTATTGATTATTATTTTGACCATATCACTGCTGTTTTCGCTTTGACCGGAGCTTTTTTAACATTTATTGTTGCGCTGTTCAGCAAGTACTATATGCATCGTGATGCAGGATTCAAAAGATTTTTTTCGACGATGTTGCTCTTCTACACCGGATATAATCTTATCGTGTTTTCAGGAAATTTTGAAACACTTTTTGTGGGATGGGAGATGATTGGGATTACTTCCTTCTTGCTCATATCATTTTATCGTGACCGTTATTTGCCGGCTAAGAATGGCTTTAAAGTACTTTCATTTTATCGGTTAGGGGATATCTGTTTAATTCTGGCAATGTGGCTGAGTCATCATTTATGGCATAAGAATATTACTTTTTCACTATGGAATCAAACAGAAATGGTGATGACTCAATTTAATGATCACTATGCCCAATCATTTTTACTGGTTGTGCTTATTTTTCTTGCTGCTGCTATTAAGTCTGCTCAGTTTCCATTTTCTACCTGGTTACCCCGGGCAATGGAAGGACCTACTACCTCCAGTGCAATATTTTACGGCTCATTGTCGGTGCATATAGGTGTGTTTTTATTGTTGCGCACGTTTCCCTTTTGGGGGCATGAAGCCATCTTAAAAGGTATTGTAATTTCCATAGGTGTTGTGACCAGTCTTGTTGCCGGAAGTATAGCTATGGTGCAATCATCGGTGAAAACAAAGATTGCTTATGCTTCCATAACGCAAATAGGATTGATGTTTGTGGAGATTGCCTTAGGCTGGCATTTGCTGGCACTGTTTCATTTTGCCGGCAATGCGTTGTTGAGAACCTATCAGTTGTTGGTATCGCCTTCCGTTTTAAGTTATCTGGTGCATAATATGTTTTTTGCATTCACGCCTGCGGTTGATCGTTCTGAGCATGCCCTGATTCGACAGTGGAAGAATAGAATTTTTGTATTGTCGGTTAAAGAATGGAGCCTTGATTTCATGTTGTTTCGTTATCTATGGCGTCCGTTTAAATGGATCGGGAGTCATTTTAATACATTGCATACGAAGTGGAGTATCATTTTGTATATTGTGTTAAGTCTGTTAAGTTTGATTGCTTATTCCTTCCGGTTTGATATTGCGGCGCATTGGTCGGAGATTGCTCCGGTTTTCATGGCTGTTGTAGCGCTGGTATTGTTAGTCTCCGGTTTTGCAGGCAGAGGAGATGCGCGGCAAGTATGGATCATGGTATTTGTCAGTCAGCTATTTATTGCTTTGGCCTTGATCTGGAACAGTCATATAGAAATGCATCGTGTTGCTTTATACCTGAGCGGAACGATAGCCGGTGCAGGACTTGGCTTTTGGTGTTTAACTAAATTAGTGGAAAAGGAAGGCGATATTAATTTGCATGAATATCATGGTCATTCGTATGAACATCCTGTTTATACGGGGATGTTTTTGATCGCTTGTCTGGCAGTAGTGGGGTTTCCGCTATCACCTACCTTCGTTGGCGTAGATTTAATGTTCATGAGCATTGCATCCGATCAGTTCGTGATGATCGGACTTCTCGCATTAAACTTCCTGCTCCTGGAGTTGACATTGTTGAGGATTTATGTCAGAGTTTTCCTGGGACAACATAAGAAGAATTACCATCCGATTGCTTTTAAGTCATCTGAGTGAATAGTATTTGTTCCTGAAAAATAGTTACTTCGCGATAAGATCGAAATGGCAATGGCTAAAATTAGTTGCTGATGATACGGCTTCTGAAGTGTCAGCTCTGTAAAACCGGGTATACCCTATAGCATAAAGCATTTTAATGAGTTCTTCTGCTGTACTATTGTTCTCCCGAAGATTATTGTCATCCAGTTCAATGAATAAAACCGGTTTGTTTTTTAATGTGTTTGCACCTCCCTTTAAAACGGAGTATTCAAAACCTTCCACATCTATTTTAATAAAATCGACAGGAGGAGTGTTTTCTCCTCCCTTATTTTATCCAGCAAATCCACTTGAATTATTTTATAGGGAAGTTTGGTTTCTTCAGCCAAGATCCTGTTCATGCCCGGATTGTTTTCATTTACTTCGTAGAGTTTCAGCTCTGCTTTCTGTTCTCCAAGACCAATATTCAGGAGTTCGATATTCCGAAATGAATTCAGTTTAATATTCTCTTCGGCTCGTTTAAAGGTATCCGGATGAGGTTCGAAGGAAATGATTTTTGCATTCGCATTAAGACTTGCAAAGTACAAGGATGTGGTGCCAATGTTCGCGCCAATATCAAGTATGGTTTTCGCATTTTGAATAGTCTCTAAAACGGATGTATAAACCGGATCTTCTAATCCAAAGTATAAATAATGATCCACCACATTGCTGATATCAAGTTTGTATTTGATATTTTCTCTGGTGATGGTGCGAAAGCTCTCTCTTTTATACAAATAGTTAGGTGGAACAAATTTACGGAGCAATGGTGATCTACTCTTACTGGTCAGCGCAACTAAAGCATCTTCAAAGGGGGGTAAAGTAAATACCGTTCTGAAAAGATTAATAAATTTTGTCTTTGGCGTTTTCTTTATCTGGTAGCTGGACATGCGGTGAGAATTGATCGGGAATCTGTTTAAGCATTGCCGGGGCGGTGTCGCTTTGGAAGTTCCGGTAAAATTAGCTGGTCCGGACCATCCTGACAAATATATCTGAATACAGGCCGGATGATTGCTTTTTAATCATTTATGAAAGGTGGCATATCGCTAATTTATCATCTGTTGGATCGTGTTTAGAGAGATAATTCATTGGGAATAGGCCCATCGGCCCGGAAGAGCCGCATTCCCTACTTAAAATCCAATGGGATAGCGTATCTTTAGCGATTGCAATTCCAATAATGATATCCGAAAGCAGCACGACAACGCAAGAACAATCCATCGGTAAGCAGCTCTATGCTTATCAACATAAGGCCATCGAGGAGATTTTATCCAGACTAAAAGATCATCCTGCACGTTACAATCTCCTCTATCAGCTTCCCACAGGCGGGGGTAAAACGGTTATCTTTTCCGAAATTGCCAGACGCTATATTGCCAATACGGGTAAAAAGTACTGATTTTAACGCACCGGCTGGAACTTTGTGCACAGACTGCCGCGATGCTTCAGGAATTTGGAGTGAACAATATGGTCATCAATAGCGCGGTAAAGGAGTTGCCCGTTCCCAATGACTTCATGTGTTACGTGGCCATGGTGGAGACGCTGAATAACCGTTTACGGGATAAGATATTGAATCTGGATACCATCGGCTTAATGATTGTAGATGAAGCCCACTACAATTCATTTGGTAAACTGTTTCGTTTTTATGAGAAGGGAGTGGTGCTCGGAGTTACGGCTACGCCTTTAAGTTCGAATATTAATATTAGAATGAAGGATACCTATGATGAGTTGATTGTAGGGGAATCTATTTCTTCACTGATAGATTCCGGCTTTCTTGCAAGAGCAGTGACTTACCATCATCACGTAGGTCTGACCTCTTTGAAAGTAGGCCGTAGTGGTGATTATACCGTGAGTTCTTCCGAGAGGTTATACAACAATCATGCGATGCAGGATAAGTTGCTGGCTGCTTATAAGGAGAAATGTGTCGGACAAAAGACCCTCATTTTTAACAATGGTATCGCTACTTCGCAATATGTTTATGCAACATTCCAGGAGGCGGGGTTCGATATAAAGCATCTGGACCATACTCATACTACTAAAGAGCGTAAAGATATTCTTCAATGGTTTCGCGAGAAGAAGGATGCCATACTAACGTCGGTGAGTATCCTAACAACGGGATTCGATGAACCGACGGTGGAATGTATAATTCTCAACCGTGCTACTAAATCATTAACCCTGTATTTTCAGATGATTGGTCGCGGATCACGTGTATTACCGGATAAGAAGGAGTTTAAGGTGATCGATCTCGGAAATAATTTGCATCGTTTTGGTTTATGGGATGAGCCCGTCAACTGGCCTTCCATTTTTGAAACGCCCGAATTGTACCTTGATGGTATACCGAGCGATGAGTTTATCGAAATCAATTACCGTTATGAAATGCCGGAAGAGCTTAGCCGGAAGTTCGCAAAGTCTGATCCCATTCATATGGATATCCCCGAGACCCATCGACAGGTCATGAGTAGCGGTCAACGTCCCAAAGTAGTGATCGACCTCTCATTGGCGCAGCATGTACGCATGTGCATGGAGAATAGCTCCTCGGTAGAAGAAGCACTCCACCTCGCCGATCTCCTCAAAGACGAATTTGAGTACCGTATCCGAATGTATGCCCGCTGCCTGAGTAAAACCTCCGAGAGCTATGTGAAATGGCTTCAGGATGAGTATAAACGTACGTTGAAGGTTACTATCATACGTGATTCGCATCACGCTTTCGGGAATGGCAATACAGAAGAGTCGGTATAATTTTTTATAAATTGAATTGCAACATATGTTACACAGTCGTTCAGATAACCATTTGTTTTTAGTTTATACTTTTTCATTAGAGGAGTTTGTTTTTTACAGGGAATAATCAGGTTACGAAAGTAATTGTGAATATTTAGAATTACGACTGGAAGAGCTGTTTATGAATCAATGCTTATGAGTCAATACTTTACAGTGCGAAAGTTATGTTCAATATACAGAATGTGTGAATGATGTAAATTTAAAAATAAATTTTGTAAGTGTTTTAAAGAAGACCATGATGATCTTTGCACCTAACGATTAATAAAAATTACTTATGAAAAATTACTTATTGAATATGAAGTCCCTGGTAGCTGGAGCAGCTATATTACTATCGGTATCTACTACAAGTAAAGCACAGGAATCAGATAGCAATAATGATGATAGCAGGAATTGGAAAAAAGGTGAATTCGGAATGCGGTTTATGCCAACATTTTCAGGATTAACATTAAATACAGGTGATGGAGGAACCACCAAAGGAACTGCGAACCTTGGATTTGGAGTAGGTGCCTTTTTTGCCTATACCTTCACCACTCACATGGGAGTGCAATTGGAAGGAATTTACTCATCGTTTTCTAAAAATATTCTGAAAAGGATGTTGAGAGAGAAATTACTTTAAAGTATTTCAATATTCCACTTTTATTCTCCTTAAATACCGACATTAATAAATTAGTAAATCTGAATCTTGTCGTTGGTCCCCAAATGGGAATCAGTGTGGGTTCAAGAATTCAATCACAAAGCACCGGCGACTCTACGCTGATTGATCCGGTTCTCGAAGTGAAAAAGGGTGATGTGGGCTTTGCCTATACGGTGCCGGAATTGATTTCGGTTTAAATGAATCGAGAACCATACGTTTAAGTCTGGTTACAGAGGAGTAATGGGTCTGTTTGATATCAGTGATAACAGCAGAACCAAAAGCACCGACAACTATTATGTGCTTGATAAAACTAAAATCAAAACAAACGCGGCCTACGCAGGTGTTTCTATAA
>JADKIC010000011.1 GCA_016721435.1 Bacteroidota bacterium
TATTCATATTAAGCTTTATCTGCATTTTTCTCCGTTTCGTCGATTCTTTTTTATTGATCTAAATGCTATTTCCTATTTTTATTCGGAAAAACCTAATATGGATTTAGTAATTAAAAGCCTGTCTGAAACCTATCCAATGGCGTGAAAGCCTTGCAGGATATTAATCTGACAATACCTAAAGGTATGTACGGACTTCTCAGGGGCCAAATGGTGCAGGAAAATCTACCTTGATGCGCACCATCGCCACCTTGCAGGAGCCCGATTCCGGTTCAATTTTACTGGGTGATCTGGATGTACTCAAGGATAAACTGGAGTTACGTAAAATATTGGGTTATCTCCCTCAAGAGTTTGGAGTTTATCCAAAGGTTTCTGCCTATGATATGCTGGACCATATAGCCATTTTAAAGGGTATAGATAAACAACGGAAAGTAGTAGTTGAGGACTTGCTGAAGCGCGTAAATCTTTGGGATGTTCGAAAGAAAGCACTCGGGGGATTTTCGGGGGGTATGAAACAGCGATTTGGAATAGCTCAGGCTTTGCTCGGTGATCCTAAATTGATCATTGTGGATGAACCTACGGCAGGATTAGACCCCGGTGAGCGGAATAGATTCTACAATCTGCTCTCTGAAATCGGTGAACAGGTTATTGTGATTCTTTCTACACATATCGTAGAAGACGTAAAGGAGTTGTGCAGCCAGATGGCTATTATTGATAAAGGCAGAGTTTTGTATTCCGGTAGTCCTGAAAATGCTTTACAGGCTGTTGAAGGAAAGATCTGGAAGAAGCAGGTGCCTAAGCAGGAAGTTCCGGAGTTTTCGGATACGCACCCTGTTATATCTACCAGAATGGTGGCCGGAAAACCTATGGTGCACGTATTTAGTAACACCTCTCCCGGTTCCGGTTTTGATCCGGTGCAGGCTGATCTGGAAGATGTGTTCTTTACCCATATTAAAGGTTTTCAAACTTCAACGCTCTTATCTTAAAAGATGATGTTCCTTCATATTCTAAAATTTGAATTGCGCTATTGGCTGCGTCAGCCTATTGTTTATATCTTCTTCCTGATAAATGCACTGCTTATTTTTGGTGCCAGTTCCAGTGAATCCATCACCGTTGGACAACGTGTGGGTAATGTGCATAAGAATGCTCCCTATGTGGTTGAGAATTTCTATGCGGTCATGTCATTGATCGCTTTATTGATGGTTACAGCATTCCTGAACAGTGCAGCCGCACGCGACTTTAGTGAAAAGACAAGTCAGATTTTTTTTACTACTCCAATTAAAAAGAGAGATTTTCTTTTCGGGAGATTTTTTGGTGCAATAATTATCAGCATTATTCCATTTCTCGGTGTCTCAGTTGGAAATCTTATTGGAACCGCTATGCCCTGGCTGGATGATGAATTGACAGGACCTACCTTTTGGAGCGGACATTTTCATGGGATCATGGTTTTTGCGATTCCTAATTTACTTTTTGCCGGTGCAATTATTTTTTCTATTGCTGCCCTTACCAGAAATACGATCTTATCATTTGTAGGAAGTATTGGCTTGTTGGTGGGGTATATCATTTCTCAAAATATGATTCGGGACATCGATAGTGAAGTCCTCGGAGCCATGTTGGATCCTTTTGGGATGAGAACATTTTCTGTGGCTACTAAATACTGGACAGTTGATGATAGAAATACCATGTCAATGGGTTTTGAAGGACTACTATTGATGAATCGATTGATATGGATGAGTGTGGGGTTGCTTGTTATGGTATTTACTTATTATAGATTCAGTTTTTCAGAGAAGGCGGGTAGTTCGAAGAAGGCTGCTAAAGTTGATGCCGCTCTTCCTCTTTCATCTGCACGTACATGGGAACCGCTCCTTTCCGTTCAACCGACGTTCAGTACCGGAATTTCTATTCGTCAATTATTAAGTCAGATCCGGCTGGAGACGATTTCTATTTTGAAGAATACAGCCTTTCTGGTGATCATGTTGTTCGGAGCTGTCAATTTAATTAGCTCCATGTCGTTCGCAACTTCTCAAGGCTACGGAATAACAGCCTTTCCGGTAACCTATCAGGTGATAGATGTGATTGAAGGATCTTTCTTTATTTTTCTATTGGCCGTAGTTACTTTTTATACCGGCTCTATCGTATGGAAAGAAAGGGACAGCAAGGTGAATGATATTTATGATGCACTCCCCTACTCCGACTGGATTCCACTAATGTCTAAGACCATTGCGTTATGGCTGGTTATTGAAACTCTGATACTCGTTGGTTGTTTGATCGGTATTACGACGCAGTTGCTACATGGTTTTGAAGATATTCGATTGAACGTGTATTTTGTCAAATTGATTTTTGTAAATGGAATTAATTTTCTTGCATTTATTTCGCTTTCTGTGTTTTTTCATATCATGGTAAATAATAAATACCTTGGTTACTTCTTGTTCATAGCTTTTATCATCGCGAATAACTTTGTATGGCCTGCATTGGATGTTGAATCGAATTTAATTCAGTATGGATCGAGTCCGGAATTGATTTATTCGGATATGAATGCTTTTGGCCCCTTTCTAAAAGGTAAGGTTGCTTTTGAATTTTACTGGCTTTTATTTAGTCTGGTGTTGTTAGTAGTTGGATTATTGTACTGGCAAAGAGGCCGTGAGCTTAGCTTTAAAGTGAGAACGAAGATGGCTGCTCAGCGCTTTACTAAACTTCGTCCTGTATTCTACACTGTATTGTTTGGATGGGTTTTATTTGGAGCCTTTCTCTTCTACAATAGCAAAGTATTAAATACCTATGTCACTTCTAAAAAAATGGAAAAACTGCAATCGGAGTATGAGAAACAGTATAAGAAATATGAGGATGTTCCACAGCCGCGAATAGTTGCCATTGAATATGCTATTGATTTATTTCCTAGAAAGACGATTGGCTGTTTCATCTGTGCAATGGATAAAGAATAAAAGTACTTCTCCTATTGATTCAATTTTCTTCACTACTCCGTCTGATTATAAATACACGATCACTATTCCCGGTGCTAAATTGCTTCTGAATGATACAATCCACGATTTCAAGATCTATGGCTTGCAAAATGCCTTGCTTCCGGGTGATAGCATGAAGATGAATCTATCATCACTGTATCAGGCAAAGGGTATCGAGAATGATGTATCCAATACTGCAATTGTTGACAATGGTTCTTTTTTTAATAATGCGTCCTTTCTGCCTCAGATCGGTTATCAGTCACGCTATGAATTACAGGATAAAGGTGACCGAAAGAAACAGGAATTGAAACCTCGTGAAAGAATGCCCAAACTCAGCAGGGATCCAAACATGAGAATGAATACGTATACCAGCAATAATTCGGATTGGGTAACAGTAAAAACCATTTTCAGTACGAGCGAGGACCAAATTGCCATTGCTCCGGGCTCATTGAAGAAACAATGGAAAAAAGAAGGTCGTGCCTATTTTGAGTATGAACTGGATCACCCTTCCTTAAATTTTTATTCGTTTCTCTCCGCCCGATTTGAAATACGAAAAAAGGTGCATAAAGGAATTCAACTGGAGGTGTATTATGATGCTGCTCATCCGTACAACGTCGATAAAATGTTAATGTCGATGGAGAAATCCATTGATTACTATACAACGCATTTCGGTCCGTATAAACATAAGCAGGCGCGAATTATTGAATTCCCCCGCTATGCCAGTTTTGCTCAGGCTTTTCCGGGTACCATGCCCTATTCTGAAGCGATTGGTTTCATTGCAAATCTCGAGGACCCTGAGGAAATCGATATGGTGACCTATGTGGTTGCGCATGAAATGGGACATCAATGGTGGGCGCATCAGGTGATCGGTCCGGAGATGCAAGGTTCTACATTGCTTTCTGAATCTATGTCTCAATATTCCGCGCTGATGGTAATGGAAAAAATGTACGGTAAGGAACAAATGCATAAGTTTCTTCGCTATGAGATGGACAGGTACCTGCGTTCAAGAGGATCGGAGAACGAGAAGGAATGTCCGTTGATGGAAGTGGAAAATCAGGGGTATGTGCATTATAATAAGGCAAGTGTGATTGTCTATTATCTGAAGGAAATGATCGGCGATCAAAGTGTCAATATCGCCTTAAGAAATCTTGTAGATAGCTTCGCATACAGGGAGCCACCCTATCCCGGATCGTATGAATTGGTGGACAGACTGGAGCGACAAACTCCCGATAGCCTTAAATATTTGATCACCGACTTGTTTAAAAAAATGACCATCTTCCATAATCGTGTATTGGAAGCATCTTCTAAAAAAGTGAAAGATGGGTATGAGGTGAGCTTTAAAGTTACTGCCGATAAAATGTACGCAGACTCCAGCGGAAGAGAGAAATCAACCGAAATTCATGATTGGATTGAAGTAGGTGTTTTTGCTAAACCGGAGAAGGGCAAAAAATATGGTAAAGCACTTCAATTGGAGAAGGTACATTTCAAGAAGAATGAAATGTCATTCACTGTTTTTTACAAAAGAAGAGCCCTATCAGGTAGGAATTGATCCTTATTACTATCTCGTAGACAGAGTGCCGGAGGATAATATGAAGAAAATTTCAGCACTATAAAGTCGTCTACTTACTCAGTCGTTCACTCATGGCTTCCGCTGCAATCCAGCCCGAGGTCCAGGCGTGTTGGAAATTGAATCCACCGGTGATGGCATCAATGTCGATAACTTCCCCTCCGAAGTATAATCCCGGTAAACGAAGGGCTTCATACGTCTTGAAATTAATTTCTTCAGCGCCACCCTCCGCAGGTAACAAATTCATCTTTAAAGGTGCTTTTTCCCTGTACGCGATAATTGCCGCGTAACAATTCATTCATCAGTTGTAGTACATCTTTATTGGATAGATCTGCCCAGTTTGATTTGAGGTCAATTCCTGCTCTTTGAAGAAGATAATTCCAGTGGCGTTTTGATAGAGCAGCGATTGGAGAAAAAGAACTCACATGCTTCTTTGCTTCAGCATGCCTGATGCTCTTTAATAATTCTGTCAGCGATTCATCGCTTTCGTCAGTTAAAAAACAGATAGATAGAGGGAAGTCATATCTGAGTTCCTTCAAAATACGGGCACCCCATGCCGAGAGTTTTAAAATTGCCGGACCGCTCATTCCCCAATGGGTGAACAACAAGGGTCCCTCCGCTTTTAGTTTAGTGCCTGGAATATGAATGGAGACCTGCTCTACACTGATGCCCGCTAACTCGTAAAGAAATCTGTCTTTAATGTTGAAAGTAAAGAGCGATGGAACGGGTTCTACCATTTTTAATCCAAGTGATTGAAGCAATTGCCAAACAGCAGGACTGCTTCCGGTAGCTATCATGACTACATCAAATAGTGCTACCGTTTCATCCTGGAAGTGTAACTTTCCATTGATCATGGATGGGTTTCCAGTGCTATTACTCCGGACTGCGTTCTGACAATGATATTTTTTTCATGTGCTTCATTCAGAAAAGTAGTGATGATTGTTTGCGACGAATCCGTTATTGGAAACATTCTGCCGTCCTCTTCCGTCTTCAATGTTACGCCTCTATCATCAAACCATGAAATGGTATCACCGGGAGCAAACCTGTTGAAGAAAGGGCCCATCAGCTCCCTGCTTCCTCTGGGATAAAACTTCACAAGTTCACGCGGGTCAAAACAGGCATGGGTCACATTACAGCGGCCGCCCCCAGATACTTTTACTTTACTGAGTAATTGATTGCTCTTTTCAAATATAGTTACCTCTACATCCGGTTGAAGTTCTGCCAATCGGATGGCTGCAAAGAAACCCGCTGCACCCCCCCAACGATCGCCGCCTTTTTCTTAACGGCCTTTTTCTCATGCTTTCCGAGTGCTTATGATTACTTGGTGGTGTATATCAAATTAGAAATAGCAATTTGGTGCTTACTTACGAAAAGTATCATTTGATTCCAGTATGGTTACTGTACTCACCTTCATGGGATATGATTTTACCAGTTCATCTTCTTTTAAAATCTCAGCACTTAAAACGCCTTTTAAAACATCGCTATAGCTCATAGGTGATTCAGTTCCTTCGCGAAGACTTCTGGCTAACGGTACAGCTTCACTTTTATCAGTCACAATCGTAATAAACATATTTTTTGTTTGCCAGTATTTTTTAATAGCGGCGTTCACTTTCTCCTGAGAACACCCTGCCAACAATTGATCCGCAGTTTCAAGCCAGTTATTCCTATTGTAAAAACGACTATCCATGAGGTACCCCAATTGTTGTTCCGATGTTTGTGCATAGAGTTTCATATAGGAACGAAGGAATTCTCTGGTCAATTCAAAATCTTCCTTGCTCATCCCTTTAGAAATAAGCTCATCCATCTCTTTAATCGCCATTCTAAGGGCGAAGTGGGCATGACCTGTTTCAATCGTAGAAAGTTCAGGATATTGTCCTTTTAATCCTTTTGCAGTTTGAACCGGACGAATCCAAATGGAGAAATAGTTAGATCGCCGCGGGAAACCGGGTCTGGGCAACATATTGGAGCCGCCGTTATTGTACCATTCAATATAGCTATAATCGCCATAATTCATAGATCGTTGTTCACGGATTTTCTGATACAATCGGGAATATGATTTACGGTGTTCACCCATCCAGGAATTGGCAATCATTAAAGCAGCGAAGTCATCATTGGCCCTGGTAATGGTCATGGGGAAGCCGGCAAAAATCGCTGATCCCAAGGCATTGTCTTTCGAAACAATTTCAACTTCGATACCATTGGGGATTCTTGCAATAGCCATCTCCGGTAGCGGGGATTTCATCTCCGGCAGCAATGCCATATCTGATTTTAATTTATTCAAAAACTCAGGGGTGTAATTTCCGGCTATACCTATCGTTAGATTTGTTCTTGTAAAATAATTCAGGTAATGATTCTTAACATCTTCTAATGTACTACTCTTGATTCCTTCAGATGTTCCGGCAACAGGATGTTGATAGGAAGAACCTCTGAAGAGGAAATCCTCAAGGAGTTTCTTCGAATATTCTTCATCTGAGGAAGTGCGGATAACTTCATCGATATAATTCTGCTGGTTCGACTTAACCCGTTTAAAATCTTCTTCATCAAATCGTGGAGTAAGAATCAATCCTTTCAAAACCGGGTAAAATCTATCCAAATGATCGCGATGAACACTAAAAGTGAATATACTCACTTCTTTATCTACGGATACATTATATCCCGATGCCCATGGATAAATCAGATTTTTGATTGCGGTACTGCTCAATTCCTTTGTGCCACCTTCTGCTATAACATTTGCAGTCAAAGAAGTGAGTCCGGCTTTGTTTTTAGGATCAGACATAGACCCATTTTTAAACATCAGTTTCACCACCACTTTATCCGACTTCGGAAGCTTAAGCTCTATCACCTCAGCGGCTTTGGCGGTGAAAGAGGAAAGTATAATTAATAAACAGAGTATTTTTTTCATAGTGTTATTTGGCAATTTTATTTAACCGGACAATTTTCATCAGCAGAAATGGTAGCAATCGTCAGACCTTGCGGAGTCAGATATTTCTGTGCAGCCTTCATCATCTCTTCAGCGGTCACTTTTCCATACTTTTCATAAGCAGTATTAATAGACTCCGGATTGCCGGTGACCCAGGTATAGAAGGAAACACTCTCCGCAATCCGTGTAGGACTATCCATTCCCATCGCGAAACTATAACGCAGCCGCATTTTAGCTTCATCAATTTCCTTAGTAGTGAAGGGCGTCTTTTTTGCTACTTCGATTACCTTATTCATTTCATCGCGTACGTATTGCATGTCTTTTGTATCTACCAATGAAGCCTGAATTTTGCCAGGTACGGGTCTCGCGTGAAGAAAAGGATGCACCCAAATCTCTTGCTTTTGCTCAGTGACCACCAGTTTGTTGTACAATGCCGATTTTTCAGAGAATAAAATGGTGAGAAATAAATCCAGGGCAACAGATTCATTGTTGGCTTCACTGTAAGCCGGTGCTTTATAATTGAGTGAAACCACAGGAGGGAAATTCGCTTTTGTAACATGTGTGTATTTCGTTTCCTGTTGATCAGGTTCTGTTGGGATTTTTGCAACATAGTTACCCGTTTGCCAGCTTCCAAAATATTTTTCGGCAAGCATATTCACTTTTCGGAAGTCACATCTCCTACCACGAGAATCGTAGCATATTCCGGACGATAAAATCTTTTGAAGAATTCAATAGAATATTCATACTGATTGGGCATATCCACTATATCTTTAAAAAATCCCATGGTGGTATGTTTATAGGTATGGGTGGCGAAGGCGATATCATTCACTTTTTCATCCAGCAACACAAAGGGACTGGCAGAATTCTTCGTGTATTCCCCTTTTACGGCGCCGGCCTCCGTTTTAAAATCCTGTACAGAATATTTTAAATTCATAAAGCGGTCGGCTTCCAGTTCAAACATCTTCTCCAATTTAGCAGCATTGCCGGTCATATGGTACACAGTTCGATCCAGCCAGGTATTGGCATTTTCACTGTCTCCAGTGGCTTTCAGGAACATCATATGTTCAAAAGTGAGCGAAACCGGTTTTACCTTCTTCTACTTCCTCGCGGGAGCCGACTCTTACCACAATATAAACGCAGCTAATCCCCGGGCTATCATACGGAATAGTCACCACGTTGAGTCCATTAGGCAATTTTTTTGCTGAATTGGATAAGGAAGAATTTTGTTCGGAACATCGGTACTATTATTTCCTGCAAGCACTTGTAAACATGCAAACACGACTATTAGTAACGAAAATTTGATTTTTTCATAATGAATTAATTATTGCTACGAATATAGGAAAGGCAGTCGAGTGATAAATAATTATTCGACAATTAGGTAATTTGTAACGACAAAATACTCGGCTTCCGGCCTCCAGCTGCCGGCTACCCGCTTACTTTATCTTGTATCAGGAATTCCAATTGAAAATTATTATTTATATTATTTCAAATCGTTAAAGCACCAGGTGGGGAGACATTGAGGCTTTCCTCTATGCAGTAAACATCGCACCCCATCGCGACCAAAAGTTCTCAGAGCAACGCATACGACATACTTAGAGACCTCAGTCCGATAGCCGGAAGCCATATTTTCAAAGCTAACAACACTATCTTGAATATAAAATCCTATTGTCAGGTAAGCATTCCACCATCAACATTGATTACTTGTCCGGTAATATATGCCGACCAGTCGCTTGCTAGAAATACTACTGTTTTAGCTACATCTTCCGGAGTTCCTCCGCGTTTTAGAGGAATTTGTTCCCGCCATTGTTGCACGGTTTCAGGGGGCAGGGCACCGGTCATTTCTGTTTCTATGAACCCGGGTGCAATGGCATTGCATCGAATATTTCTGGAACCCAGTTCCAACGCTATAGATTTTGTAAAGCCAATCATTCCTGCTTTGGAAGCGGCATAATTTGCTTGTCCGGCATTACCTTTTACACCTACCACTGAAGAAATATTGATGATACTTCCCTTTCGTTGTTTCAACATAGGGCGCTGACAGGCCTTTGTTATATTAAATGCACTTTTCAGGTTGGTGCGAATGACCTCATCAAATTGTTCTTCCGTCATTCGCATCAATAAATTATCACGGGTAATTCCAGCATTATTTACCACAATTTCCAGAGATCCAAAATCCGTCAAAATATTATTAATCAATTCATCAGCAGCCTTGAAATCAGAGGCATCCGATTGATATCCTTTCGCTTTTACACCTAAAGTTTGCAACTCCTTTTCAAGTTCAGCAGCTTTATCGGGTGAACTAAGAAACGTAAAGGCGACATTCGCCCCTTGCTGCGCTAATTCAAGAGCAATACCTCTTCCAATACCTCTGGAAGCACCAGTAATCAATGCGTTTTTTCCGGTTAAGAGTTTTATCATAATATTAATTCTTGGAGTATTGGGTTAATTCCGTTTATTTTGCCAAAGATAATTAAGGAACTCATCTAAAAAATTGTTGTAATCTTGTACTATTAAATCCGAAGGTTACCTCATGCTTTAAAAACTCTCAAAACAATTCAACTAAAATAAAAAATTATGAAAAAAATTCTCGCCATTGCGCTCCTGGTAGCCGGACTTTCTTCTGCTCATGCTCAGGAAGGTGTTCGTCTGGGTCTGAAAGGTTCATTCTTCTCAACCTGGCTATTTAATAAAAACGTTTCTGACCAAAATGCTAGTCTTGACTATGCCTCTTCCTTCGGTCCTACAGTTGGTGTTCAGGCTATCTTTATGTTCAAGGAAACTTATGGAATGAGCGCTGAGATCGTTTATGCTTCACACAAGCAAAAGTATGATGGATATTTCGGTGATGAAGATAATGTTTTTAATGTTGAAACTACTGTGAGTTATTTGGATATTCCACTATTATTCAGAGTAGCTTCACCTAAAGGACCTTATTTCGAAATCGGACCTCAGTTTTCATTGTTGATGGGCGCAAAAGAGACACTTGAATTTGATCAAAATTCATCTTCAGATTTTAATTATACTGATAAAGATTTCAAAGATGACTTTGCAGGGTTTGGGGTTGCTGGCGTACTGGGTTTTGGTATCGATATTAAACTGACTGACATGATCAACTTGACTACAGGTTTGCGTTTTGGTTATATGTTTACAGATGCCACTACCGAGTATTCAGAAAACGAGTTAGAGGCTCTTAGTGATAAAGAAAATCTGAGTTTAACTTCTTCTTTCGCACATTATGAAGCTGAAAAAGGTTTAGGAAATCCTCAGAACAAATTAGATTATCAAAAGACATCTCGTGCATTCGGAGGTCTGCAATTGGGTGTGCAGTTCCAATTGGGAAAATAAAAATTTAACTAATTTCAAGAAAGGGAAATCAAATTGGTTTCCCTTTTTTTTTATGAAGCAATTTTTTTTGAATTTAGAAGTAATATGTCAGTGTTTTTCCAGAATCTAAAGGGTGTAAGGTAAAACCGTTTTTATGCTAACATCCTAAAATTTAAATGGGTTTAAAAATGACATAGGTCTTAAGGAGAAAAAGAAAGGCCCTGGTTTCCCGGGCCTTAATAAATTAGTATTCAGAATTTTCATACGGTTACTTTACCCAATACTTCAGCCATGGTTTTGCCAATGAAGGCCGGAGAATCCACTACATGAATTCCACATTCACGCATGATCGCCATCTTTGCTGCTGCCGTGTCTTCAGCTCCTCCAACAATAGCTCCGGCGTGACCCATACGACGTCCGGGAGGTGCAGTCTGACCGGCGATAAATCCAACCACCGGCTTTTTATTCCCATTTGCTTTGATCCATCGCGCAGCTTCTGCCTCCAGTCCTCCTCCAATTTCACCAATCATCACAATCCCTTGCGTTTCGGGATCATTCATAAATAACTCGACCGCTTCACGTGTAGTTGTTCCGATGATAGGATCTCCACCAATTCCGATCGCCGTCGTCACCCCTAAACCTGCTCTTGCTACCTGATCGGCAGCCTCATAAGTTAATGTTCCTGATTTAGAAACAATTCCCACCGGTCCTCTTTTGAAAACAAAGCCGGGCATGATACCCACTTTTGCTTCTCCCGGTGTAATTACTCCCGGACAATTCGGTCCGATCAACCGGCACTTGCGACCGTTCAGGTATTCCTTCACCATGATCATATCGCGGGTTGGAATGCCTTCTGATAACTACGATCAATTCAATTCCGGCTTCAGCAGCTTCCATCATTGCATCTGCAGCAAAGGCCGGGGGTACAAAAATGATAGAAACATTGGCCCCTTCTTTAGCAACAGACTCCCGCTACTGTATTGAAAACAGGTTTGTCCAGATGTTTGGTACCCCCTTTTCCGGGAGTTACCCCTCCTACTACATTTGTCCCATACTCAATCATTTGAGTGGCATGGAAGGTGCCTTCGTTACCGGTAAAACCTTGTACGATGATTCTGGAATTCTTATTGACGAGTACGCTCATAGTCTTGATTTTTCTACAGGTGCAAAACTAATAAAAAGCAAGTGCCTTTTGAAGCTAATTAATTTCTTATTGAGTTGAATATCTATACAGTTTAAATATAATGGTTTGTGATTAATCTGATCTACCTGTTCAATAGGGCATTCCGGATGATCCAATCTTTATAAACCCTAAATTTGCTTTTCTATTCAACCGAAACATGCAATCTCCAGCTCCATATTCTCCTCAAAACAAAATCCGTATCGTCACCGCTGCCAGCCTTTTCGATGGACATGATGCTTCCATCAACATCATGCGTCGTATTATCCAAAGCAGCGGAGCCGAAGTTATCCATTTGGGTCATGACAGATCGGTTATTGAAGTGGTGAACTGTGCCATTCAGGAAGATGCTAATGCGATTGCCATGACTTCCTATCAGGGCGGGCATATGGAGTATTTTAAATATATGCACGATCTTTTGAAAGAAAGAGGTTGCGGGCATATTAAAATCTTCGGAGGCGGTGGGGGTACGATTTTGCCCGAAGAGATAAAAGAATTGCAGGAATATGGCATCACCCGTATTTATCATCCGGATGATGGTCGTACGATGGGTTTGCAGGGTATGATCAACGATATGATGCAGCGTTGTGATTTTCCGACCGGCTTTAACCTCAATGGAGAGGTTGGTAAAATTGGAACGAAGAATCATTATGCTATAGCAAGACTTATTTCAGCAGCAGAAAATAACCATGAAGAATTTGAAAAATATCATGAAATAAATTAAAGGCGGCCGATAAAGCAAAAGTACCCGTTCTCGGAATTACCGGTACAGGAGGTGCAGGAAAATCAAGTCTGGTAGATGAGTTGGTGCGTCGTTTTCTGGTTGATTTTGCAGATAAATCGATTGCTATTATCTCCGTGGATCCCTCAAAGAGGAAAACCGGTGGAGCATTGTTGGGGACCGCATACGCATGAATGCCATCAATAATGACCGTGTGTATATGCGCTCATTGGCTACCCGGCAAAGTAATCTGGCCTTTTCGAAATACGTGCGGGAAGCGATTGAAATTGTGAAAGCTTCCGGATTTGATTTGATCATTTTGGAGACATCAGGCATTGGACAAAGTGATACGGAAATAACAGAGCATAGTGATATGTCACTCTACGTAATGACACCGGAATATGGTGCTGCTACTCAGCTGGAGAAAATTGATATGCTCGATTTCGCGGATGTGATCGCCTTGAATAAGTTTGACAAACGAGGTGCATTGGATGCGTTGCGTGATGTGAAAAAGCAGTTCAAGCGTAATCATCAATTATGGGATGCCGACGATGATTCACTTCCCGTTTATGGCACTATTGCCTCACAGTTTAATGATCCCGGGATGAACCGTCTCTATAAACTGGTCATCGATAAACTTGCGGAAAAAACAGGTTCTTCCCTCCGATCTACGTTCACCATTACCGATGAGATGAGTGAAAAAGTGTATATCATTCCTCCTCATCGCACCCGCTACCTCAGTGAGATTTCGGAAAATAACAGGAAGTATGACCAATGGACCAAAGAGCAATCTGAAGTAGCTCAAAAGCTTTTTGGAATCGGGAAAGCCATGGAAGCGTTGTCAGATTTAACCATTGTTGATAAAGAGAAGGCCATTGCCACTTTAAAATCTGCTTACGCAGAATGGGAATTGCGTCTGGATGGTCAAAACAAAAAACTTTTACAGCAATTACCTGTCAAGATAAAATCTTATAAAAGCGACTACTATATTTTTAAAGTTAGAGATAAAGAAATTAAAATTCAAACCTGGTATGAGTCGTTATCACATACCCGTATTCCGAAAGTAGCTGTTCCTGACTACGAAGCCTGGGGTGAACAACTGAAATGGATATTACAGGAGAATTTTCCGGGAGAGTTTCCTTTTACTGCCGGTGTTTTTCCCTTTAAACGTGAAGGCGAAGATCCGACACGTATGTTCGCCGGTGAAGGTGGTCCGGAAAGGACGAATTACCGTTTCCATTATGTTTCCCTCGGAATGCCGGCACATCGCCTGAGTACCGCTTTCGATTCCGTTACCCTCTATGGTCATGATCCCGATTACCGACCTGATATTTATGGTAAAATCGGTAACTCAGGAGTAAGTATTTGTTGTCTGGATGATGCCAAGAAACTCTATAGCGGATTTAATCTTGCCGATCCAAAAACATCAGTGAGTATGACGATCAATGGTCCTGCTGCCATGCTCACCGGTTTTTTCATGAATGCCGCGATTGATCAGCAATGTGAATTGTACATAAAAAAACATGGACAGGAAGAGTTGGTGAATGAAAAGATCAATGAGATTTATAAGAAAAGAGGAGCCGTTCGTCCCCGTTATAATGGAGAATTACCAAAAGGAAATGATGGTCTCGGATTAATGTTGCTGGGTGTTACCGGAGATCAGGTGCTACCGAAGGAGGTATATGAAAAGATAAAAGCAGAGACTTTATCACAAGTGCGTGGTACGGTTCAGGCTGATATCCTGAAGGAAGATCAGGCGCAGAACACCTGTATTTTCAGCACAGAATTCGCCTTGCGATTGATGGGCGATATGCAGGATTATTTTATTCGCAACAGCATCCGTAATTTTTATTCTGTTTCCATCTCCGGTTATCATATTGCTGAAGCCGGAGCAAATCCGATCACGCAGTTGGCATTCACGCTGGCAAATGGATTTACCTATGTAGAATACTATGCCAGCCGTGGAATGGACATCAATGCCTTCGCACCTAACCTCAGCTTCTTCTTCAGTAATGGAATTGATCCGGAGTATTCGGTTATAGGTCGTGTGGCGAGACGAATCTGGGCCAAGGCAATGAAATTAAAGTACAATGCCAATGAAAGAAGTCAGATGTTGAAATATCATATACAGACATCAGGCCGCTCCTTGCATGCACAGGAAATTGATTTTAACGATATCCGGACTACACTTCAGGCTTTATATGCCATCTATGACAATTGCAATTCGCTTCATACCAATGCCTATGATGAAGCCATCACCACACCTACCGAAGAAAGTGTGCGACGTGCCATGGCCATACAGCTTATCATCAATAGAGAATTAGGTCTTGCCAAGAATGAAAATCCATTGCAAGGTTCATTTATTATAGAAGAACTTACCCGATTGGTGGAAGAGGCCGTTTTAATGGAGTTTGATCGCATTACAGAACGAGGCGGTGTATTGGGCGCTATGGAAACGATGTATCAGCGTGGAAAAATTCAGGAAGAGTCCTTGTATTATGAAACGTTGAAACATACCGGAGAATATCCGATCATTGGTGTGAATACCTTCCTCAGCAGTAAGGGTTCCCTACTGTTATGCCGAAAAGAAGTCATACGTGCTACAACGGAAGAAAAGGAATATCAGATTACGATGTTGAAAGATCTGCACCATCGTAATTCCGACCGCTCCGCGACTTTGCTTCGTGATTTACAGTTGACTGCTATTCAAAACCGGAATATGTTTGAAGCCATGATGGAGGTAGCGAAGTATTGCTCTCTTGGACAAATTACAACGGCTTTGTTTGAAGTTGGAGGTCAGTATCGACGCAATATGTAAGAATTGAGAATTGAGAATTGAGAATGTAGAATTGAGAAAGTAGAATTAAGTCAATCCTGCTTGCTTGAGGAGAGTTGAAAAAGGCTTATTTAGGAGATGGATGTTGGCGTTAAGGTATAGTTTATAGAGTGAGCCATTGTGATTTTGATTGGTTTGAATGGAGATGGTTCATTTAGACTTTTTTTAATCGCTTTTAGATGTATAGTTTTACCTGAGCGCATTAATTGGGTTTTCGATTGGAACTTGAGCCACTTTTTGGTCAGCCAACTTAGCAGCCGGGTAAAATAAATATTAGAGGTTTGATTGACATTAATCATTGCATTTTCTTGAATTGATGGTTCACTTTACATTGAAATAAAATCATCAAACCCATGAAAAAATCCTTACTTCTGATTGGAATTTTTATAAGTGCTATGGCAATTGCGCAAAATCCTGTCTTAAATCCGTCCTTTGAAAACTGGACATTGGGTGAACCGGATGAGTGGACCACCAATAATGCTCCCGGTTTTTCTGTCCCGATACAGCAAAATAATACCGGACATACCGGAAACTTTGCTGTAAGTGGATTTGTTACTCAGATTGGGGTAAATACTCCCTTCCCTCCTATTTTGAACAGTACTGATTTGGCCGGTAACCCTCATCCGGTGGCAATGTCCTATACGAATATGTCGTTTTACTACAAACTGAATTTGACAGGTAGTGGTGAATTTTTTAATGCAGGTGTTGTAATTTCTGATGTTTCTCAATCAGGAATTGGCGGTGGAGTGCAGCAATTCTTTAGTACTGCCAATACCAACACTTTTGCACTGGCCAATGTTCCGATTTCATATATTCCGGGTGGTACTCCTGCCGGTGCTATTATTACCTTTACTATAAGTGATACACTCTCGGGAGCCGGATTACAAATAGGATCCTATTTCAGACTGGATGATGTGAGCTTGAATTTTGCTTCTGGAATTCAAGATAATCAAAATGCAAATTTCATATTTAATCCATATCCTAATCCCGCGGTTAACTTTATTAATCTCCCCTTCTCTATTGAGGGAGGAAAGAACTATTCACTTTCTATTTATGATATAAGCGGTAAAGAGGTGCGCAAGTTGGAGTATTTGAACATGCCTAAAGGGTCCTATAAGGAAATTGTAGATATTTCCACATATGAATCAGGTATATATTTTGCCACTTTGAAAGTGGGTAATCACCATTTGGGATCAGCATCATTCACAGTGATAAAAAATGAATAAATCAGTCGATGATTTCTATGAAAACGATCGCGGGCTTACTCGAAAATATTAATTTCCGAATTCGATATAATTTTGATTAATTTAGACCTATGAATAAAAATAGTTTATTTAAAGTTTACCTGCGAATTTGTTTGTTTGTTCCACTGAGTGGGAATGCTCAAACTCTACCTGCAACCGAGAATGGAAGTGTACTTTCAGAAATTTTTATTCTTTCCGGAAGTGCATCCGGAAAAAGTACGGTATTTAGTGTGCAGGAATTAAAATCAATGTTGCCGCAGTCATCATTATTAAAGGAAAATTTTAGCGACTTTAAAAGCTCAGGTGATGGAATATGGAATAAACAATCCTACTTTGGTATACAACTTGGGACAGTTACCGGAAAGTCGCGTCAGGAAAGGGGAAACAATCTCCCTTCTTCGTTTTGGAATTAGCTATGAAAGTGGCGAGTATATGAATAGCTTATTAAGTAAGAGACTTCTTTTCGTTATGATACTTTATATAATACGCAAGGGCAGATCGTTTATTTGCGTGATTCTACCCGTGAGGATCATTGTAATATTAGTTTCTCTTCTTCTATAATCAATGCTGAGTTTTCAGTTCTCCTACGTACGAATACGGAGCGACGGTGGATGTTTTATGCCGGTGCAGGCATTTCCGCAGGCATCTCCTTTAACAATTTGTATCAGGTAGAGCGATATACCATGAATTATCTGGAGGAGTATCTTATTTCTGAAACTAACAACAGCAATAATTCATCTCACTATAAACGAGAAAAGGATGATTTGACCTCCAAAAAAAGTGAATTTCTAAAGAACTTCCATCTTTTTTCAGAATTTCGGCCGGGAGTTAAAGTTTTAGATATTCAGGAAGGCTCAACAATAACAGGCACCTATTTATTGGGGACATTCGGGCTAAGAACAGTATGGAAATAGTTTATAAAAGCTATTTATTTTTATAAACGGTAGCATTGATTTAGGATTTGGTTGTCGAGTGATTTATAAAGTAATGAAACTTTGAGTAAGTGATTAAATTCTCCATACAGTGAACTATGCGATTTTTGAAATTTCTACAAATAACTTAACCACCATTTATCTTTATTTTTTGTTTTATAGCTATCGTACCATTTACTTAGTGGAAAGAGCAAGAGCACCACAACTATCCAAATGAAGTAGGTCGCTGGCAGATGGAAGCCCTCTCCGGCGAACAAAAAGTAAAACGGGAAAATATTACCATTGATTTGGGCTTCTGCGAGAGTGTGGCCTCTGTAAAAGTAAAATGCTGCAGTTATTAAATGGATAAGATAAATATGAGCTATATAATAGAAAAAGGCAACGCGTCCAAAGATCATCAGGGCATCGGTTAACTTGTTTTTTACTTTTTCAAGATAGGCTAATAGTAATAGCGCAGGACCAATAGTCATGCAGATGTATAATAACGAAGGAGGGTATTTTTCTGTATCAATAAAAGATAAAAATGAAAACACTATGTTGTTTTGAGTGCTCCAGGGCACAGGATCACCGTATATATTGATGAAGCGAATGATGATAAAGAAAAGGATTGCAGCCACTCCTGTTTTATTTAGCAATGCTGTTCTTCTGTTCTTGGGAAAATCATTAGCATACAATTTCCCTGCACAGAATCCGAGAATCATTAACCCTAACCAGGGCAAGAATGGATAGACAATAAATGCAGAATGATTTTCGGCAATAGAATAAGTAACAAAATGTCCATGATGGATCAGATCCCACCAAAACCCGGCTCTAAAATCGGGAGCTGATTCCGGAATATCCAGCAGGTTATGTCCAACTACCAGGATTAAACCCAAGGTGAGCAGGAGTTTATATGGAAGACTTATAATGAATCCCAAAAGAATCATGCTGATTCCAATGGCCCATATTACCTGTAAAAAAACGTAATTATACTGTGGATTAAAAGACCAGCCCAAAGATACAATCAGTACTTCCGCTATTACTAACCATAGTCCTCTTTTTATAAGAAATGCACGTAACTCCTGAACCGTTTTGCGCTTACTTTGCAGGAAGACAGATGTTCCGGATAAGAAGACAAATACAGGGGCACAAAAGTGTGTAATCCATCGGGTAAAGAATAAAGCCGGTGTAGTTGTCGCCAGGTTGAGTGGGTCATCCACATTTGCTGAAATATGAAAGTAGTCTCTAACATGGTCGAGGGCCATTATCACCATGGCTAATCCCCGGAGGATATCTATGGATTCAATTCGCGTTTTACTAATCGAGCTCATGCATTTTATTTATCTGATTAGCTATTTTTCGGAAAGGCATTTAAGAATGATTTTTTTAAGTGTATGTAATTTAAATTGTCGAAAAAAGACATAATCGAAGATAAACAAAGTTACAAGTGAAATTTTAAAATGAAAAAAGCCCCACCATGATAGTGAGGCTTTTATAAATCCGTTCAGTTTTTGAATCTAGTGGGCACTCAACAGGTGGTGATCTAAATGTATAACTGATAGGTTGCTGTATTCCATAATTCGATTACTTAGCTACAGAGAATCTCTGTGTAAAGGATTTGCCATTGGCAGTTACCATTACAGAATAGATTCCTTTAGCAAAACCGGACACATCAACTTTTACAATTTCATTCACATTGGTCAGCGTTTTTACCAAGCTACCTACAGAATTATAAATTTCAATGTGTGCATTTTTAACGGTTTCATCTAAACGAATATTAATTTCAGAAGATGCAGGTGAAGGGTACAGGGCGATGAGTGTTGAGTTGGTTTCGATTTCATTAATGGCAGTTGGTGTGCCAAAATTCATACGTAAGTTGTAAGTGATAAAGAAATTGAAATCATCTGCAGATGCCCAGCCATTTACAGCAGGTGGCGGAATGGTGTTCCAGCTTACCCAAACTGTTTGGGGAGTTACAAGTTGAGTTGTAGTACCAAGAGTAAGTGTAGAATCCACTTCATGAACGCCTACAAAATACAAACCGAGGTAAGTGGTAAACTAGCTCCGTCGATGGGAAGTGTAAACCATTCGCCGCCGGTAGCAATCTGACCAGGTAGAAAGATCAAGCTATCCGTGGTTGCCAAAACAGTATTGTTAGGTGCTGATCCCGCTGTTTGTGCATGAATTGTAGCATAAATTGGAGTGCCGGCAGGATTTGGACTAAAATTATCTCTCATGAAGAAAGACACAGAAGTCAATGTAGTTGCGTTAGCGATTTCAAAATTCTGACCCACAATACCATCAGCAGGACCTGCTCCAATTCCTAATGAACCGGAAGTCTGGTTGTCATCACGGGCATAAATTGAATCCGAGAATGTTGTTGAACTACCTGTAATGATATCATTAGAAGAATTTCCATCACCGGGGAAGGATACAGTTAACCTTCCACGAAGCAGCAGCTGAAGAAGGTGTAAAAGTATTTGTAGTTGATAAAATGCAGTTGCACCTGCATTAATGGCTGGTAAATTAACAGTTTCGTTAAACACTACCGCTGAAGTCAGGGTATCAAATATTTCAAACAATGCTGTACCGCCTGTAGTTGCATTGATACCATTATTTTTTACTTCACCACTTAGACTTATAGGAGAAGCCTGGTTCAAAGGAATTATCGTGTACTGTGGATTTAAACCGCTTACATTCATTGATTGAATATCGAAGGCAGATGGTGTAAACACATCTAGTTGATCAATACCGATAATATCACTATTGGTACCCTGTGGACCACCATCGGCAACCGTATAGCGAATAGCGAATCGTGCAGTGGTTCCATTTGCAGGTGCAATGAACGAATTTAATAACCAAGCTCCGGTAATGTTAACTTTAAATCGTCCAAGTTCAACCCATGAGAGATCCTCAGGTACGGAATCTCCTACGGCAGAGTACATCACACGAATAGAATCCGGGAACGTTGAATTTAGAAATGAGCGGGAATAGAAGGATATCACATCACCTGATACAATATTTAATGCAGGTAGTACCAACCAATTGTCAATGTCATTAGCTCCGGTAACGGAATTGAAATTCGAATGAACAAATTCATTTGTTCCTCCGTTGAAATCACCCCAATTCGTTACGTTTCCCTGAAACCAGGCTGCAGTTGTTCCTGCAGGACCTGTACCACGATAATAAGGCAAATAACCTCTGGCTTCCAATCCGGCAATATCATTGGGTAAGCTGAAGTCATCACTATAGGCTACTGCTACTGAAGGCATTCCGCCATTTTTTGGTAACGCCTGATTACTGGTGTAAGTGGTTCCGCTCACCGCATTAACAAATGCATTCGGAGCATTGGTTACAATTTTTTGTGAACGACTCAAAGTTGCTGGTACGGTATTGTTAACTGACTGACTAAAAGCCTGTGAGCTTACAATTCCCGTAAGAAGGAGAATTAGTTTAAGTTTTTTCATTAGTTATTATTTGTGTTTAAGATTTGAATTACATTTTAATTTTTGAATGGATATACTCAAAATGGTATACTGAATATTACCGTATTTTTCTTAAGTCATTAAGTTCATTTCCAGATAATTAGTCAGAACTTTTTTGACTATAATATGTATGAGCGTTTTTAGATTAAAAAAATTTGGAACACAAAATTAGTTAAAATGTCACGATTTCACGGTAATCCCTCCACATATTTTTGTCGAGTAGCTTGTTGTAAACTGATTATCCGGGAAATGATTCTTTATTAGATGGATACAATGAATTTAATCTTCCAGCCATCTGCTTAAAAACACATCGTACACCCACCACCTTCCATCATCTTCAAAAATCATCTCTTTCTCCTGAAGAGCTAATAATGCTGTTTGGACGGAACTTGGCGTTCCAAGATCATTTTTCCTGATGAATTCTGCACCCATTACCAATCGAGCGCCCTTTTCATGTGCAATGCCCTTCAATAGAGTCCATTGATTGGAAGTTAAAAGTTTTCGATAATTAAAATAGACCGGTTGATTTTCCTGAAGAATTTCCTGAAATAATCGTTCAATGTACCATTCATCAGGTTGCTTGATTCCCCGGGCAAATAAGCGGTTGCAAACGAGTTGTACATAGTAGGTATGGTGTCTGCACCAGTCGAGGATTCGTTCTGCATTTTCAAATGTTATTTTACGTCGTGCTTCAGTAAATTTTTCAACAATAAATGTGGCATATGTTTCATGTTCTATTGGCCCCAGTTGCATCATGTCCGTACTTTGATAGAAAGGGCGACCTTGATCTCTGAACATCGCCTGTAACATACTGCTATGGCTTCCTGAGAAAATGAACCGTATATTTTCGATCGCTGTACAAATGTCCGAAGCAACGCCTCGGTGTTTTCTCCTTGTATTCTGTTATTTGCTGAAATTCATCTAATGCTATGACGAGCTGTTGTCCGCTCCGTTCAAGGTAGGTGAAGACCTGATCCAGACTATGTTCCGCTTGAAAGTTAGTATCCAGCGTGAACTCTACAGAGGGCGCACCGCTCAGCGGATCATACTGAATAACAGGACGGAGATGTGTGAAAAAGTTGGCAAGTTCACGCATTAACTTGATATGGTTATTGTCCAATTTTCCCAATGTATGTTTCGCAAGACTTCGTATCAGATCTGCCTGTGATTGTGTGGGGTATAAATCGATATAGAAACAACGAATACTTTTCTTCTTATTCAATTGTTCAAATACATGCTGAATAAGCCCGGTTTTCCCCATTCTTCGCAAGGCAGTCAGCGTGGTGTTACGGCCGTTTTTTATCGCTTCTATAAGTCTTTCTGTTTCCGATTCCCTGTCGCAGAAATAATCACTTCCCACGTAGGTGACTACCGGAAATGGGTTTTCAACTTTATCCATTTTTTATGTAGATTGCATTACGTAAAGTACGGAATTTATTTTCGATAATCAAAATGGTTCATTTCATTCCAAAAATCCTATTGAGCAAGGCTATGATATAGAGCACTCTCCCAGTTAGATGAAAGGGCTTTGCGCAGAAGTAAAGTCTGTTTTATTTTATCAGTGCCGGTTTCTGGTTATCCTGTTTCTTTGGGCGTTGGCAAAATTGGTTCTTCCTTTCTTGTTGCCTCAAATACAAATTTATCTTTGCCCCGTGAAGTCCTCAACACCTCAGGAGATTACTCCTGCCCTCCTCTCTTATCTTCAGGGTTTCCTTCTGGATGAGCGAAAGCAGCGTTTTGAAGAAGTGATGGAAAAGAGAACACGGCATCTCACTTGTGTCTTAGAGAATATAGTGGATCCCCATAATGCCAATGCAGTGATGCGTTCCTGTGAATGTTTCGGTATTCAGGATGTTCACATTATTGAAAATGGAGCGAAATTCAAACCGGCAAAGAAGGTGCTGCAGGGTGCTCATAAATGGTTGACTGTTCATCGCTATAATGGATCGTTAAATAATACGAAGCAATGTATGGACTTGCTTCATGAAAAAGGCTATAAAATTGTTGCGACATCTCCGAAGGATGGACACCCTTCTATTCATAATATCGATTTAAGTGTTCCAATAGCAGTGGTAATGGGACAGGAAAATATTGGGATTTCGGAAATCGTAAAACAAGAGGCCGATGCCTTCGTCAGGATACCCATGCAGGGTTTTACGGAGAGTTTGAATATTTCAGTGGCGGGCGCTATTCTTTTGCAGGAGTTAAGTCATCGCATCAGAAACACAACCGGTATCAACTGGAGTTTGAGTGAAACGGAGAAAAAGATGATTTACGAGCAGCTTGGACATTAAAAAATTTATATAGAAACGAATTACTTATAGAACGGTTTTACCAGGACCGTGAAAACACATGATACCATTTATTGATATACATAGTCATCATCAACCATCTGAAGGAATATTGGCGATACAAAATATTTTAAATCCGGATGTAGCCGCACCTTTGTTGGAAAAGGAAGGATTGTATTCCATCGGAATTCATCCACGTCATATTCATCCTGATCATTGGCTGGATGATGTCACTACATTAAAGGAATATATCCATCATCCTAAAGTGCTGGCTATTGGCGAAGCAGGACTGGATGGTCTTACTGATTTGCCTTTATCGTTGCAGGAAGATGTATTTATAGCCATGGTGCAATTGTCAGAGGAAGCGAAAAAGCCATTGATCATCCATTCGGTGAGGACACACCATGAGATTTCCATCATACATCGGAATCTGAAACCTGCACAGCCTTGGATTTTGCATGGTTTTAATGTAAAATACAATTGCGAAGGGTATGATTAGCCATGGTCTTTATTTATCTTTTGGAGAATCCTTACTAAAACATCATTCCCCTTCTGCGGAGGTGGTGTCATCTATGCCACTTGATTTACTTTTTATTGAAACGGACGATAAACAGATCGATGTGAGGGAGCTTTACCAACGTGTAGCTACACTGCGTGATCTGGGGATGGAAATTTTAAAGAACGATATATATCAGCGCTTTTGTAAGATATTCGGCTATGCAGGAACGTAAGTGGCTTTCGCGTACAGAATTATTGGTGGGTTCGGAAGGACTTGATCGTTTACAACAGGCACATGTACTGATTATCGGTCTTGGTGGCGTCGGTTCTTATGCGGCTGAATTTATTGCCAGGGCCGGCATTGGAAAAATGACTATTGTTGATGGCGACGATGGGGAAGCAAGTAACCGAAATCGTCAGTTACCCGCGTTGGCAACAACCGAAGGTCAATCCAAAGCTTTGTTAATGGAAGAACGTATCAAAGCGATCAACCCGGAAATAGAAATTCACGTCATTCCTCATTTCCTGATGCCGGATGAAGTGGAAGAAGTGTTTAGCCGTTCTTTTGATTTTGTTATTGAAGCCATTGATAGCATTACTCCGAAGGCGACAGTTATTTCCACTGCGGTGATGAAAGGCCTTCCCATTGTAAGCAGCATGGGTGCCGGTGGAAAGCTGGATCCAACTAAACTGGAAGTAGCTGATATTTCAAAAACACATACTTGTCCTTTTGCTCAATATGTGCGCAAACGATTAGGAGTACTCGGTATCCGCACCGGAGTAAAAGCAGTATTCTCTACGGAACATGTCATCAAAGAATCGCTCATGCTGACAGATGGCAGTCGGTTCAAGAAATCTGCATATGGTACGATCTCCTACCTGCCGGCCACATTCGGTGCTGTTTGTGCTTCTGTAGCCATCCGTGAAATACTAAGTAAAAAGAATAACTCATGAAGAAGGTTATTTGAAATAAACAGGTGTCTGTGTTTTCGACAATAAAAGAATGAAGAAATCAGAAAAGTTGAAATTTAAATTGATCCATACGGATGAAGCTTCAAAAGCCCAGGCCGGAATAATAGAAACCGCACATGGGAAAATAGAGACTCCTATTTTTATGCCGGTGGGTACAGCCGGTACAGTCAAAGGTGTTCATCAGCATGAACTGAAAGAGGACATCGGTGCTCAGATAATTCTTGGTAACACGTATCATCTTTATCTCCGTCCGGGAACTGAACTGCTGGAACAAGCCGGCGGGCTGCATAAATTCATGAATTGGGAGGGTCCGATACTTACTGATAGTGGCGGATTCCAGGTGTTTTCATTGAGTGGTATTCGTAAAATAAAGGAAGAAGGCGTTCAGTTTACCTCTCATATTGATGGCTCCAAACATTTATTTACTCCGGAGCGTGCTATGGATATCCAAAGAAGTATCGGAGGAGATATTTTTATGGCTTTTGATGAATGTACTGCCTATCCTTGTGAACATAAAGCGGCAAAGAAATCGATGGAGTTGACGCACCGCTGGCTGGAGCGCTGTTGTCTACATACCGACAAGCATCCTCCGCTTTATGGGTATCATCAATCCTTATTTCCGATTGTTCAGGGCAGTACCTATCGGGACTTGCGTATTCAAAGTGCTGAATTCATAGCCTCCATGGACAGGGAAGGCAACGCCATCGGAGGTCTTTCTGTAGGAGAGCCTATTGAGCAAATGTACGAGCTCACGAATCTCGTGACCGACATACTTCCTAAAGATAAGCCACGTTACCTCATGGGCGTAGGAACACCGGCCAATATACTCGAAGGGATTGCCCGCGGGGTAGATATGTTCGACTGTGTGATGCCGACAAGGAACGCCCGAAACGGTATGTTGTTTACAAGTGAGGGAATTATCAATATTCGAAATGAAAAGTGGAAGAACGATTTATCTCCACTTGATGCAGAAGGTACTTCCTATGTAGATAAAGGGTATTCCAAAGCGTATCTTCGCCATCTGCATATCTCTAAAGAAATGCTGGCGGCCCAAATCGCGACCTTGCATAACCTCAGCTTTTACCTTTGGCTGGTGAAAGAAGCCAGAGCCCATATATTGAACGGTGATTTCAATTTATGGAAAAAGGAGATGGTTGAAAAAGTGAGTAGAAGACTTTAGAAAGATTATGTTAGAATTAATAGTATATGCAACATCAATATTAATCTGTTTATACAAGTACCTGTAGAAAGTGAAAATTAAAATTCTCGATTTATATATTATTAAGAAATTTCTGGGGACGTTTTTCTTCGCCCTGGCATTGATCATTTCCATTGCCATCGTATTTGATATCAGCGAAAAAATTGACGATTTTCTCGAGAGAGAGGCACCTTTGAGGGCTATTGTCTTTGATTATTACATGAACTTCATTCCTTTCTTCGCTAATCTTTTTAGTCCGCTGTTTATTTTCATTTCCGTGATTTTTTTCACATCTCGTATGGCCGGTCAAACAGAAATAATAGCCATACTTGCCAGTGGGGTGAGTTTCCAAAGACTTCTGGTTCCATATGTTGTGTCTTCACTTATCCTGGCATTGCTTTCTTTTTACATGAATAATTATGTGATTCCACATTCAAATACAGCACGTATAAATTTTGAAACGAAATACATTAAGAATCCCTATATCTTTAAGAATCGTCACGTTCACCGTCAGATTGCTCCCGGTCAATGTATTTATTTCGAGAGTTTCAATAATATTGACAAGATCGGTTATCAGTTTTGCTATGAGAAAATCGAAAATGATAAAATCGTTTTTAAGTTGCTCTCAGAAAGAATTTATTGGGATACACTGAAGAATAAATGGACGCTTGAGAATTATTTCACCCGGGAGATTAACGGGATGAAGGAGAAAATTGAAACCGGCTATCGCATGGATACGGTCTTTGCTTTTTATCCTTCGGAATTCAACAGGAGAACCAATTTCATTGAAACGATGGATACCCCGGCATTGAATGATTATATTCGTCAGGAAACGCTGCGAGGATCCGAAGAGGTGCCCTTTTATCTGGTGGAAAAATATAAGCGACTCTCCTACCCTTTTGCTACATTCATTCTTACGATTATCGGTGTTTCTCTTTCCAGTAGAAAAGTACGAGGAGGTATTGGCGTTCAGATTGGTGCCGGTATTCTTTTAAGCTTTACCTACATCATGTTTATGCAGGTCAGTCAAACCTTTTGCCACCAACGGAAATCTTCCGGCATGGCTGGCCGTTTGGATCCCAAATATTTTTTACACCTTTATCGCGATCTACCTGCTCAGAAAAGCTTCCCAATAATCCGGAATTAGCGATTCGGGCGACGACTTTGAAAAAGTTTTTTCTGATTTTAATCTACCAGCGTTTCACTGGAATCGTACACCCTGATTCTGTTGTAAAGGGTGTCTCGTTCCACAGGAATTCTGCCGGATTGCTGAATAAGTTCAACCAGTTGTTCAGTCGTTAACACCGGAACCTGTTCTTCTGCTCCTGCTAATGAATAAATTTTGGTACTGTCATCAATAGTTCCATCCAGATCATCTACTCCAAAAGATTGAGTGATCTGAGCAGTGCTTCTTCCCAACATCGGCCAATACGCTTTTATATGATCAAAATTGTCCAGATAAATCCGGCTAATGGCATAGGTCTTTAAGTCATCAATAAGTGTTGATTCCGGAATATTGTCCATATCATTATCCATATTTCTGAACTTCACCGGGATGAAAGTTTGAAATCCTCCGGTCTTATCCTGAAGTTCTCTCATACGGCGCATATGATCAACTCGATGTGAATACTTTTCAACATGTCCATAAAGCATGGTGGCATTACTACGGAGTCCTGCCAGATGTGTAGCTTCATGAATTTCGAGCCAGCGATTGGCATCCGCTTTATCGGCACAGATTTGCTCGCGAATGACTTCATCGAATATCTCTGCACCACCGCCCGGAATGGAATCAAGTCCTTTTGATTTCAAAAAGGCAATTCCTTCAGCCGCTGACATTTTCGCCTTTCGAAACATATAGTCCAATTCAACAGCAGTGAATCCTTTAATGTGCAATTCCGGCCGGTAATTTTTTATTTTTTCCAGCAGTTGTCCAAAAAATTGAAGATCCAGTTTTGGATGAACTCCTCCTACAATATGCACCTCTGTTATAGGCAGATGATCATAAGCAACCACTCTTTGAAACATCTCTTCAATGCTCAGTTCCCAACCTGCTTCTTTCTGCTTGTAATCCTGTGAATAAGAACAAAATTTACAGGAGAAGACGCAAACATTGGTAGGCTCAATATGAAAATTACGGTTGAAAAAAGTGTAATTCCCATTCTTCTTTTCACGTATATAATTTGCAAGAATTCCGCAAGAAGACAATTCTCCTTCTTCAAAGAGATAGTTCGCCTCCGTGTCATTGATTCGCTCACCATGAATGATTTTAGTGGTGATGTGCTGCATCATAGCATCATTATGTTGCAAGAGGTGTTGAATATTTTCTGCTGACATTTTTTAGTTACAGTTAGTTGGCCCGTTAACGCCATTCTCTCCGGGCAAGTAGATGAACCGGACACTTTCGGAGAAGAGATCGCCTTCTATATTCAGTAGGTAAACACCACTTTGAAAGGATGTCAGATCCAAAGGGATGGCATCGCCCGGGTTAAGATTCATCTTCTCTTCAAACAAAACCTGACCGATGGTGTTTATTATTCTTACTAATGAAAGCTGACTTTGATTCCGGCAAGACTTCACGCATATTCCACGTTGACCGGAAACCGGATTTGGGTATGCGCTTATCTTACAAGTAGAGCAATTCTCATTCACCGCACTATTTACTTTAAAGCCGGCACTGGCATAATTATTTACGGAGTTACTGTCTGTTCCCATCAAGCGGAATTCCATCACCTGATTTCCCATATTAGTACCAATTTCCGGTAAGATAAAATGAGTAGTATCGCCGGAGGCCAAATTACCTGTCCAGTGAAATGATTTTTGTAATCCCTGATAAAGTCCGTAAGCGATTTGAAGTTCTTTAATGGTATCGGCACCATTGTTCTTAATTCGGATTTCCGGCTGTAAACAACGGTCTCCCGCGAGTCGTACCGGATTTAAAACGGAATCAATAGCGGCATCATATCCTGTGTAAGCCGGCAACAAATGACCGCTACTTAATTTCAATGAATCACGAAGACCATCCACAATAATTCTCATTTTTGCAACCTGTCCGGGGGTAAAAAACATCATACAGCGGTCGTCGGTATAATCCATATAGTTCATGTACATAATTCCCGGGTCAACGGTAGAACACTCATCCAATTCCGGAAATTTTTTACAGCGGAAAGTAGGTGCAGCCTGATTGGGAGTATCATCTAACTCAGTTTGCGTAACAGGGAAATCTTTGCCGAGGCAATTATCATTATCATCTCCCCAGATATGATTGAGTGAAAACCAATGTCCAATTTCATGGGTACAAGTGCGCCCTGCATTGTAAGGTGATGCAGCAGAGCCATTTCTTCCCAGTGCTTTGTAACTAATAACAATGCCGTCAGTGGGTGCAGAAGATCCGGGATAGGCTGCGAATCCCAATGCATTTGAACCCAGCTTACACACCCAAACATTCAGATAGCTGCCTCTGGGCCACGCATCATGACCACCGAGAGCAGTTGAAAAGAGAGCAGGATCAAATATGGTATATTCGGTAATGTTAGTAGATGTACGTGTAATACCTTTTGTGAAATTCCCGTTAGGATCCCTCTTTGCCAAAACAAATCGGATTTTACTGTCTTTTTTCAAACCGGTCCATACAGCAGGAACATCCATTGAAGAAGCATTGTTGACGGCATAATCTTCATTCAATACATCAATTTGAGAAACGATTTGCTCTTCACTGATATTTTGTTCCGATGTGTTGTACAAAATATGAAAGACAACAGGAATAATAAGCGTAGTATCAGCTAAAGCAGACTCTTTGTCTTGAAAGATATTGATGGATTCTATTGACTCAAACCGCGTTTTATAGGCCGCATCAGATTTAAGTTTGTGGGAATGCCATTCGCTGGTCAGGCAACGATGTTCCTGACTAAATAATGGATGAGAAAGTATAATGAGAGAGAATAGAAAAACCCGGAGGACTTTCCCGTAATAGGATGATTTCATGCAACTACAAAAATAAGAAGAAAAAGCCCCTCTGTCAAACTTATTACCGGCTATCCTATAAAAAAGAAAGGGTCATCCTCGATAGAATGACCCTTTCCTGAGATGTATTGTTTTATCGGGCGATCTGTATTTTCTCTAATCGTCGACCTTCTTTGGTTCGTACTTCCAGGAAATAGAATCCTTGACTCAATTCATTGACATCCAATAGGTATATGCCATTTGATGCAAAGGGTTTTGTTACTGAAGAAACCCTTCCGCCCAGCATATTTAAGACCGTGAATTGTACATCAGATTTAATTTGCAGATTGGGAAGCATCACATTCATCGTTGATCCTGCAGGATTCGGATAGATACTTAACTCAAAGGAAGCATTGTTTTCTCCAATACCAACCAAAGGACAAATGACAGGAAGCATCAAATGAGCCACATTGATACCCCATCCATTGGGTTGAGCTAAACTATAAGGATGCCATGTATTATCACTCCATCTTTCATAGGCGGTTCCAACGGCAATATTACCATCTGCACAATGAATAATTGCCAATGTATCACCGGCATTGTAACCAAATTCAACACCTACATAAATATCTCCGGACACCGGAATATTTGGAATAAAGTCAACCCATAAAGCATCTCCTGTTGAGGCATATGAAGCAATGGTATCATAACTTACAGTTGTCGTTCCTAAAATGGTGTTAGGCAATCCGGATGTACCATTATTATCCCATACGTACGTTCGCAGTTTGACCGGTTCCTGAACTTGTACCCACTCCAAAAACGATAAATACGCCATCAACTGTTTGGTTAGTGCCACTGATGCTATAAATATCAGCCTTTGCAATATCTCCATAATTATTTTGTCCGGAAGCATAACCTACCCCACCTGTTCCACCTGAAAGAAGGATTGTCGCTGTATCTGTTGCAAAATCAAAATTTGTTATGGTATCGCAAGCAGAAGTAGTGCTTCCTACAGTAATATATGCTGTTTTCGTTTCTGTATCGGAACCGCCGCCATTGGTGGCTACAAGACTTACTGTATAGGTTCCTGCTGAATTGTATACAATGTTTTGAGGATTTTGCTGAGAAGAGCTTGATGGTGTTCCACCTGTAAAGGTCCAGGCCCATCCGGTCGGAGAATTCGTACTTTGATCTGTGAAATTTACAGAACCGCCAACGGGTATAGAAGTAATATTAGCCGTAAATTGAGCAACCGGTGCTGAGGATGGAGCATTGCATGCTGTTGAATTTCTCTGTGCTACACGCATCGGAGAATTCAGCAATACGGTTTGAATTCTTGTCTTTTGATTCGTAGTAAACATATTCAAACAATCATCATCACAATAATCCATGTAATTCATAAACTGATCACCGTTAGGACCATTACCACAGGTTACACTAGGATAAGAAGGACAACTAAAATTAGCTGTTTGCTGAGTAGGTGTATCTGCACAAAAATCATTGCCGCAATTACTGTCTCCCCAAATATGGCGCAAGCCGAGCCAATGTCCTATTTCATGAGTAGCCGTTCTTCCCTTATTATAGCTGGGATCCAGTGATCCCACACGTCCACATGCCCTGTACCAGAGTACAACTCCATCAGAGGTGGCAGTACCAAAATTTCCGGTTAACCCTGTTAAACCACTTCCTGAAGGAAATGTAGCATGGCCCAGCAATGGATTTCCAAAGTTGTCTGAATAATCCGGAACTACCCAAATATTCAGGTAATTATTCGTGTTCCAAATTGTGGCTGATTTTATGGTGGCATCTATATAGGTATTCGTATAAGGTGGTGATGAAAAACCTGCCGTAATTCTGTTAATCCGATCAATTCCCGTAGTAGGATTTCCACTTGGATCAGTTTGTGCCAGACAGAAGTTTACTTCGCAATCAGCTGCTGCAGGAAGAAATGCGGCAGGCGTATTAGCTGCGTCCAAATTTAACCGACGAAAATCCTCATTCAATACATCTAATTGTGATAAAACCTGTGCTGTCGATATATTATAACTGATTCCGACATTGCTATTATTATGAATAATATGAAAAACAACCGGAATCGTATAAACAACAGCGGCTCCTTTATTGACTGCATTTTGTTGTTCCATCTGCTGAATCAACGGTTGTAGCCATTGTTCATACTGATGATCAAGTTCACCTGTCCCACATGTTCGTTGAGGTATGGTTTTAACATTTGACGTCTGGTGAAAAGGTTTAGTGATCCTTTGCTGGCCGACTACCGGTAAGGTGAACGTAGCCAGCCATAGTAAGGATATCAGAATTTTTTTCATGTATTTATTAATTTTTTATAGGATGTTGATTGAAGTGTAAAAGTACAAAAAACAAGTCCGTTTCAATTCAAGTAATGGAATTATTCATAAAGACCATCCTTTTTACTTTCTGAAGACATTTCTAAGCTTTGTCGGAAAGTCTAAACATCTGACCATTCACAGATTTATATCAATTCATTATCAGTTAAATGTAAAAATTAGTAATCCGGAGGTGGTTTTCTGCAATGGCAACCTTGCTTCTCATTCAGGAATGTTAAATTTGTTACAGATTAATAAAATAGATTATGAGCATTACACGAATCCTTTTAGTGGAAGACGAACAAAGCCTGGCCGATACAATTAAATTAAATCTGGAGATGGAAGGATATAAGGTGCAATTAGCCAATGATGGAAAGAAGGCACTCCGGATGTTCAAACAGGAGCGATTTGACTTAGTTATTCTGGATGTGATGTTGCCGGAAATGGATGGTTTTACAGTTTGTGAGGCTATCAGACTGGACAATGAACATGTTCCGGTTTTATTTCTCACGGCTAAGCATTCTTCGTCTGATCGGGTTACCGGTTTGAAAATGGGTGCAGATGACTACCTGACCAAACCCTTCAATCTGGAGGAACTTCTGCTCCGGATTCAAATACTTTTGAAAAGAGCGCAAAGGAATGGTGAAAAGTAACGGCTGTCCTCTCCAATTATAGTTTTGATAATTTTAACATTAATTTCTCCGAGATGTCAGTAGTTACTCCGGAACAAAAGAAAATAAATCTTACAAAAAGAGAGAATACGCTCCTGAAATTGCTGATTGACCGTAAAAACGAAGTTGGTATCCAGAGAGCATATTTTAGAAACGGTATGGGGATATGATATCTACCCTTCTACCCGTACAATTGATAATTTCATCGTTACCTTCCGAAAGTATTTTGAGAAAGACCCCTCCAATCCGACCCATTTCATTTCAGTTAGAGGCGTGGGTTATAAATTCATTGAATAATATTTATCAACCCTGTCTGTTAGTTGTACTTTTCATAGAATTACTTATAGAATGATTTTACTTTTCAAAGAAATGGTAAGCGCTAAGAAGTTGATACGGCCATAGTAGAAATATATTATTTTTTAAATGGTTTTTCTTTCAACCATTCACTCACCAGACAAAACAAATACTTAACATCTCAATGAAGAAACATTATCTCGCAGCGCTTGCGCTTAGTCTGACAATGATGGGAAACGTGTATTCCCAAAACAGTAGAAATTGTGGTACGATGCCCCATTTACATGAAATGGAGCAACAGGATCCTGCTCTTTCAACAAGAATGGGGAACATCGAACGTGAAACCCAAGAATGGATCAATGAAAATCAAAGTAATGCAAATAAAGGTGTTGCTGTAGTCACGATTCCTGTGGTGGTTCATGTGCTATATAATACAACAAGTCAGAACATTTCTGATGCACAAATCAACTCTCAAATTAATATCCTTAATCAGGACTTCCGTAAACTGAATGCCGATATCTCCATTGTTCCTTCTGCATTCACAAGTCTGACCGCAGATTGTGAGATTCAATTCTGTCTTGCTCAGCGTGATCCTTCCGGAAATGCCACAAATGGCATCATTCGGAAATCAACTACTGTAACTTCGTTTTCATCTAATGATAATATTAAAAGAGCTGCTAATGGTGGTTCTGATGCCTGGAATTCTTCAGCATACCTGAATATTTGGGTGGGTAACTTAAGCGGTGGATTATTGGGTTATGCTCAATTTCCCGGCGGTACAGCTTCTACAGATGGGGTTGTGATTCTTTATACTGCATTTGGAAATACCGGTGTAGCAGCTGCTCCATTTAACAAAGGCAGAACTGCAACGCATGAGGTGGGTCATTGGTTGAACCTTCGTCATATCTGGGGTGATGCTACCTGCGGTAACGATCAGGTGACAGATACCCCTACTCAACAAACTGCCAATTATGGTTGCCCTTCTTTTCCTCATGTAACCTGCAGCAATGGACCCAATGGCGACATGTTTATGAACTACATGGATTATACAGATGATGCTTGCATGGTGATGTTCTCTAATGGACAAAAAACCAGAATGCTTGCCAGTTTGAATACCACAAGAGCTTCATTATTGTCTTCTCAGGGTTGTGTTCCACCCACTGGAGGGTCATGTGGTATTCCTGCTTCCTTATCTGCCTCAGGAATAACAGCAACTGCTGCTACCTTAAACTGGAGTACTGTTTCAGGAGCGCTTAGTTATAATGTTCGTTATAAAGTAACCGGAGGAGCTACCTGGACAAATACAACAAGTACTACCCTTTCCAAATCTATTTCGGGACTTACAGCCTCTACTTCTTATGAATTTCAGGTGCAGGCAGTATGCAGCACAACTACAGGTTCTTATTCTTCTTCATCAACTTTTAATACAACAGCGGGGTCTTGTACCGATAGTTATGAATCAAATAATACCAAAGCGAAGGCAAAAGTAATCCCGGTAAATACCAATGTCTCAGCAAAAATTTCAACTGCTACCGATAAAGATTGGTTTACATTTTCCACCGTTAGCGGATCAACCAATTTGCAGGTAGTACTTGATCTTTTGCCTGCTGATTACGACATGAAATTGTACAATTCTGCGGGCTCACTGCTGACTACTTCTCAACTAGGTGGAACAACCACTGAAACCATTTCCAGAAATACAACTACTGCGTCCTCCTACTTTGTGCAGGTTTACGGATATAGCGGTGCATTTAACAACACGGCATGCTACCGGTTGCGTATTAATACTTCCGGATCGCCTTTTAGAAATGGTACGGAGGAAGAATATGTCGAAGGAAATATCAATGTTCAAAAAATATCCGGACTTGAAGGGATTAACTTGTTTCCAAATCCTGCGAATCAAACGCTTAAGTTGAACTTTTTCAATACTCAGGATGCAGTTGTGACAGCTGACCTCATGGATATGATGGGAAGATCGATCTACTCTACTCGTTTGAATGCTACTGAGGGCTTCAATAGCACTGAAATGAATACCGCTGATTTAAAAGATGGAATTTATTTCTTGCGATTAAATATGGGTAATCAGACAGAGGTTCGAAAGTTTATCATCAAGCATTGATTGAGATTTCGGATTAACGCATAAATAAAGTATTAAGTTAATGGTAAAAGAAGCTCTTCATTTGAAGGGCTTCTTTATTTTAGCACCATGTTAAAATATACATTTCCGATAATTATTGATGAACATCTCTTGCTGAGGCCCTTTCGCATCTCGGATATTTATTCTTTGGCCATACATGCGAACAACAAAAAGATTTCTGATAATTTGAATGATGGCTTTCCGTATCCCTATACGGAGAAAAATGCAACTGAATTTATCGACAGCCTTAAAAATGATCAACCTCCAAAAATTCTTGCGATAGTTTATAACGAAGAAGCAGTAGGTGCCATAGGAATTTTTCCTCAGTCAAAAGTTCAGCGTTTAAATGCTGAAATAGGTTATTGGGTTGGAGAAAAATATTGGGGAATGGGGATTGCATCAGGTGCATTGAGAAGCATGTTGGCCTATGCATTTGAAAATTTCGACCTGATGCGTATTTATGCACGTCCTTTCCTCATAATCCCGCCTCGCAAAGAGTTCTGGTAAAATCAGGATTCAAACTGGAAGCCATAATTAAGAACGGACTTTGCAAAAACGATACTATCTTCGATGAGTTAATTTATTCTATGCTGAAGGAGGATTTTATATGAAAAGTTTTCTTGAAAAAGTAGTTGCTGCGACCATTGATTTACCGCCTAGAAAAACGTTGATCCTCTTCCCTACTCAACGGGCTTGTCAGGAATATCGGAAAATAATTGCAACTGCAAAGCAACAAGCAGATTGGTTACCTGCCATTCTTCCTATTCGTGATCTATTGCTTAATTTGAAGGCACCCTTGCTTGCAGATGATTTAACGCTATTATTAGAGCTATATGAGGTCCATCGGGAACTATTTAAGGAAGAGGAGTTTGAGAAATTTATTTCTTATGGACAACAACTTATCGATGACTTCAATGAAATAGACCGCCAGGCGATAAATCCTGATTTATTATTTGAGGAAATCAATGATTTGAAAAGTCTTGAGGCCAGGTTTTCGCCCGGAGAAGAAGATTTCGAATACATCAGAAGTTTCTGGTCGGAGTTTGTTCGGACACCTCTCACTCCACTTCAGGATCAGTTCCTGCATTATTGGAAACAACTTCCGGTTCTTTATCATGAATTCAGGAAACGTTTAGAAAGTAAAAATTTATCCTATGAAGGAATGGCCTGGCGTAAAGTGGCGGATACGATGGCGGAGCAGGATTACTTTTCAAAATATTCCACGGTGATCTTTGCAGGTTTTTATGCATTGAATAAGACAGAAGAGAAAGTGATGGAAGCCCTGAAGAAACAGGGGAAATTAATGCTTTTAAGAGATGCCGATACTTTTTATACCGATAATAAAATGCATGAAGCAGGAATGTTTTTCAGAAAGGGTATGCTTGCCGATTCCTCTATTCCCTGGTTGGAAGATTATTTTTCAATTCCCAAAGAGGTATATTCTGTAAAAGGATGCTCCGGCCGGTTTGCAATAGCCAGAGAGATGGCATCTTCCCTGCATCACCGGCAGCAGCAACGTGAAGTTTCAGTTGAGCAGGAGTCGTTGGTCGTTGTCCTGGCGGATGAAAGTTTATTGTTTCCCTTATTGCACTTTTGTGGCCGACTGGGAATCACTACCAATCCTTCCATGGGCTTTTCGCTTAAACATCATCCGTTGATACGTTTGATGCATTTGATAAAAACAGTAAGGCAATTTGAGGACAGCAGTGAAAACAGTGCACTCAAGTACAAACAACTTCAGGAATTTTGTGCTGAACCTTTGTTTAAAAGGATATTTACTGAAGAAGAGCTGGGATTAAATTCAAAAGCCTATGCCGCTGCAGATGTAAGTAATTTCCATGATTATTTCAGCCAACTACTCTTTAAGCAACCCGTTGATTCGCGTGAAGAACAATCGAATATTTTAGCGCTGTTGGATAAATTTAGATTTCGGGAAGAGGAATGGATACAGCAAATACATTTTCAGTTAGTTCATGCAATTAAGCAAGTCTTTACAATACTTGAACTTCATGAAACTGAAATTTCACTAAATGTTTGGTGGCAACTTTTCTGGAATCAGTGGAACTAATTTAGAGTTCCATTTAGTGCGAAGAAAAAGAAAAGGAATTCCGATAGTTGGATTTTTGGAGACCCGTTTAATGGATTATTCAACAGTGTTTATCGCCCCATTGAATGAAGACGTTCTTCCTTCTGTCTCGGTTTCAAAATCATTGATTCCTTATTCGCTCCGCAAAGCGTACCATTTACCCTGCAAGGAAGAACAAGATGCGGTAACAGCCTACCACTTTTACAGGTTACTTCAACGGGCCCGAAACATTTACTTTTTCTATAATACGGATCTCAATGATACCGGCGGCGGAGAGCGTAGCAGGTATTTGTTCCAGATCCACCATGAAATAATTGAAAAAGTTAAGCCCGTAAAACTGGAGTACCTGCAACAGGAAAGCCAATTGATCCCAGAGCCTATACTTCCCATTAGCATTGCTAAAAATGACTCCATCATTGGAAAGTTAAGGGAAAAATATATCCTGACTGATCCCACCTCCCCACCAAAGGGCATTTCGGCTTCAGCACTCAGCTCCTATATAGCATGTTCATTGCGGTTTTACCTTGATCAGCTGGTTTATCTCCGGCCCGAGGATAAAACGGAAGGGTTAAGTGCCGGTCATTTTGGAAACGTTCTGCATAAAGCGATGGAGATTGCCTATGAAGGCAGAAGCATTCTGAATGCGGATGATTATCCTGATATCACTAATCGAATTCCGGAAATTGTTGGGTCATCAATAGCCAAAGTCTATGATAAGCCCGTAAATTTTGGTCATGACTATCTGATGAAAGGTGTGTTGACAGAGCTTATTCATCGAATTATTAATTTCGATATGCAGCATACTCCATTCGAAATATTGGGATTGGAATTAAATGCAAATTCTGTATTGCCCATTGATGGTGTGGGCAATTTTATGATCAAAGGTATCATTGACAGAGTTGATTTTAAAGACGGGAACTATCGTATTCTGGATTACAAAACGGGGCAGGATAAAATAATGAAGAAATGGAATTTCGAGAAACTCTTCAATGACCCAGCCTATAAACTCAATCTGCAATTGCTTATTTATTGTATGCTTGCAAAGGAAATTCTCGATATTCAAGGTAATAATCTCATCGCAGGCATCTTTAAAATGAAAGAGTTTGATGAAGAAATTACCTGGCTCAATGATGCCAATGAAATTGAGGAGGAAACGATGCAGCAGTTCATCGCAGGATTAAAGAATCTGCTCTCACAAATATTCAATCCGGAAATACCTTTCTCACAAACTTCCGATCTGAAGAGATGTAGGTATTGTGATTATAAAGGACTTTGTCAGAGGCAGAATGCTTAAATTACAGGAAAGTGCATTTAAAAAGTGTGATAAATAAGTATTTTTAAAAATCTGCTCCCTTTTCTTTTTCGATCAATAAATCGATCAATGAAGTGATCATCGATAAAACTATGCTGAACAACATGGCAATCCAAAATCCGTCTACTTTGAATCCATCCTTAAGCAAATAAGAAGTGATCAGAATGATGGTCGCGTTTATGACCAGTAGAAATAATCCGAGAGTCACAATCGTTATTGGAAACGTTAAAAAAATCAGAATCGGTTTGACATAGACATTCATTAAAACGAGCAATAAGGAAACGAGTAATGCAGTTGTAAGTCCTTTTACCTCTACGCCGGGCATCAGGTTCGCTATCAAAAAAACCGATATTGCGGTAGTTACAATTTTAATTAGGAATTTCATCCGTGTGATTTTCAAGGTCAAAATTAGGCTTTTATGACCTTTTACCTACAGGATTTAAATTTTATTCAATTTTCAAACAATTTGATTACCTTGGTCGTTGTATCTTCCAATGAAAGGTTTCAAATTTCTTCCTTTTACAAGATTCGGGTGAAAGCACCTTTGATCAGATGCTTCGTCTCTTTACCGAACTACTGCAATATACATCCGGTGATGCGAATGAAGCTTTGAACTGGTTGACCGAATTAGACAGACAATACGGTTTTTCCAACTCCACATATGGTTTGGGAGATTTTATAAAAGAGCTGAAAGAAAAAGGTTATTTAAAAGAAAATGAACCTGATCAATTCGAAATAACCCCAAAGACGGAACAGGCGATTCGAAAGGAATCTCTGGATCAGATTTTTGGAAAGCTAAAGAAGAGCAACAAAGGAAACCACAAGACCAATCGTTCAGGGGTTGGTGATGAACCGAATGCCAATGTAAGGCCCTGGGAGTTTGGCGATCCTTACGATAATATTGATTTGACTTCTTCCATTCGCAATGCGCAAGTGCATCATGGTATTGACCAATTCAACCTCACAGAAGACGATCTGGAAATAAAGGAACGGGAGCATAAAAGTAACCACGCAACTGTTTTGATGATCGATATTTCCCACTCCATGATCCTATATGGCGAAGATAGAATCACACCTGCTAAGAAAACCGCTATGGCACTTGCAGAGATGATTCGTACGAAATATCCAAAGGATTATCTTGATATTATCGTCTTCGGTGATGATGCCTGGACCATTGAAGTGAAAGACCTCCCCTACCTCAAAGTCGGACCCTTTCATACCAATACTTCTGCTGGTTTAGAATTAGCCATGGACTTATTAAGGAAAAGGAAAACGGCGAATAAGCAAATTTTCATGATTACAGATGGAAAGCCCAGTTGCATGAAAATTGGCAATAGTTATTATAAAAATAATTATGGTCTCGACCGGAAAATTGTGAACCATGTTTTCAATCTGGCCGGACAATGTAAAAAGTTGAAAATACCGATTACGACATTTATGATAGCCAAGGATTCCTATCTGCAGGCTTTTGTACGGGATTTTACCCAAATAAATAATGGACGAGCTTTCTACAGTTCTTTAAATGGTTTGGGAGAATTCATTTATGAAGATTATATTACTAACCGCAAAAAAACAGTACGCTAAGTGAAAGCATTTCTAAAGAACATTGATAAAATCCATACCCTTGGACAATTGCGTGAGTCGGACTATCGCTCACAAGGTGTGAAGAGCGAGATGAGAGAGAACCTAATAGAAGCATTGAAAAGTGGGCAGACTCTTTTTAAACCTATTAAAGGCTACGAAGATTCCGTCATTCCGCATTTAGAAAATGCTATTCTCTCCAGACATAACATCATTTTATTAGGATTAAGAGGTCAGGCTAAGACCCGTCTTAGTCGCCTGATGGTAGATTTACTGGATGAATATGTTCCGGTTATTGATCAAAGCGAAATAAATGATGATCCCTTTCATCCTATTTCTTCATACGGAAAAGATCGTATTCAGGAAGCCGGAGAAGATACTCCCATTTCCTGGTTACACAGGGATGAACGCTATATTGAGAAACTGGCTACACCGGATGTTTCCGTTGCAGATCTTATCGGTGATTTGGATCCCATTAAGGCGGCCGCACTGCGCCTAACGTATGCGGACGAAAGAGTCATTCATTATGGATTAATCCCGCGATCCCATCGTTGTATTTTTGTCATCAATGAATTACCCGACTTACAGCCCCGCATTCAGGTGGCATTGTTTAATATCTTGCAAGAGGGAGATATACAGATCCGTGGATTCCGTTTGCGCTTACCATTGGATATCCAGTTTGTGTTTACTGCCAATCCGGAAGACTATACCAACCGCGGATCCATCGTTACTCCTTTAAAAGATCGTATTGGAAGTCAGATTCTGACACATTATCCAAGGACGGTAGAGATATCGGCCAGTATCACACAGCAGGAATCAAAAATCCCGGCTGACCAGAAAAACAACATTCATATTCCTCCTCTCTTACTTCGACTCATTGAGCAAGTCGCTTTTGAAGCCCGAAAGAGTGAATACATCGATCAGAAAAGTGGAGTTTCGGCTCGCTTGACAATATCAGCCCTTGAGAATTTATACAGTGCAGTTCAGCGACGTATGCTGATGAATAATGAGAAATCAGCCACAGCACGAATTGCGGACCTTTACGGGGCTATACCTGCCATAACCGGAAAGGTGGAGCTCGTTTATGAAGGAGAGGTGGAAGGCATTGCCAATGTAGCCTATATGCTGATCGGCAAAGCTATTCGTGCCGAGTATGTGAATTACTTCCCTGATCCGGAAAGGATGAAAAAGTCGAAGCAAAGAAATCCTTATGCGGATATTCTCCAATGGTTCAATGAAGGAAATGAACTGGATATTCTTCATACCGTTTCTCAGAAAAAGTACAATGAAGTTTTAACCGCTGTGAAAGGCCTTAAAACGTTGATGAAAGAATACGTGCAAGATACCCCCGAGGAAGATAAATTATTTCTGATGGAATTCATCCTGCATGGACTTTCAGAGTATTCCCAAATCAGCAAGCGGAAACTGGATGGAAGTATGAAATTCAGTGATCTTGTTGGAAGTATTTTTAAGATGGATCAGGAAAATAAGGACGAATAGTTATTGCGTGAAATCTAATTGTACTGGCTACTCCTCATAAAATAAAATTAATAGACAAAAAATCATAAATCAAACCAATGTTAAGTGTACTTCTTACCTTTCTCCTGCTCCTGCAGCCGGATGCATCCATTTACTCATTCAAAGTGAAAGACATTAATGGAAAACAATTGATTTCTCCTCTTTCAAAGGAAAGAAAATATTAATCGTAAATACCGCTTCGGAATGTGGATATACACCTCAATATGCCGACCTTGAAAAATTACATAAGCAGTATGGAAAAAAAGTGGTGGTAATAGGATTTCCTGCGAATAATTTTGGCGGACAGGAACCGGGAACCAATCAGGAAATTAAATCCTTTTGTTCAAAGAATTACAATGTATCCTTTTTGATGGCGGAGAAGGTGTCGGTGAAGGGCAGTGATATCTCTCCTTTATTTAAATGGCTTATTGCACAGGAAAATCCCGATTTCAAAGGCGATATTGGGTGGAATTTTGAGAAAATCCTGCTGGATGAAAATGGAAAAGTGATTCGAAGATATAAATCAAAAGTAAAACCTCTTGATGCTGCCATCACCGGTGAATTGTGATTTTTGATGAGTTCCTAATTCTCTGCTATCGTTGAATGAACAGCGCAGTTAACTCCTACAGTAACTACTCTTTCACCAACAGCCGCACCCCCTTCCCATGAAGTGAAACGATTTCGATGTCGGGATCGTTCTTCAGGTACTTACGCAGTTTTGTAATGAAGACATCCATACTTCTTCCGTTAAAATAGTTGTCGTCTCCCCAAATGATTTTTAATGCTTTAGTACGGGGCAGAAGATCGTTCTTATGGAGGCATAGTAACCGTAGTAATTCTGCTTCCTTGGGTGAAATCTGTATGGACTCCTCACCATTTTTTATAATCCTCAATTTATAATCGAAGTTGTATTTTCCGATTGTAAAATCCGATTTATCCTCCAGTTCATTTATTCCCAATGATCTCTTTAAAACATTCTTGATTTTATAGAGAAGCACATCTGTATCAAAAGGTTTTGTTAAGTAATCATCCCCGCCAATGCGATAGCCGGTGATCATATCCTCCTTCATACTTTTTGCCGTAAGAAAGAAAACAGGTGTTTTTTTATCCTGTTCCCTGATCTGCTTCGCCAGAGAGAATCCGTCCATTTTAGGCATCATTACATCCAGGATGATGAGATCAAAGCCTCCCTTAGCAGAAGTATGGAGTCCTTCAATGCCATCCCGAACCAGTGTGACACGATACTCATTTAATTCCAGGAAATTCTTTAATACATTTCCAAAATTAACATCGTCCTCCACTAATAGAATATTGGCGTTCATTGTATTTTATGATTTAGCAATTGGAATTTTCAATGTGAATGTACTCCCCTTTCCCGGTTCACTCCTTACTTCAACTGTTCCGGAGTGTTTATCCATGATCGCTTTTACATAGCTCAGACCTAATCCAAAGCCTTTCACATCATGAACATTTCCCGATTGTACCCTATAAAAATTATCGAATATTTTACTTTGTACCTCAGGGGTCATCCCAATCCCTTTGTCGGATATACTAACAGAGATGAAATTACCTTCATTAGTGGATTCTACCAGAATCTCCGGCGCTTCAGGACTATACTTATTCGCATTATCCAGCAAATTGATGATCACATTCATCATGTGATTGGGATCGGCATTGATCTGAGATGGTGTAGCATTCCATTTTTTTATGATCCCTCCTCCGCGTTGCTCAACGGTAAGTTTCATGCTGGAAATGGCTGCATCTACAAGGTCTTCCAGGGCTATGATTTCCATATTAAAAACCATTTCACCTTTATCAATTTGGGCCATCTGAAGAACCGTTTCCACCTGACGTAACATCCTTTGATTTTCATCACGAATGATATCCGTGTAGAACCTCAGTTTCTCAGGAGATTGATACACTCTTGGATCATTCATGGAGTCATTGGCGATGGCTATGGTCGCAATGGGAGTTTTGAACTCATGCGTCATGTTATTGATAAAATCATTCTTCATTTCAGCTAATTTTTTCTGACGAAGAATCACGCGCAAAGTATAGGAGAAACCCCATATAACAAGTCCGGTGAAAATGAATGACAAGGCGAGTAAAGGCAGGATGCTATTCAGCAAATAATTGTTTTTATCTTTTATTACAATGGACAATACATCATCCTTTTTAAATACATCATTTGGGAAAAGCGTTAGTTTAAAATTACTGGTCAGAATGCCCGAAGTATCAGCGAGGGAGTCAGCATAAAGTACTGTTTTTCCGCTGTTCTTAATAATACCATAGCTATAATCATTTCCTATATTCCAGTTCTTCATTTCCACCCTTACAATAGAGTCGAGAGATCGTTTACTGATTCTATCAAAAATATTTCCATTCGGATCTACAATTTGAAAAGTCAGCTTCTGCATCATGGAATTTAACTTTTGTAAACGTGTCTGCATCCGTTTTTCTGTGATCCACTCCATGGAATCCGGAAGAAAATGCTGCTCCTCTAGTTTTAAGGCGATGATTTCTTTTTGTTGTATATCTTTTTCTATTCTGATGTCAAGCGTAGAATCTAATCTGAAATACCCGCCCTCTCCCGACTTCTTGCACTCATCATTCTTCTATCTGTAAGAGTCGATACGGTTATTGAGCTCTTTTCTAAACTACATTAAAGCTCCGGGTTGAGGTGGCGGTGGCGGTGCATCTGAAGCGATTTCAGTCAGTATGCGCAATAAACTATCATTCATGCCATGACTCGTAACCGACGAATCCCCGTTGGCTATATAATTCTTCACTACAATGCGAAGGTTTTCACTTTCTTCAATTTGTTCGACCATCCTATTCATAGCCAGCATCACATTCTGATCAAATTGATGGGCTTTTAATTCAAAATCATGCTTCAGCCAATACGATTGCATGGCTATGAGACCCAGCATGGCGATACTCATCATTAATACGATAAACCTGAACCTGACTTTATTCATGAACACCAAAATTAGTTGATAAAAACGCAGGTAAAACATCTTAACCATATATTAACTGCGGTTAACAAGCCATTAACCACCGCACCTGAATTACAGACCTATGTTTGCCTTACTTAAAAATTATAAACATCATGAATCTATTCAACCCATTGTTATTGGGTCTGGTGATGATAACATCACAGGCTCTTTCAGTAAACCCGGACTCAACCAGGAGGAGTACGGAAAAAATTACCATCCATATCACTAGGGAAAAAGACGGTAAGAAAACCGTGATCGACACCAGCTTTTCTTCCGGTGGCGATAAAGAAATCGAAAAATTTATGCAGGATCATGATTTAGAAATGAGTATGTCAAAGGGCGACGGCAGAACAAAAGTGATGAAATGGAAGGACGAAGGCACCGGTAAAGAGAAGAAAATGGAAATCGTTATTGACGGACCGGAACCCCCATCGCCACCCCGAACCCCTCGTGCTCCCGGTGAACTATCTGACGAGGATGTGCAAGTTTTCTCGTATCAGTTTTCGGATGAGGACCATGAGATGGATATAAAGGAAATGAAAGAGAAAATGGAAAGGGAATTTGAATTTACAAATAAGTCCGGTAAAGTCATGAGAATTATAGATTCAGATGACATGGATTCACGCAAGAAAAGAAAAAGTAAAAAAATGAAGAAGCGAATTATCATCATTGAGGAAATTTAAGCATCAATCGTGGAGTCAATGAATCCGGCCCGATATACCAGTTAGAAATCAGAGGTATGCCGGGCCTTTTATATACTTTAACACCGGAGTATTCATGCAAATAAAAGATTTCTATCTTTACCTTATTGCGGCAACTGACTTCATATATAAAGGTATTCATTCGATTTAGATTTCTTCAGATCGGAAGAGAATTAAAAGCAACAGGAATATTTATTTCTTTCCTGATCCTTGGTTCTTTACTCCTTTTAATGGTCAATTTAACGGCATTGCTGGACCATCCGGAACATTCCATATACGTATTGCTTGCTTCTTTTATTCCTGTTTCAATTGTCGGTTTAAGGAAAGATTCCGTCTTTCTGAGAAAGTTCAGTGCACATTACAAGTTGATTATTTGTGCTGATTTGATTGTTTTTAGTTTGCCATTTCTTTTGTTGTTCATCCTGAAGTCCTGCTACCTTTACATTCCGATCCTTTTGTCAGTGATTTTGATGGTTGCCTATCGGCCGGTAGTATTTTCAACCCCTTCAGCCAAAGGCTTAAAATTGAAATTAATTTCATCTATCAACTTTGAATGGCGGGCAGGGGTCAGGCAGCACCGCATTCTGCTCCTATTGCTCTATATTCTAAGTTTGGTGCTGCTTCCTTTTCCTATTGTTTCTTTAGCGGGCGTCTGGTTCTTGCATTTTGTTTTTATCTCTTTTTATCAATACAATGAACCGGCTTCTTTTATTGCCGTATATGGACGAAGCGGTAAGGAAATTCTTTTTTCGAAGATCAGAAAGGCATTGACCCTGCAAGCTATTTTTCAATTTCCGGTGATTATTTTATATGCTATTTTTCAGGAGGGCACATTGCTGATACCGTTTGTGGTTTTTTCTCCTGCTTCAGATGAGCATGGCATTTGCAATCATTGCCAAATATGCTTTCTATCATCCTGACTCCCCGGCAGGGCCCTCTCAATTCTATCAATATTTATCTTTTCTCAGTTTCTTGATTCCTTTTCTTGTACCCATTCCTCTTCTATTAAGTCTTATCTGGTTCCGCCGGGCCTCTATAAATCTCAATAAGTATGTTGCTGGCTATTAAAAATCTGAATTTTAATTACGGAAAGTTAAAAGTGCTTTCAGAGGTAAATATTAACCTGCCCAAAGGTGAAATCCATGGATTGGTGGGTGTTAACGGATCCGGAAAGACTACTCTTTTGAGATTGATCACAGGATTACTTTCTCCTTTAAGCGGAGAAATACTATGGGATCAGAGACGTATTGGTGTAAATGATATTATTTACATGGAGTCCAATTTATTTTTTTACCCAAACATGACCGGTCGGGATTATATCGATTTCTTTTCTGCCAATAACAGGAATTTCAGGCTGAAAGACTGGAATGATATTTTTCAATTGCCCTTGGATGCATTTATTGATTCCTACAGCTCCGGCATGCAACGAAAACTCTCAATTCTGGGCGTATTGGCCTTGGACAGACCACTCCTCTTACTGGATGAACCTTTTAATGCACTGGATTTGGAGTCTGTAGAACTCCTTAAAAAATTAATACTGGTGCTAAAGGAAAAGGGTAAAACCATCCTACTTACCTCCCACGTATTGGAAACACTTACCGGAACCTGCGATGTCATTCATTATTTAAATGCAGGAACTATAAGAAATTCTTTTACTAAGAATAGGTATGATAAATTGCAAGAGGAAATCAGTACCTTCACTACAGCGAAATACAGTGAAAGTATTAAGAATGCAATGAGAAATAACGATGATATAAATTCACATCATGAATAAACTTGCATAACGTAAATAATGATAACAGCTTCTAATTTTCTACCGGATGAAAAAAATCAGGAGTTGAATTTTCTCTTCAATTAAGAATCGTCTTTCTTTCAACTCATAAGCATTCCCCTTAGTCATTACATGGACAACCAGGTTTTCAATACTTATAGGAGAACCCTCTGTAAGATCCGCAATGTTGGAATGTCTGATGCCGTGCCCATCTACAATGATCACTAATCCCGAACCGATAGCTTCCAAATGGTTATTGTTTTTTATCAATACACCGGTATCTTCTCCTAATCCGATTCCAATACAGGAAGGATTTGAAGCAACCGCTTGTGCCAAGCGACCAAAGCGTCCACGTTTATCGAAATGAGAGTCAATGATGACATCCTTTATAAAAGCAAGACCGGTAGTAATTTTTACTTCGCCTTTAATGAGAGCCCCTGCACTGGAGCCCTGATAAATCATCGTATTACTCATGGCCATTGCTCCCGCGCTGGTCCCGGCGATAATAAAATCTTCTTCCTGCAAGCGTTGATGAAGCACAGCAAGGATTTCAGTCCCACCAAAAATCGTACTCAGACGCAATTGATTTCCTCCAGTCATCATTACGGCTTCACAGCTTTTTATCCGTTCTACAAATTCAGGGTTCTGTGCATCCGACCGATCGCGGATATGCATGATTTTTATATTGGTACATCCAATTTTACCGAAGGCATGCAAATAATTTTCGCCTACTTCCTGAGGTATACTGGAGGCAGTCGTAATGACTTCAATATGAGCATCTTTTAAGCTTTTACACTCATGAACTATTCGAGATAGTATTTGAAGTTCAAAAAAATTGAGATTGTTTTTTTGCTGAAAATTTGGTTCCGGCTCTGTCCCTTTATCTTCGTTCCCCCAATGGCTATTAATTTTCCCTTAATTATCGGCATAATGGTATTTAAATTCAAAGGTACGGACTTGAATATATTTGATGCAAGTCGCCTTCATTTGGATGAATACGAAACTATTCTTATTTTCATCGGGCGGAGTGACCTGCTGCCTATGGTTTATCAACAGGTCGGATATTAAAACTTTATGCAAAAAATACTATGAAAATACGTGAGATCAGGGCAATGCGAGGCCCTAACTACTGGTCGATTCGACGCCATTTCTTGATAGTGATGAAACTTGATCTGGAAGAAATGGAGGAGCGCCCGTCAAATTTGATTGAAGGATTCTCAGAACGGCTGGAAAAAATGTTTCCTACTATGTATGAACATGAGTGTTCGGAAGGACATCCGGGAGGCTTTTTTAAGCGTGTTGCGGATGGAACCTGGATGGGACATGTAGTTGAGCATATTGCACTCGAAATCCAAACACTTGCCGGAATGGATGTGGGGTTTGGCCGAACAAGATCTACTTCCGAGCCGGGCGTTTATAACGTGGTTTTTACTTACATGGAAGAAAAAGTGGGCATTTATGCAGCAAAGGCCGCAGTTCGTATAGTCGAGGCGTTAGTGGAAGGCAAAGACTATCCGCTTGAAGACGATATTCAAAAGATGCGCGAATTGCGTGAAGATGAGCGACTGGGTCCGAGTACAGGTTCTATTGTAGAAGAAGCAGCTGCAAGGGGAATTCCATGGATTCGTCTGAACCGGCATTCCCTTGTGATGCTGGGCTATGGTGTCAATCAAAAGAGAATTCAGGCCACTATTACCAGTCAGACCGGGAGTATTGCGGTAGAAATTGCCTGTGATAAAGAAGAGACCAAGAATCTACTGGAAGCGGCAAATATTCCTGTACCAAAAGGTCGTATCATTTATGATGAGGAAGATTTGGAGAATGCAATAGTTTCGATTGGCTTTCCGATGGTCATAAAACCGGTGAACGGGAATCATGGTCGTGGAGCAACTATTAATATCCGATCAAAAGAAGATGCCATTGAGGCCTTAGGATTAGCGAAGAAAATTTCCCGGGCTGTAATTTGTGAAAAGTACATTACCGGATTTGATCACCGCGTATTAGTCATCGATTACAAATTTGTAGCAGCAGCTAAAAGAACTCCGGCGATGGTGAAGGGTGACGGCAAACTTAATATCCAACAACTCATCGATGAGGTAAACAAAGATCCGCGTCGGGGTTATGGTCATGAAAAGGTGCTCACTGCAATCAAAGTAGATGAGATGACCAATAATATCTTACTCGAGAAGGGACTGACGTTGGAAAGTGTATTGCCTGCAGGGGAAATTTTATATCTTAAATCAACTGCAAATATTTCTACCGGAGGCACTGCAACGGATATTAGTGATCATGTTCATCCGCACAATATTTTTATGGCGGAACGAATTGCACGGATTATCGGCCTCGATATTTGCGGTATCGATATTATGGCAGATGATCTTGGCTTACCCATTTCAGAGACGGGAGGCGCAATTCTTGAAGTAAATGCTGCACCCGGTTTCCGTATGCATCTTGCCCCGACAGAAGGTCTCCCTCGCAATGTGGCCGAACCGGTGATCAATATGCTGTTTCCGCCCGGTGCTCCCTTAAAATACCCATTGTTGCTGTTACCGGAACCAATGGAAAACCACCACTACCCGACTCATGGCGCATATCGCGAAAACGGCGGGATATAAAGTTGGATTTACAACTACCGATGGTATTTACATCCAGAATATCATGATGCAACGCGGAGATTGTACAGGTCCGCAAAGTGCTGAATTTGTTTTAAAGGATCCTACTGTTGATTTTGCTGTTCTTGAAACTGCCAGAGGGGGATACTCAGAGCAGGTTTGGGATTTCATCAATGCGATATCGGTATTGTTACGAATGTCGCAGCGGATCATCTTGGATTGAAAGATATCAATTCCCTGGAAGATATGGCCCGGGTGAAATCCATCGTTCCGGAAGCGGTGATGCCCGGTGGTTATGCTATCCTGAACGCCGATGATGAATTGGTGTATGGAATGGCGAAAGGTTTGCAATGTAATGTTGCTTATTTTTCAATGGATGAGAAAAACCCGCTAATAGAAGAACATTGTGAGAAAGGTGGACTAGCGGCCATTGCCGAGAATGGATTTATCACTATCTGTAAAGGCACCTGGAAAATCAGAGTGGAGAAAATTGTAAATATACCCCTCACCTTCCGCGGAAAAGCTGCCTTTATGATTCAGAATATTTTACCGGCAGTGCTTACCGGCTTTATTCGGAATTTTAAAATAGAAGATATTCGTCTCGCTCTGGAAACATTTATTCCATCACCGGTTCAAACGCCGGGTCGTATGAATATGTTTGAATTCAGGAAGTTTAATGTGATGGTGGATTATGCTCATAATCCTGCCGGATTTCAGGCGATTTCCAAGTTCATCGAGAAGATTGAAGCAAAACCCAAGATTGGAATTATTGCAGGTGTTGGTGATCGCAGAGATGAGGATATTATCGCGCTGGGTACGCTCGCCGCTAAAATGTTTGATGAAATTATAGTGCGCCAGGACCGCAATTTGAGAGGAAGATCAGAGCGTGAAATTATTGACCTGATGCTTCAGGGAGTACATAAGATTGACGTGAATAAAAAGTATACTGTAATACCCAGTGAGCCTGAAGCGATTGATTATGCATTCAAGAATGCAAAAAGGGTTCATTCATTGTTATCTGCAGTGATGTCGTTCCGGATGCGCTGGAGCAGGTCATGAAGTATAAAGAGGAAGAAGATAAATTTGAGCTGAAGTCTGATGATATTCCGAATCAGCATGAACAGGTAAAATCAGGAATCACCGCCGGTTAATTGATAACAGTTGGATAGTATTACTCAATTTGTACTTGGTGCTGCTTTAGGAGAATTAGTTGCAGGGAAGAAAGCCGGAAACAAAGCCTTATTTTGGGGCGGTGTTGCCGGCACTATACCCGATCTGGATATTGTTTTTAGCCCCTTATTTACTGAACTCGAGAATCTTTCGGTTCATCGGGGCTTTAGTCATAGCTTGGTATTTGGATTTCTTGCTGCCCCTGTTTTTGGCTGGCTATTGAGCAAAATGTATCGAAAACCATCGGCGATGGTTGTAAAGGATTGGGTGAAGCTTTTTTTCTGGGGTATTTTTACGCATCCCCTACTCGATGCATTTACACTCTATGGTACCCAGCTGTTTTTACCTTTTAGTAACTACAGAGTGGCATTGAATACTATTTCAATTGTTGATCCCGGCTATACCCTACCCTTACTCTTAAGTATGATTTTGGTGATGGTTTTTCGACGCAGGAAACCCGACCTTTCATTTGCGATCAATAAAGCCGGTTTGGTGTTAAGTACCGGGTATCTGATATTGACGATCTTCAATAAATGGTATGTGGAACGGATTTTTTCAGCAGCTTTAAATGAACAGCGAATAACCGTTGACAATAGCCTTTCTAATCCTGTTTTGTTTAGTAATTTGTTATGGTACTGTGTGGCCAGAAATGATTCTACTTGCTTTATCGGCTATTATTCCTTGTTGCAGAAAAGCAAAACGGTGCGTTTTGAATCGTATCAGAGGAATACATATTTAATGCATGTTATAAAAGATAAGGAAGGGTTGGAAAAACTGAAGTGGTTCAGTAAGAATTTTTACGTTGCAGAAATGAAGAATGACACCCTTTGCTTTTACGATGTGCGGTTTGGTAAAACGGACTTGTTTTCCAAAGAAGATAATGAGAAGACTTTTGTCTTTATTTTAAAATCCCCAAGCCGGAGAATCACCCCCTGATGATTCAACAGTACATATCCAGAGAAGACATGAATTTTAGTGAATTTATGGATCAACTGTTCCGGAGAATTAAAAGTGAGCATTAAGGAATCGTCACATTAGTTCATTTCGTCGATAGTTTCTTTCGCTTCAGCTAAAAAATAATGTAGATTGTTAATAGCATGTTAATTTTAGAATCGGTATTAATTGTTAGAATACTTTTGATACCAACTATTCCGCATGAAGCCTCTCCTCTTTGTTTTCATTCTATTGTTTTCTTTAACTTCTCTCCACGGAAAGGTAGATATTCCTGATACCCTTAGATCCATTCATGCAGTAAGGATTATTAATGCCCCTAAGATAGATGGGAGATTAAATGAACAGGAATGGCTATTGGCAGAGGAGAGCAGTGATTTTATTCAAAGTCGTCCGGAAGAAGGAAAACCATCTACTCAAAAAACTGTAGTTAAAATACTTTATACCGATTTTGCCATTTACGTAGGTGCCTGGTGTTATGATTCCCAAGCCGATAGTATTTTTAGGCAGTTGGGTCAAAGAGATGAGCCGGAATTGAATGCCGATAACTTTTATTTCAAAGTTGACCCTTACAATAATCAGCAGGATGCTTATCAATTCGGAGTTTATGCTTCAGGTGTTCAATTGGACTCTAAATTCAGTGATTTTACTTTTGATGCCGTTTGGAATTCAGAGGTGAGTAGCGATGCGAAAGGCTGGTATGTGGAAATGGAAATACCCTATTCAGCATTTCGTTTTCCCGCTATGGAAGTTCAGGAATGGGGAGTGCAGTTTACCCGGAATGTCAGACGAAGGAGAGAATTTCAGATGTGGGCTTATGTGCCCTCCGTTGCAACGAATGCCCAGCTCTATTGGGGACATCTAGAGGCGTGAAAAATGTAAAGACCCCATTGCGACTGTCTATGGTTCCCTATCTGGCATTGAGCTATGAACATAATCCGCTTTTTAATGAAGATGGAAGTTATAGTTACTCTGATCTTAGTTCCTATAGCTTAGGAGCTGATGTTAAGTATGGTATAGACGATAGATTTACATTGGACATGACGCTTTTGCCTGATTTCGGCCAAGTTCAATCGGATCGTATTGTGAAAAATCTGAGTTACAGGGAAGTTGTTTACGACGAGAACCGCCCGTTTTTTAAAGAAGCCATTGAGCTTTTCAGTAAAGGAAATTTATTTTATTCCAGACGGATAGGTAAAACGCCCTCCGGATTTTATTCGGTTTTTGATGAAGTGATGGAGGATGAAACATTGAGTGAAAATCCCTCTCAGGTAAAATTACTCAACGCATTAAAAGTTTCAGGTAGAACCGATAAGGGCCTGGGCGTAGGTTTTTTCAATGCGATCACGGATAATGCGTATGCCACTATTAAAAAGTCGGATGGTAGTCATAGAAGGGTGCTCACGGAGCCCTTTACAAATTATAACATCATAGTATTGGATCAGCAGTTTAAGAACAATTCAAATATTTATTTTATTAACGCGAGTACTATTCGCAAAGAAAAATTTGATGATTCCAATGTAAGCGGTGCCGGGGCAAAAATCAGCAATAAAAAGAACAATTTCTCAGCCGGAGGTGAAGGTGTTATTACGCAGCGGTTCTCCGAGAATGCGGCGTTGGAAGGCAATGTTTTTAATAACAGTATAGGATACAAATACAGTATCGGTGCCGAAAAGCTGGGTGGCAATTTTATGTATGGGTCTTATAGAAATGTTACAAGCCCTGATTATAATGCTACGGATCTGGGGTACTTCAGGGTAGCAGGACAGAATAATACAGAAGGCTTTTTCAGGTTTAATTTGTACAAGCCCTGGAAGTTTATAAGAGAGTCTTACAACAATTTGAACGTATTCATTACTGATGATTTTAAAACCGGGAAAATTGGTGACAATAGCATTTCAATAGATCTTTTTGCCAATCTCTTAAGCTGGAATGCGGTTTTTGCAGGGGCCGGGGCTCAACTATTCAGGCCGTATGATTTTTTTTAAGCACGCACAGACGGACAGGTTTTTAGAGGACTCCGGTATTATTATACCTACGCCGGAGTCAGCACAGATTATAGGAAGAAGCTGGCTATAGATTATAGTTTTAACCTTTCTAATTTCATTGATGAATTTACCTGGTTTGGTTATAACAATCAACTGAGTCTTCGATTCCGTCCAAATGATAAGTTCTTCCTTACCTATAAATTGGTGTATAATTACGACCCGTTTAATGTAGGTTACGCTGCCCATGATGAGGAAGGCAAACCGCTCATTGGAGGCCGAAGATTAGACACATGGGAGAACAGTTTTAAAGGAAGTTATATTTTTAAAAATAATATGTGGCTGACCTTAATTGCACGACACTATTGGATTACCGGCGATTATAAAAAGTATTTTTCATTGGATCAGGAGGGCGAAATGATAGAAAACAGCTTGTTTACCGGGAATAGTAATTTCAATTTTAATGTGATGAATATTGATATTATCTATGAATGGCGATTTGCACCCGGAAGTATTTTAAATATTATTTATAAAAATGGTTTGTCGAATGAAACGCAAGTGATCAATCATCAATTTGGTGATAATTTTAGCAGAGTGATTAATGACCCTCAATCGAGAACAATAGCAATTAAAGTTTTGTATTTTCTCGATTACTTGAAAATACATGGAAAATGGGCCGCAGGTATCATAAATCAGCATTAGAAAAAGCTACTTCTTTTACGCGCCCTTCTCATCGTTTTGCAAAAAAGGGCCTTTAGTTCCCGGAAAAAAATAAAAATTTGATTTTATTCTTCCTTGTTTAATTGGTGAAGGTATGGGAATCGAATTTTCAGGAAACTGAATTAGAAATTTTTTGTACATTTATTGTCGTAGAATGGGTAGAAAAGCAATCGGCATGAACAAAAGCTTTATTTCAATAGTATTCCTGCTATTTTCATTTCCCTTGATAGCACAACAAGCAATGGTGGCAGAGAAATCCCTTCTTTTGAAAACAGGTCTTTTCGCTACAAGCTACACCAGTGTTTTTGATAATGACGGCGAACGTAAAATTACTCCTTCCGTTTTGCATTCGGGTTTCTATGTTAATGCAGAAGCAGGTATTCATAAACACTGGAGTGTTTTGGTGAATGCTCCACTGTTAATATATAATCATGTGGAAGCTGCGTCAGAACCGGGTGGGATAAGCACAAGCACTTCGATTTCCCGTCCGGGTGATATGGAAATGGGTTTAAAGTTTGGCTTTTCACGAAATGATGCCTGGTCAGCATGCTTCGCATTAGTCCAAAGCCTTGCAACCGGTTATCGGGATAAAAAGACAAATTTGAATACAGGATTTGCAGATTATTATACACAGGCTTTTTTTAATGTGAAATACCATCGCTCTACGAAATGGTCAGCACAGACGTATATGGGCTTTACCAATAAAAATCAATATTTCGGTGATGAATTTATGGCAGGAATAACGTTGACCGTTCTCATTCATAAACACCTACTCATTGATTGGAATATGAATGGCATTTTCCCTCTCGAAAATGCTAGTGAACAACCGAATTTATATTTGCTGGGACTTTATCACAATAACCGCGGACTATTAAATACCGGCTATGAAATCACCTATTGGCTGAATAATAAGATGGGAGTATTCACTTCCGGGTGTATTCCTGTAAAAGGTCAATACCTATACGCAAGTCCAACGATGGGGCTGGGTTTAAAATTGAATTTTAATAAATCGTAAAAAATTGGTAAAGTAATTTTGTTCTGAATCTATTAAACGAATCTTTAAAAAAGCATGGGTATGACAACAAATAATAAAGTCATTGAAAGAAAAAATGTTAACATCAAGCCTATTCCAAATCGTTCCTTCTGACTCAGTGGGTATGATTCATATCGCTTGACCAGTTCAATCATCGTTTTTTCTTCTCTCATTGCTTTGGGTTATAGAGGGTGAATTATTGATTTACTGTTTACTTAATCATAATTGAATTATTGACTCTCAAATTTAAAACTTTAATTTTTACTCCATTAAGGTTTTAGACTTTATTTTTCAAGTTATACACCTCTTTTTTAACAACAATTCATATAGGTTGATCTATTAAATTTTTGAGTAATAAAGTATTGGTGAAGATGAAACGGGACCAAATTGGCAGATATTCTATTTCATACCGGTTATACAGCTTGGTCACTATTAGTTTTTATCAGATACTTAATCCTTATTAATTCATTTCCAAGTAGATGCACGTTTCATATACTTGTTATTCCTACAATGAAAAATTGATGTCCTTTCCAACTCTAAAAGTAGGTAAAACTTTGATTTATAGAACATTGTTAAAGGGTAAAGTGCACTTTAATATTAGAAAAGTACAAGTGCTGCTGAGTTGATAGGACGCCTCTCACATTAAAATGAAACAAATATGAAGGGATACCAGGATTGTAACCTCTTTCCTTAAAACCTTCGTTACATTGCAATTAAAGCATGCATCTTTGCAGTATTAACATAAATGAGAAGGGTAAAAATCATGAATAAACAATTAAAGATATTTTCTTCCAAAAATGTCGGTTCCGGCATCTTCCTCCTATTCTCGATTCTGGTTACGCTATTGTTTTCTGAAGTTAGTGCACGTCCTGCATTGGCTGATACAAAGGATGGCTATGAATTGAAATTTAAAGTAACCGGATTGAAAGACTCCATGATTTACATTGCTAATTACTATGGAGAAAAGCAGTACCTGAAGGATTCAACACATTGTGATGCGAATGGAAATGTGGTGTTTAAGGGTGTAGAAGCACTTCCAGGGGGAATCTATTTGTTCGTATTTCCCAATAAAACATATTTTGAATTTTTGATTGACAACGAACAATCGTTTAGTATGGAGTGTACCTTGGGCAATGTAATTGGTAGTATGAAGGTAAAGGGTTCAGAGAATAACAGATTGTTTTATGAGTACCTGAATTTTATTCAGGAACGTTCAAAGGAAGTAGAACCGCTCAAAGCACAACTTACAGCCAATGCTGAAGATAAAGTCCTGGTGGATTCATTAGAAAGGGCCATTAAAAAAATAGATCAGAAAGTGGCCGACTATAAAAACACCTATATCAGTCAATATCCACAGTCTTTTTTAGCTGCTATTTTTAAAGCTTCTAAAGATCCTGTTATTCCGGAATTGCCTAAAAAAGCAGATGGAAAACCTGATTCTTCCTTCGTCTATTATTATTACCGCGATCATTATTTCGATAATCTGGATTTAGGAGATGAACGATTACTCAGAAGTCCTGTGTATCATAATAAACTTTCTTTTTTTCTGAAGAGCATGCTTATAAACATACCGGATTCGCTGATTCCGCAGTTAGATATATTGGTTGAAAAGGCTTCTAAGTCTAAGGAAACGTATAAATACATGGTATGGCTGTTGACCAATACCTATGAAACATCCAATATCATGGGTATGGATGCCGTTTTTGTACACCTCGTTAAAAATTATTATACCAAGGAAAAGGCGTATTGGGTGGACGATGCTACCCTCTATAAAATTCAGGACCGGGCGCGAATTCTTGAACCGATTTTAATTGGTAAAAAGGCGAAGAATTTAATTTTAACGGATACACTTGGTGTTTATCAGGCTTTGTATAATGTTGACGCTCCCTTTACCATACTCTATTTTTGGGATCCGGATTGTGGCCATTGCAAGAAAGTGACGCCTAAGGTGAAAGCCTATTATGATAAAGTAAAATCGAAAGGGATTAAAGTTTTCGCGGTGTGCTCAGAAGTTGAAATGGATAAATGGAAAGCCTACATTCGTGATAATAATTTGAACTGGATTAATGTGGCTGATCCTAAACTGCAGAATAATTTCCGCCAGGAATTTGATATTTTAACAACACCTCAGATATTTATTCTGGATAAAGACAAGAAGATCCTTGCTAAGAAAATCGATGAGGATAATATGGAGAAAATTCTTGATCGTGAGTTAGAGAATCTGGCAAAGAAACCGTAAAGACTATTCCCGTCTTAGAAGTTAAAGGCAATGGCTGAAGAAATTCAGTACTTGCCTTTATTTTTTACAGATGGAATTGCTTTTCTCCTGATTAGTTGTTCTCTTTTCGCCATTTCCAACCAGCAAACAATGATGGTGGCATAGAAAAATGAGCCAAGGGAAATGATCACTAAATGTCGGGTCCAGTTCCAGCTGAGTCCGATGGCTATGCGAATGGAGGCAATGAGTATTGCCAAAAAGAGAATCTTTCCCCAAAATGCTCCACCTGCAAAAAAGGTCTTCCAGTTTTCCTTAGAGAGTACTTTCTTAAAATTCAAATACACTATCGCCATCGCTAAACATCCCACGATCGTACTCGCATACCAAAGCAAGGAGCAACGTCTGATTTCATAAGCTCCAACGGTGGCGGTCTCGAACAGAAATGGAATCTGGTGTACCATATAGCCATTGGCATGACAAAAAGAATCCCAGATGAGATGCGATAGTATTCCGATGAGAGCCGATACAGTAAACATCAGCCAATTCTCCTTCAACCATTCAAAAAAATCCTCCTTGATTTCAAAGTTTATCGTTTCTTTAAAAAAGTTTAATCGTGGCCAAAGTACCGGATAGATGATGCCATGATAGAGATAGGATAAAATAATGGTGAGTGGAAGATTGAACGTAAGAATTCCACTCAATGTATGACTCACCGATGCACAGGAACTGAGCCAGATGAAATATTCAAAATCAGGAACGATACTACCAATAATCAACGCTGTCCAGGAAAGGTTTTTAATCCTGAATATTTTCAATGGAAGTACGATGGCCGGATGAGCCGGAGTAAAGGGCATATCAGAGAATACTGAATTCGGTTCTTCGGTTTTGTGCTCTACCCGATTCCGTATCATTGCCGGAAACAGGTTTCGTATCACCGTAGCCTTTATACGTTATTCGCGTGGAAGGGATACCTTTCGCCACTAAATAATCCATGACCGCTTTCGCCCTGTTTTCGGATAAGGTCAAATTGGCTTTTTTATCCCCTGTACTATCCGTATGACCACTTACTTCGATTTTGAAACCGGGCTGAGCCTTTAAAAAGGAAATTAGTTTTTCCAATTCCAGATAGGAAGATGTCTTTAACTCAAAACGATTGACATCAAAGAAAATATTCTTTAATACCACCTTTTCTCCCGACTTGGGTTGCTGTAACTTAATAACTAAATCGTACGCATTCTGTTTGTCATTGGCTTCCTTGCATTCGAAGTAATCGGAATAAAACATGTACGTTTCCTTATTCACATTCAGCATGTAATTTTTTCCGGCAGGAAGGCATGCCAGAAACTCTCCTCTTTTTTTATCTGTTGTATTGGCAACAATCACTTTCCCGGATTCTACGTCAATAATTTCAAAACCTGCAGCGAGTGGCAAACCCGTAGAGCCATCCAGTACTTTTGCCTTTACATAGCTCACCAATGCCGGACGAGCCTTTGGGTAAAGATTAAAGTTGTATAAATCCAGCGCACCGTTACCTCCTTTTCTGTCACTGGCAAAATAGGCTTTCATTCCATCAGCACTTACTACCAGACTATTTTCATCGGTATGCGTATTGATCGGATACCCCAGATTTTCAGGAATACCCCAGGAACCGTTTTCTAATCTCCTGCTTACAAAAATATCCAGACCTCCCATTCCCGGGTGGCCATCTGAACTGAAGTAAAGCGTCTGGTTATCCGGATGTATAAATACGGACTCCTCTACTCCACTTGTATTAATCGTATCACTCAGCTTTACCGGATCTCCAGGTCATATCCACTTGAAAAGTACTACTGTAAATATCAAAAATCCGGCTCCTGTCACGGGTATAACTTCCCCTCACGAAATAAAGTGTTCTGCCGTCAGAACTAAAGGATGGTTGCGATTCCCAAGAGGAAGAATTTACCGGTGCACCAATATTCATAGGCTTACTCCAGTTGCCATCGCCGAGACGCTGCGAGAGATAAATATCGCAACTGCCTAGTCCATCCGGACGGTCACAAGCAGTAAAAAACAATACTCTGCCATCCGCTGAAATACTTGGTCCTCCTTCGTTCAAAGGACTGTTGAGTGGCATTCCGGCATTCTTTGCAGTTGTCCAAATAGTATCTTTTAACTTTGAAATGTAAAAATCTTCCTGATGCCCTTCCTGTGCTTTAGCATCCTTGATATCTCTGGTAAATATGATTTCCTGTTGATCGACGGTGAAGGAAGGGAAATACTCGTTTTCCGGAGTGTTTATGCCCGTGCCTAAATTTACCGGTTGAAAGGGAACAGGATTTTTAAGTGCTTCCAATGCAAAATCGCATGATTTTATTTTGTGTTCTGCGTCGGTCTTTAACTCAGCCGCCATGGCTGGAACTGCTTTAAGATATCTTTCAAAATCGCCTTTAGCTGCTGCATAATTTCCCCGCTTTAATTCCAATTCACCGGCAACCATATTCGCACACCCGGCATATAGGCAGGATCAATTTCTGTGACCTTTCTGTAATGTTCTAACGCACTCGCATAATCACGGCTCTCAATGTAGATTTGGCCGAGAATCAGCCAGGCATCAATAAAGTTCGGATCTTTTGCAATAGCCGATTCCATCAATCGTATCGCCTTCACATCCTGACCGGAGTTAAATTGCTTGCGTCCGTCTTCATAGTCTCTGATAGCCGACTTATTGGTAGAGTACACTTTTTTTGGGCTGAGGTTGTGCAAAGGAAATGGCCGGAAAAATGAAATGAAAAGGGCGACAAAAAAACAAATCTCAATATGAATTTCTGTTGTACATTACTGTGTAGAGCGACCTTTCTATGATTAACCATTAGCTGAATTAACGTTTAGGGAACATGAATAATTTTATGTGTCTGCAGTGAAATCGACCATTCCGGATGCAGTTTTACATAATTGATAATGGAGGGAATATGCTTTTCGAATTTTTCATATTCGGGTTGAAGAAATAATTTGCAATTTTTAAGAACAGCGCCGCCATTTTTTTCTGCCCAATCAAAATCGCTGGTGTGATTGATCACCACTTTCAACTCATGTGCCTTTGCCAGGTTTTCTTGTAGAGGCGCTTTAAATTTTTCGGAGACACGCAGATCCAGTCCCATTCACCGGTTAATGGATAAGCACCGGACGTCTCCACCGCGATTTCGAACCCTTTCTCATGAAGTAAACGTGTTAATCGGGTCAAATCGTATAGAGCCGGTTCACCTCCGGTAATTACTACAAATCGGGAAGGTTCTAGCAAGGCCTCAGCCACGATTTCTTCACAACTTTTCATGGGGTGACCTGTTGAGCTCCAGGATTCTTTTACATCGCACCAAACACAGCCAATATCGCATCCTCCTAAACGAATAAAAAACGCGGGCCTGCCGCTATGGTAGCCTTCTCCCTGAATGGTGTAAAAGGACTCCATTACCGGCAATACATCCCCTGAATTACCTGCTGACATGTTCAGGATAAATTCGGTGACGGGCAGCAAGTAAAGTGTTTTGTAAAAGTCCGACGATGGTCATGGGTCCTACTCCACCTGGCACAGGAGTGATATAACTGCATTTGGAGGATACTCCTGCAAAGTCAACGTCACCGGCAAGGCGGAACCCCTGCTTGAGTTCCGGTGCGGGTACGCGCGTCATGCCTACATCGATTACCACAGCCCCTTCCTTCACCATATCGGCAGTCAGGAAATAAGGTTTACCGAGAGCAGCAACAATGATATCGGCCTGCAAAGTAATTTCTTTTAAATTAGAAGTGTGGCTATGCGTTAACGTTACCGTGCAATTTCCGGGATTGGTGTTTCTGGATAAAAGAATGGAAACGGGCGTTCCTACTATATTGCTTCTGCCTATCACCACACAATGCTTTCCTTTGGTGGGAATGTTATACCGCTCCAATAACTGCATGATCCCTTTAGGAGTAGCAGGCACATAGGAGGGCATTTGTTCGGTCATCCTACCCAGATTAATAGGGTGAAATCCGTCCACATCTTTCGAGGGTAAAATAGCTTCTGTAACCAGATCAACGTTGATATGAGCAGGCAAGGGTAACTGTACGATAAATCCATCCACATGCTCATCTTCGTTCAATTGATGTATTTCCCGAAGGAGATTTTCTTCACTAAAGGTTTCTTCAAAGCGCAGCAAGGTACTTTTAAATCCCACCTCTGCACAAGACTTAATTTTATTTCCCACATAGGTTTCCGAAGCACCGTTATTGCCGACTAATATGGCAACTAAATGCGGGGCTCTTCCACCATGCGAACGGATTTCGTCCACTTCAGCACGAATTTCATTTTTTATTTGCTGTGCCGTTAATTTGCCGTCGATCAGGATCACGTGAATTGGTTATTTTAGTTGAAGAAGCGTTATTTTCTGACCGGCATGTTCCGCATCATTTTTTGAGCATTCCCGGAGGTAAACATCTTCATCATTTTTCTCATATCTTCAAACTGCTTGAGCAATTTGTTGACTTCCTGAATGGTAGTGCCGCTTCCGGAAGCAATTCTTTTTCTTCTTGCACCATTCAGTAAATCCGGACGTTCCCGTTCTTCATTGATCATTGATTGAATGATAGCTTCGATATGCTTGAACGAATCATTATCTATATCCACATCTTTCATCGCCTTGCCCATTCCCGGAATCATTCCCATGAGGTCCTTGATGTTCCCCATCTTTTTGATTTGCTGGAGTTGTCCGAGAAAATCATTCAGGTTAAACTGATTTTTTGCAATTTTCTTTTGAAGTTCAGCCGCTTCCTTCGCATCAAATTGCTCCTGTGCTCTTTCAACAAGGGAGACAATATCACCCATGCCCAAAATCCTGTCGGACATACGACTGGGATAGAACACATCCAGCGCTTCCATTTTCTCGCCGGTACCAACAAATTTTATCGGTTTATTGACGATCGATTTAATGGAAAGAGCAGCACCACCACGGGTATCACCATCCAACTTGGTCAATACAACTCCATCAAAATTGATACGATCATTAAAAGCTTTGGCAGTATTCACCGCATCCTGTCCCGTCATGGCATCTACCACAAACAATGTTTCCTGCGGATTTAAAAATTCTTTAAGCCGGGCTATTTCATCCATCATCTCTCCATCAATCGCTAAACGACCGGCGGTATCAATAATGATGGTATTTATTCCCTGAGATTTTGCCTTTTCAATGGCATTCTTAGCAATAGAAACCGGATTCTTATTTTCTCTCTCCGAATATACTTCTACTCCAATTTGCTCCCCCAATACATGCAACTGATCAATCGCTGCCGGACGATAAACGTCGCAGGCAACCAGCATGACTTGCCGGCCTCTCTTGGTTTTAAGCAAATGAGCCAGCTTTCCGCTTAATGTCGTTTTACCTGAACCCTGTAAACCTGACATCAAAATGATAGAAGGATTGGCTTTGAGATTGATATCCGTGGCATCTCCGCCCATTAAAGAAGTCAACTCTTCATGGACAATTTTTACCATCAATTGTCCGGGAGATACGCTGAGCAACACATCCCTGCCCAATGCCTTTTCCTTCACTGTATCAGTGAACTGTTTGGCTACCTTATAGTTAACGTCAGCATCTAATAAAGCTTTACGTACCTCTTTGAGGGTTTCGGCAATATTGATTTCACTTATTTTACCCTGCCCTTTCAGCAGTTTAAACGCCCGGTCGAGCTTATCGGATAAATTTTCAAACATAGTCTTAGAGAAGGGGCGAATTTAGTTAAAATCAGCCTTTTTAGAAAGGGAAATATTTGTCTAATTTCACCGTTAGTTGAACTTAACCCAACCCAATTTGTTAAATTGCAATCATGAAAAATACAATTACTACTTCACTCCTAGTCCTTTTATGCACTTTCATCTTCACTTCTTGTAAAAAAGATGAAGAAGAAGAGCGTAAAGCTAACAAAGACCTTTACTGTGACATTAATTCCGGCGGGGCCACTTACTATGTCGGAACTCAGGTCATCACCGAAGGTTTAGGAGGTGCACATGGTTTTATAAAAGTGCGTTATAATAACATCGCAGCCTCTGCCCTTGACAGCACCGGTAAATTGCCTGTGGGTGGAACATTTCCTAATGGATCAGTTGTCGTAAAAGAAATTTACAGTTCATTGAGCGGTGGATTGAACTTATATGCCATTATGAAAAAGAAACAAGCAACGAGAACGCCGGTTCAGGATGGTTATGGGGTGAATATAAGCCCGGAGGTGAAGTGGTTTTCAGTGCCGCAAAAAAGGGAAATGGATGTATCTCTTGTCATAGCCTTCCTGATAATCAGGATTTAAACAGAGTGTTTGATTTGCATTAAAAGTTGTTTGACAGAATTTCATTTTTAATAAAACAGCATACATTACCTGTTATCAAATCTATCGTTCTTCCTGGTAAGTTTTAGATCCTGCAATACGGAGGATTTTACGTTGATCTGAAAGAAGAAATTTTGTTGAAAACCAAGGGGAACCCACCTGACTTCCGTAGAAATAAACAGTTGATTTTACAATTAATAGAAAATCACTCTGATGCTGTGGGTCAACGAGTGTCTTAGAGTTTCCCATGGGTGATAAGTCATCCCTAATCCATATCCTGATCACTTCGATGTACAAGCCCTGTAGGGGCGGTATCTCTGTAATGAAGGATATCATCTTCTCCCACCAATGCCGGCAGCCGACCTTGGGTCGGCTGCCGGCGGTTGAAAGGATAGAGGAGTTTTTCGGTTACCGAGATACCGCCCCTACAGGGCTTATGTGGAAGAAATATCCATCTCCGTTCTGACGTTATTTCTTTTCCTGTCTTTCACAGAAAACTTACTTTAAAGATATCGTTATAAGGATAAACTTCACAGTTCTCAATAGGAGATGGTTCAACAAATCAGTTATCAACACACTTTTGCTTGAATTTTGTGGCTTATAAAATCTATAAAGAGCTAGAAAGAATCCTTTAGGAAAAGAAGTCAAGCATGAGCCAAGAAAGAGGCATAGAAATCATTCAAAGCATCCATACAATAAGCTTTATATGACAAAATTTTAATTTTAATAAAACAGCATTCACTACCTGTTATCAAACCTGTCGTTCTTCCTGGTAAGTTTTAGATCCTGGAGCACTGAAGATTTTACGTTGATCTGAAAGAAGAAGTTTTGTTGAAAACCAAGCGGCACCCAGTTTAAACTCATTTCCCAGCAATGCAAGTCACGATTAATTCCCAGCGAGGTATAGCTCAGATCTTTTTGCTCAAAATCATAACCTGAGTTGAAAGTTACTTTCCAAGCCGGAGTAAGGCTTAAATCACCACTGAAATTTAATGTTTGTGTAAGCTGATCGGGTAAGGCGATATTGTTTTGATAGAAAAAATTATAACCGACTGTTAAATTGAAAGGGACATTATAATCCAGATAGCGTTCCGGGTCTCGATTTATTTCGCTGAGCTCCGTTTCGGTAGCCTTATCTGATTTATATTCCTTTTTTCGTTTGGTGACATTGAAGTTCACACTCAAGTTTCCATTGGTAAAACGTGCCGGCTTTCCATTGGCGTCCCATTCAAACGTATTTATCCTTACCCCCTCCTGAGTAACCACATAGGGGTCAAATGTGCCAAACATGTTCAGCGAGACACGTTCCAGAATGGTAACACGTCCGCTTACATTGATGTTGGATAAACGCAAGGAGTCTGCCGCGAAGTTGTAGGATCCATTCAAGGCAAGACTTTCCAGCAACTTTACTTTCTTTAATGTTTCAGTGCTATCCGTTTTTTGTCTGATCTTCATCTCGAAGTTATTATCGAGTGAGAAATTCATTAAGGTAGATTTACCTGCTCCCGGACCTCCATATATCCCTCCTTCGAAAATGGAATATTGCTGTTGGAGAAGTCCGGCTGAATCTGCCTGCACTTGCTTATAATAGCCATGGCCGCGCTGACTGAAATCCGGTCGCCAGGAGAAACCAATAGTTGGTGTTATAACGTGACGGATAGCCGAAATTTTACCTTTTCTGAACTGTAGCATCCCATAAATTCTGGTATTCATATTCACACTTAAACTAAAATCCCGGGCTGCTTTAAAACCATTCACCGTATCCACATCAATGACTCCCGAATCCGGATCCCATGTTTTTTCGATAGTTTTTAAGTACCATCTTTCTGTATAGCTGATCCCGGGACTCACGGTAAAATATTTGGCCACATTCAACGATGTATTGATGGGAACTGTATGTTGTATGCCGTATCTGAATTGATCCAGCGATCCTTCTCTGAATAATAATGTATCCTTTGTAGCAATGGAATTCAATAAAGAAGATGTCAATCCAACACCAATTTTTCATACCAGCGCTGATCCCCTGTTGCCAGTTTTCGCTTAAAGGGCGTTTGTCGCGCCACGTTGAATGTCACGGCCGGTAAACTCAGATTGATATCTCTGGTTTGCGTGTTTTGAGAATGGGATAAACTGGCGCTAAGGTTATAAGGTTTACCTGTCCAGGATTTTGCCCATGCAATTGAGGATGTAAAAGTATTGGTCAGGAAATTGGTGGCATTGCTAAGATTGTATTGATAGAAGGTGCTGCTTCCGGCATTCACATTGGCTGTAAAACTCATGCCGGGTCTCGCCTTTCCATCCTGGCTATGATTCCATCGAATGAAAAATGCTTCTTCAAAACTATAATCCGGGAACTCAGGTCTGCTGTTTTTAGTGTTGGAATAATTCACAGACACATTTCCATTAAAGCGATACTTCCAGGCATAATTGCTAAACGCGTTGGCTCTCCAGCTTCCTTTTGAATAAATATCTCCTGTTAAGGCCAGATCGAAATGATCATTCAATCCTAAATAATATCCTCCATTTCTTAGGAAGAATCCCAACTGTTGCGATTCACCGTACTGCGGAAACAATATTCCGGAGGAGCGTCCTTTCCGGTTTGGGAAAAATCCAAAGGGAATGGCGAGTGGTGTGGGAACATCCATGATATAAAGATCTGCCGGACCGGTCACGACTTTATTATTGGGGATGACTTTTATTTTGTTTGACTTCAGATAGAAATGCGGATGGGGCGCATCGCAGGTCGTATAGTAACCATTTCGAATATAGGTGGTATTGTCCGGTTCCTTTTTGACCGTTGTACCGTGAATATAGCTATCACCATCCTTAGTGGAGATCTCTGAGATCTTTCCCCGCTTTGTATTGAAATTATAGCGGATGCTGTCAGCATTAAATTCCTCAGTGCCCTGTTTAAAGATGGGCGTTCCGGCAATTTGACCTGTAGAATCAGGTAAGCCACTTGAAAACAATACTTTAGTATTGAAATCAATATCAATATAATTGGCGTCGAGTCGAATATCTTCATACACCATCCATGCCCTGCCGTATAAAAAGACCTTACCCAGATCGAAATCGTAAATAATGGAATCTTCGGCATGATATTCCACTTTCGATTTGAAATCTGTTGCCAATTGCATTGAATCTGGTAAATTGAGGGAGTCTGTTCCCGTTAATAAAAGACTATCCGGTTTTACACGAATGGTGTCCTTTGAAGGGAGGGTATCGGGATAAATCAGCTGACCTTCAGCGTAATTGCCTACCTTACATTTTGAGTAGCAGTCTTGTACAATAAAAAAAAGAAAGAAGACGCATACCGGCCACGAACAAATCAACGTTGAAAAGTTGAACGAACTGCCGGATTGTACATGCCTCATTATCTCTATTATACACTTACTTTTGACGGCGCAAAGCTACAAAACCCCAACGTGAAAAGTATATTCCGGATTATCTCTGTCATAGTAATTGTTTTACTGACGCTTTCATCGGCAGCTCCCCGCAAGGATAGCTATAAAATCAAAACGGTAGTAATTGATGCCGGTCATGGCGGGCATGATGCCGGATGTTTAGGTGCATCTGCCCGGGAAAAACATGTTGCCCTGGATATTGCATTAAAGTTAGGAAAGCAGATTGAAAGTTCTTTTCCGGATGTTAAAGTGGTGTATACGCGCAAAACAGATGTATTTATTCCTTTGCACGAGCGCGCCAATATTGCGAATAAGGCACATGCTGATTTGTTTATTTGTATTCACCTGAATGCCGGAGGCAAGGGCGCCTATGGGGCAGAAACGTTTATCATGGGGAATCATAAGACAGAAGATAATCTGGAAGTAGCCAAGCGTGAAAACTCCGCCATCTTGCTCGAGGAAGATTACCAGAAAAAGTACGATGGTTTTGACCCGAATTCACCGGAAGCCAATATCATTTTCTCTCTTTATCAAAGTCAGTTTATGAATCAGAGTTTGCTTTTCGCTTCTAATATTCAGGAAGAATTTACGGATTATGCCGGACGATATAATAGAGGTGTGAAGCAAGCCGGATTCCTTGTTCTTTACAAGACAGCTATGCCAGCTGTATTGATCGAGTGTGGATTCCTTACCCATGAGCCGGAAGAGAAATTCCTGGCCTCTGAAAAAAGGGACAACAAGTAATGTCGGCGTCCATTTTCAGGGCATTTAAAGAGTATAAAGTAGATATGGAATCAGGGAATGATTCCCCACAGAAATCTACTCCTGCTCCTGTCTCTACGCCACCTGTTCCCGCGCCTAAGTCCACTTCTACTCCTGATCCTGTGGTGAGTCAGCCTGTAAAAGCCGATTCTACACCTGTTGTTAAAGATGCTGTGCCGCCGGTGAAGGATAAACAAGTGGTGGCAGATTCCGGTCCTGGAGCCCCTGAGGGAGAGTTGAAAATTGATGATAGTCCGGAGAAAGAACCTGTGCCTGCTCCTGTGAAATCAACTCCTTCAAAGGCGACTGAAACTTACGTCGAATCTCCCGTTTTTATAGCCGTGCAGATTGGAGCAAGTAAAAAATCCGGCAATAGACAATAAAAAAATATTTACAAACAACAGGCGTTAAAGCGATCAGTTCCGGAGATGGATTTACCAGATATGTGATTGGTAATTTCACCAATCTGGCAGCAGCGAAGAAGAAGTTGAGCGAGATCAAATCCACGTTGAACCCGGATGCTTTCTTAACCGCATTCAATGGAAAACAACGAATTTCACTACAGGAAGCCGAAGCACTGTTAAAAAGACCTTAATTTCGCACGGTGAAACTTTCAAACGAAGCTAAAGTAGGGATCCTTGTCACTGCCGCTCTTGCCGCACTCATCTGGGGATTAAATTATTTAAAAGGTAAGGATGTCTTTACCAGTAGGAACAGGTATTTTGCCGTGTATAAACATGTGGATGGACTTGCTACTTCCAATCCCGTATTCATGAATGGTTTTCGCATTGGCATTGTCAACCAAATTGATTTCATGCCGGATAAATCGGGGAATCTACTGGTGACTTTATTGATCAATAAAGATGTGTTTGTTGCGAAAAATTCCATCGCCAAAATATTTAGTTCTGATCTGATTGGCACCAAAGCCTTGCGCATCGATTTGGGTGATGCAGAGGCTCTTCCCGACAATGATACCCTGAAAGCTGAATTAGAGTACAGCTTCGCACAGAAAGTGGGGGAACAGGTAGGACCCATCAAAGATAAAACAGAGCGGCTGATTGTCTCCATCGATTCATTGGTGACGATGTTTACGCTGCTCTTTGATCCCAAAACAAACGGCAATATAAAGAACGGTATCGGTCATTTGAACAATACCCTCGCCTCTCTGGACAACCTCGTTTCAGACGATAAAAGCAAGCTCAATGTGATGTTGTCAAATATTTCTTCCATTACCACCAATCTGAAAAATAACAATGAGCAGATTGATAAGGTATTGGAAAATATGGAGCAGATTACAGATACTTTAGCGGGAATCCGTTTTGCAGGCACCATCGAAAAAGCGGATCATCTTTTAGCGGAAATGAATCAGGTTTTTAATAAAATCAACAGTGGACAAGGTACATTGGGGCAGTTGGTGTATAATGATTCACTCTATATGAACCTGGATCAAACGGCGAAGGATCTGGATATCCTGATGAAGGATTTGAAAGCCAATCCGAAGAGGTATGTTCATTTTTCAATGTTCGGCAAGAAAGCGAACTGATTTATTGTGTAAAACATCCCTTATTCCATTGCGATTTCATGCTGATATTTGACTTGTAAGGTGTATTTTCGAACCATAAAGATCGCGTTATGTTGTCTCAAATCATATTCAGCTTATTCCTGCTTGCCGGTAGTTATTTTTTCGCCCGCAAAGTGAGGGAGATCTCCCGAAATATTAAATTAGGCAGAGACCTTCAAATCAATGATCGTCCCGCTGATCGCTGGAAAGTGATGGCACGTGTCGCACTCGGGCAATCCAAGATGACGAGTCGACCGGTGGCTGCATTTTTCCACCTGTTGATTTACGTGGGATTTGTGATCATCAATATTGAAGTCATGGAAATCATCATTGATGGAATTTTTGGTACGCATCGCATATTGAGTTTCATGGGCGGTTTTTACGATTTCCTTATTGCAAGTTTTGAAATACTCGCAGTGGGTGTTTTACTCGCCTGCGTGGTGTTTCTTTCAAGAAGAAATCTGCTTAAACTCAAACGTTTTTGGATGAGAGAGATGACGTCCTGGCCAAGAACAGATGCTAATCTTATCCTGATCACAGAAATATTTTTGATGTCTGCATTTCTTATCATGAATGCCACCGACAGCATCCTGCAATCGCGGGGAGCCGATCATTATGTACTTGCAGGAGCATTTCCGGTAAGCAGTCTATTGGTGCCTTTATTCAATGAGATGAGTAACGATGGATTGATGGCTTTGGAAAGGTTTTGCTGGTGGTTTCATATCATCGGTATTCTTGCCTTTTTGAACTATGTCCCCTACTCCAAGCATTTTCATATTCTGCTCGCCTTCCCCAATACATGGTACAGCAAACTTGAACCCAAGGGCAGTTTCACGAATATGGAAAGCGTGACCACCGAAGTGAAGATGATGATGGATCCTTCCATCGTTCCACCACCTGTTGCCCCCGACGCTGCACCTCCCCGCTTTGGGGCGAAGGACGTGAAAGATTTATCGTGGAAGCAACTGATGGATGCTTATTCCTGTACCGAATGTGGCAGATGCACTTCTGTTTGCCCGGCCAATATCACCGGAAAATTATTATCGCCACGTAAAATCATGATGGATACGCGTGACCGATTAGAAGAGTTAGGGAACGGCATCAACAAAAACGGACCGGCTTACGAGGATGGAAAATCCTTGCTAAACGACTACATTACACCGGAAGAATTATGGGCATGTACCTCCTGTAATGCATGCGTAGAAGCTTGTCCGGTCTTGATAGATCCGCTTTCTATCATCATCGACATGCGCCGATTCATGGTGATGGAACAGAGCGCGGCTCCTGCCGAATTAAACGGTATGTTCACGAAAATTGAAAACAATGGGGCACCCTGGCAGTTCTCTCCGGCGGATAGAATGAACTGGACCGAAAGTTAAAACCAACCACTCACAAGCACCTTCCTGAGCAATGGATAATTTCAAAGTAAGAACAATGGCCGATATGATGGCCGCCGGTGAAAAGCCCGATATATTATTTTGGGTAGGATGTGCCGGAAGTTTTGACGACCGGGCAAAGAAAGTAACCAAAGCCGTAGGCCGTATTCTCCATCATGCAGGTATTTCCTTTGCCGTACTCGGTACTGAGGAAAGCTGCACCGGAGATCCCGCCAAGCGTGCAGGAAATGAGTTTTTATTTCAGATGCAGGCCATGAACAATATCATGGTACTTAACGGTTATGAAGTAACGAAAATCGTGACCGCTTGTCCGCATTGTTTTAATACACTAAAAAATGAATACCCGCAATTGGGAGGACACTATGAAGTCATCCACCATAGCCAACTCCTGCAGGAGCTTTTAGACACCGGCAAAATCAAAGTAGAAGGCGGCACTTTTAAAGGTAAAAAAATCACTTTTCACGATCCCTGTTATCTGGGACGAGCCAATGAGGTGTACGAAGCTCCCCGTCGTGTGATCATGCGATTGGATAGTTTGATGGTGGAGATGAAAAGAAGTAAATCAAATGGCTTATGCTGCGGTGCCGGCGGTGCACAAATGTTCAAAGAACCTGAACCCGGAAACAAGGACATCAATATGGAGCGCACCGAAGAAGCCTTAGCCCTCACTCCCGACACCATCGCCGGAGCCTGCCCCTTTTGCATGACCATGCTCTCCGACGGTGTCAAACTCCACAACAAAGAAACCGAAGTCAAAGTAAAAGACATCGCCGAACTCATCGCCGAAGCCATCGACCTGTAATGAATTGATGAATTATTGAATTGATGAGTTGATGAATGTTTTGAATGAATATAGTGTGAGTTGTTAGTGGTTAAAGAAAAATTCCTCGGCGAAAATCGTCATTTTCGTTAATATAAATTATTTAAACTGCAAAGGTGTCCCGAGTCGCGAGCCGCAGAGTTTTTAGTGGTTAAAAAGAAACTCACCTAAAATTTGACTAACTGAGACGAAACACTTTCTGCATCAGTAATTATATTCACAAAATAAATCTCATTCGCCATCATCATTAAATCATCCATCTTCAAATCAACCCATCTTCAAATTTTCAAATTAAAATTTAACTAACTTAGACGAAACACTTTCCGAATCAGTAATAAGATTGACCAGATAAACTCCATTCGCCACCGCATTCATCGGTATCTCTCCCGTCACATACCCTCCACTTATCACCTCCACTTTCTTCTCAAACACCAACCTTCCTTCCATATCAAACAACCGCAAACTCCCCGTTCTTCCTTTGAGTTTGGAGGCATTGACATGAATCATATTCCACTCACTATTGTACCAGGCTTGAAAGAACACCTCCTGCTCCGGTACATTATCATCCACCCCACACTCAGCGTATCACAAGGCGAGCCCACCCATGCGCCGAGCTCGTAATCGGGATTGTTGGGGAGGCCAACAGGTTCTGCACCACCAGGTAAAAACTAAACGGTTGAAAATCGCAGGCGAGACCGAGTGAATCGGGTTGATTGATGACGCTGAGGTTGAGTTGATGGTAGTAAATGCTGCACCAGTATCTGGATATGGCCAGGAATAGTTTATCAATGGAAAGTAAATTTTTTCCATCGGGGCTAATTAGAATGGAATGCGCCCATACAAAAACTCCCACATAAATTTGCTGCTGCAATATTTGTTGCTATTAAATCATATTGCCAAAGTTGCAGTTGGTGATTGAGGCTTCATAAATACTTAGTCATCCTTGGGTGAGGCCAGCTTGATGACTATTAATGGGAATGGCCCCGGTCCTGTTCTGCTGCAGGTGTAGAAGTAATTGTTCCTGTGCATCGGTCAAAATCGTATAGTTGAATTTGCCTTCCATGATACTTGGGCGAATTTACCTTTATTGAAAATCAAATGCCCTCCACCCGTTTTGATCCAATCCAATATTTTCAATAAATGGACCCTATATACCTTGTCCATTTACAAAATAAATATAAAAATTGTTAAGGGAGTACCGTTTGTATATCTTTGAAAAACACCCACCAGTCCCTACCATTCCCATGGCACCCCATTAAAGCATCGAATGCTGGTAGATTATTCACATCACATTTTTTGACAACAAGCGCTGTCATTATTGGCTTTGTAGTTATAGTTGTATAAATAGACCGTAGGGGCTACTTATGACACCTGTCGTAAACAAATAAATCAAGGAATCAGAACCTGGAACTGGCAAAAACAATCCGGCATGATACCATGAGTTCCCTTAATTAAATTTTAACAGGTTCATGATATTTATTCCATATATATCCATTTATCGCAAAAATTGTTTAGTAAAGTGAATAAAGTAAATCCTGACGAATCACTGATGTTTGTTACTTCCGTTTCTCCAATTAACTTGTGAACTGAAATCAGCAGGGATTTAGAACACCTTGCCAATTTATAGCCTATCACCAAAAACCCAATATTGTTATTAAACTGAGCGAATGTCTTCCCACCCCCAACAACCGCAGTCATCAACAACAAAGCGCAAAAGAATTTTTTCATCACACTAAAATTACGGAAAAACTTTTGAAACCCACAATTTCAATAAAATTCTGATGGGCCGCAGATTTGTTAAGCTTGTCCTCCGAAGCTTACGCCGTCGCTAAAGCTTTGGCGCACACAGTCAGCGCAGGAGGAATTATTATGATCTGTTATGATAAACCCCTGCGATCCCCGCGCCTACCCAGCGTCCCCGCGGTTGGAAATAATCTATAGGTGGAGTATAATTATTTGAACTTATCGAAAATTTTCCGAATTTCAATTTCAAACTGATCCAGTTTTTCTCCGGCGATGCCTGCTCCTGCTTCTACGGCTTTACCCAGATGTTCGGCTTCTTTTCCGATTTCGGAGGAGATGTTTTTCCAGCCGTCTTTGAGTTCCATTTTGCCGAGTGAAAATTGGATTTTGAGCATGTCGAGGCGTATTCTCCAATCCATGAATTTTTGCTTCAACGCCTGCTCCATTTTGGGAAATTCAGGATGTTGCTCTAATTTCATTTTTAAAAGACTCCATTCAGCGGAAATTTTCTTTTTCTGCTCCTCAAAAGCTTCCATTCCTTCGGCCTTGCCCAGCGACAATTGCACGCGAAGCTCATCTATTTTCAATCGGATAGCATCGGCTTCTTCACGACTTCCTGCTTTCCATTCCTGTAAGGTTTTATCAATAGCGGTAAGCGTTTCATTGAAATCTGCTTTCAGTTCTTCAAAACGCTGTATCGCCTCTTCTTCAACAGGTGCCCATTTTGATTTAACATCTGCAAATTCTTCCTTGATTTTATTCACAAGGTTTTCAGCGATGGATTTAAATTCTGTAAAAAGGTTCTGAGTTTTCATGATTTCTTTTTTTCAAAAGTAAGAAGGAATTTAACCAAATATTGAGTGGAGTCAAATGAACGCTTGATTTTTCTCAATGTTAAGAAATTATGTTTGTCTGCAATTCCACTCTTCATTTGGTGACTTTGTTCGGATGCAATATATGTCCTCAGCCAGCGGATTAAATATGTTAATATTTTCCGGTTCTTTAAGGAAAATTGTTATTATTCCACGAAATTAGTACGCAGGCTTCTTCCAATTAAAGAAGAATATCATATGCATTCTCTTACCTTTGCATCTATTCGTTTAAATCAGTATGCCCCGACAACAAAACAAAGCATTTCGTGACTTCCTCGTAGAAGTTGGGGGCATTTCAGATTTTACTGCCAAATTTTTCAGAGAAGGCTTTAAACCCCGCTACGAATGGAGTGAGCTCGTCCGTCAATGCTATATTATTGGCTATAAAACGCTGCCGCTGGTAGGGATCACCGCCTTTATCATGGGGTTGGTACTTACTGTTCAATCCCGACCCACCCTGGAGGAGTTTGGTGCCGAATCCTTCCTCCCTTCTATGGTGGCTTTGTCGGTGATCAGGGAGATTGGTCCGGTGATTACTGCGCTGATTTGTGCAGGAAAAATCGGGTCCAGTATTGGTGCTGAATTGGGCTCGATGCGGGTAACAGAGCAAATTGATGCCATGGAAGTCAGCGGAACGAATCCGTTTAAATACCTGGTGGTGACCAGAGTGGTGGCCTGTACCCTGATGCTGCCGATCCTGGTGGTAGTGGCTGATTTTATTTCCTTGTATGCTTCGTATATTGGTGTTAATTTTAAAGATGTGGTCAGTATTGATCTGTATTACAATAAAGTCTTTGACTCATTGGTTTATGGAGATGTATTGCCGGCCATCATAAAAACGTATTTCTTTGGATTTGCCATTGGTATCATTGGCTGTTACAAAGGATATTTCTCAAATAAAGGCACAGAGGGTGTTGGAATAGCGGCCAATTCGGCTGTGGTGGTTTCTTCTCTCGTTGTGTTTATTCTTGACCTCATCGCTGTACAGATAGCGGATATCATGGGTCTCACATAGGATGGCTTTCGCAGAAGAACATATCGCTCCAAAACCTGTTCATCCTTCGAAGGAGGTGATGGTACATACCGGCAATCTGTATAAATCATTTGGCGATAATCATGTCCTGAGGGATTCAACCTGGATTTGTACAAAGGAGAAAATCTGGTGGTACTGGGAAATCCGGATCAGGTAAATCCGTCCTTATCAAATGTATGGTTGGATTGCTTATTCCTGATAGCGGGCTGGTAGAAGTTTTTGGGAAGGACGTTCCTAAATTAGATCGGGATGAAATGGATCATATCCGTGTGAAAATTGGTTTTCTCTTTCAAAGTTCGGCATTGTATGATTCCATGACGGTGCGGGAGAACCTGGAGTTTCCTTTGCGCAGACACTGGATCACTAAAACCCGTGATGAGGTAAACGAGCTGGTGATGGAAGCCCTGGATAATGTGGGTCTTACCAATGCTGTTGATTTGATGCCCTCTGAGTTATCAGGAGGAATGCGGAAGAGAATCGGACTGGCAAGGACATTGATCCTCAAGCCGGATATTATCCTGTACGATGAACCAACTACTGGATTGGATCCCATCACAGGACGAGAAATCAGTAAATTAATTGTTGACATTCAGCATAAATACAATACATCCTCTATAATCATCACCCACGATATGGGATGTGCCCGCATAGTTGCCAACCGTATCATGGTATTGGTGAATGGAATTTGCTACGCAGAAGGTACCTTTGCAGAATTGGAAAAATCAAATGATCCGAATATTAAGCCTTTCTTTGAATAAATATGGAAAAAGCCTCCAGTAAAATAAAACTCGGGATTTTTGTTCTTACAGGAACAATACTGCTCATCATCTCTTTGTATCTCATAGGTACTAAACAAAACCTCTTTAACAAAACTTTTTCAGTGTATGTGAAATTCCATAATGTGGGTGGATTGATTGCTGGAAATAACGTCCGTTTTGCAGGTATCGCTATAGGAACAGTGAAGGACGTTGAGATCGTCAATGATACGATAGTTCTTGTGGAGATGGTCATCCGGCAGGATGCTATGCGCTTTATCCGCAAAGCGTCGATGGCTGAAATTGGTTCAGATGGTCTGATGGGTAATCGCCTGATCAATCTCTCAACGCCGAATCCGAACTCTCCATTTATTGAGCCCGGGAGATACCATTGTCTCATTAACCGCGGTTGAAACCGATGAGATGATGAGGACATTGAACAAGACCAATGAAAATGTATTGGTGATCTCCTCTGATTTGAGAAAAATCACCCGTAAGATTCATGACAGTAATCCCATGTGGGACTTACTCGCCGATTCAATGGCCGCTGATAATATACGTCGCACCTTGCGCAATATTGAGTCTGCCTCTTCCAGAGCCGGGCAAATGACACTGGATGCAGAGAACCTGTTAAAAGAAATCAGAGAAGGAAATGGAATGGCGGGTAAAATATTATCCGATGATTCCACCGCTTTAGTTTTTGAACAGACTATGGCTAATCTCAAAGCAGCTACCGATACTGCAAAATTAGCTTTGCATCATATGCATGAGTTCATGGAAGATCTGAATCTGACTCCCGGGCCCCTTGGAGTACTTGCCAGAGATACTGCAATGGGAGCAGATATGAAAAATATTTTCAAAAATCTGAATGAAAGCACTGTTTTATTGAACGAAAACTTAACTGCTTTGAGAAGTAATTTCCTGTTCAGAAAGTATTTTAGAAAAAAAGCAAAAGAAGAAGAAAGGAATAATTAGTCATATACATGATTTTCATCATTGCCTTATGTTACTTTTATCACATACTTTTTTCATGGGAGTGCTTTACTTTGCCCTATGGCAATTAATCGTTCAAAAATCAATAAGGCTGCAAGTGCACTTAAAGTGATTTCGCATCCTACCCGTTTAGAGATTCTGATGCACCTCGAAGCAAAGAAAACGCTAACTGTATCTCAATTATGCACCAGGCTGGATGTAGAACAATCACTCGTGTCGCATCACCTGGCCGCAATGAGAAGAAGAGGAGTGCTTAAATCTACCCGCGACGGAATTAATATCTCCTATGAAATACTTGATCCTATCGTATTGATATTATAAATCAGGTCTTTCGAAGTAAATTAATGAAGTAGTTCAGTCTCATTATTTCATGGTCATTTAACTACCTTTTTTGTAGTAAAAATGAATTACACACTTTACTATAGGTCTTGAATATATTCAGCCTGTTTGTGAGATGAATTGTTTATGTCTAAGAAGGAAGAATTGCCACCTGAAATTCAATGTAACTACTAAAGATGGAAAACACAAAAGTGAAATTGGACTTCAATACTATTATTCATTCGGGAAAACCGGTCCTCGTTGATTTTTTTGCAGAATGGTGCGGGCCTTGTAAAATGATGGCTCCAGAACTGAAACAAGGAAGAAAAGGAAGGCGACAAGGTTCATATATTAAAGATTGATGTGGACAAAAATCCGGGTGCTGCTGCAAAGTTTCACGTGCAAGGTGTCCCTACATTAATTATTTTTCATAATGGCAATGCCGTGTGGAGACAATCCGGTGTTATTCCGGCAAATCAACTGGAGAAAATATTGGGTAGTTACCTCTTAAACTAATTGACTTTTTCTTAGAGACTTTTTGGAAGATGTTCTGATAAATTGAATTAAATTTTTATTCATAACTCGGAATACTACTGTTGAAATTAATTTATTGAAAAGAAAAAATTGATTCATCCTTAATATGAAAGCAACTATCAAAAGCAGTTTGTTGATTGCCTTATTAATTGCGACAATTACAAACGGTGCATTCGCACAAACACAGGGTTCCTGTACAACCTCGCTTGGAACCGGTTACCATTTCCGGGATGCCTCCTCTTCATTCCTATTCATGGGCGAAGTGGGAAGGGAAATGGTTGATCTTTGGTGGTCGGACCAATGGTCTTCATGGCTTTCAACCGCCTTTTGCATTTCCAACAGCCAATCAAAATGGAATGATTTACGTAATCGATCCGGATAGTAATTTGCTATGGAGTACTTCTGCATCCGTTCTGCCCGTGGCTATTCGTGAACAGATCATCAGCAGTAATCAACAATTTACGCAGGATAGTAATTATTTGTATATCACAGGTGGATATGGTTTTGCTTCTGTTCCGAATTCCTTGATTACGTTTCCCTATCTTACGCGGATAGATGTAAATGGTTTGATTCAATCTATCGTTCAGCAACAAAGTCTACTCCCCTATTTTTCGCAGGTCTATGATGAAAGGATGGCTGTGACCGGTGGGCATATGGTCATTGTGGACTCCTTACTAAATCTGGTGATGGGTCATCGGTTTGATGGTCGCTATAATCCTCATAACGGCCCTTCCTTTACTCAAACATACACAAATGCCATTCGAACATTTACTGTTGAAGATTCCGCAAATCAAGTGGTCATCAGAAATTACAGTGAAACAATAGACACCCTGCTTTATCATAAAAGAGATTATAATCTTGTCCCTCAGGTCCTGGCCGGCGGAGCAGAAATACATACCGCTTTCACGGGAGTCTTTCAGTATGGAATTGATTTGCCCTGGACATTTAGTGTAGATATTCAAGGAGGAACAGGTTCACTCATTACTAATTTCGAACAGAAACTTAATCAGTATCACACGGCTTACGCACCATTGTATGATTCAATATCAGGAATGAATACGACCATTTTCTTTGGAGGAATGGGATTTTATTATCCGGATTCACTGAATCAAATTCAACAAGACTCCCTCGTTCCTTTTGTGAAGACGATCAGTTATGTTCAACGTGATGCCACCGGATTAACCGAAGGCTATTTCCCGATTCAAATGCCGGGCTATGAAGGTTCAAGTGCAGAGTTCATTCCTTCAGAAGTTGCGCTGAGCGGAAATGGTGTCATAAAATTACATGCATTGGATACCGGTGATGTGGTGATTGGATATATTGTTGGAGGAATTACTTCCGATCAACCCAACATTTTTATGCAGGCAACAGGAACAAGCTGGGCATCCTCCACTGTTTATAAAGTGATCATCAAAAAACCGACAGTAAGCGGACTTTCAAATTCAGACCATCAACTTATTCCAACTTTAAAGTTGTATCCAAACCCTGCTCAACAACATCTTTCAGTAGAATTTGAACTGACCTCACCTGAAAAACTTAATCTGGAGATTATGGATCAATTGGGTAAGTCAGTGATTCGAATGGACCGCAAATGGTATAAGACCGGAGTGAATTCAGAGCGCATTAATTTGGATGTCCTTCGTTCAGGTCAGTATTCGGTGGCAGTGATCAAGGATGGAAAAATTATTCGTGTAGCTTCCTTTATTAAAGGATTGTAGCTTTCACGAAATCAATTCCAGTTCTGATCGTTGAATGCAGGTTCTGTTCTGTTGTGGAAATTGGATAATAAATGATCCGGGCAATTCCAAGTCCGGTTTCTCTTTGAACTTTATTGATTAATATCCAAATATTTGCTCCAACTCCAGTTCAGTAACAGGTCCATATTTTTCTAGTATCTTGAAATCTATTTTTTCTTTATTTCCAATTACAGCCAGCCTGTACTTTTTTCCCTTTTAAATATTGCTGCTGAAAAGCTACAATATCCTGCATTTGCATGCCCTGAACTTTTTCAAATATTTCTTTGCGCAAATCCACCTGATTCCCTAGTTTTTTTTGCGCATGATAGAAGTTAAGTATTCCCTTTCGTGTTATCCGATCAGTGCTTATACTCTGTAATACGCCTTCTTTTGCAGTAGCAAAATTACTTTCGGAAACCGGCATTTCATTCAGCAACTCAAACATTCCGGCCATCGCTTCAGGGAGTTTATCCACCTGAGTACCGATATAGGCTGTACTGTAGTAAGAACGATCCAGTCGCGAAGGTGCACTATATCTGGAGCTGACAGCATAAGCCAATGCTTTACTCTCTCTTAATACCTGAAATACCGGCGAAGACATCCCACCACCAAAATAGCGACTATACATTAAAACCGACGCTTGCTGATCTTTATTATATGACCCACCTTTAGAAATAAAGTTCACTTCCGCTTGTTTCATATCATAGTTGACAAAAAACACTTTTCCATCCTGTGTATCTTCTTCCATAAATTTCTTTGCTGTGGGAATAGCTTGCAGTCCTCTCGGAATCTTATGAAATTTAGAAAGCGCGGTCATTATTCCGGTACTGTCCAAAGGACCGTAGTAATTTATTTTATGCACAAAGCCATTCAAATTTCTAAGCATTACGGTAAGATCACTTCCTTTCAACGCCTTTAATTCTTCTTTCACTCAGTTGATAGGTTGCCGCAGACGATGGACCGTACATCGCATAAGTAGCCCTTGCTAAAATTTGCCCTTTATTCAAGCGTGCATTTGCTCTTTTTTTCAAGATATCATCAATCAAATTACTCAACGCTTTTTCATCGGATTTAGGTCCGGCTAAAATACTTTCCAGTAAAGTAAGCGCACCAATAAAATTATCAGCAATGCCATCCAGTGAGATACTCATTTCATCCTCTCCGGCACTGGCTGAGAAAGAACAGCCCAGCTTGTAAAATTCTTCCTGTATTTGAGCAGAGGTAAATTGATCGGTAGCCAGGAAGTTCAAATATTGTGTGATCACCGGCCAGCGACGATCATGAGCGGCGCCCATATCAAAGCTATAGGTTAAACTAAACAACTTATTCTCCGTATTTTTAATCATGAATACCGGGATTCCCCCTTTTAGTTTGCCAATGGTAATATCCTTATCAAAATCGATAAATACCGGCAGAATTTCATTGACCTTAGCATCGAGAATTCTCTTAACGAACTCAGATTTCATTTCACTGTTTGTTGCGACCGGGGTAATCGTTGGTTTCACTACCTTCACTACATTCTCATCCACACCTGTTCGTTTAAACACGACAACATGATTATCGCCGTACCATTTCCGCACAAAATCAATGACTTGTTGTTTATTAATTTTTGATAACCGGTCGATGCGTTTTACAGCTCTTTCATAGGATACTCCCGTCAATTCAGCATTTAACATGGCCGATGCTCTGCTCCTGTTATTTTCAAAACTTTGCTCTTGTTCCATCCGAAGATTAGTAACGATAGCAGGGATCATCCAATCCGGGAAATTACCCAGTTTTAATTCCATGATTTGCTCCATCAAAAAGTCGCGTACCTGCTCCGGAGTCTGGCCTTCACGAGGTCTTCCTGAGAGCATATGCACGGAGTAATCTTTCATGATGATAGTACTGGAAGAGGCACTCAACACTTTCTGTTTATTATTCAAATTAATATCCAGTAATCCGGCTTGTCCGTTGGATAAAATATAGTCGACGATGGTCAACACATCCGCATCCTCTGAAGCCGCCCCGCTAAAGGAAAGCCCATTGTTACACTCTCTGCATCCGGGCCATATACCTCTCTGACCACAGGGATTTTTATAAATTTTTCCTGCGCCACTTTAAAGGGAGGGACTTCCTTCACAGGCATCTTCCCGAACTTCTCATCGATCAAACGAATGGCCTCATCCGGATTAAAATCTCCGCTCAAAGAAATGATCATATTATTGGGCACATAATATTTTTGAAAATTAATCCTGAATCGCCTTTAATGAAGGATTCTTCAGATGATCTACTGTTCCGATGGTAGTTTGTGTACCATACTGATGATTTTCAAATAATCCGCCGAAAAGGTTTTCAAATACTTTAGATCCGTCACTATCGAGTGACCTGTTCTTTTCTTCATAAACCGCCTCGAGTTCTGTATGAAACAACCGCATAACCGGTTTTCTGAATCGCTCGGCTTCTACGGTGAGGAAGTTTTCCAGTTGGTTGGAAGGAACTGTATTGATATAAACAGTTTGCTCGTTGGAAGTATAGGCATTTACACCGGTCACCCCCATTCCCGCCATCATCTTGTCAAATTCATTGGGAATAGCATAGGTTGAAGCAACACCGGAAATGGAATCAATTTGTCTGTACAATTTCGCCCTTGTCAAGCTATCTTTCGTAGTACCATAACGTTCATACAAATTGAAAATACTGTCAATTAAAGGCGCCTCCTTTGAATAATCAAGAGTACCATACACATCGGTCCCTTTAAAAAGCATATGTTCTAAATAGTGAGCAAGACCGGTATGATCGGCAGGATCATTTTTGGAACCTGCCTTAATGCCAATCATGGATTGAAATTTTGGTTCATCTTTATAAACGGATAAATACACCTTTAAACCATTGTTGAGCGTGTAAATCCTTGCTTTCAGCGGATCACCCGGAACTGTGTCATACGTATAGGTGTTTGTAGCCTGTCCGTTTAAAAGAAGGGGTAAAAAAATCAGAATCAGGCCATTCATTAGCCTTTTGATGATATTCATAATAGTCGGTTTTGAACTTCAAAAATAGAGTTATTCAATTTGATTTAACGACCGAAAACACCTTTTTACCCATTAAATCCTAAAATAGACCTAGAATTACTTTTCTTTAAAAGTAGATTTTAGCATTTTTGTAAATCAATGAAGAAGCTACTGATTACTATTCTTGCCCTGACCTGTCAGTTTTTTCCGTATTTTATTCAAGGGCAAACTCTTGCAGGACAAAATTGGTACTTTGGGAATTTGGCAGGGTTAAATTTTGCTACTACCCCACCTACTCCATTAACCAATAGTGCGATGAATGCCTTTGAAGGTTGCGCCACTATTTCTGATGCCGGAGGTAATCTTCAATTTTATACTAACGGTAATATCGTTTGGGACCGAAATCACCTTCCCATGCCTTCCGGAAATGGATTGAATGGAGATGGAGCAGCGACCCAGACTGCCATCATCGTCCCCCGGCCTCAAAACCCTTCTCAGTATTATATTTTTACAGTAGATACCAATGGGGGTGCCAGAGGATTATGTTATAGTGAGGTAGACATGAGTTTGAATGGTGGCAACGGTGATGTCACTACCAAAAATGTGCAGTTGGTGACGCCTGTCGCTGAAAAACTCACTGCTGTCCGTCATGCAAATGGTGTCGATGTTTGGGTCATCGTTCACGGATGGAATAACAATGAATTCAATGTCTATGCGGTGACTTCGGCGGGTATTAATAATGTCCCCGTGGTTTCTTCCACAGGTCTCGTTCATGGCGGTTTATTTTCCAATGCACATGGGTATATGAAGGCTTCTCCTGATGCTCAAAAGATCGCTTGCGCCATTCGTGGTCTGCGTCAGGCGGAACTTTTTGACTTGAATAACATTACGGGACAAATCAGTAATCCGGTGACCATCAATTTTACGCCTCAAATTTATGGTCTTGAATTTTCGCCCGATAACAGATACTTATATGTAGGAACTACCACCAATCCTGCGGAAATATTCCAATATGATATCACCGCCGGAAATCCGGCTGCCATTGTTGCTTCCGGTCAGTCTATCGGAACAATCCCGGTTTTTATGGGGGCATTGCAATTGGGCATTGACGGAAAAATTTATGTTTGCCAGTTCCAGTCCACTTCATTGGCTGTTATTTCACAACCCAATCTTCCCGGAGCCGCTGCCGGATTTTCTGCTAATGCCATCTTCCTTGGCGGAAAGACATCGCAATATGGTTTGCCAAACTTCATTCAAAGTTTTTTCATTGTTGCCGACTTCACTTACACGGATACCTGTAGTGGACAGCCTACCAACTTCACCACCATTTTCGCCGGACCTGATTCCGTAAAATGGAACTTTGATGATCCCGCTTCTGGAGCTTTGAATAGCAGCAATCAATTGAATCCCCAGCATATATTTTCAAGTGCGGGACAGTATACAGTCGAGTTAATTGTATGGCAGGGATTGCTCTCCGATACTGTAGAGAAAACTATACAGATTCTCGCTACTCCTGATCCTGATCTCGGAAATGATATCAGTGAATGCTTAGGCAATGTGGTTCCCTTAAATCCGGGTAATTTCCCGGGCGCTAATTTATTATGGCAAGATGGTACGACAGGATCACAAATCATTATAGATACCACAGGTAATTATTGGGTAGAAGTGGAATTGGGCGGATGTACAGGACGTGATACAGTTGATGCTGTTTTCAATACTGTTCCTGTAGTGGATTTGGGTCCTGCACAAACTGCCTGCGAAGGAGATACAGTCTTCCTCGATGCCGGAAATACCGGTGCAACTTATCTCTGGCAAAACGGAACGAGTTCGCAGATATTAGCGGCCACCGTAAATGGAAATTACACGGTAACAGTAAGTCTGGGCAATTGTTCAGCCAATGATCAGGTATTGATCACCTTTGACCCTGTTCCGTTCGTTGCATTCCGGGTCGGATACCACTTTATGTAAAGGATTTCCCATTTTCCTAGATGCCACAAATGCAGGAGCAACCTATATCTGGCAGGATGGTACCATTGATCCCTTCATTTTTGCAGAAGATCCGGGTACGTATTCGGTGATCATCTCTATTGGAAATTGTACCGCATCCGACACCATCATCCTGGATCAGCAAGATAAACCATCCGTTATTTTAGGAGAGGACTCTATCCTTTGTGCCGGACAACCACTCGTTTTGAGTGCCTATAATTACGGAGCTACTTATAGCTGGCAGGACGGGTCGACAGATTCCCTGTTCAAACCGGAAATTACAGGACTCTATTATGCAACCGCCATCAACCAATGCGGAATTTCTGCAGATTCGATTTTCCTAACCTTTAACATCTGTAATTGTCTTGTCTATATTCCGAATGCCTTTACGCCGAACAGAGACAATAAAAATGAGATTTTTAACTACCAGGCCAACTGCACTGATTTTAAAGGAAAACTGGAAATTTACAATCGTTTCGGACAATTGCTTTTCAAAAGTGAAGACCCCTGCTGGGCTGGGACGGCACCTTTGAAGGAAAGATGCTACAGAGGCAGCCTATGTGTATGTACTCACCTATTCGGGTTATGACAACGGTAGATTCCGGGAAGAAAAAATCAGGGACACCTTCCTGCTCTTTCGCTGATTTTCAAGTGGAATACCAATTTTTAACAAAGGATTTCGCACTGTTGATAATTTAACTGTTCTATATTCATACCATTGAACAAGGACACGTACTTTTAGTGGTGAGCGTGGGGCAGGCTTCTTATCTTTGGAGATTGCTGTCGCTCAGTATCTCATCCTGTTAGAAATTAGTACAATTATATGAAAATCACTTATTACGGACATTCCTGCTTCACTTTGGAAGTAAAAGGTAAAGTCGTTCTTTTTGATCCTTTTATCTCCCCCAATGAACTGGCTTCCAAAATAGATATAAACAAAATTCACGCTGACTATATCCTTATCTCTCATGGACATCAGGATCATATCGCAGATGCCGTTTCAATAGCTCTAAGGACCGGGGCCAAGGTCATCAGTAATTGGGAAATCATATCCTGGTTAGGGAATCAAGGCCTGGAAAATACCCACCCGATGAACATTGGAGGACATTGGTTCTTTGATTTCGGTAAAGTGAAATGTGTGAATGCGGTCCATAGTTCCTCCTTGCCGGATGGAAGTTACGGCGGAAACCCAATGGGCTTCTTGCTGGAAACGGATGAAGGAAATGTCTACTATGCCGGTGATACCGCATTGACTTTAGACATGAAATTAATAGGAGATTATAAACGCATCGACCTTGCCTTTCTCCCCATCGGAAACAATTTTACCATGGGTATTGACAATGCTGTACTCGCTTCTGATTTTATCCGTTGTGAGAAAATCATAGGCATGCATTACGACACCTTTGATTACATTAAAATTGATCATGACGAGGCTTTTGGAAAGTTCGCCGCTGCAGGAAAGGAGTTAGTATTACTTCAAATAGCTCAAAGTATAACATTGTAATTCAGTAACTAATAGTTTTAATATAAAGTCTTGATCATGGCAAAAATAATAGCAATAGCGAATCAGAAAGGGGGTGTAGGCAAGACTACAACTGCAATAAACCTGGCGGCAAGTCTGGCCGTTCTTGAATATAAAACACTTCTTGTGGATGCCGATCCGCAGGCCAACGCCACTTCCGGAGTTGGTTTTGACCCAAGAACTGTCAAAACGTCGATTTATGAATGCATCATCAATGAAGTTTCACCAAAGGATATAATTCTGGAAACAAAAAACTCCCCATCTCTATCTCTTGCCCTCCCATATCGATCTGGTAGGTGCAGAAATTGAAATGATCCAAATGCCGAATCGGGAAAAGATGATGAAGCAGGTGTTGGAGAGTATTCAGGGGGAATTTGATTTCATTATCATTGATTGTTCACCTTCGTTGGGACTTATTACCATCAATGCTTTGACGGGTGCTGATTCAGTCATCATTCCGGTACAATGTGAATATTTTGCCTTATAAGGTTTGGGAAAACTCCTCAACACCATAAAAATCGTTCAAAGCCGCCTCAACCCGGAATTAGCTATAGAAGGAATTCTGCTCACCATGTATGATATGCGTTTACGATTAAGTAATCAGGTGGTGGAAGAAGTAAAGACGCATTTCCAGGACATGGTTTTCGATACCATTATTCAAAGAAATACCAAGTTGGGCGAAGCGCCTAGTTTTGGAGAAAGTATCATCATGCACGATGCCGCAAGTAAAGGAGCCATCAATTATCTGAATCTTGCCCGTGAAATCCTGCAAAATAACAATATGACCGGAATGTCGGCCGAGGAAAAAGTGATGACCGACAAAGTGATGGAAAAATTGAAAATTTCCCGAGAATTAATTCCCATTAAAAGAAAGAAGTTAAATTATGTCAACTAAAAAATCAGCGCTCGGAAAAGGTCTTAGTGCCTTGCTGGAAGGAAATATTACTCCCGATCACGTAGAAAATGCAGGAGCACCTGTAGATACACTCGGAGGTCCTGCGAAAGTAATGGCAGGCAATGTTGCCCTCATTAATTTAAATCAGATTGAAGCGAATCCTTTTCAGCCACGTACTGAATTTGATGAATCCGCTTTAAAGGAATTAGCAGAGTCCATTCAAACGCAAGGTATCATTCAACCGATTACCGTGCGAAAAATGGGACCTGACAAGTACCAGATAATATCCGGTGAACGTCGCTACAAAGCTTCCAGATTGGCGGGATTAACTTCCATTCCGGCCTATGTTCGAACTGCGAACGATCAATCCATGCTGGAGATGGCGCTCGTAGAAAATATACAGCGGGAGAACTTAAATGCATTGGAAATAGCGATCAGTTATCAGCGCCTGATTGAAGAATGTCAGTTGACTCAGGAAGGCTTAGGAGAACGAGTTGGAAAGGATCGTAGTACGGTTACAAATTACCTGCGCTTACTCAAACTTCCTCCTCAAATTCAGTTCGCCATTCGTGACGGGAGAATAACCATGGGTCATGCCCGGGCTATTTTAGGAGTAGATGATATCGGTATGCAATTGAAGATTTTTAATGACATCCTGGAGAATGATCTTTCCGTGCGTAAAGTAGAAAATCTGGTACGACAGAATTCTCCTAAAAAAGCAGGTAAAAAAGAAAGCAGTAAAGCGTCATGGGCGGTTGAAGTCAGGAATCTGGAGGATCGTCTGGAACATCGCTATGAAACGAAAGTAGAAATTAAACATAAAGACAATGGGAGTGGTCAAATTCTCATCAACTACTTCAGTAATGATGACCTCAACCGTCTGATGGATTTGTTGGATTTTGATTGATTCAATTCCTATACCCATGTGGCAGTTGTTGCAACGATTCCCCCTTCGGCAGTATTGCGGAGGGGTTTTGTTTATTGTTATTTCCCTGCTGTCATTGACAGGAACCGCGCAGGATACCATTCCTCTGCGGAACGATAGCATCGTTTTAATTGGAGATTCCGTTTCGTTGGTACCTCAGCATTCCGTGCGAAAAGCTACCCTCCTCTCTACATTTTTACCCGGTGCCGGACAAGTCTATAATAAGAAAATATGGAAGGTGCCCATTGTCTATGCTGCCTTTGCAGGAATGGCTTATCTCATCAAATTTAACCATGATAACTTCCGGAAATTTGATAATGCCTTATTGCTGCGGTATGATGAGGATCCGAATACGGTAGATGAATACGCCGATATTTACACAGAGGAAAATCTACGTTCGCTCAGTGATTTTTACAGAAGAAACAGGGACTTGTCTGTGATCGGTATTACCCTCGTGTATGTACTAAATATTGTGGATGCTCATGTAGATGCACATCTTTTTAGTTTCAATGTAGATGACGATTTAAGTTTGCAGTGGAGTCCATTGCTTCAACCCGCACCAGGACAAGCCTCTGCAGGTTTATCACTCACCTTACGCTTCTAATCCATATGATGAAAATTGCACTTATCGGCACAGGAAAAATGGGAATGGCCGTGGAAGAACAAGCGATCATGGCCGGTCATGAAATCCTGTTTCGTATTAATCATCTGAACAGGTCCAACTATACTGTTGCGGACTTGAAAAGGGCCGACATAGCGATAGAATTCACGCAGCCGGATGCAGCAGTTGACAATCTCCTCTGGTGCCTGGAGGCAGGTATTCCGGTGGTTTGTGGAACTACCGGTTGGCAGGATATGTCGGGTGAGGTTTTTCAAAAATTCATAGACAAGAAAGGTGCTATTATAACTGCCACCAACTTCAGTATTGGAGTCAATATCCTGTTTCGATTGAACCGGGAACTCGCTGCCTGGATGAACAGCCATACCGATTATCACCCATTCATCGAAGAAGTCCATCATATGCGCAAGCTCGATAAGCCCAGTGGAACAGCGGTCACATTGGCGGATGGTATTTTCCAATCCAATCAACATGTAAAATCCTGGATGCTTGCTCAGGGCAACCCGGAAGTGCCAAATGACGTATTAGCTATTCATTCCGTACGTGAGGGAGATGTGATTGGAAAACATGAGGTAACGTGGACATCGCCAATTGACAAAATCAGCATTCACCATGAAGCGTTTAACAGAGATGGATTTGCTGCCGGTGCGCTACTTGCAGCAAGTTGGCTGATCGGTAAAATTGGGGTTTTCAGCATGGAAGATGTACTCTTTGGAAACCGAAAATCGCATATTTAATAGACTAAGCTATTCATTTTCTAACTTCGACCCCGTAAATAAACATTATGAACTGGAAATTCTGGCAAAGCAGTGGAAGAAAAAGCAAGACCCGCGAATGGTTTGATGCCATTCTTTTCGCCGTCATCGCTGCTACCATCATTCGGACATTCTTCATAGAAGCGTTCACTATCCCTACTCCATCCATGGAAAAAACACTCATGGTAGGGGATTTTTTATTCGTCAGCAAGGTGCACTATGGGGCCCGAACTCCGATGACTCCTTTGTCCATTCCTTTTATGCATCAGGAAATTCCACTGTTTGGTGGTAAGTCGTATTCCGATTCATGGAAACTTCCCTATTACCGATTACCGGGATTTGCCGACGTGAAGCGGAACGATATCGTAGTCTTTAATTATCCGATGGAAGATGACCGTCCGATCGATAAGCAAACACATTACATCAAACGCTGTGTAGGAATTGCAGGTGATACGCTGAAAGTCGTAAACCGAACCGTATTCATCAATGGCAAAAAGGCGATGCAGCCCCGTAAAAGCCAGTATGTGTATGATATTAAAACTTCAGGAAGCGGTATCAGTGAACGTATTCTTAGAAAAAATGATATTACCGATGGTGGTCCGGCGTATAATCCGGGTGATTACCGCTTTTGTCTGACTGAAAATTCGGTAAACGAACTAAAAAAACTGCCCAATGTTACCGGTGTTCAGGTGATGACCATGCCGGCCGGTCAATACGAAGACTATATCTACCCCTCTGACCCAAAACTAAGATGGAACATGGACAATTATGGTCCGATTTATATTCCAAAAAAGGGCGCAACCATCTCTATTAACGCCGAAAATATCAGCATCTACAAACGTGTCATCACTGTTTATGAAGGCAACGAACTGGAGGAACGAGACGGCGGAATTTTCATCAATAATCAACCGGCGACAACGTATACTTTCAAGCAGGATTATTTCTTTATGATGGGAGATAACCGACACAATTCAGCCGATTCGCGCTTTTGGGGATTTGTGCCTGAAGATCATGTGGTAGGGAAAGCCGTTTTCATCTGGATGTCGTGGGATACCAATGGCTCTTTCCTTTCAAAAATTCGCTGGAGTAGATTGTTTAATGTGATTCACTACAATAATGACTGATCTTGTCCTCAAAGACAAAACAGTCATCATTTCATCCCAGTATCTTCCTCTTCGGGAATTGCTTTCGGCCATCATTACTTCCGGGCGTATTTATATGGATGGTGATGAACTATGGAGAAAACAGACCTTGGCGAACCGAACTTTTATCCTGGGTGCCAATGGAGAACAAACCTTATCTATCCCCATCCAACATACCGGAGGAGTGAAAACGCCGGTAAAGGAAATGCGGATTAGCTATTCCCAACCCTGGTCCAGAGTGCATAAAGGAGCACTTTTTTCCGCATATAACACCTCTCCTTTTTTTACCTTTTTCAGAGATGAACTTTTTGAGATATTCGATACGCAACCGGAGTATCTCCATGAATTCAATCTTGCCCTTTTTAAATGTCTTTTAGAAAGCTGAAATACACCGGAGAAATTGGAAGAACTCCCTCAGGGTATGCTGATTTAAGAGGCCAATTGACCCGTGAGGAGTTCAGGGAAAGTTACCCCGGAGGTGAAACTTACACCCAGGTTTTTAGCTCTAAATTTCCATTTTCATCCTATCTCAGTGCGCTGGATTGTATAGCCAACACCGGCACTGTATAAAACGGAATAACGGGTCTTTTTGAATACTGTGATTTTGATTAGATTTGTGCCTTCATATTCTGATCTGATCAGAAATAATAAATTATAAAACAAGGACTTATGTCGATTCAAAAAATTCACGAACTGCTCGGAAAGGATGCCGACCACTTGCTGAACCATACCTGCAAAACAATTTCCAAAGAACATATTCATCTGCCCGGAACTGATTTCGTGGATCGTATATTCTCCGGAACCAACCGTTCTAATCAGGTCTTAAGGAGTCTTCAAAGCATTTACGGTCACGGTCGATTGGCTAACTCCGGATATGTGAGTATCCTTCCGGTTGATCAGGGTATTGAACATAGCGCAGGAGCATCTTTCGCTCCCAATCCCATATTCTTTGATCCGGAAAATATTGTAAAATTAGCCATTGAAGGTGGTTGCAACGCAGTAGCTTCTACCTATGGCGTACTCGCAGCGGTATCCAGAAAGTATGCGCATAAAATTCCGTTCATTGTAAAAATTAACCATAATGAATTTCTCACCTATCCTAATAAATTTGATCAGATCATGTTCGGCTCTGTTGAGGAAGCATGGAATCTGGGCGCTACTGCTGTAGGCGCGACAATTTACTTTGGATCGGAAGAATCGTCCAGGCAAATTGTTGAAGTGGCACAGGCATTTGAAAGAGCACATGAGTTAGGAATGGGCACTATTTTATGGTGCTATACGCGTAATAATGCCTTCAAAGTAGATGGTGTCGACTATCATACTTCTGCGGATTTAACAGGGCAGGCCAACCATTTGGGCGTAACCATTCAGGCAGACATTATCAAACAGAAATTGCCTACAAATAACGGAGGATACAATGCCATTAAATTCGGCAAAACGCATAAGAAAGTGTATGAGGAATTGACGAGCCCCCACCCTATTGATCTCTGCCGTTATCAGGTAGCCAATTGTTATATGGGCCGGATGGGATTGATTAATTCAGGAGGAGAAAGTAAGGGAGCGAGTGATATGGCGGAAGCTGTAACCACTGCCGTTGTCAACAAGCGCGCCGGCGGTCAGGGTCTCATCTCCGGACGTAAAGCCTTCCAGAAACCATTTGCAGAAGGTATTCAAATGCTTAATGCCATTCAGGATATTTACCTCGAAAAAGAAGCTTAAAGTTTAAGGTTTAAAGTTTAGTTAAGGTTCAAGGTTCAAGGTTCAAGTCTAAAGTTTAAGTCCAAAGTTTAAGGTTTAAATTTAAAGGTTGGGTATATGGAATGGCTGCGTTGAAGAAGAAAATAAAATGTCAAAACCGAAAATTAATACCCCTGTATTCGGCCCAAAATCATACACTACCAGAAGTCCTGTTACTCAAATTTCGTATTTTCGTTTAAATTCGTGATTCCGTTTATATTCGTATTTCGTATATCCGTAATAATTCGTAGTTCGTAACCCCAAATTAATGAGTTGGTTTAAAAGAATAAAAGAAGGCATCACCACTGCCACGCATGAGAAGAAGGAAACGCCGGAAGGGTTATGGTATAAATGTCCATCCTGTAAGTCTATTATTCCCTCTCAAGAGCATGAGGATAACATGTGGGTATGCGTGAAATGCGGATACCATGAACGTATAGGTTCTGAAGAGTATTTTGCTATGCTTTTTGACAATAATGAATTTATTGAAATCAATACGGATATTACATCAGCCGATCCGCTACAGTTTGTGGATACTAAGAAGTACAATGAGCGATTGGAAGATTCTCAAAAGAAAACTGGCTTAAAAGATGCTATTCGTACCGCCAGCGGAAAATTGAACGGATTTCCGATTACCATCGCCTGCATGGATTTCAAATTTATTGGCGGGTCGATGGGATCAGTTATGGGTGAAAAAATTTCCAGAGCTATTGATTATTCCATCGAACATAAAACCCCCTTTATGATCATCTCGAAATCCGGAGGTGCCCGAATGATGGAGGCGGCTTATTCCCTGATGCAGATGGCCAAAACATCCGCTAAACTTACCCAACTTTCAGCAGCAGGTCTCCCTATATTTCCTTCCTGACTGACCCCACCACCGGTGGTGTTACTGCCTCTTTTGCGATGCTCGGGGATTTGAACATTGCCGAGCCGGGTGCTTTAATTGGTTTTGCCGGCCCGCGGGTAGTGAAGGAGACGATTGGTAAAGATTTGCCCAAAGGATTTCAGACCTCGGAATTTGTACTTGAACATGGATTTCTTGATATCATCATTAAGCGTCCCGAATTGAAAAATAAGCTGGGTCAGTTGCTGGGATACTTTGCCCATTAATTTCATTCATCATTATCCGCTTTTTACTCTCGTTTTAAATTATAATCTTACTGTTCCGGAATAACCATTTTAAAATGGGTAAACGACTATAAACGACTATAAACGTTTATTTACCGACTATCCCCTAACAACCGATCTACTTTCGTGGACTATAATATTTATACCATGAAAAAAACAAATCGACCTATTAAAGAAAAAACTACATTATTTGCCTTCCTGCCAGAAGATGGTGAGATACACCTTCAATATGCAAAACAACTGAAAAATGAGGAGCCCATGTCCTTCGAAGAAACGGGAACTTCTATCGCTAGTATAGGAGATGTTTTCGAACGAATGATGTCGGATTTCAGAAGAATGACAGTGGAAGAGCATCTGGGTTTTCCTGATTTTCCGGATGCAGATACATTGACCGCATCTGAAATCGAAAGAGAGTTATTTGAAGTGCTGGATATGCTCGAAGACCATAATATTTTAATAGATACAAATGCGGATTATCCTGATGAGGACCTCTATCGCTTCATCACCGGCGAATTAATGCAGGAGGAAATGGAAGTATATAACATTAAAGATATGTATTGCCATTTTATCTATGAGGAGTTTCACGAAAAGGAAGAAACTGACACGATGGAAACCGTGAACGAATTGTTCAAAATACTTTTTAGCAATGACTGGCGGTTCCTCAACTCCTGCCTGAGTGATCTGTTTAGTGTAGATGGGAGGTCTTACACACAACAGTCAAGACGATTGTTACAGGAATCCATCAATAGCGAATTCGGTACCCGGGAAATAAAAAGTATCGAATCTACATTTCTGGTGCTGAATCATTCAAAAGCGATTTTGTCTGTTGATCTTTGTTTAGAGATAAATGGAACGGGACTCGAACGAAAAATTGATAATATTTACCTTACCCTAAAGGAGCAAAAAGGTAAGTTTAAGGTGGTTGAAATCAGTGGTTTATTACCGTATGGAACCTGAAGTTACGTACTCAACTGATTATTAATGCTTTTTTAGGACAACCCGGAGTAAATTCAGATTAAAAACAAAGCTAATCTTCTTGCTGTTTAGGAATTGCTTTCATATCTTTGCCCTCCTTAAAAAGTAAAATCCGCGTAATTCATCATGCTATTAAACACTGAATCGAAGAAAGAAATCTTCAAAAATACGGTAAAACCGAAACCAACACCGGCTCTTCTGAAGCGCAAATCGCTATGTTCACACAGCGTATCAACCATCTGACAGAGCATTTGAGAAGTTTTAAAAAAGACTTTTCAACTCAGCGCTCATTGATCTCTTTGGTAGGTAAGCGTCGTAGCCTGTTGGATTATCTTCATAAAACAGATATCACCCGGTACAGAGCAATTATCGCTGAACTCGGTATTCGTAAATAAAAGCCTCGAGCAGGCATCTCAAAAAAGGCAATCTTCGTATTGCCTTTTTTGTTTTACCCTTCAAAACTGATTGGAAACACTTTCAACAGTTTGCCCAATAGAAAGGAAAAACAGGGCGAATGAACGTTTTATGAGAAGCTTATTATTAAATTTAAGCTTTAGAAAGACGTAATTAAATACTTGATCTATAAATATATATATAAATTAATAAAGCTGTCAAAATGCAACCAAAAGCTATTACCGTATCTTCCCTATTACCGGACGGCAGGGAGATCACTATCGAAACAGGCCGTCTGGCTAAACAGGCACACGGTGCTGTAATTGTCCGTCAGGGTAACTGTATGTTACTCGCTACTGTAGTTTCTTCTCAAGAGGCAAAAGAAGGTGTTGATTTCCTGCCTTTAACTGTAGATTACCAGGAAAAATTTGCTTCTGCCGGCCGGATTCCCGGTTCTTTCTTTCGTCGTGAAGCACGTCCAACGGAACAGGAAATCCTGATATGCCGTCTTATCGATCGTGCCCTCCGCCCTATTTTCCCTTCCGATTATCATGCCGATATCCAAATTGCAGTAACGTTGATTTCTGCTGATATGGATGTAGCTCCTGATAGTTTGGCCTGTCTGGCGGCATCTGCTGCTGTCACCATTTCCGACATTCCATTTGGTGGTCCTGTTTCAGAGGTACGTGTTTGCAGAATTAATGGCGAGTTTGTCATCAACCCTAAAATTGCTGATGCTGAAAATGCTGATATCGATCTGATTGTTGCCGGTACCGCTAAGGATATCCTGATGGTAGAAGGTGAATGTCATGAAGTAGCTGAAAGAGATATGGCGGAAGCGATCCGTGTTGGTCATGAAGCTATTAAAGGTCAATGTAAAACGCAGGAAGAACTCGTTGCCAAACTGGGCGGCGTAACTAAACGTGAATATAGCCATGAAACGAATGACGAAGAGTTACGTGAGAAAGTAAATAAGGCTTGTTTTGATGCCGTCTATGCAGCAGCTCGTCAATGTAACCCGAATAAAAATGAGCGTAAAGCCGCTTTCAAAAAAGTACTGGAAGATTTCCTGGCTACTTTCAGCGAAGAAGAGCGTGCAGAAAAAGAGAAGCTCATTAAGAAATATTATCATGATGTAGAGTACGATGCCATGCGTGCAATGATTTTAAAAGATCGTATTCGTTTGGATGGTCGTGGTCTGACTGATATTCGTCCGATCTGGAGCGAAGTGGGCTATTTGCCATCTGCTCACGGATCAGCCGTTTTTACGCGTGGTGAAACACAATCTTTAACAACTGTAACCCTGGGTACGAAACTGGATGAGCAAATTGTTGATCAGGCGATGTATCAGGGTACTAATAATTTCATGCTCCACTATAATTTCCCGGGTTTTAGTACAGGTGAAGTAAAGCCAAATCGTGGTACCAGTCGTCGTGAAGTCGGACATGGTAATCTGGCCTTACGCTCTTTGCGTGAAGTGATGCCTAGTGAAGAATTGAATCCTTATACCATCCGTATCGTTTCTGATATTCTGGAGTCGAATGGATCCTCTTCGATGGCTACTGTTTGTGCAGGTAGTCTGGCTTTGATGGATGCAGGTATTAAAGTAACCGGTGCCATCTCCGGTATCGCAATGGGATTAATAACCGATGGAAAAGGAAATTTCGCCATTTTGAGTGATATCCTTGGTGATGAAGACCACTTGGGAGATATGGACTTCAAAGTGACCGGAACCGATAAAGGTATTTGCGCTTGCCAGATGGATTTGAAAGTAGATGGATTGCCTTATGATATCTTGCTACAGGCCCTTGAACAAGCTCGTGCCGGACGTTTGCATATCCTCGGGGAAATGAATAAAACGATCTCTGCTCCTGCCGAAGATTATAAACCACATGCCCCTCGCATTGTGAAGCTTCGTGTTGCAAAAGAATACATCGGAGCGATCATCGGACCGGGTGGAAAGATCATTCAGGAAATCCAACGTCAAACCAATACAACCATTACCATTGAGGAAGTAAACAATGAAGGATTGGTAGAAATTGCATCTCCTGATAAAGCCTGCATTGATGCGGCATTGATTAGAATCAGAGGAATCGTTACCGAGCCGGAAGTTGGAGAAGTGTACGAAGGAAAGGTGAAAACCATTACTACATTCGGTGCTTTCGTTGAGTTCATGCCGGGTAAAGATGGCTTACTTCATATCTCCGAAATCTCTAACGAGAGATTGGCGACCATGGATGGCGTTTTCAAGGAAGGAGATATTGTAAAAGTGAAACTTATTGAAATAGATAAGAAAACAGGTAAGTATCGTCTGTCCCGTAAGGTTTTAATGACGAATCGCCCTGAAAGAGTAGCTCCTGGAAGCATAGTTAGTGTCACTAATTATAGTGTGAAGAAATTGAAAACCCGTCGTTTACGACGGGTTTTCTGTTTTCTGATCCCCGTTTTTGGTGATGTAATATTTTCGTTACAAAGTTTGCTTTTCCACTTAATGGCAAGTGTTTTGTGTCATGCGCCGTGAACCTTACAGTTGATTAACCCTCATCGAAGTCTGTTTCCGCAACCTCCAGAATGCGAACTGCGTTACGATGCCATATTCACTCTGCGATAACATGAGACAATTAAAGATTACCAAGCAAGTAACCAACCGCGAAACCGCCTCACTGGATAAATACCTTCAGGAAATCGGGAAAGTGGAATTGCTGAAGCCCGAAGAAGAAGTTGAGTTAGCCCGACGTATTAAAGAAGGTGACAGAACAGCATTGGAAAGATTGACGAAAGCTAATCTTCGTTTCGTTGTTTCTGTGGCAAAGCAATACCAAAATCAGGGCCTAACGCTAGGAGACCTTATTAATGAAGGTAATTTTGGACTTATTAAAGCTGCACAACGTTTTGATGAAACCCGCGGTTTTAAATTTATCTCTTATGCTGTTTGGTGGATTCGTCAAAGCATTTTACAGGCATTGGCGGAGCAGGCAAGAATTGTTCGTTTACCCCTGAATAAAATCGGCTTTATTAATAAAATCAATCGTGCTTTTGCTCAATTGGAGCAGGAATTTGAACGGGAGCCTACCAACGAAGAATTATCTGTATTGCTAAATATTTCAACGGACGATATCATTGATACCATGCGTTCATCCGGCAGACATGTTTCCATGGATGCTCCGCTTATTCAGGGAGAGGATGGTACTTTGATGGACATGATGCCCGGAGAAGATGTGGCACCGTCACCGGAGAATAATCTTATCACGGAATCCTTACGCAGAGAGATTGAACGCGCCTTATATACCCTGACTCCACGTGAAGCAGACGTTATTCGCTTATACTTTGGATTGAATGAATCACCTATGACGCTGGAAGAAATCGGAGAACGCTTCGAACTTACCAGAGAGCGTGTCCGTCAGATAAAGGAAAAGGCCATTCGTCGTTTAAAACATACTTCCAGAAGTAAGATATTGAAGACGTATTTGGGATAGAATTAATCCCGGGTTAAACATAGCAAGAGTCTCCGGCAAAACCGGGGACTTATTTGTTTTATATCATTTCCCCTTGGCAATTTCGTAGCCTTCCTGTAGGCACTAAGCAGCTATAAAAAAAATTAGAGTAATTAAAACACCATCCACAGCAGTACCGATTCCAAACTTAAACCTACCTATGCTGAAGCTTCGGCAGGCAGACAGGTTTAAGCAGAAGATTTGTTATCAGAATATTCTTTTATTCAAAACTAAGATTTTGTCCCCAAGGGCAATTTCGTAACCTTTCCAGAGTCATTTAATTATTGACCTTCTCCATCTTTCGTAAATCCGATCCTTTTCACGAAATTTGCCCTATAACCATTAGAACATGTCAGTACTCATTGCCCCTTCCATTCTCTCAGCTGATTTTGGAAATCTACAGCGCGATATTAAAATGATCAATGAAAGTCGTGCCGACTGGTTTCATGTGGACGTGATGGACGGTGTTTTTGTACCAAATATTTCATTTGGTTTTCCGGTCATGAAAGCCATTAAGAAGTATGCTCGCAAACCGCTTGATGTACATTTAATGATTGTTGAACCCGATAAATACCTGGCCGCCTTTGCAGATGCCGGTGCTGCGATCATCTCTGTGCATTATGAAGCTTGTACTCACCTACATCGCACCATTCAAAATCTGCGACAGTTGGGAGTTCTTGCCGGTGTGGCCATTAACCCTCATACTCCGGCTTCCTTGTTATCAGAAGTAATTGCATCCATAGATGTGGTGGTATTGATGTCAGTGAATCCAGGTTATGGCGGACAGCGATTCATCAAGAACACCTACAGTAAAATCGATGATCTGAAAAATCTTATCATTCAGAAAAACTCATCCGCCAAAATTGAAATTGATGGAGGTGTAGATTTAAAAAATGCACATGAACTCATTCGTGCCGGAGCAGATATTTTAGTTGCAGGAAATACGGTTTTTAGTGCATCATCGCCTTCCGATGCTATATCCTTACTGAAGGAGGCTGAGCATCAAACTGCGTAAATCTTTCTGTAAATCCTTAGAAAAAAACGCTCGTAAATAAGAGATTTTCATATATCATATCAAAAATACTTCACCTCTACCATTGTTTGATGTTTCAATCAAGCAATATAATCACTCAGGTATTCAAACCTTTTCATCAGCTTTCCCTCCTTAGCAATGGTGGCACGTTCAATCAATCCATCATCTTCACGAACCAGGAAGGGCATTACTCTTTCCATAAGATGTTTGCCGAATCCTTCGGAAGCATCTCTTGGTAATTCACAGGGAAGATTGTCAATAGACATTACCGTAATCGTGGAGGGTGCGAAAGGTTCTTCTATACTTTCTGTGTTTGGGTTATAACCATAAAATTTATCCTCAATCGTGGTGGTGCGCGTAGTGGATGGAATACTTCCATTTAAATCACAGGTCACATCAGCGATCACGCTGATGTGGAATTTTGGATCACGCATCTGTTGCTTTGTAAACAGAACAGGTGCCTTTGGATCCCAAAAGGTACAATGAATCAGCAGATCGCAGAAGCTTGCATAGGAATTACCTGTTAGCGAAGGTGCAGTCAAATTTTTCAGGATGATGGTAGAATACCTGATTGCTGAAAACGGAACCATCCTTGGTTTTATAATAATCTTCTGAATGCAGTTGAACATAGACCGGTTCCCGGAAGGAATAATGCAGGAATTCATAGGCTGTGACTTTCCGAATACCGAGAACTCCTAAAGTTTCCATGGCACCATTGGCAACACGTCCGCCTCCGGTCACTACAATTTTCAAATTCGGAAGATTTATTTTTTCAAGCTCCTTAAAAACTTCTTTCTTATCGTGACTTAAATGAGCCGGTTTCAGGTTAAAGAGTCCATACTTTAAACCATAGGCCATAATACCATTGTATGCGCCCACCAATCCGGCAAATCGCCCGAATCCAATCACCCGATGACCGAGATCATCGATCAGACATTCATAATCGATCAATTGAATTTTCTTTTCAATAATGGTCTGTAAAAGCGCTTGGTTATGCGCCTGCTTTTTGATGGTATGTGAGAAGAAAAGATATTTTTTTCCGGGGATCAGTTTGTCTTTTGGAATTTCCTTTACGCCCATCAATACATCACAATCACTCAAATCTTCCTGCAAAACAATACCGTGAGACCGATATTCCTCATCTGTATAACAGCGAAAAATGGCAGGCTGAACAACAATTTTTAATTCGGAAAACTGTTCCAGCAAATATTTGCATTGTACCGGAGTAAATGGAACACGCTTATCGTGGGGGACTTTTTCTTCTCTAAGTATACCAATTTTCATAGGGCACAAAGGTAAAAAATCCCTGACGGGTAAAAGGGAGAAAAAGTGTATTTAATTACAATCTTTAAGAGCTAACATAAAGGGTTTTTCCTTCAGGTAGTTATTTTGAAAAAAGAAGAAATAAACACGGAACATTGCTAACTTTAGGATCGAATCCCTCTTCTGTCCAATTCTTTCTGAAAACGTCGGGCATTAAGGAGATGCTGATCATACGTTTTTGCAAAGGAATGATAGCCGGAAAAATCTTCTCTGGCACAGAAAAACATATACTCGTGTTTTGAATAATTCAGCACTGCATCGATGGAAGATACAGCCGGCATACAGATTGGACCCGGAGGAAAACCGGTATACATGTAGGTGTTGTAAGGTGAATCAATATCCTTATGTTCATTGAGCACTCTCCTTAAACTAAAATCGCCGGAAGCAAAAACCAAAGTGGGATCCGCTTCCAGTTTCCAGCCTTTAAGATAACGATTCATATACACTCCGGCTACCGTTGCTTTTTCATCATTTTTTCGCGTTTCCTTTTCTACAATAGAAGCAAGCACACTGACTTCAACTTGTGTCAAACCAATTTCCTTTGCTTTAGCGCGACGTTTCTCGTTCCAGAATTTCTTGTATTCTTTAGCCATTCGTTCAAAAAACTGCTCGGCAGAAGTATTCCACTTCAATTCATAGGTGTTGGGGATGAGGATGCATAAACTATTCCTTGCATTAAAACCATATTTCTCAAGGAAGGCTTCATCGTTTAGCAAAAAAGCGATAGATGCAGAATCTGCCTCAATCTTCCCTCCTGTTACACCGGCCAGTTCTTCTACGGTTCGGATATTACTAAAGGTCAGTTTAACAGGCGTCTGCTTTCCGGAGCGCAAAAGCGAAATGAGTTCCTTGTTATTCATTCCCTGCTTAATTTCATATTTACCGGGTTTAACATTCGTCGTGTATTTCATCTGTTCCGCAACCCACTGGAAGGATGCATTGTTTTTCAGCAATCCTTGTTTCTCCAGGAGACGCATGACATCAATGAAGGTGGATCCGGTCGGAATATAAACGAAGCGACTTTTGCCGGATGATAAATCGACGTTTGGAGAAAATACTTTGTTATAAAAGGATAAAACAATAATACATATTGAAAGTACGATAACGCTGGCAAACGCAATCAGTATCCGTCTAAAACCGGGACTCATTTTACTTTTCTTTTTAGCCACAGCAATAAATTGTCAAGTGTTGATGATGTTGTTTATTTTGTAATTCTTTTTAAACCCTCAATGGCCTGCCGATTCTCCGGATTGATTTGCAGTACTTTTTGAAGATATTTTCTTGCATCCTGCACCTTACCTTCACTCATAAACGCGGCTGCCTTGTTCAGTATTGCGAGTTCATAGTCGGGATCTAAAGCTAGTGCTTTATCTAAATAACTGTTGGCCCTATTTACATTGCCTTCCTGAATCAGGATCAAATAACCCAAATTGGAAAAGGCCGGCGCATAGTAGGGATGTTCCTTTACTAAAGATGAAAATATCTTTCTGGCTTCTGCAAAGTTCTTCTGACCGGCCAGGGCATTGGCATATTTGTTTCCAAAATCCGGATACAATGGAGCAAGTATGTAGGCATTTTTAAACCATTGTACACTACTTTGGGTTCTTCCGGTATTTTGCATGGCTTCACCAATACGGTATGATGTCCAGGCATCTTTGTTATCATAACTCTTCCGGTTCAATGATGTAAGCAAATCCGGAATTGTTTCTGTGATTGAAGCAATTCCGGCATAGTCATTCTTCAAATAATAGAGTTGAACGTATTGATGAATATTTTCTTCAATACCGGACTTCGTATCTTTTTTTAAATAGGCCAATGCAGAGTCGAGTAAGGATTTCTCCATACCGAACTTCTCCACATAATTAATATAGGCCTGTGCAATAATTTTATCAGGAGGATTTGAATTGTTCAGGCAACTGATGCCAATGAAGGTTTTCATCTTCTCCACTTCCTTCACTTCCTGATGTACTGCTATCCGATGATCGTGCACACTCACGTGAGGAATATCCAGTGTGCCTTGTGCCGGCATATGACAACTGACGCAATCATCTTTTCCACCTTTCATTGCAGCGTTTGAATTCTTAGTGCAGAGATGTTCCTTGCCCACTGCATGACAGGACCTGCAAGTACTGTTAAAATGATCATTACCGGTTTCTTTCACACTGATATGAGGATTGTGACAAGTAATACAGGTAAGTCCATTCTTAAAGGGTTTTAATCCCGTATTATTCCCACTTCCCTCAGCTTGTAAACGACGGGTAGTGGTGATGAAACATTTACTCATCTTGAGCCGCTCCACATGAGAGGCCATGATATGTTCATTTTCTTTCCCCTTGTAAACAGGCATAAATACATACATCACATCTGATAAACGCATCCCGGGTTTAAAATCAAAAAATGAATTCCCTTCATTCAGAACAGTATTGCCTTGTACATGACATCTCTGGCAAACATCAAACTGCAAATCAATGGGAAGTTTTGAAGGATTCACAATAGAATAGTCTATCCTTTCAGCGGTATCGATAAGGATACCCATTGATTTCTCCTGCACATGAATACTTCCCGGACCATGACATCTTTCACAATCGATCCCATTTTGAACTTTAGTAAATTTATTCTCAGAGCCGGCAACGAATTCCGGGTAACCGTTATGACAACTCATACATTCAAGTCCTATGATTCTGTCAAAACGGGAATTAGCACCATTCTCAAATCCGGGTGGCAGATCCCATTTTGCTTTCTGCGTATAGAAGGTCAAGGGCGCTTGAAAGAGATAACCATTACTTTCCCACATATGAGAGTTGGTATGTTGTCCGGAGCCTATGATATATTTAACCTGTTCCGTTCTGCTAAAAGTCGTATCCGTGCTATTTCCTCTGAATTCTTTGAAAAATAATTTTCCATCCTGCCAAAAGGGATGATAATTCATATTTAAGCGCTCATCATAAACGATCGGATGATGAGTAAAGTCTGCAGAAGTTTTATTTTGACTGGCTGTATCAAAAGATTTTCCCATTCCGGTATGAATAAAAGATGCATGCACTTCCGTATGACAACCTTTGCAGGTATTCATTCCCACATAGCGCGCTGTATCGGACAATCCGGCATATTCAGTTCTGGCCAGCGCAATTTGTTCAGGTGTTTGCTGTGATGAAATACCGCAATTCCAGTTTGAAAATGCAATAAATGCAAAACAGCTGACAGCAAAAAGGAATTTGATTATCTTGTTGCTCATTAAATGATCACCGTGGGTCTGATGAGTTGAAGCAAGGATACACTATGCCATTTGCCTTCATAAACAATCCAGTCACGCAGCGATCCACACGTTCTGAAACCGACTTTTGAAAACAAACGCAAGCTATGTTCATTATTATTGTCGATATGACAGTAAAGTTGATGCAGATTTAAAGTGTTAAAACTATGTTTGACTAACATGGATAAAGCTTCTGTTGCCAATCCTTTATTTCTGTACTCCCTGTTACCAATCAGTATTCCTACCCCTGCTCTTCTATGCTGAGGATCGAAATCAAATAAATCGATATATCCTATAGTTGCTCCTGCACCGGGAAGTTCAACAATCAATTCAATAGCCAGCCGTAATTGCTTTGAAGTATAGATGTCTTGAGTAGCATTCTTATAATACTGCTCCAATGTGTATCTGGAATATGGGGCAAAAGTCCCACTCACCGGCCATATTTCAGCATCATTTTCATAAATCATCATCAAGTCTACATCCTTCGGTTCCAATGCGCGCAGCAATACACTATTTCCTCTTATCATAACTCAATTATCCCTTTATAAACGAATGTAGCAGGACCTTCTAAGCGAATATCAGAAAAACCGGTATCGTTTACGGTATAGCTTACGGCAAGATCTCCACCTCTGGTTTTAATATTTATTGTATTTGATTTTTCATTATTTCTTGTGTTTCCCGCAACGATGGCCGCTGCTGTAACTCCTGTTCCACAACTCAAGGTCTCCTCTTCCACACCTCTTTCATACGTTCTGACAAACAACCGGTCTCCTATCCACTCAGCGAAATTCACATTCGTTCCTTCCTTCTTATATCTCTCATTGTTACGAATGGTATTTCCTTCCTTAAACACATTAAAATTCTCAATGTCCTTCACGAATCTGATATGATGAGGGGATCCTGTATTCAGGAAGAAGTCGTTATCCACGGTTTGTATACCCTTCACGTCCTTCATCTGTAAGGAAATATTCCCATTACGAAGCAGAATAGCTTCATGAATACCATCCACCGCCAAAAACCGGCATTGCTCTTTTACATACCCTTTGCTCCATGCAAAATGAACGATACACCGACCTCCGTTTCCACACATAGAACCCACGTGTCCATCTGCATTATAATATTCCATTTCGAAATCATAATCCGGATGTGGTTTAAGAATTATCAGACCATCCGCACCTATTCCAAACCGCCGGTCACAGCACTTTTGAATTTGAGCAATAGACAGTTGCGCAGAATGTTGAATTCCATCAACAATAATAAAATCATTTCCGGTACCCTGGTATTTGTAGAATTCCATTTCCATTGATGTAAAAATAACGAAAACAATAAAATAATGGAGTTTGAAGCCTATGGATTTAATTTTATCTTTTTCAACTTCGGTTTGTTCTTGGTTAAAAGAAGGTTAAATTCATTTTTGATTCATCATTTCAAAAATAATTTTGGCTTTCCAACGTATACTGTTACAGGCATCAAATAAAATACATTAGCCATATGAGAGCAATCAAAAAATCGCAGTCATCTTTACATTAGCCATCGTAGGCGGAATGATCGGTGCAGGAATTCATAACCACCTGTTTTATTCCGAAATTTCAGATAATGGGGATAGATTCAAATCTTCTGTTCCTGTTCGTGCGGTTTCATATACAGGATCTTCCGGTGTGCCGGTTGATTTTACAGCTTCTGCTGAAACTACTGTCCCCGTGGTGGTGCATGTCACTACTAAATATGCAGCACAACAGGGAAACTCCGGACAATTTCTCGACCCATTCAACTTTTTTTGGGGAAATCCGGCACCACGCCAGATGCCTCAGCAACAATCAACCGGATCTGGGGTCATTATCTCGGAAGATGGATACGTTGTTACCAACAATCATGTGATTGAAAATGGTTCAGAAGTATCCATTACGCTAAATGACAAGGAAACATTTGTGGCTAAGGTCATCGGGACAGATCCATCAACTGATCTGGCATTATTAAAGGTGGATGCTAAAAAACTTCCCCATATCGCCTTAGGCAATTCTGATCAGGTTCGGGTAGGTGAATGGGTGCTTGCAGTGGGTAATCCTTTCAATTTAACATCAACGGTAACGGCTGGAATTGTTAGTGCAAAAGCGCGAAATATCAATATTTTGCCCGACCAGAGATTTCCAATAGAGTCCTTTATTCAAACAGATGCTGCGGTAAATCCTGGAAACTCCGGAGGAGCATTAGTTAACCTGAATGGCGAATTAATCGGTATTAATGCAGCTATCGCTTCAAACACCGGCTCCTATTCCGGATATTCTTTTGCCATTCCTGTAAATATTGTAAAAAAGGTAGTGAAGGATCTCATGGAGTTTGGCATCGTTCAGCGAGGTTTCATCGGTGTCAGCATACGGGATATTGATGCCGATTTTGCTAAAGAAAAGGAAGTAAACACCTTAAATGGCGTTTATGTGAATGGGCTTACTGAAGGCGGTGCGGCAGCTGTTGCCGGTCTTAAGGTAGGTGACATTATTAAATCAATCAATGGTTTTGAGATCAAAAGTTCTCCGGAACTTCAGGAACAGGTTGGAAGATTCAGACCCGGTGATAAAATTATGGTAACGGTACTCCGAAATAATAGTGAGAAAATCATACCTGTTATTTTACGAAATAAAGATGGAAACACCGAAGTCACAAAAAGCGAAACAGTAAATTTATTGGGTGCCGTGCTGGAAAATGCTAGTGAAACAGAGTTGAGCAAACTTGGTGTAGAGTCAGGCGTTAAAGTGAAAGAATTACAAACCGGAAAATTAAAGAGTGCCGGCTTAAAGGATGGCTTTATCATTACAGCTATTGACAATAGAAAAGTCAGATCAGCGAAAGAAGTTACGGAGTATCTGGAATCAAAAAAAGGTGGAGTACTGATTGAAGGTGCTTATCCCAATGGCATGAAAGCCTATTATGGTTTCGGCATGTAATTTGTGCAGAGAAAAAAAGTAAGAAAAAGGATGTTTAACTGACATCCTTTTTTTATTTCATGAATATTTTGGTAATTCAACTTTTAAAATTCTATATTTGTTTTACACAAAGCCGAAGCATTTTCAGAAATGACATTCCACTACTATGCGTCAACTGAAAATAAGTAAATCAATCACCAATCGTGAGAGTGCTTCTCTGGAGAAGTACCTTGCTGAAATTGGTAAGGAGCCGATGATATCATCGGAAGAAGAGGTACGTCTCGCACGACTTATCCGCGATGGTGACAGTGCTGCATTGGATAAAATGACGCGTGCAAATCTTCGATTTGTGGTTTCCGTTGCCAAGCAGTACCAAAGTCAGGGTTTAAGTTTACCGGATCTAATTAATGAAGGAAACCTGGGCCTTATAAAAGCGGCCAAGCGATTTGATGAAACACGAGGTTTTAAATTTATTTCGTATGCAGTCTGGTGGATCAGACAAAGCATTCTACAGGCGATAGCAGAGCAGGCCCGGATTGTAAGGCTTCCATTAAATCAGGTCGGATCGCTAAGCAGAATAAGCAAAGCATTCAGCAAGCTGGAGCAGGAGTTTGAACGCGAACCTTCTTATGAAGAAATTGCCATATTGACGGACCTTCCTATTGATAAAATTACTGATGCCTTGAGAATTTCCGGCCGGCATGTTTCCATGGATGCTCCTTTTGTGCAAGGAGAGGAAAATACCTTGCTGGATGTTATAGAAAATACAGAATCTCCACGGGCAGATATTCAACTGATCAACGATTCTCTCCGGAAGGAAATTGACCGGTCATTAAGTACGTTGTCTGAGAGAGAACGGGAAGTGTTAATTTTATTCTTCGGAATAGGACTGGGTCATGGATTAACCTTGGAGGAGATCGGTTCAAAGTTTGATCTAACCAGGGAGCGGGTACGGCAAATTAAAGAAAAGGCCTTGCGCAGATTGAGACATAAAAACAAAAGCAAAATATTAAAGTCCTATTTAGGAGATTAATCTGTGAAGACGAAGTGATTTTTCAATTTTAGAAGAAGGAGTTAAATCAGATTCTCTATGAAATAAAAAAGGTTGCCTATACTAAGGCAACCTTTTTTTGTGTTGATTGTAATGTTCTATTAATAGTACGTCAAACGAATTACATCCGCGAGGTATTTCGCAAATCTGACTACCTGACGGCTATAGCCATATTCATTATCATACCATACATACAGAACAATGCTCTTTTTATCTTTTGAAACGATAGTTGCAGGAGAATCAACAATAGATGCGCATGGGTTTCCGATCAGGTCAGAAGATACCAACTCGTTTGAATTTGAATATTGAATCTGTTCTATAAGATTTCCGCGCAATGCACCATCTTTCAAAATATCATTTACTTCCTCTTTATTTACTTC
>JADKIC010000012.1 GCA_016721435.1 Bacteroidota bacterium
AATTTGCTCATTCACACGATCTGTTCTCCAGGAGCAGAAGTCATTGCATTGCAACCAGTTCACACCCACAACAGGGTAATCCTGATAAGCAGGGTGACGTAAATACAATTCTACATAAGGCTCATTGTATGCCAAACGATCACGCCATACTAATGTATCCGGTAAGGCTTTACGCTGCACCTCGGGATAATCCGTTCCAAAAACGCGACCCAGCCAGTAGATATATTCCAGCCAGTAGGTATTTGAAACTTCGGTTTCATCCAGATAATAAGAAGAGACCGTTACACGACGAGGGATATTATCCCAGTCCTGAACGACATCCTGTTCGGTTCGACCCATAACGAAAGTACCACCTTCAATCAACAAGCCCGGGCCCGGTTTCCTGTTCAGTGTACGGAACGACTTCAAAACCGCCGTTACGTTCATCGTTATAATTCCAGCCTGTAGATCCGGATTTTTGGTAGTTGTTACAGGCTGTAAAAACCATCATTCCCAGTCCAAGGAAGGGAAGAAAATGATTTTTAATGTTCATGTTTATGAGTATTTGGGTGAGACAAATATGCGAAATAACTAAAAACTAGGGCAGCTTATTGCACGGAATCTTTTCTTTTTGGGTCTGCATTCGAATTGCAATCCCAAGCTCAGTTCGTGCGAGCCACCGGTGGCATTACTTAAGGCTGAGACAGTTACATCGTAACTATAGCCGAATTTGAAGATGCCTTTTTGAAGTCCGATCAGGGCAATAAAACTATCACTGGATAGAAATTTATCGCTTCCGAAGTTACCTCTGTACCATAATCCTCCAACAATAGGTGAATGAAGGATATACATTCCAATATTTATTTGATTGAACGCTGCTTGTTGCTGATAAAGTACATTGGGAGAAATAAATGTTCCTTCGTCGCGGTTGATTCTTCCTCTGTAACCACGGCTATACGTATCCCCGATAGGCAGCATAGCACCAAGGTGAGCAGTATATTTTCTGGGTAATTTTGAGGTTCCTTTAACAATAAAGGCTTCATCCGGTTCCGTCAGGTGGTGTGCAGCAAAACCGCCATACACCTTACTAGTATAAGCAAGGACACCGGCGCTGAAATCCATGAAATTTCTTGATTCTGTCGGTCTCAATTCCTGAGTAGAATACACAAATCCATAACGGGGATCGATCATGTCACCAAAAGTCAACTTATTAAAATCCAATCTCTTTTGAACATAAGTAGCTTGAAGCCCCATTCGCATAGAAAACTTTCTGTTCACATTCAATTGATAGGCATACATTCCACTGATATTCGTGGTAGAAATCGTTCCCTCACCTGCCTTATCATTCAGTACCAATAATCCAACTCCGCCGTTTATAACGTCAAAATGCTGATCATAGCTCGCACTGGTCGTAATATATGTTTCTTTTAAAGCCGGCCATTGGTTGCGGTAATTTATGTTCACACGCGGACATCGGGAAGACCCTGCAAAAGCCGGATTCAAGTAGAGCGGATTTGCATAGAACTGGGTAAATTGAGGATCCTGTGCATCGGCCACCAGGCTTACTGCTATCATCATACACAGGAGTACACGTTTGAGCATATTCAGATCTTTTTCTATTTGTTATACGAAGAATCCTATTTTTGTTTCGAATCTAACGTATAATAACTGCAATAATTCCAATGGGCAGGCGTTCATAATGGAACTTGCACCAAACTTCAAAGATGCAAAATCCGTTGTAGATATAGCACAAATTTATACTATTATTTAAATACGAAATGCGGAATCGTTCACAAACCTTACCTACACCCCCTGATTTCCACAGTAAATTTTACTTAAATAAAACAATTAAGGACGTCCTTCTATTGTTTTTGCTTGCATTTATTCCGGGTCAGGTATTGGCTCAAAAAGATGGGGTAATTCAACTAAAGTGGCAGGAGGTTCAAATTCAGGAAGATGGGAAGTCGAGAATTCATTTTGAAGGTTCACATTTTCTTTTGGAATATACCACCCTGCCCTATTATCATATAAAATTCAATACCAGCCTTTTAAATATAAATATTTCGCAGCCGGTTTACGTCCCCCTGACTAATGATGAACAAAAAGCAGTTACTGAAAAACTTGCCGGAACACCGGAAATTAAAATAATTGAATCGTATGAACGCAAGGTTCCGGTGAGCCTGGTCTATATTTTACCTTTCCGTTCAAACCCAACTACAGGAGTTCCTGAAAAGCTTATTTCTTTCAGTTTAGCTCCGGTGCAAAATTCCGGCTTTAATTCTGCTGCAAAATTCAAGAACACTCAAGGTTTTGCGTCGAATTCAGTTTTAGCCAGCGGAGATTGGTACCGCATCGGAGTAACACGTGATGGCATTTATAAGGTCAGTTTTGATGATCTGGTAGACATTGGTATTGATCCGTCATCAATCAGTTTTGCCAGCATCAGGCTTTTTGGTAACGGCGGAGGGCCTTTACCCTTATTGAACAGTGCACCCCGAAAGGATGATTTGCAGGAATGCGCGATCGAGACCATTGATGAAAATCAGGATGGCCAATTCAACAATAACGATTATTTTTTATTTTACGGTCAAGACCCAACACGTTGGACCTACAATTTTACTGAGAAGCAATTTATACATAATAAAAACAATTTTACCGATACCACTTATTACTTTCTCACCACTAACGTCCCCGGCAATCCGAAGAGAATTCAAACCACGCAAAGTTTACCGGCTTTAGGCAATGAACCGCTGGTTTCGAGTTTTACTGATTTTAGCTATCATGAGGAAGATGAAAGAAATTTCATTAAGTCGGGAAGAGAGTGGTACGGTGAAATTTTTGATGTCATACTCAACCAAAAATTCAACTTTTCATTTCCCAATCTTATTGCAGGAACTGCGAAGTTGAAGTCAAGGTGCTGCCAGGACTTCTACCTCTTTCCCAGTACCAGCAGATTCGTTGTCAGCGTAAATAATTCGACAGTACTTACACATACCATCAGTAATGTAGGGATAAGTTATACGGATGACTTTGCCCGGACCTCGGCTTTAAACGCCATATTTAATGCAACATCCTCTGACCTTACCCTGGACTATACTTTTCAACCCTACAATGCTGCGTCAACAGGATGGTTGGATTATATTGCAATAAATGCTACCAGAGGATTATCCATGACCGAAATGAACTCCTCTTCCGTGATATTGACACTAACAATCAGCCGGGCAACAGGAGATATGTGGTTGGAAATGCAAAAAATGATTTAAAACTATGGTCTTTACGCGATCATAATATGGTGACGAATCAACAATACGCCTTGAATAATGGAGCATTGGAATTCATTCAATCCATTGATTCTTCACAGACCATCGAATACTATCTCTTCAATGAAAAGGCATACAGAACACCTTTCTTTACCGGGAGAATCTCTAATCAAAATCTACACGGTTTAGCGCAGGCAGAGTATATTATAATCTCTCACGAAAACTTTTTAGCCGAAGCTGAAAGATTGGCTGATTTTCATCGTGACCATGATAGTTTAACCAGTATTGTTGTTAGCAGCCGACAGGTTTTTAATGAATTCTCCAGCGGCGCTCAGGATGTAAGTGCTATCAGGGACTTCCTCAGAATGTTCTACGAACGGGCCGGCACCCCAGAAGAACTACCGAAATATGCATTACTTATAGGCGATGGTTCTTACGATTTAAAATACCGCACCGGTGGAAATTCCAATTTCATTCCCACGTTTCAGTCGGAGAATTCTGTATCACTTCTTATATCACACACCTCTGATGACTTTTTTGGATTGATGGATCCCACTGAAGGCACACTTACAGGACCTGAACTTATCGATATCGGCATCGGGCGTTTTCCGGTAAGAACTGCTGAGGAGGCGAGGGCCATGGTAAACAAAGTCATTACCTACTCTACACCAGGAATCATCACGGATCAAACCTATTGTGCAGGCACAAACAGCAGCCGCCTTGATGACTGGAGAAACATATTATGTTTTGTAGCCGATGATCAGGACAGGAATCTACATCAACGGCAGAGTGAACGGATCACTGCATTTGTACAACAAAACAATCCTATTTATAATATAGACAAAGTAATTTCTGATGCTTATCAGCAGGTATCCACACCGGGAGGATTACGTTATCCCGAAGTGAATGATGCCATCACAAAAAGAGTAGAGAGAGGAGCATTGCTAATTAATTATACCGGGCACGGAGGAGAATTAGGATGGGCATCGGAAGCCATATTGAACAATGACATGATCAACAGTTGGAGAAACACCAACAATATGCCGGCTTTTATAACTGCTACATGTGAGTTCAGCCGTTTCGATGATCCTTTGCGAACTTCGGCCGGTGAATTTGTTTTTTTAAATCAACAAGGTGGTGGCATCTGCTTATTTACAACGGTCCGACTTGCATTCGCTATTGACAATGAATTAATCAATACCGATATGATGTCACATTTTTTCAAACCGGTAAATGGGAAGATGCCCAGAACGGGAGATATTCAGCGGCTCGCAAAGCGCGATAACCCATCCAATAGAAATGTCACCTTACTGGGAGACCCTGCCCTTATGCTTGCCTATCCTAAATACAAAGTGGAAACAACAGGCATTGAAGAAACGGGTAACGGCATCACACTGGATACACTTTCTGCACTCAGCAAAGTCACTATTAAGGGTAAAGTCACTGATTCAAATGGAAATACTTTAACCGGCTTTAATGGTGTTGTCTTTCCTACGATATACGATAAAACCAATAAGGTCTATAATATTGTTAATGACGCTACCGGTAATGATATTAGTTTGCCGGATAGTTTCAATTTAAGAAAAAACATTTTGTACAAAGGAAAAGCCAGTGTGAGCAATGGAGAGTTTAGCTGCTCCTTTATAGTACCTAAAGACATCTCTTTTCAATATGGCTCCGGTCGCCTCAGCTATTATGCACACGATGGGAACAATGATGCAAATGGATTCAATGAAAACTTCACCATCGGTGGCATCTCCGGCAATGGACTTCAGGACAATCTTGGACCGGAGGTAAAATTATTTATGAATGATGAAAATTTCATCTATGGCAGCATGACCAATTCAAGTCCAAGGGTCTATGCCATTCTGTTTGATTCCAGTGGTATTAATACGGTAGGCAATGGTATCGGACATGACATCACTGTGCAGCTGGATGGAAAGCCACAGCAGTTATTTGTATTGAATGATTACTACGAATCGGACCTGGATTCTTATCAAAAGGAAGGGTAATATTTCCCTGGATGCTTTATCGGAAGGCCCCCATACATTAACATTTAAGGCATGGGATATCAATAACAATTCATCGGAATCTACCACAGAATTTGTCGTCAGCTCATCGGCCGGCCTTGCCCTTGACCGGGTATTAAATTACCCCAACCCCTTCACTACCTATACCCGATTCATGTTTGAGCATAACAAACCTTGTACAGGTATGGCTATTCAGGTTCAGATATATACGGTGAGTGGAAGACTCGTCAAAACCATTGATGCCTATCAGGTATGTGAGGGATTCAGAAATACCGCCATTGAATGGGACGGGAAAGACGATTTCGGCGATCAGCTTGCCCGCGGGGTTTATGTTTATCGATTGAGAATCAGAACAGCAGAAGGTGAGACCGCCCAAAAGCTGGAAAGACTGGTTTTGCTACGATAAGCTAACTATTTGGAAACATTTCACTACTAAAATTCGTTATATTTGCCATCCTTCCTGCTTAAATTGCTTCATCTATGTAATTTATCAGGAACAATTAAACTCAATGATGAACAAGCAATTAACAAAATTCTTCTTCGTTCCTGCTCTTTTAGCGCTACTAACTGTAAACTCTTCTGCGCAGAACACTAACTTATTAGGACAATTAAACACCATTACAACGGCGGTACCTTTCGTTATGATATCACCGGATGCGCGCGCAGGTGGAATGGGTGACCAGGGTGTTGCTTCAGCACCTGACGTAAATTCTATTCACTGGAATCCGGCCAAGCTTGCATTTGCTGAAAAGAAAATGGGATTTGGAGTCTCTTACACTCCCTGGTTGAGGGCACTCGTAAACGATATGTTCATCGCTTATTTATCGGGCTATAGCAAAATGAAAGGAGACCAGGCTATTGGCGCATCTTTGCGCTATTTCTCACTGGGTAATATCACCTTTACGGATGTTAACGGAAATACGATCCGTGATTTCAAACCCAATGAGTTTGCTCTTGATGTGGCCTATTCCAGAAAACTCAGCGAATATTTTTCAGGAGGTATTGCCTTACGTTTCATTCACTCGAATTTAACAGGAGGTACACAAGTAGAAGGCCAGGACTCCAAAGCCGGCAACACCGTTGCAGCCGATGTCTCAGTTTATTTTCAAAAGGAGATTGAATTGGGTAATAAAGAAGCAATATTTACCAGTGGAGTTAACATCTCGAATATTGGTGCAAAGATTTCTTACACCGAATCCGGAGTAAAAAACTTTATTCCTACTAATTTGCGTTTAGGACCGGGATTGAAATTAAAACTCAACGAGTACAATGAGCTTGGATTCATGTTAGACATTAACAAACTCCTGGTTCCAACTCCTCCAATTTACACACAAGACACCGCCAATAGTGCAGACAACATCATCCTTTATGGAGAAGATCCGGATGTGAGTGTTGCACAGGGAATTTTCCAATCATTCAGCGATGCTCCGAATGGTTTCAAGGAAGAATTACAAGAAATCAATATTGGCTTCGGAATGGAGTACTGGTACGACAAACAGTTTGCATTTCGCGCCGGATATTTCCACGAAAATCAGCGAAAAGGAAATCGTAAATATTTCACCCTCGGTGCAGGACTTCGATACAATGTTTTTGGTATCGACCTCGCTTATTTAATTCCAACCGACCAACGAAATCCTCTAGAAAACACACTTCACTTTACTTTGACCTTTGATTTCGACGCGATGAGCGGTGACAAAGACAAAGATGCTGAAGAATAGTTTTCTGACAACTCCCCTATGAAATTTCGGGTAGGTTTTGGTTTTGATGTACACCAGCTCACTGCTGGTCGCGACTTGATTGTGGGAGGAGTAAAAATTCCGCATCATAAAGGTGCTTTAGGACATTCGGATGCAGATGTATTGATACACGCCATTTGCGATGCATTGCTTGGTGCTGCCGGATTAAAGGACATTGGCACTTATTTCCCTGATACATCTGCTGAGTTTAAAGGAATCGACAGTAAAATCCTTCTCGAACGTGTAGTTGACCTCCTTTCCGAAAAAGGCTACACCATTGGTAATGTAGACTCTTCAATAGTCCTTGAACAACCCAAGATCAAAGCCTATATTGATCAAATGCGAATCACTTTGGCTCCCATTTTACGAATCCATGAGGAAGAAATCAGCATCAAAGCTACCACCAATGAAAAAATGGGTTTTATCGGACGCGAAGAAGGCGTTGCGGCATATGCGGTTTGTATGATTGAAAAGATGGTTTAAGGTTTAAGGTTTAAGGTTTAAGGTTTAAAGTTTAAAGTTTAAAGTTTAAAGTTTAAGGTTTAAGGTTCAAGGTTTAAGGTTAGAGATTAGGGTTTAAAGTTTGATACAAAAGCCACAGCGTGGCATCATTATTATAGAAAAGCGAATTCCATTTCCCAAAGCTCCGTAGGAGCGACATTATTCTAGAAAAGCAAATTCCATTTCCCAAAGCTCCGTAGGAGCGACATTATTCTAGAAAAGCAAATTCCATTTCCCAAAGCTCCGTAGGAGCGACATTATTCTAGAAAAGCAAATTCCATTTCCAAAAGCTCCGTAGGAGCGACAGGGATTATAGCATCGTAGATGCGAAATATGGGTAGCTCCGTAGGAGCGACAGGATTATAGCATCGTAGATGCGAAATATGGGTAGCTCCGTAGGAGCGACAGGATTATAGCATCGTAGATGCGAAATATGGGTAGCTCCGTAGGAGCGACAGGATTATAGCATCGTAGATGCGAAATATGGGTAGCTCCGTAGGAGCGACATTATTATGGCAACAGAGAGGCGACAGGATTATTCGCATCGTGGATTATTATTATCCAATGCTTCACAGGCAAAGCGAATAGGTATGATTCAGTAAAATATTGTCTTGCTGTAATAGCTTCAGCTATGCAAAAACATGATCGTTTCTATTTCCAGGGATCGTACGCTACAGATTTTCTTTATGCCTGCTATTCCTCGGTTCAACCCCGTTGGGGTTGTGGGTTGGGTTGGTGTGCTAACCCTGGATTGCATCCGGGGTTAGCGATGTTGAACCTCTTCAGGGTTCTGGAGTGATCTCGCCAACTTCAAATCGTCGCAGACAGGATGAGAAATGACGAGACGTTCTTCCAATCTCGAAAGTTGACGAGAATTCCCTATTTAACTCACTCTGCTAAAATTCGCATCGGTATCATCAAGGATTTTTAACTGATGGGCAAGCAGGATGTTATCGTTAAGGCGGAGATGTTCATCTTCAGCCAACTTTTCTATTGCCGCCGTTCGGGCCAATTCAAGGATGCGCTGATCTTTAGCGAGATTGGCTATACTTAAATTCAATACACCACTTTGCTGCGTACCTGCCAAATCCCCTGGACCACGTAACTCGAGATCAACTTCCGCAATTTTAAATCCATCATTGGTTTCCGTCATCGTTCGCATGCGTAATCTCGCATCATTGCTTAGCTTATTCCCTGTCATAAGAATGCAGAAACTTTGTTCCGCACCACGTCCTACCCTTCCCCGAAGCTGATGCAATTGAGAGAGACCAAAGCGTTCTGCACTTTCAATCAGCATCACCGAAGCATTGGGAATATTGACACCCACTTCAATCACCGTAGTGGCGACCATGATATGCGACTTCCCTTCTTTAAAGCGATTCATTTCAAAATCTTTATCAACCGCTTTCATTCTTCCGTTCACAATGCTCACCTGGTATTGGGGTAAAGGGAACTCTTTGCAAATGGTATCATACCCTTCCATCAGGTTCGTATAATCCAGCTTTTCAGATTCCTCAATCAATGGATATACAATATATACTTGTCTGCCTTTTGCAATCTCCTGTCGGATAAAACCAAAAACGGCCAACCGGTGTGATTCCGTTCTGTGAATCGTTTTAATGGGTTTACGTCCAGGAGGCAACTCATCAATCACTGAAGTGTCCAGGTCACCGTAGAGTGTCATCGCAAGCGTTCTTGGGATAGGCGTGGCTGTCATCACCAACACATGTGGCACAAACTCATCCTTCATCCAAAGCTTCGCCCTTTGTTCTACTCCGAAACGATGCTGTTCATCGATAACGACTAAACCAAGATTTTTGAACTGCACTCGATTTTCAATTAAAGCATGTGTACCTATCAGAATCTGCAGACGACCTTCTGCTAACTCTTGCAGTAAAAATTTACGGTGAGCAGTTTTTGTACTGCCCGTCAGTAAACCTATATGAATATCCTGATTTTGCAAATATTCTGATATAGCATGAAAGTGCTGATTGGCCAATATTTCCGTGGGAGCCATCAAACACCCCTGATACCCGCTATCCAACACCATCAGCATACTCAGCAATGCTACCATTGTTTTACCACTACCTACATCACCCTGCAGCAGACGATTCATCTGCTTACCACTCCCCATATCCACACGAATTTCCTTTAGCACTCTTTTCTGAGCATTGGTAAGTTCAAAGGGAAGATGGTTCGTATAAAAAGTATGAAAGCTCTCGCCGATTTTTTCAATTTTTCTTCCTTTATAAATTTCTTGACGGGTACATTTTGCCTTTAGCAGGCGAAGTTGAATAAAGAAGAGTTCTTCAAACTTCAAACGATACTGAGCTGCTGCCAAAATTTTTTCATCCGTAGGAAGGTGGATATAAAATAAAGCATCTCTTCTGTTCATCAATTTATACTTGCTCAGAATATCCGAAGTAATCGTTTCCGAAATCTGAGAAGGCAATTGCGAGAGGAGCGTCTTCATTAGTTTTGCAAACCCTTACTATCCAATCCCCTGCTCTTACACTTTTCGGTTGTACTGTATACACCCGTAAGTGAGCCTCCACTCCACTTTTCAGCAGTCGCAGCTTCTTCGAGTTCAGGGTGAATAATGTTAAACCGCCCGTTAAAGAAACCCGGTTTACCAAAAACAATATACTCCTTGTTAGGATGAATAGTATCCTTTATCCAGCGGATTCCCTGAAACCAAACCAGGTCCATTTGCCCAGTGCTATCACTAAAAACCGCAGACATTCTTCCCGGTCGCTTTCCGCCATGTACTTGTAATCGGGAGATCGTTCCTTTTAACTGCACTAATGGTAAGTCTTCATTAAGTTCTGCAACGGTAAAAAATTTTGAACGGTCTATGTAACGAAAGGGATAGTGTTTAATCAGGTCAGCAAATTGAGAAATAGCTAATTCCTTACGAAAAAGTTCAGCGCGTTGCGGACCCACTCCTTTCAGGTATTCAATGGGTGTATCTAAAAATATATTCTGACGCATTTCAAACAAAAATAAGCAAGGAGGGAAACAAGAAGGATAGAAGTTGAATTATTTTCGAAAAAGTAATGAAAATAAAAATCCCGCTTTTCGGGCGGGATTTTCACGTTGCAAAATACAAATTATTGCACTTTTTTAACGTTCACAGCATTGGCACCTTTACGGCCTTCAATCACCTCGTAGCTGACATTGTCATTTTCACGAACCTTGTCGATGAGACCGCTGTGATGAACGAAGATTTCTTTGTTTGTTTCATCTTCTAAAATAAAACCATATCCCTTGGCTTCATTAAAGAACTTTACTTTACCTGTTTTCATTGAAATAATTAATAATTGAATATTTCCCAAAAATAAGTATAAAATCGAACTTTGGCATTTATTTGACATCTTTTTTAAGAACCATAAAAAATAGAAAGTTATGAAGGTTAGGATGATACCTTTGCAGTTCAACACCAAGCTAGATCATTATGCTAAAAACCATTAGTGGAAAGTGGGTAGATATTCTGAATAGAAGAATTTGCGAGGGGACATTTACCATTGAGAATGGTCAAATCTCCTCCTTTAAAGAAGAGGCTATAGCAGAAGAAATTTATATTCTTCCCGGATTTATTGATGCGCATATTCATATTGAAAGTTCCATGCTGTTACCGTATGAATTCGCAAGAATCGCCTTGACGCATGGTACTGTTGCGACAGTTAGTGATCCGCATGAAATTGCAAATGTGTTAGGTTTGGAAGGCGTTTATTACATGCTGGAGAATGCTAAGGATGCAAAACTTAAATTTCATTTTGGTGCACCTTCTTGTGTGCCCGCCACTTCTTTCGAAAGTTCAGGTGCTGTGATGGGTCCGGCAGCCGTTGAAACACTTTTGCAGAGAGACGATATCTTCTATCTGAGTGAAATGATGAATTATCCCGGAGTACTGTATGGCGATCAGGAAGTACTGCAAAAAATTGCTCTTGCAAAACACTATAATAAACCGGTCGACGGACATGCTCCCGGATTACGCGGAAAAGATGTTAAACAATACATTGATGCAGGAATAAGTACCGACCATGAGTGCTTTACATTGGATGAAGCGTTAGAGAAGATTAGTCATGGAATGAAAATTCTCATCCGTGAGGGTTCGGCCGCAAGAAATTTTGAAGCACTGCATCCTCTATTAAGAAGTCATCCGGAATCATGTATGTTTTGCTGCGATGATAAACATCCCGACGAACTGTTGTTGGGACATATAAATTTACATGTATCAAAAGCAATAGCACTCGGCTACGATCTGTACGATGTGCTTTATGCAGCCTGCATTCATCCCGTCATGCATTACAATTTACCGGTGGGCATATTGCGACCCGGAGATCCTGCCGATTTTATCATCACTAAAAACCTGGCAGACTTCAAACCGGAAATGACAGTTATAAACGGAGAAGTGGTTGCCGAAAAAGGGAGTTCTTTTTTACCGGAGAAGAAACACCACATTATAAATAATTTCAACAGTTCACCAATCTCCCCAACTTCATTAGAAGTAAACGATGAAGGGAATCTTCTGCGGGTCATTGAAGCCTATGACGGACAACTCATAACAGGAGAATATCATGCAAAAGTTAAGGTAGAGCATGGACTATGCGTAGCGGATCCCGAAAATGACATTCTAAAAATTGCTGTAGTCAACAGATACGCTCCTTCTTTACCATCTGTAGCCTTCATAAAAAACATCGGTCTGAAAAGAGGTGCAATTGCTTCGAGTGTTGCCCATGATTCACACAATATCATCGTAGTGGGTGCAGATGATGCTTCCATATGCAAAGCTGTCAACCTGCTCTTTGAACACCGTGGTGGTTTGAGTCTGGTGGATGGACCGGAAGAGCTCGTCATTGCTTTGCCTGTGGCGGGACTGATGAGTGACAGGGATTGTTTAACCATTGGAAAAGCTTATGCCCATATTGATCATAAAGCTAAAGAACTGGGATCTTCCTTACGTGCGCCGTATATGACATTATCCTTTATGGCCTTGTTGGTTATTCCTTCTCTAAAAATCAGCGACAAAGGAATATTTGATGGAAATTCCTTTCGCTTCACTTCCTTGTTTGTTTAGAAAGCACCCTATTTAATTCATGGATGTACAGCAGTTCATCTCAACCAATCATCATTATTTTCGGGGTATCCATTAGGAAATCATAAGGGAATTGCAATAATTCCTTTATGGAACAACATTCTGTATTTATGATCGTATAACTGCTATAAGAAGTTTATGATCGCCATAAAGAAATATCTTATTGCTCCGTTACGATACACCATGCTAACCGGCGCTTGTATTTTTCTCTATTCGCTTTTTACGTCAACCTCTCCAGTTAGTCATTTACTTCAGACCCTTCTTCTTCCCTCGCTCTTCTATTTAATTCTTTTTGCGCTGGCCTTCCTCGTCCTTTTATTCCTCACCTGGATCAGTACCTCCACTACGGAAATGTAGCCATTACCGAAACTGAATCTACGCCAATCAATTCCTCCTTCAATTTCCGATCGCGGTTATAGATATCATTTCTGAAATGCAATTTCCCGTCATTCTCCACCCAGGCGGTAAAGTAGACGATGAACACCGGAATTTCGGTCGACAAGGGCACCCACAATTCTTTACCCGGTTTCAATGACTTACTCACCTTCTCCGGTGACCAATTCTCTTTTTCCAGAATATAATTGGCCAGTTTCTCCGGATCACTGACTCGTATACAGCCATGACTAAATGCTCTTTTCTCTTCGCTGAACAAAGAGCGGGAAGGTGTATCGTGCAAATAGATACTGAAGCTGTTCGGAAACAAAAACTTTACTTTACCCAGCGAATTATTAGCACCCGGGCGTTGACGAATAGTATACGGAAATCCCGAATTAGAATACTTAGACCATGCTATTTGAGAGGGGTTTATTAACTTAGAAGATCTATCTACTACCTCCATATTATGTTTTTCAAATAGGAAGCATTTTTAACCACTCCAGGAATAATTTCATTGTATAGAATTCCCGGAGGAATCACCCAATACGGATTGAACACCACATATTTCAACACCCCTTTAAAGGTGGCTGTCTCGTGCACTTCTTTTCCAACAACCACGGGCATCGTCCAGGTTTGCTTTCCATCTTCATAAGCATACAAATTAAAATCCGGAATATTCACAATCAAATAATCCGGAGGATAATCAGACGGCATCCAACGGCTCCTTTCCATATTCAGTAAAATCTCCTCGATACGAATATTTACGGGAACATTCAATTGCCTAAAGAATGCAGGACCAGCTACGCCATCCGGTTTCAGTCCATGCCTGGCCTGAAAATTTTTATGCCTTCCGATAGCATGGAATCCACCACAAGGGATGAGTCTGCTTTCAGGAGATCACCATGAAGAAACAAACTTTGTGACAATGCAGGAACAATACTATCGGTATCGCCTATACGAAGCGATTTTCGTTTCATCTCAACGATAGGCCAACCTCCATTTTTTTCAAGGCTGTCATACTTCACAAGATAACTCCTTATGCATGTTCCCGCAGACCATTTTTACCATACCATGCAAAATTCCATTCCCTGTTAGTATAAAAACTTCGAACTCTTTCCATATAATTCTTTAGATTGAAACTATCTGAAAAAAGAGAATCCAAAATCAGACTATCCAAAACGGAAGGGCCCTTCTTATCAAACACACGAACAATAGTATCTTTTGGTGCAATGTTCTCCTGATTAGAATTTCCACCGGAAGAACAGGAAAACAAGAAGCAAGACATGAAGCACCCCACAATTATCTCAAGGAAATATCGGCTGATTAACTTACAAATTATATTACTCCTAAAATCCTGCATTTGTTCTTACCTGGCCTTCATTTGCTTCATGATTCGTGTTGCAAAAACAAAATCATTCAATTCTTTATTCTCGGAATGCACAATTTCATCATAGCTTCCCTCCCACCATTTCTTTCCTTTAAAAATAAAAACAATTTTCTCGCCCATCTCTGTAAGAGAATTCATGTCATGAGTATTCACCACGGTCGTGGTTTGAAAATCAGAAGTGCTTTCCTTGATAAGATCATCTATCACAATCGAAGTTTTAGGATCAAGTCCTGAATCGGGTTCATCGCAAAGAGATACTTAGGATTCATGGAGATCGCTCTTGCAATCGCCACCCTCTTTCTTCATTCCTCCACTTATTTCAGAGGGAAATAATTTATTTACATTCACCAGATTCACCCGTTGAAGGCAAAAGTTAACTCTATCCAGTTTCTCTGCGAGACTCATGTGCGTAAACATATTCAATGGAAACATCACGTTTTGTTCCACCGTTAACGAGTCGAACAATGCACCTCCCTGAAAAACCATTCCAATCTCCTGACGAATTGGTTTACGTTCTTTAAAGTCCATCTCACTAAAATTCCTTCCATCGAAATAAACGGCCCCGCGATCCACTTCAAAAAGTCCAACCGTGCATTTCATTAAGACGGTTTTACCCATACCACTTTGCCCAATGATGAGATTCACTTTACCACTTTCAAACGTACATGAAATATCTTCAAGAACTGCTTTCCCATCGAAGGCCTTATAAATTCCCTTTACTTCTATCATGCTTTTTGGCTATTTCCTTTCAGGCGAGAATTAACTGTGTAAGAATATAGTCAAAGATCAGAATAATAATACTGCTATACACTACTGCCTTAGTACTGCTTTGACCTACTTCAAGAGCACCGCCATCGGTATGATATCCATGATATGCGGAAACGCTGGTGATGATAAAAGCGAAAACCAAGGTTTTAATCATTGCAAAAACAATATTAAAAGGAACAAACTGATCCTGCAATCCGCGGACAAAATCTGCAGAAGGTACCGTACCGCTCAAGTCGCCGGCGAACCATCCACCAAGTATGCCCAGAAACATACTCAGAATAACAACGAATGGAGTGATGATGAGTCCCGCAATGATTTTAGGTAAGGTGAGAAAACCTGAAGAGTTGATTCCCATAATTTCCAGGGCATCGATCTGTTCAGTGACACGCATCGTCCCAATTTCAGAAGCAATACCGGAACCCACTTTTCCAGCCAGAATCAACATGATAATCGTTGGGGAAAATTCGAGGATGATGGAATCACGTGCAACTATTCCAACAGCATAAATGGGCACCAATGGGTTTACCAGGTTATAGGCACTTTGAATCGTGATTACGGCACCCATAAAAACAGAAGTCAGTGCGACGATACCCATGGCTCCAACGCCAATGTTGACCAATTCATGCAATACCTGACGATAATAAACAACAAATTTTTCCGGCTTCATGAACAAACCTTTCATGAAGATCCAGTAACGACCGATCTCAAATATGCTTCGGGAAATCACAGGTGCCAAGTTAGGAATATGAATGAAAGATTCCTTTTAGAATATTCTTTATTACGAACAGCAAACGTTTATTAAACGTTTATTGTTGCTGCTAAACGTTTATTCAAAAGTTGCCTCCGACTCTATATTGAAAATTCCTTTATGATTTCAGTTGACTTATACATTGAATTTCAAAACATTGTCATCGACATAAAAAATTAGTCGTGTGAAAATGATTGTAGTCGTATATAAATACTTAAAACTTGGCTCGTATTGGCCCCGCCGCTAAGTTTGTGCCGGGGAGGAGGAGTGGTGGCCCCCATCCCTACTAAAATGCCCGGGAAAAGGAAGTTGGACTTTGTTTTTTGCGTTGCTTTTTAAACGAGGTTTTCAGCCCAAGCGTTCACTTTGGATTCGATGCATTCAATGCTTGAAACCTGTAAAAGAGGTCCTATGACAACTCCGGTTTCGCCAAATTCACTACTTCTTTCTTCTTAAAAAAGACGTACTGCAAGATTCAATTTTAATTTTTCAAAATGTGTGATCAACATGCTTATCTTTGATTTATGATCCGACGGAGAACTTATCACCTTCTTATAATTATGCTGATTTCCGGACTTTTTTCTTCCTGTAGCCTTTTTAAGAAAAAGTGCGATTGTCCGAATTGGGGGCATTCTAAAAAGGTAGAAACCCCGTTTCAGGCTGCAGGCTGATAAGAATCAATTTGGCGTAATTGACTGGTATTTAAACCTATAAATTAATTATGACTTAGCGCAGTTGGTTATATGACTGTGGTATCTATCTTAGCACTTTATTTAGAATGATTCTAAAAAGGTAGGGTGTATGCAAGTAGAAACAATTCGTCTGTCAAGTTTACACAAGGGAGAAAGTGCAATCATCGATTCTTTTATGGATGATACCATGAAACAGAAATTACTGGAGATGGGTTTTCTTCCCGGCGACACTGTCACTCTGGATAGATTCGCACCATTAGGCTGCCCCATAGCTATTGAAGTGAACGGCTCAACATTAGGTATCCGATTGGATGAAGCCGCTTATATTATTGTCAAACCCATCCATTAAGAATTTCACTTGGTTCAGTCTGTTGCTGTGGATGCGGATATCCGTAAACGTTATGTAAAAGTTGTTCTGGCAGGAAATCCCAACAGCGGAAAAAGCACCTTATTTAATATCCTCACCGGCTTACATCAAAAGGTCGCTAATTTTCCCGGTGTTACTGTTGAAAAAAAAACCGGTCATTGCCGGATTTATAATTCCAATACAGGGCAGCCTACCTCGTTTGAAATCATAGACCTGCCGGGCACCTATAGTCTTTATCCAAAATCCCCGGACGAACGAATTCCATTTGAAATACTCTGCGACACCTCCAATGAAAGTCATCCGGATAGTGTTGTTTTAGTGGTGGATGGCACCAATCTCAAACGCAGTCTGTTTTTAGCCAGTCAAATTATAGATCTGAAAATTCCCTGCGTGTTGGCGTTGAACATGATGGACATGGTGAAGAAAAATAAGATCGACATTCAGGTTGCTGAATTGGAAAGTCGACTTGGAGTCCGTGTTATTCCAATCAATGCCAGAAATGAAGAGGGAATAGAAGAGCTTAAGCAAGCTTTACTCAGTACTCTTCCGATACCTCTAAATGCTATTTTTGAGACCGACCAACTCGCTCCAAAACTATTGAAGAGTCTGAGCGAATTGCTTGCCCTTAAAAGCAACTACGCCGCACTTCAGATTGCTCATCATGCAGATGCACTGGATGATTTTCAGTATTCTGCTGAATTAAAAATTAAAGTAAGTTCATTACTGCAAGAACACGCTGTAGATTTCAATAAACTGCAATCTTTTGAAACGCTGGAACGCTATAAAGTCATTCAGGAGATTCTAAGTCATGCGGTAAGACAAGAAAAAAACACAGGGAAATCTTCTGTCACACAAAAAATTGATCGTTTTTTAATGCATCGTTTCTGGGGATATTTTTTCTTTTTGCTGGTCCTCTTTCTCATCTTTCAAACCATTTTTAGTCTTTCAGAATTTCCCATGAATTTCATCGATGAAACATTTACCATGTTAAGTGATGTACTTAGGGAATCTTTACCTGCGGGAATGTTGAATGATCTATTGGTAGATGGCGTTCTTGCAGGTGTGGGGGGTATTGTCATTTTCATCCCTCAAATCGCTCTTCTATTTATGTTTATCGCACTTTTGGAAGACACGGGTTATATGGCACGTGTCAGTTTTCTGATGGATAAACTGATGCGCAAATTTGGATTAAATGGTCGATCTGTAATTCCACTGATGAGTGGTGCGGCTTGTGCTGTCCCTGCTATCCTTTCTACAAGAACCATTGGAAGCTGGAGAGAACGGCTCATCACCATTTTTGTAACACCACTAATGAGTTGTTCGGCACGATTACCTGTTTATACGCTACTTATTGCATTGGTTGTCCCGCAAAAAATGTTCTTCGGTGTGATCGGATTACAGGGAGTGGTAATGATGTCGCTGTATCTCATTGGTTTTATCGCTGCTATTGCTTCGGCGGCACTCTTTAAAAATTTCGTGAAAGCAAAAGAGAAGGCCTATTTCATTATGGAAATCCCGGTGTACCGAATGCCCCGATGGAGTAATGTTTTATATTCCATTGTAGAAAAAGTACGGATATTTCTCTTTGATGCAGGCAAAATCATCATTGCGATTAGTATTATTCTTTGGTTTCTCTCCTCACGCGGCCCCGGAGAAAAATATGCAGAACTTGAAGCGCAAATGGAGCTGATCTCTATAAAAGAAGGAATTAATTCGCCCCAAACATATACTATTCAATCAGAAATGCTGGAGGCCTCCTATGCCGGAAAGCTCGGACATATTATTGAACCGGCTATTCGTCCTCTGGGTTTTGACTGGAAGATTGGTATCGCGCTGGTCACCTCCTTCGCAGCACGGGAAGTATTTGTTGGGACGATGAGTACTATTTATAGTGTGGGGCAAAATGAATCCGATGCTTTGACCGTAAAAGATAAAATGCGGCGGAGGTAAATTCTGAAACCGGTGGTCCACGATATACATCCGCAGTGGGCTGGTCGCTCATGTTGTTCTACGCATTCGCTATGCAATGTATGAGCACGATGGCGGTAGTGAAACGCGAAACCGGCGGCTGGAAATGGCCATTAATTCAATTCGCATATATGTCAACACTTGCCTGGCTGAGTAGCTTTTTGATTTATAATTTGTTGAAATAAACAGTGCCGCCAAAAACTGTTTATTACTTTTCTGCAAGTTAGTTTTTGCACTCCCTATATTTGTCGCAAAGATTAATCATTCATGTCAAGCCCGGTTACAGGAGAGGATTTACGAAAAGCATTAGGCAAATACATTCCGACAGAAGCTGTGGACACTTGTTTCGACTGGATACATCAATACAGAATCAGAGTCAGGATTAAGAAAAGTCGCCAAACAAAATTTGGTGATTACCATCCGCCTCACGAAGGAAAAAGCCATACCATTACCATCAATTATGACCTTAACCCTTTTGCATTCCTGATCACATTCACACATGAAGTAGCACATCTCACCTGTTTTCTTCAACACCGTGACAGGGTCGCTCCTCATGGACCGGAATGGAAAAGTCATTTCCGATTTCTCATGCATGGTTTTCTTGATCGAAAGATTTTTCCCGAAGATGTATCTCACGCTTTGGCCAACTATATGCGAAATCCGGCTGCTTCCAGTTGCGGTGACATAGAGATGATGAAGGCCTTGCGACGATATGATCAGCGCGCCCCGGATTGGGTACATCTGGACGAAATCCCTTTTAATTCCGTCTTTGCTCTAAAAAACGGAATGCACTTTGTCAAAGGCCATAAACTTCGAAAAAATTTTGAATGTTTTGAAAAGCATTCCAGACATAAGTACTTTATCCACCCTTTAATGGAGGTAAAGCTTTTGGATGAGGTGGGGTAATATTAATTACGAAATACGAATATTTACGAATATACGAAATACGAATTTGAGGGGGTTTCTATTTGAAAACATCTGTTAAAACAACTGGGGCATTCGGCGATGCTTTTCATAGAGCAGGTGAATAATGCCATCAGATAATCCAATTTGTGGTACAAGCATTTTATCTATCTCAGCTGTCTTCATTACTGTAAGAAATATTTTTGCAGCCGGCACAATCACATCGGCACGATCAGGATTTAATCCGAGTGTGGTGATGCGCTCCTCCACAGTAAATTCTTTTAGAAAATAATACGTTTCCTGAATTTTAGAAAACAGCAAGGGCTTATTCTCTTTCCGGTCGGCCATCTTGAAAATCTTATTGATATTTCCACCGGAACCAATGGCAGTAAGGGGTTGATGTGCTTTTGTCTTCTCCCGAATCCAATCTTTAAAATATCCCCAGGTTTCCTTGCTCACCTGATCATGCAACAAACGGATAGTGCCGATGTTGAACGACTGCGATGCAGCAATATGTCCTTCAGCAAACAAAGTCAGTTCAGTACTTCCTCCACCTACATCGATGTATAAATAAGATTGATCATGAGCCAGATGTTCAGCGATATGATTGGAATAAATAATCTGTGCTTCTGTTTTACCATCAATAATTTCAATCTCTACGCCGCTTTGTTGCCTCACATAACGAATAACTTCCAGATTATTCTCTGCTTCCCGCATGGCGGCGGTTGCACAGGCTCTGTAATCAATAGCTCCAAAAACATCCATGAGCAATTTAAAGGCCTTCATCGTTTTAGCCAGTTGATTCTTCTTCTCCTCTGAAATTCTACGAAAACGAAAGGAATCCTCTCCCAAACGAATGGGCATTCGCACTAACTCGGCCTTTTTAAATACAGGCTCCGGACCACCTTCGTAGACATTACAAAGCAACAGTCGCACTGCATTGGAACCAATATCGATAGAAGCAAATCGCAAGTTGTCAGTAGATAATTTGATACGTCCCGAATTTACAGTTAATAATTTAAACTTTCCAATTGTTTCATCACAAGTCACAGTAATTTCAAAAGCGTATCTTTTACAATCCGGAGAATTTCGACAAATAATTATAGATGGCTTCCTGTGTTCGGATCTTCGTACGGGATCGGGTATGTCGATATTGATTATCCTGTTGAACATTGATGACGCGGGCTTTCACATTGTCCTGCCATTGAATCTCCAGCATATCCAGCAATTGCTTCTGTATCCCCTTATCATAAATGGGCACCCCCACTTCCGAACGAAAGTCAATGTTTCTTGGCATCCAGTCAAAGGAAGAAATATAATAGCGGGGGTCTCCATCATTCGCAAAAACAAAAACGCGTGCATGTTCGAGATATTTATCAACAATACTAATTACTTCAATATTCTGACTTAATCCTGTCACCCCCGGAATCAATGAACAGATGCCACGAATAATCATCCTTATCTTAACTCCAGCCTGGCTGGCCTCGTATAATTTCCGAATCATTTCTGCATCGGTCAGGCTATTCATTTTTAGAAACATCCAGGCTTCCTTACCTTCAGAGGCATTGTCAATTTCCTTTTGTATAAACTGCAAAAACTTTTTCCGGGTATAAAAAGGAGATACAATAAGGTGTTTATACGTACCGGTTTTATAATTATCGTTATAAAACTGAAAGACACGCGACACCTCTTCTGTAATTCTTTTATCACTCGTTATCAGACTATGGTCACAATATAATCTTGCCGTTTCTTCATTAAAATTTCCGGTACCAATATGTGCATACAACACTTCCTTATTCTGCTCATGTCTGCGAATCAGGAAGAGTTTGCTATGCATTTTTAATCCGGGGACACCATAGATGATCTTGGCACCTTCTTCATTCAGGCGATTGGCCCACTTGATATTATTCTCTTCATCAAATCGCGCCTGCAATTCCACCACAGCCGTTACATGCTTTCCATTCCGGATAGCATTGATGAGCGCATTGACGATATGTGAATTTTTGGCCAGGCGGTATAATGTAATATCGATGCTCTTCACTTTGGGATCTATCGATGCTTCCCTTAAGATATCAATAATATGATTGTAACTCTGATAGGGAAAAGAAAGCAGAATATCTTTCTGACGTATCACGCGAAGCACACTTTCACGTGGTTTTAATTCGGGATGAGATACTGCAGGTGGATTCTTTGACCGTAATTCTGCTCTGTTCAAAGAAGGAAATTTCATAAAGTCGACGAAGTTGTGGTAGCGTCCTGCCGGAATGGGAAGATCTTCCATACTGAACTTAATGCGACGGGTAAAATATTTCACTGCGTCCTCCGGCAACTCCTCATCATATACGAGTCGTGTGGGCTGACCTTTACTTCTTCTCTTTACACTCTCTACAACTTTCTTCACCAGACTCTTCGTCACATCCTGCTCGATATCCAACTCTGCATCCCTCGTCAATTTAATTGTATAGGCGGAGATGGTATCATACTCGAAATTGAAAAATAAGTCATCCAGACAATAACGAATAACATCATCCAGCAGAATAATGTACTTATTATCTTTCGGTAGAACAGTAAATCTGGGCAAAACATTAGATGGAATTTCAACAAGAGCGTAGCGGGGCTTTGAATTCTTTCGTTGCATTACCACCATGAAATAAATGCTCTTATCGCGCAGGTAAGGGAAGCGCTTCACATTATCCAGAAGGATAGGCACCAAAGTTGGTAACACCTGTTCTCTGAAATAATCTTTAACAAACTTTCCCTGATCTGTTGTAAGTTGCTTTTCGTTTAGAATAAAGATGCCACTTTTTTCCAGCTCCTTCAAGAGATTTTCATAACTCTCATCAAAATACTCCTGTTGCTTTACAATAATCTTCTGGATACGCTCCAGCAATAAAACAGGATCCTCTCCAACAATATCCACTCCTTTCTTACCCAAACGAATCATTCGCTTGATGGTAGCGACACGCACTCTGAAAAACTCGTCGCGGTTACTGGAAACAATTCCCAGAAATTTCAATCGTTCCAGCAAGGGCACACTTGGATCATTCGCTTCCTGCAACACACGATCGTTAAAGGCCAACCAACTGATATCACGGTTGACCAATAACACTTTATCATTCTTCATACTCCTCTCCCGGAATTTTTACTTTGATTTCTTCCCGGAAGCTTTTTTAACTGGGGCAGACTTCTTCACTGCTTTTTTAGCTGCAGTTTTTGCTTTCTTAGCGGCAACTTTCACTTTCTTCACCACAATCTTCTTCTCCGTTGTCTCCACTTTCTTCTCAGCAGGTTTAACTTCCAATGATAATTTATACTTCACAAATTTTTTGGCTACTGATTTCGCGGCCGATTTAATGGCTTTTGACATCCCTGCCGCAGCTTTTTCATCAGACTTCTTCAGAATATAAGCTATACTCATCGCCAATTGATGTTCAATTTCCTTTCTGTATTTTTTATCCATGGTAAAGATTATTACGTTTTAGAAACGGGGTTTTCGTTGAATTATCTGCAAATGTTCGTAAAAGTTACTTAATACTCCGTTCATTAACGTAAACTTAATATTTGCTTAACCGTAGAAAGGCTTGTGGCCGGAATAAATTGCCTTCAATTTTGCCGATCTCTCCGAGGGAAGTTCCCCTTGTTTTATGGGAAGATGGATAATTGCGACACCTGATGTTGGCAGATGGGTACATACCGGTCCGCAAAGGTGATTGATAAAATCCGTAAAACCAGGATTATGTCCGAATAATACTGCGGTAACCACAGTTTGTGGAATTTGAGCAACTACGTAAAGTAATTGCCTGACTCCGGCTTCATAAATTGCCGCATCAAGCTGAATGGTGTCCGCCTTACAACCCAGGCGATTTGCAAATATCAATGCTGTAGAATATGCCCGAATTGCGGGACTGCTTATAATTAGATCCGGTTTGTTAATTTTTGAAGCTAACCATATTGCTGAATCAGAAGCATCCGAATAGCCACGATCGCTCAGATGCCGTTCAATATCATTCTGTACATAGTCATTGTACAATGATTTGGCATGGCGGACTAAAATCAATTCTAAATTCATCATACTGGTAAATTTGATTTGAAGTAAAAATAAAGATAATGCCGACTTAACTTCTTCAAAGTAAAAGTCTGTAGGTACAAAAGATTAATATATCAATCATCATATCAAAGATGTTCAACCCTTTACTTTTCCCTCAACAGCACAAGGTACGTAGGAAAATGGTCAGAATAACCGGCCATATATACCCCAAAGTCAAATGTTCTCTTGGGGTACCCTTTGTATCTTCCGGAGTTTTGTAACATAAATTCCTTTTTGAAAATCAATGCTTTATGAAGAAAGAAACCCTTTTGTTCTTTGGGTAAGAGGGCCTTAGAAACAATGATTTGATCAAAGAGGTTCCAGGCATCGTTATAGGCCAAAGTTCCTATCCCTTCTTTATAATAATCCACCCATGGATTATACATTCCTCCGGGCTTGACTTTTTCTTTGTTTCCCGTTGCACCCAACACTTTGGTTACAGAGGGGCTTACCGGATCATCATTCAAATCTCCCATTAAAATTACTTTCGCATTGGGATCGGCCGACATAATGGAATCTATTTTTGACTTTGCAACACCTGCTGCCTTTGCACGGCCCGGAGCAGAAGCCTCCTCTCCCCCTCTTCGGGATGGCCAGTGATTCACAAAAAATGCATCGGCTCACCGTTAAACATGCCATATACATACAAGATATCACGGGTAAAATAGGGCTTACCATCCCTTCCCTCCAAAGGGACGAATAAAGATTCAGATTGAAGTACCTTGAAATATTTAGGATTATACATTAAAGCCACATCAATCCCCCTGACATCCGGGCTGTTAAAGTGTACAGGCGTATAATTGCGGGATGCTAATTTGGGCTGGCGGGCCAGATCCTTCAAAACCGACTCATTCTCAATTTCAGCCACTCCAAATACAGCTAACCCATCGGGGCTCAAATCCGCACCTATCTGGCTGAGTACATCTTCCAATTTACTCAACTTATCGATGTACACTTTGGGTGTATACAAATTAGCTCCGTTAGGAGTAAACTCTTCATCGTTAACATCCGGCTGATCTATCGTATCAAACAGATTTTCAAGGTTATAGAAGCCGATTAAGCCGATATGATATTGCTTTTCCTGCGCATTGCAGCGACCAATAACAGCAAGAAACAGCAGGAAGGTGAGTGGTAAACGGAGGAGTATTTTCATCGTCATTAGAGGATACAAACCTACAAAAAGCCCTTACTTCATCGTATTGTTTTAAAGATTTAATGTTTAGGTTACATGCTTCCTTACAATATTCATAGTTTCGTAAGGGAGTATTTCTTTATTTTTGCCCTCCCTGCAATAATTATTAATCAACTCAACTATGAAGTTATGTAAAGCCTTTCTATGGCTATTGTTTTTCTTACCATTCTCCTTATATGCTCAAAATTCATTGGTAAAAGGAATTATATTAGATCGTGATACCCGGGCGGCATTAGGAGGAATTGAAGTCCGTCTCAGCGGAAATTTAACTTTTAAAACTCAAAGCACCTTAGAAGGCACTTTCGAAATAAGTGATGTTCCTTTTGGAGATTATCTTTTTGAAATCATTGCAGTGGGCTATGATAACGCTCCTTTAAAAGTAGGTGTCACAGCGGTAACAACTGATTTAGGCCCTATACAAATCACACCTTCTGATAACTCTCAATTAAATTTACAGGAGAATCTTCCTATTGTCACCTTAAGTGAGACGGACATGAGAGAGTCTTCCTCTCAAAGTGTTGCAGGTGTGCTGACTGCCGGCAGAGATCCTTTTGCAGCAGCGGCCGCTTTTAACTTCAGTGCAGCACGTTTCCGGAACAGGGGTTACGACAATGAAAACCTAACGCTTTTGAATGGAATACCGGTAGAAGACCTGAGCAGCAGCAGAACATTATTTGGAACCTGGGCAGGGTTGAATGATGTGACCAGAAGCCGGGAAAGTACTTATGGATTGAATGCGTCAAATTATACCTATGGAAGTTTGGATGGTTCCTTCAGTATTGACACCAAAGCTTCGAAGCAACGTAAGCAATTTTCATTGAGTTATGCTAATTCTAACAGGACATATAATAACCGTTTGATTGCTTCATACGGCACCGGACTTCTAACAGGTGGATGGGCTTTTGCAGCTTCTATTTCCCGCAGATGGGGTGATGAAGGATATGTTCCCGGGACGTTTACTGATGGATGGTCCTGGTTTGCTTCAGTAGAAAAGAAGTTTGGCACCAATCATTCCCTGAGTTTGACTCATATGGGTGCGAACACTATCAACGGAAGAGCCAATCCCGCTGTGCAGGAAGCCTATGATCTTGCAGGAACCAACTACTACAATCCGAACTGGGGCTATCAGAATGGCGAGGTCAGAAATGCCAGAATAGGAAAACAACAACAACCTTTAACTATATTAAGTCATGAATGGAAGATCGGCTCTAAGTCTGAACTGGAAACTTCATTCGGCTATCAATACGGAAGCACGAGTCTGAGTGGATTCGATTGGTTTAACGCTTCCGATCCAAGACCCGATTATTATCGTCGTTTGCCCAGTTATATATTAGATCCTCAGGCTGCAGCAGCTACCGCACAATTATGGCAAACGGATGAAAACTTCAGACAAGTAGATTGGGAAGGGATTTACAATACCAACAAAAACTCTTTTGAATCCGTTCAGGATGCTAATGGCATCATCGGAAACACTATTTCGGGCAGACGCTCCCGTTATATCATTGAAGAGCGGGTCACCGACAACAAACGGATCTCTATAGCCACCAACTACAACACTGTTATAGGAGATCATTTTGTTTTTAGTGGTGGATATTTGTATCAATTCCAGGAATCTGAAAATTACAAGAGAGTCAATGATTTACTCGGTGGAGAATTCTATGTCGACCTTAACCAATGGGCTGAACAGGATTTCCCGGATTCCTCCGAAGCTTTACAAAACAATCTGGAAACCCCAAACCGCATTCTTAAAGAAGGAGATAAATTCGGATACGACTACCTTTCAACAGTGAAGAAAAACATGGCCTGGGTGCAGGGACAGTTTAAATTTAACAAGGTTGACTTTTTCATGGCTTTCCATCTTGCTTCTACGGAATTCTTCAGGACCGGCAAATACAGAAATGGAATCTTCGCAGAGAATTCTTTCGGCGATTCTAAGAAGGAGAACTTTAATACGTTGGGTGTAAAAGGCGGCGTAACTTATAAACTTAACGGTAGAAATTACTTTTTCCTCAATGGCGCGTATGAAACCAGAGCACCACTTTTTGAAAATGTCTATGTGTCTCCCCGTACCCGCAATGATGCTGTGGCCGACCTGACAGAGGAGAAGATCACCTCTCTAGAAGGTGGTTACTTGTTAAGAGCCCCAAGAGCAAAAATCAGAGCGACACTCTATTATACTCAACTCAACGACGGATATAATGCAGTAAACTTCTGGCACGATGACTTCCGAACCTTTGTCAATTATACGTTGAGTAATATGGACAGAAGACATGTAGGTTTGGAATTTGGAACGGAAATCACATTAGGGAAAGGATGGAGTTCTAACCTGGCTGCAGCAGTCGGTCAGTATTATTACACGGATAGAATGATTGCACAAATCACTCAGGACAATAATGCCGAAGTACTTGCGGTAGATGAAACTATTTATTCCAAAAACTTCTTCGTTGCCAACGGACCGCAAAATGCATTTATGGCAGGAATCATGTATCGCTCGAAGAAATTCTGGATGGTCAATCTTTCTGCAAACTTATTTAGCAATAATTACGTGGACTTCAATCCGGCCAGACGTACGGTTGCAGGCCTGGACCTGATCAGCGATACTCAGGCAAGAGAAAACATCATTGATCAACTAAAGGCTGATGCTCAAATGACCGTGGATTTATTCGCCACAAAATCCTGGCGCGTGAGTGATTTCATCAATGGTATGAAGAGAAACACCTTCCTGGTATTAAATCTGGGTATTTCTAATATTCTTGACAATCAGGATATGATGATTACCGGATTTGAACAACTTCGCTTCGATTACACAGATAAAAACCCTGATAAATTCCCACCTCGTTACTACTATGGCTTCGGCAGAACATACTTTGCCTCCGTCATTGTACGTTTCAATTAATTCCACACTCTAAAAATCTCCAATATCACATGATATCCTTCATCCGATTAAAAAACATTTACTGTCAGTTCTTCTGTTCACAGTAGTTGCTCTTAGTATTACTTCCTGCCGCAAAGACGATTTCGATGAGCCGCCATTGAACGGTGCTGATCCTAATCTGACTGTAAACATGACCATTGATTCATTGAAGCGTCTTTACAAAGACAGTATCATTGTTTTTAATAAAATTGTTACCATTAAGAATGACTGGATCATTGCAGGTGTAGTAACTGCAGATGATAAATCCGGTAATTTCTACAAAACAATGGTCATTGAAGACAACACCGCAGGTATCTCTATTCGCCTGGATCAATCCGAGTTTCACGTGGATTACCCTGTGGGAAGAAGAGTTTTTGTAAAATTAAAAGGCCTGGTCATGGGAGATTATGGCAACCTCATTCAGCTGGGTGGTTATATCGACAATACCGGTACCAGTCCTGAAGCTGCACCAATTCCATTGAGTCTGGTGCAGGAGTATATTGTTGGAGGAGTTTATGGAGTGAATTTGCAACCTGCACAAGTTTCCATTCTGGATTTAAACAATACCGATAAATGGCAGAATCGCTTTATTGAAATTCAAAATGCCGAATTTGCCACCGCTGATACCAATCAACCTTATGCGGATGCTGTATTGTTACAATCTGTGAACCGTACCGTGAATGATTGCAACGGGGGTTCTATTATTGTACGTACCAGCGGCTACTGTAATTTTGCGACCAAGCTCACACCATCCGGAAAAGGAACCATCAAAGGAATTTTCTCGATTTACAATTCCGACTTGCAATTGATCATTCGCGATACCACCGATGTTAAAATGGATAGTATTCGCTGTAACGGTGCCGGCGGACCTGCTTCTTACATTGACATCAGTGATGTACGTGCTTTGTATTCCGGAAGTACAGTACCTGTAAATGGCAATTTCTACATTCAGGGAGTAGTGATCAGTGACCGCACTACGTCTAACCTCAATGGACGAAATTTATTCATTCAAGATGCTACCGGTGGAATTTGTGTTCGCTTTGCTGCTAACCACACTTTCAATCTTGGTGATTCGTTAGAAATAAATATTGGCGGACAAAGTCTGGGAGAATTCAGCGGACTGCTGCAATTAGGTACCAGCACTCCGAGCGTTCCACTTGCCAATGTAACTACACTTGCAACAGGAAAATCGGTAACACCTCAGGTCGTAACGGTGAGTCAGATTCTTACGAATATGTCTACTACTGATTCCTGGGAAAGTTCATTATTAAAAATTGATAATGCTACTATCAGCGGTGGGGCTACCTATTCAGGTTCTATTCAGATTACGGATGCCTCCGGCACTATGACTCTTTATACTGCAAGCGGAGCAACCTTCTCCGGCATTTCTGTTCAAACGGGCAATGTTAGCATCACAGGTATTTTAACGGATTATAACGGTTCCGTAACTCCGCCAAATACAAATGCGCAATTGCAGATCAGATCGACGAGTGATGTTCAGCCATAACAGGTCGCGACCTATGTAGTGACAGGTCGCGACCTGTCATTGCATAGGTCGCGACCTGTCACTACAGGGTGCCGCGGCGGGCTTGTTCGGCTTCGATGGATTCAAAGAGGGCTTTGAAATTTCCTTTGCCGAAAGATTTGGCGCCTTTGCGTTGAATGATCTCGAAGAATAAGGTGGGACGATCTTCAACAGGCTTGGTGAAAATTTGCAGGAGATAGCCTTCTTCATCCCTGTCGACCATGATGCCCCATTTCTTAAGGATTTCCATATCTTCTTCAATGATGCCTACTCTGTCTTTCACCGTATCGTAATAGGAACCGGGAACATAGAGGAAGTCGATACCACGCTTGCGCATCTCTGAAACTGTAAATACAATATCATCGGTGGCTACGGCGATATGCTGACAACCCGGACCTTTATAAAAATCGAGGTACTCTTCTATCTGTGATTTCTTCTTGCCGTGAGCCGGTTCATTGATCGGAAATTTGATATAGCCGTTACCGTTCGTCATCACTTTACTCATGAGTGCTGTGTACTCGGTGCTGATGTCATTATCGTCGAAGGTGACGAGGTTCGCAAATCCCATCACGTCATTGTAGAATTTCGCCCATTGGTTCATGCCACCCAATTCTACATTGCCTACCATATGGTCAATGTATTTTAAACCCATATTTCCGGGACGATATTCAGTTTCCCATTTTTCGAAGCCGGGGAGGAACAGGCCGGTGTAATTTTTCCGTTCTACAAAAATATGTACCGTATCGCCGTAGGTATGAATCCCTGAACGTCGGATGACACCATCTTTATCATTAATTGTTTCCGGTTGGAGGAAGGCAGTCGCTCCACGCTTAGTGGTTTGTTCAAAAGCGTCGTAGGCATCGTCCACCGTGAGAGCTATCACTCTGACTCCATCACCATGGCGGCGGATATGATCGGAGATTTCCGATTCCGGATCGAAGGGAGAGGTAAGTACAAGTCGGATTTTTCCTTGTTGCAAAACATAGGAACATTTATCGCGCTGTCCTGTTTCAAGTCCGCTGTAGGCCAGCTCCTGAAAGCCAAGTGCGGTTTTGTAGAAATGCGCGGATTGCTTGGCATTACCTACGTACAATTCGACGTAGTCGGTGCCGTTGATGGGGAGGAAGTCCTGGGCTTTATCGAAGATTTTAGCTCCGGAGTATTGATAGTTTTTTACTTCAGTTAGATTATCCATACTTTAATATTTTCGTTTCTATACTTTAATTCTATTCAAATTTAAACTCCAGTCTAAACGCAACGTTCGCAGCGGTTTCGCAGCGGGAGCAACGATTTGCTTTGAGGTTTTTCAATGAGGATCGCAGATAATTCACATGGATCCTCTTTGATTTTAAACTTTAACACTATTCTTTTTTTCCTGACCGTTAGTATTCATCCAGCTATGGTAGTAGTCACCGAGTTCGAGAGCGAGGGCGGCTTGGGTAATTTTTACGGGGTTGAAGGGATCAATCATGACAGCGAGTTCATTAGTTTCTTTCTTACCGATGCTGCGCTCGATGGCTCCGGGATGTGGTCCGTGAGGAATGCCGCCGGGATGTAAAGTGAATTGTCCTTGTTTGATATCGTTGCGGCTCATGAAATCACCATCTACATAATACAATAACTCATCGCTGTCGATGTTGCTATGATGATAAGGTGCAGGTATCGCCTGCGGATGATAATCGTACAGACGCGGCACAAAAGAGCAGATCACAAAATTCCTTCCCTGAAAATGCTGATGGATGGGAGGTGGCATATGTATGCGTCCGGTGATGGGTTCAAAGTTGAAAATAGACATGGCATAGGGATAAGAGCATCCATCGTAACCCACCACATCGAAGGGATGATTGCTATACACATAGGGATACATCAATCCGCGCTTTTTAATTTTTACAAGGAAGTCGCCGGTTTCATCGTGCGTTTCCAGATTCTGCGGCAGACGAAAATCGCGCTCGCAGAAGGGAGAATTCTCCATGAACTGTCCGTATTGATTGCGGTAACGGGGCGGTGTTTCTATCGGACTAAAGGACTCTGTAATCTGCAAACGGTTATCGCTCGTATCAAAACGCATTTGATAAATAGTACCACGGGGAATGACAAGGTAATCGCCATAACCAAAATCAATTGACCCATACATGGTGCGGAGTGTTCCTGAACCGCGGTGGACAAAAATCAGTTCATCGGCATCCGCGTTTTTATAGAAATAATCCTCCATACTTTTTCGCGGAGCTGCGATACCGATAGTCATGTCGCCATTCAGAAATAAAACAGTGCGGCTTTCCAGATAATCATCCATCGCCGGCAAATCGAAACCGAGATAGGAACGGGCCTGCAGGTTATCCTCAATGGCAATCGTCGGGCGGACAGAATACGCTTCTCCCCGCTCCTTTACCTGTGTAGGCGGATAAAGATGATACACCAGTGATGACATTCCCGAAAAGCCTTCTGTACCAAATAGCTCTTCATGGTATAAGTTGCCATTAGGCTGACGAAAAACAATATGACGCTTTGGTGGAATGAGTCCGATTTGACGGTAGATGGGCATAACAGAGATGTTTAAGCGCACGAAGCTAACTCACCCCAAATTTTATTGAAATGACAGAAATCAGTGTGGAGTATGATTTAGTTTTAAAAACAACTTGTTCGCACTTTTCAACAAATGATGATAAATCAAACCACGCCTACTGCAAAAATTAGTTGCTTTTATATCCTACTTTTGCGCCCTTATTCTCCCTCCCATCTCATGGAAATTCAACTTCGCTCTGCCCTGTTATCCGTTTATCATAAAGAAGGCCTCGACCCGATAGTGGAAGGTTTACACCGTCTTGGTGTCCGGCTTTATGCGACCGGCGGGACCTATGATTTTATTCGCGAAAAAGGAATTCCCGTCACCCCGGTGGAAGATATTACCGGCTATCCTTCTATTCTTGGAGGCCGTGTAAAAACCTTGCACCCGGCAGTTTTCGGGGGAATTCTGGCGAAGAGAGCCGATGAAGTGCATCAAAATGAGATGCAACAACATGCATTGCCTTTTATAGATCTGGTGGTGGTGGATCTTTATCCTTTTGAAGAAACGGTGAAATGCGGTGGGAGTCCGGAGGCGATCATTGAAAAAATTGATATCGGCGGCATCAGCCTGATTCGTGCGGCAGCAAAAAACTTTAACGATGTTTTGATAATACCTTCTCTTAAAGACTATTCTTTACTTAGAGAAATTATTGATAATCAAAACGGTAAGACGAATGTCGAGCAACGTCGCCTCCAGGCCTTGAAAGCATTTGGAGTCAGCAGTCAGTATGACGGAGCCATCAATTCCTGGTTCAGCACGGGACATCTCAACGAAAACAGCCTTCAATTTCCTGCGGATTGGAGCAGCCGTTCCCTTCGTTATGGGAGAAAATCCTCATCAGAAAGCAATGTTCCACGGCAAACCGGAAGAGGTCTTTACTCAACTTCATGGTAAGGAACTCAGCTACAATAACCTGCTGGATGTTGATGCGGCCATCTCCCTCATCTCTGATTTTTCAGAACCCACGGTTGCGGTAATCAAACATAACAATGCCTGCGGACTTGCCTCTGCCCCGCTCCTACTCACTGCCTGGGAAAAAGCGCTGGCCGGTGATCCGGTCTCTGCATTTGGAGGGATTATCATTACCAACCGGGAAATCGATAAAGAAGTTGCCGAAGCCATGAACAGCCTCTTCTTTGAAGTCTTGCTGGCACCCTCTTTTACTGAAGATGCCCTCGGGGTACTTCAAACGAAGAAAAATCGTATGCTACTCAAAACCAATACTTTTATCCCACCCAAACAAGTATTTCGAAGTGTTTTAAATGGTATACTGGAGCAGAAAGCCGATCATCAAACGGAAACAGAAAAAGATCTGAAAACAGTTACCACGCAATCTCCATCACCTTCTGAAATAACGGACTTATTGTTCGCCAATAAAATTGTCAAGCATAGTAAGAGTAACGCCATCGTCTTAGCGAAAAACGGACAACTGCTGGCCAGTGGTGTGGGACAAACCTCCAGAGTGGATGCGCTCCAACAAGCCATAGCCAAGGCCCAACATTTCGGTTTTTCTCTCGGGAGCAGTGATGGCTTCCGATGCGTTCTTCCCTTTTCCGGATTGTGTAGAGATTGCCCATGCTGCAGGCATCACTGCCGTTATACAGCCGGGAGGATCAGTGCGCGATCAGGACTCTATTGATAAATCAAATGAATTGGGACTTGCGATGGTCATTACCGGCTATCGTCATTTTAAACATTAATGCGTTCATAATTCAATTTATTCTCTCCACTTTTGCATACCTGATAAAACTACCTTGCAACGATCTAAGGAAATATCCTTTCTCAGCAACACACCACCATAACCACCCGTAGGTTCTCCGGAACAGACATTAACAAGCAAACGCTCAAGCATGGGACTCTTTGATTTCCTTACACAGGAGATCGCCATCGATCTGGGGACAGCAAACACCCTCATCATTCACAACGACAAAGTAGTTGTTGATGAACCATCCATCGTAGCCATCGACCGTACAACGGGCAGAGTCATCGCAGTAGGAAAACAAGCGATGATGATGCACGGTAAAACTCATGAAAACATTAAAACTGTTCGTCCTTTAAAAGACGGTGTTATCGCCGATTTTGAAGCAGCTGAACAGATGATCAAGGGAATGATCCGTATGATCAGCTCCGGAAATAAGCTTTTCACCCCCTCTCTCCGAATGGTAATCTGTATTCCCTCAGGAATCACGGAAGTAGAAAAACGTGCGGTACGTGACTCGGCTGAACATGCAGGAGCAAAGGAAGTTTACCTCATTCATGAACCAATGGCGGCCGCGATCGGTATCGGTATCGACGTAGAAGAGCCGATGGGAAATATGATCATTGATATTGGTGGTGGTACCAGTGAGATTGCAGTTATCGCCCTGGGTGGTATCGTTTGCGACCAGAGTATCCGCGTGGCGGGAGATGGTTTCACGACAGATATCTGGGATTATATGCGACGTCAGCATAACATCCTCATTGGAGAACGCACTGCGGAGCGCATAAAAATCGAAGTAGGTTCAGCACTTCCTGAACTTGAAAATGCTCCTCCTGATTTTGCCGTACATGGACGTGATTTGATGACCGGTATTCCAAGAGAAATTACGGTAAGCTATCCGGAAATTGCGCATGCACTGGATAAATCCATCAGTAAAATTGAAGAGGCGATTCTGAAAGCCCTCGAGATCACTCCTCCAGAGCTTTCTGCCGATATTTACCGCACGGGCATCTACCTCACCGGTGGCGGCGCCTTACTGCGCGGACTCGACAAACGTATCTCCATGAAGACCAAACTACCGGTACATGTAGCCGAAGATCCGCTGCGTGCTGTAGTTCGTGGTACAGGCATCGCCCTGAAGAACATTCATCGTTACAAGTTCCTTCAGCATTAATATTTCTTCGTTGAATTCATTTGATTTCAGCGAATCATCCTGCCGCAACACAGCGCTATCGTAAAGAAAAAACATGAGGCTACTATTCCTCCTTCTCTGGCGCAATAACTTCACCCTCTTCTTTATTTTATTGCAGTCCATATGTCTGTATCTGCTGGTGCGCAACAACCGGTTTCAGCAGGCTTCTGTACTCAATGCAACAAACAAAGTGGTTACCACCACAATGGAAGGGGTTAATTATGTGAAAGAGTATATCCATCTCCGCGATAACAATAATTTACTGGCGGAGGAGAATGCCAAACTGCGCGCGTTGTTAAATGAAGCGCAATATGACAACGATAGTTCAGCGGTAACCATTAAAGATTCTGCTTCCATTCAGCAATATACTTATCTCGACGCCAAAGTCATCAATAATTCGATCAGCCACCGGAATAATTTCATCACGCTCAACAAAGGTCGCTTACAGGGAGTCCTGCCCGAGATGGGTGTCATCACAGAAAAAGGAGTCGTCGGCATCGTCAATCATGTTTCGGATCATTATTGCACGGTGATGTCCTTGTTGCACAAAGAAACCAATATCAGTGCGATGATTAAGCGGAATAAATTTTTCGGTTCACTGAAATGGGAAGGAAACGATCCCAATTATGCTTACCTCAATGAAATTGACAAGACGGTTCCCATCCAAAAAGGCGACACCATCGTGACGACATCCTTCTCCACCGTTTTCCCTGCCAATATTATGATTGGTCGTGTGGAGCAAACCCTGACCGAACCCGGATCACCCTTCTTCAAAATAAAAGTGAAGTTGTCGATGAATTTTGGCAATCTCAGCCATGTTTACATTGTCAAAAACCTGATGAAGCAAGAGCAGGAGCAATTGGAAGTCATCAATAAACCCAAGGAGGACGAACAATGATTCTGCTCATCCTCCGGCATATTCTACGATTCATTGTATTGATTACGGTGCAGGTTATCATTCTGAACAATATTCAGCTGGGAACTTTTATCAATCCATTCCTTTATGTTCTCTTTTTACTTTCCTTACCTGTACAGTTGCCAAAAGGATTGCTTCTACTCGTTGCCTTCCTCACCGGCTTAACAATTGACATGTTTCAGAATACTCCCGGCATGCATGCGTCAGCTTGTGTGTTGCTAGCCTTTGTAAGACCGACCTGGTTAAGAATAATTGCACCCCGCGACGGCTACGAAACCGACGTTGAACCTTCCATCCGAAAATTCGGATTCCCCTGGTATCTTGCATATGCTGCACTCCTCATCTTTATACATCACCTGTTATTGTTCTTTGTAGAGGTGTTCCGGTTCAGTGAATTTTTTGATACACTCCTGCGCATATTGATGAGTAGTGCGCTAACTTTGCTGCTGGTGGTAATTTCTCATTATCTGACTATGAAACCAAAGAGTAATATGTAATGCATGCTGAGGGATTCTTCTTTTAAGGAAAGATCCCATTGAAGTAGTTGCATTGAAAAGAGAATGGAACAGTATCAACATTGATCAATTTCAATAATAAAACAATTGCCTCCTTTGTCAAACCGGACAATCCATATAACGCTCTACCTGATCCATGTATAATCCCGGGTCAGGTCAGCGATTTGTCATCCTCAGTATCTTCACTGCGGTGGTGATCATTTTTATGATCCGTTTATTTTACATTCAGGTGGTGAATGAAACGTATTCGGTTTCTGCTACTAATAATGTATTGCGTTATATCACGGATTATCCTGCGCGGGGAATGATCTACGATCGTAACGGGAAAATCCTTGCCTACAACCAGGCGGTATACGATCTTATGGTCATACCGAAGCAGGTGAAAGACCTCGACACTGCCGAGTTTTGTCGCTTGCTGGATATGCCGATCGCCTCCTTCATTGAAAAAATGAACAAAGCGAGAACCTTTTCAAGAATGAAGGCCTGCATCTTTGAAAAACAAATCTCAGCGAAAACTTTTGCCACCTTTCAGGAAAAGCTTTATAAATTTCAGGGATTCTTTGTCCAGCCCAGAACCTTAAGAAAATACCCCAACAACACTGCGGCCCATGTACTCGGTTATATCGGTGAGGTGAATGATGCGCTGATTGCCAAGAAACCGTATTACCGGCAGGGTGACTATATTGGAATCAGCGGTATCGAACAGAGTTATGAACAGGAACTCAGGGGCCGTCGGGGTGTACGCATCATTATGGTAGATGTGTTTAACCGTGAAAAAGGCAGTTACAAAGAGGGCATCTACGATACCATTGCCATTGCCGGAAAAAATCTGGTGGCTACACTGGATGCTGACTTGCAAGCCTACGGGGAACAATTGCTTCAAAATAAAATCGGATCATTGGTGGCTATTGAGCCGGCCACGGGAGAAATATTAGCTATGATTTCCAGTCCCTCCTACGACCCCAATCTCCTTGTGGGAAGGGTGCGCTCTAAAAACTACTCCCAGTTACTCAAGGATCCTTTGAAACCTCTCTTCAATCGTGCCATGCAGGCTTATTATCCTCCCGGGTCTACTTTTAAATTGACGAATGCCCTTGTGGCACTACAAGAGGGAATCATTACCCCCGGAACGATTTATCCTCATTCATTCGTTGTAGGGAGTAAGAGTGTAAAATGTCATCCACATCCTTCCATCGCTTTAGAGGGTGCTATTCAATATTCCTGCAATCCCTATTTCTGCAATACTTTCCGATCCTTTATCGACAATAAAAAATTTGGCAGCAGTGAAAATGGATATCGTTTATGGCGCGAGTACCAGATGAGTTTTGGTATCGGAATAAAAATCGGAGTGGATATGCCGCATGAGCTCAAAGGACTTATTCCTTCCGTTGAGTTTTATGATAAAATTTACGGGAGAGGGAGATGGAAAGCTTCTACGATTTACTCGTTGGGAATTGGTCAGGGAGAGTTGGGCATAAACCCGATGCAAATGGCAAATATCTTATGCATCATCGCCAACAAGGGTTATTTCTATACGCCTCATGTCATTAAAAAAATTGATGGAAAACCCAATACCTCCCGTAATCTCGACACCAAACATTTCAGCAAAGTAGACAAGCAGTATTTTGATATTATTCAGGATGGCATGCAAAAAGTGGTAGAAGCAGGAACGGCAAGAATCGCCCGATTCGACACGGTCATCATTTGTGGAAAAACCGGTACGGCACAGAATCCCCATGGGAAGGACCATAGTTTATTCGTTGCCTTCGCTCCCAGGGAAAATCCAAAATTGCTATTGCTGTGATGGTAGAGAATGCTGGATTTGGTGCAACCTGGGCCGCACCTATTGCCAGCCTGATGATGGAGAAATATTTTAATGACAGTATTAAAACGAAAAGGCTTCCGCTGGAAGAAAGAATGCTGAAAGGTAATTTACTGCAGTTGGAAAACAAAAGTCTGGAAAAACCGGGCGGTGTTCTGCGTGATACGTCAAAAGTTGCCAAAAGCAGAACAAGCAGAAGTCCGGAGGCACACGACAAAAAATTCTGACGAAGAATTGAGAACCTGACTATCGGTAGACAGTTTTGAATTCAGAATTCAGAATTCAGAATTTAGAATTTAGAGTTTAGAGTTTAGAGTTTAGAGTTTAGAGTTTAGAGTTTAGAGTTTAGAGTTTAGAGTTTAGAGTTTAGAGTTTAGAGTTTAGAGTTTAGAGTTTAGAGTTTAGAAATAAGTTAATAACAATTTATATAAACCAATTCCTTGCGTAAGCAGAAAAGCATATTCGAAAATATTGACTGGGTCCTAGTCGGGCTGTACATGATTTTGGTTCTGATGGGATGGATCAATATATATGCTGCCGTTTACAACGAGGAGCATAAAAATATTTTTGATATGACGCAGAGTTATGGCCGACAGATGTTGTGGATCGGCACTTCATTGCTTATCGGGCTTTCGATATTGGTTATTGAAGGGAAATTTTATGCGGCCTTCTCCTATCCCATTTATCTTACTGTCATATTTATTCTGTTGGTTGTATTGGTGATTGCGCGTGATGTGCAAGGGGCGAGGTCGTGGATTGAGATTGGCAGTTTTAAACTACAACCTTCAGAATTCGCCAAATTCGCCACGAACATGGCCGTAGCAAAATACCTGAGTTCACTGGGAATTCGGATGGAGGATTTCAAGACGAAAATCACAGTCGGTTTAATTATACTTCTACCGATGACCTTGGTTTTGTTACAGAATGATACCGGATCCGCGTTGGTGTTTTTTGCATTTATCTTTGTGCTTTACAGAGAGGGATTATCGCAAAACGTTTTAATATTCGGATTCTTTGCCGGCGTATTATTCATATTGGCATTAATGGTTCCGAACACGATTTTACTTGGAATCATTGGGAGTCTGGGATTGATCGCTTATTTACTCATGCGTAAAACACGTAAAAACTTATTGGTCATTTTCATGATCACCGTACTCAGCTCCGGTGTTGTTTTTAGTGTGGATTATGCATTCAACAAATTACTTCAGCCCCATCAACGCGAAAGAATAGAGGTCTTATTGGGAAAAAGATCTGACCCGAAAGGTGCGGGATATAACGTCAATCAAAGTCTCATTGCCATTGGATCGGGAGGGTTGACAGGTAAAGGATTCCTGCAGGGCACTCAAACCAAATATGATTTTGTACCGGAGCAAAGCACTGATTTTATCTTCTGCACTGTTGGAGAAGAATGGGGATTTGTCGGCACCTCTGTGGTCATTCTCTTATTTCTCGGACTCCTCTATCGCATCATCTTCATAGCAGAGCGACAGCGATCTCAATACACAAGGATTTATGCTTATGGTGTCGCCTCAATTCTCTTTTTCCATCTCATGATTAACGTGGGGATGGCCATAGGACTAGCGCCGGTCATTGGTATTCCATTGCCCTTTTTTAGTTATGGCGGCTCTTCTCTATGGGGATTTACGGTACTATTATTTGTGCTGATAAAACTGGATAGTTATAGAATTTATATTCTAAGATGATGAGCCTCACGCTGAAGCATGTCGAGGAACAAGGCTCTGCTTCCGGGTGTATTACCTCTCCTGTATCTCTACAATATTTCTACTGTATTTCTACAATATTTCTACAATATTTCTACTATATTTCTACTGTATTTCTACTGTATTTCTACTGTATTTCTACTGTATTTCCACTGTATTTCTACTGTATTTCTACTGTATTTCTACTGATTAAACCGGACAGTTATAGAATTTATATACTAAGATAAGTCCGCCGTATTGCGTAGTGAAATGGAGATTAGAGATAGCAATCAAATGATAAATTAAACATTAAATGAATACAAACTTCCTTCTCTTACTATTTCTGTTTATTCATCTTATTGGGTCACCAAAATCAATCGCACAAACTCCCTGCAATGTATGCGGCGAATACTACGTAGAAGGAGTTAGAGAAACGGCATCCGACTTCAAAATCAATCCCGACTCCACCTTTGATTTCTTCTTTTCATCCGGAGCACTTGATAGTTATGGCAGTGGGAAATGGCAACTGTCTCTGGCAAACGCATACCCGATATTATTAACCTCCGACACTACCAAAGGGCCGGCATTGAAGATTATTAATTCTAATAAAAAGAGCGATGCAGGTATTTCCATTCAAATAAATGATGCAAATCCGGTCGTTAACCGATACTTTTTGTGATGGGATTTTCGGGAAAGGACACGTCTTATGCCGAATGCAATCCGGAAGGTCTTGCCACACTCGAAACCGGTTTATTCGACAGCATTGGCGTCTACTTTGAATTTTGTCCGGACCATACCTTAATCTTCATTCCGGAAGCAAAGAAAAATTACTTCGAAGTAAAGACCGAACCCTGGATCTTTGAAGTCATTTTTAGAAATTTCTATTTGACAGCTGAAAAGAATAGGTTAATCGGGAAACACCCCATGATGAAAGGCGATTTTATCTATCTCAAAAATCAAGAATAGAAAAAATAAAAACATTCTCCATCACTCTTACCACATGATTCAGGCGCAGATAATTCATCAGAATCTCTGTAGCACCTTTACGACTCTCTATGTACTTTTTATTCTTTAAAGTCAGTTGTTCATAGGAAGAAGCATCCAGTTCCAAACTATTGATCGAATTGTTCAGTTCCTCTGCATTTTTAATATTCATTGCCGCCCCTGTTGCTTTTAAATCACGGGCTTCTTTAAACTTCTTAAAATTCGGACCGAAAAAAACCGGCTGACCATAGACGGCGGCTTCTAAAATATTGTGAATTCCTTTCCGAAGCCGCCTCCAACATAGGAGTACTTTCCAAAGCGGTATAATAATGATAGCATACCTATACTATCAATAATAACGACATTTACATTTGCCGGGATGTCAGCACTTATTGCGGAGTAGCGGATGGATTTACCCGCAAATCTCGATTCAATATTTTTTATTCGGGATTCACCCAACTCATGAGGAGCTATCACCAATTTCATTGTTGGATTTTTAGCCAAAACCCCTGCCAATACTTTTTCATCCTGAGGCCAAGTACTACCTGCAACAACTGCAACTCCTTTAGCACAAAAATCACTTATGGCAGGAAATACTGCTTCCCGAGTACTATTCTCAAGAACTCTATCAAACCGTGTATCACCGGAAACCGTCACGGATGGGATACTATTGCGATACAGTAATTCGAGTGAAGCCTGATCTTGCACAAACAAATGCGTGTATCGGGTCAACATCTTTCTAAAAAACTTTCCCCATGATTAAAAAACACCTGACCAGGGCGAAAAATAGCAGAGATGCAAAAGAAAGGAATCTTTCTTCCATGAAGTTCCTTTCCATAGAAATACCAAAAATCATACTTCACAAAAAATACCAAGGAAGGATTCAGCAATCGAACGAACTCCTTACTATTCGCAGGCCCATCCAAAGGAAGATAACACACATAATCCGCTATTTTTTCATTCTTCTTTACCTCATACCCGGATGGTGAGAAAAAAGATAAAACAATAAAATGATCGGGGAATTCACTTCTTATTTGCTGCAAAACAGGACGACCCTGTTCAAATTCTCCCAGAGAGGAACAGTGAAACCAAATTCGCTTTTTTGATGTCCCGTTTAAAGCATCTGCCAATTTACTTTTCCATTTCTGCCTTCCTTTCACCCATAGCCGGGCCTTATTATTAAAAATAGAGGCGAACGAAATCAATGCACCATACATTCCTATGACTATACGGTAAATCAACTCCATTTTTCTCCGGTTTTATATAATTTCATTTTCACTATTTCCATTTCACAGTTGTAAAATGGTCATCAATCTTTTTACTCTATAACTCCTAAAAGGTTCTTTAGATCAGGTCAAGTTCTTTAAAGCCTTAATCCTATAGAATAACTAATAAAGATAAAACTCATCAGGTGCTTCTTTGAAAAGTGGTATGATCCAGCCCACTCTGAAACCAAACAGCAGATCAAATCTTGCCGACTTGTCTGCCTCCATATCGGTATAAATAAAATCCCTGCGCCCGGCTGTCCAACCTTGCACAGCTTCTACCCCACCAAAAAAATTAATCAGCCGATGGTTTCCGATATAAAGATATCCAATAAACTCTCTGGCTGCCAGTCCATTGGTTAAACGGTCATATCCTTTTACGTACTCATCGTTTAAGGCGGGCACTGAATTTTTCTTATCTTGAATTTTAATTTTATGTTGAATGAAACCCAGACTACCTTCAATAATAAATCCGCAATTCGGGTTCGGCTTTGCCATATTAAATAACTTACCTACTCCCAGAGTAACATAATATCCCCGTTCAAAAGCCCTCACATCGGCATAAAGTCCATCGGAGCCGATTATAGTACCTTCCGATGTAGTTAATCCGGAAAAAAGACCCGGCTGGTTAATTTTTGTTCCGAAAATAAAAGAACCTTCGGCGGTGATCATCCACCCTTCTTATTCTTGTAGGTTACCCCCATTCCCACCGATTGATTGAACCCAAAGCGATTAGCCAAATCTCCACCGGGAAACTGAAGTCCATAGGATGGCGGATCATCACCATGGAGATTGAAGAATCTTTCAGGCTGGCTTGTCCTTTTATGGGAGTCAGACCCGAGAGAAGACAGCCCACCAGGAGCAATATATATTTGAAGATTCCGCTATTCATGGATGGGCAAAAATAGGCAATTTACCATGTAAATCCCTACACCTGTTTCACTTGAAAATATCTTATCTTTGCCCTCCGAAACCTGTTTTACAAATTACCCCGAAACACCGATGGAGACATTAAAAAAATGCCAATGGTTGACCTTATTGGTCAGTACAAAAAGATTCAACCGGAAATTGACAAAGCGATTCATGATGTTGTCGTTTCCTCCGCTTATATTAACGGACCGGATGTTAAACATTTCGCGAAAGAGTTAGAGGATTATTTAGAAGTCAAACATGTGATTCCCTGTGCCAATGGAACAGATGCTTTACAGATAGCCATGATGGCTTTGAATTTTAAACCGGGGGATGAAATTATTACGGCCAGTTTTACCTATGTGGCGACGGCAGAAGTGATTGCACTTTTACAACTGAAGCCTGTTTTGGTAGATGTAGATCCGGACACCTTCACTATTGACTGTGATGCCTTAGAGCGGGCGATTACTTCCAGAACGGTAGCTATCGTTCCGGTTCATTTATTCGGACAATGTGCCAATATGCAAAGGGTGATGGAAATCGCCAACGCACATAATCTATATGTAATTGAAGACACCGCACAGGCTATCGGAGCAGAGTACACGATGTCAAATGGCACCACCATGAAAGCCGGTACGATTGGCACGATTGGAACGACCTCCTTTTTTCCTTCAAAAAACTTAGGCTGCATGGGAGATGGAGGAGCGATCTTTACACAAAATGACGAGCTGGCCATGAGAATCCGCATGATTGCTAATCATGGACAGAGTGTGCAATATCATCATGATGAAATTGGTGTAAACAGCCGACTGGACACGATGCAGGCGGCTATCCTTCGTGTCAAATTACAGCACCTCGATGAATACTGTGCCTCACGTTTACATGTAGCTGATTATTATGATAAAGCCTTTGCCAATAATCCTAAATTAAAAACCCCTTCTCGTGAGAATGGATCCACGCACGTTTTTCATCAATACACGTTAGTGTTGAATGGGGTTTCAAGAACAGCTTTGCGTGAATTCCTGGATAGTAAAGGGATTCCATCCATGATCTATTATCCTATCCCGTTGCATATGCAGAAAGCGTATATGGATCCGAGATATAAAAAAGGGGATTTTCCTGTAACAGAAGCGCTTTGTGATCATGTCATTTCCCTGCCGATGCATACGGAAATGAACAACGAAGATCTTGCCTATATCACTTCCAGTGTTCTTGAATTCGTCAACCGTTGATTGAAACCTTTTTTTACAATTTCAGTAAAAAAAGGCTATAAACTATAAAAAAGATCAAATATGAATATCGCAGTTGTCGGAACCGGTTACGTAGGTTTAGTTACAGGTACATGTTTTGCCGAAATGAAATCACGTAACCTGTGTTGACATTGACGCCAATAAAGTGGAAAAAATGCGTAACAGCATTATCCCTATTTATGAACCTCATCTTGACATTCTTTTCGAACGAAATATCAAACAAGGTCGTCTTCAGTTTACCACTAATTTGGAAGAGGCTGTAAAGATGCTACTATTATCTTTCTTGCCTTACCGACTCCTCCCGGTGAAGACGGCTCTGCAGATTTATCCTATGTATTAGGTGTATCATCGCAATTAGGTCGCTTGATTCGTGAATATAAAATTGTAATCAATAAGAGTACCGTACCTGTAGGTACTGCAGAAAAGGTGCGTGAAGCAATAGCTAAAACATGTACCGTTCATTTCGATGTTATTTCTAATCCGGAATTCCTGCGTGAAGGTTTTGCAGTGGATGATTTCATGAAACCGGACCGCGTAGTGATTGGAACCCGCAGTGAAAAAGCAAAGAAGATCATGAGTGATCTCTATGCTCCATTTGTACGTCAGGGTAATCCGATATATTTTATGGATGAGCGTTCTGCAGAATTGACAAAATATGCGGCGAATGCATTTTTAGCTACCAAGATTACTTTTATGAATGAGATCTCCAATCTTTGCGAGCGCGTTGGCGCGAATGTGGATGCTATTCGTATTGGTATTGGCTCGGATTCCAGGATTGGTAAGCGCTTTCTCTTTGCCGGTATCGGATATGGTGGAAGTTGTTTTCCAAAAGATGTTCAGGCATTGTACAGAACTTCACAGGACTATAAATACGATTTCAAAATTCTCTCGTCTGTAATGCAGGTGAATGAGAAACAAAAAACGGTAATGGTAGAGAAGCTGAAAGAATATTTCGGAGGAAACCTGGCCGGTAAAAAATTCGCGATCTGGGGTCTGGCTTTCAAGCCGGATACGGACGATATTCGTGAAGCACCAGCACTGTACATCATCCGTGACCTCATTGCCGCAGGAGCATCTGTAAGTGCATTTGATCCGGAAGCAATGGAAAATGTAAAACGCACCATGGGTGAAGTAATTCATTATGCCAGTGATCCCTATGATGCTATTCAGGATGCTGATGCATTGTTGATTGCAACGGAATGGGCATTATTCAGGACACCTGATTTCGAAAAGATGAAAGCAACCATGAAGGAAAAAGTAATCTTCGACGGTCGTAACTTGTATGACCTACAACGTATGTCAGAGTTAGGATTCTATTACAGCAGCATGGGACGCGAAACAGTATCTCCACAAGTTCCGGCATTCTCCTGATTTAAACCACCTATTATGTCAAGAAAAAGAGTTCTTATTACCGGTGCCGCAGGATTTCTCGGCTCACACCTCTGCGATCGTTTCATTAAGGAAGGATTTGACGTAGTAGGAATGGACAACCTTATTACCGGCGACTTAAAGAATATCGAACATCTCTTTCGTTTGAAGGAGTTCGAATTTTATCACCATGATGTCAGTAAATTCGTGTATGTTCCCGGACAAATAGATTATATATTACATTTCGCCTCTCCGGCAAGTCCGATAGATTATTTAAAGATTCCTATTCAGACTCTGAAAGTTGGTTCATTAGGGATTCACAATCTTTTAGGGTTCGCAAGAGTGAAGAATGCAAGAATATTGATTGCTTCCACCAGTGAAGTGTACGGTGACCCTACTGTTCATCCACAAACTGAAGATTATTGGGGCAATGTAAACCCAATTGGTCCGAGAGGAGTTTATGATGAAGCCAAACGTTTTCAGGAAGCCATCACCATGGCCTATCATACCTATCACCATCTGGAAACCAGGATAGTCAGAATATTCAATACGTATGGTCCGAGAATGCGACTGAATGACGGAAGAGTATTACCGGCGTTTATCGGCCAGGCATTGCGTGGTGAAGACCTCACTGTGTTTGGTGACGGTTCGCAAACCCGATCTTTCTGCTATGTAGATGATTTGATTGAAGGAATCTACCGTTTGCTCTTCAGTGATTATGCTTATCCGGTTAATATCGGAAATCCGCAGGAAATTACGATTCGCGAATTCGGTGAGGAGATTATCAAGTTAACAGGTACCAATCAAAAACTAATCACGCACCCATTGCCACAGGATGATCCAAAGCAACGGAGACCGGATATCAGCAAAGCCATAGAAATTCTTGGCTGGCAACCCAAAATCAGCAGAGCAGAAGGACTCAAATACACCTATGATTACTTCAGAAGTCTGCCTCCTGAAGAATTGAACAAGACGGCTCACCGCTTCGCTTGAAATAAAAATTAAATCGTTGAACACTGCATGGGAAACTATGCAGTGTTTGCCATTTCAGATAGTTACATCCAACAAAAAAAATGGTGGAATTCGACAAACAGGAGGTGTAGAATAAATTGTATAATTTTATCAGCGACAGCAACAGTTCACTACTGCTCAGCAACCTTTAACTGCCGGGCATATCATGAAAAATCTAATGGAATATAGCGCTCACTCGTCTGCCTTTATTGATGAAGGATGTACAATAGGAAAAGGAACTAAAATCTGGCATTTCAGTCATATTATGTCGAATTGTATCATAGGTGAAAATTGCAATATCGGCCAAAACGTCGTGATTTCTCCTGATGTCGTTTTGGGTAACAATGTTAAGGTGCAGAACAACGTTTCTATTTATACCGGTGTCATTTGTGAAGATGATGTCTTTCTTGGACCTAGTATGGTTTTTACCAATGTGACGAATCCACGAAGTGCTGTCAATAGAAAAAGTCAGTATGCAAAAACAACGGTGAAGAAAGGCGCTTCCATCGGAGCGAATGCAACTATTGTATGTGGACATGATATTGGATCTTTCGCCTTTATCGGAGCCGGGGCGGTGGTGACAAAAGACGTTCCCGATTATGCGCTTGTAATTGGCAATCCGGCACGACAAACCGGATGGATGAGTGAATATGGACATAAGCTGCAATTTGATAAAGAAGGAATGGCAACATGTCCTGAAAGTCAGCAGCGTTATCAACTAAAAGCAAATAGTGTAAGCCGAATCTCCTGATGACCAATTATCAAAACCGTAAAATAAATTTCGCAGTCATTGGATGTGGTCATATCGGCATGCGTCATGCTGAAATGATTCGCAGGAATGAAGAAGCTGCACTGTTGGGCATCTGTGATATTCGTCCGAAAAACGAATTGAATTTAAAAGGTGTAGAAGACATTCCATTTTTTAGTACTCCTGAAGAAATGTTAAAAGCCATACCGGAAATCGATGTGGTCAATGTCTGTACCCCGAATGGATTGCATGCAGAACATTCTTTAAAAGCACTCGAGCATCATAAACATGTGGTATGTGAAAAGCCCATGGCAATTACTAAAGCGGATTGTGAACATATCATTTACAAAGCGCTGCAGGTATCACGAACGATTTTCGGGGTTATGCAAAACAGGTATTCACCACCATCGGCCTGGCTGAAAGAAGTGGTGGAGCAGAAATATATGGGAGACGTATTCCTGGTACAATTAAATTGCTTTTGGAATCGCGATGACCGGTATTATAAAAAAGGTTCCTGGAAAGGGACGAGCGATCTGGATGGTGGTACATTGTTCACCCAGTTTTCCCACTTTATAGATATCATGTATTGGGTCTTTGGTGATATCACGGATATTAATGGTGTCTTCGCAGATTTTAATCATCAGCAATCAACAGCTTTTGAAGATACAGGAATTGTCAACTTCCGATTTATCAATGGAGGAATGGGGTCGATTAATTACACCACTGCTGTATTTGATACTAATTTGGAAAGCAGCATTACTGTCATTGGCAGCAAGGGAAGCTTAAAAATTGGTGGACAGTACATGAATGAAGTCGTCTATTGTCATATGGATGGTTACACGATGCCTAAACTTGCACCAGTGAACCCGGCCAATGATTATGGCACTTACAAAGGTTCTGCTGCCAATCATCATTACATTATTGAAAATGTAATTGACACCTTAAAAGGAAGAACTATTATGACCACAAATGCGTTAGAAGGCCTGAAAGTGGTTGATATAATTGAACGCATTTACGCCCTTCGCAAACTTAATAAACCGGAAATACTGTACCGCAATGTATAATGATATTGTAAATAAGAAAAATAAAATAGCTGTAATCGGACTTGGATATGTTGGTCTCCCGATTGCATTAGAGTTTGCAAAGAAAGTATCCGTAATAGGGTTCGATATTAATAAAGAGCGTGTAGAACTGATGCGCAAAAACATTGACCCTAGCGGTGAATTGGAGAGCAGTGCATTTGAAGGTTGTGATATAGAGTTTACAGATTCTATTGACGTACTTAAAAAAGCCAATTTCTTTATTGTAGCTGTGCCTACTCCGATTGATGAACATAAACTTACCGGATTTAAAACCCTTGCTGGGAGCGACACGCTCTATAGCAAAGGCTCTTAAAAAGGGGGACTATGTCGTCTATGAATCTACTGTTTATCCCGGATGTACCGAAGAAGATTGTATCCCGGTCCTGGAAGAAATCTCAGGTTTAACATATAAAACTGATTTCAAAGTCGGTTATTCTCCGGAACGAATTAATCCCGGTGACAAAGAGCATACCCTCGCTAAAATTACCAAAGTCGTTTCAGGATGTGATGCCGAATCACTGGATAATATTGCTAAGGTATATGAGATTGTTGTAACCGTAGGTGTATTCAAAGCCTCCTCCATTAAAGTGGCCGAAGCAGCTAAAATCATTGAGAATACACAGCGGGATGTGAATATTGCTTTAATGAATGAACTTTCCATCATTTTCAATAAGATGGGCATTAACACCTATGAAGTACTGGAAGCCTCCGGTACGAAATGGAATTTCCTTCGCTTTATGCCGGGTCTTGTGGGTGGCCATTGTATTGGAGTTGATCCTTATTACCTGACCTACAAAGCACAGGAATTGGGCTATCATTCCCAGGTGATCAATTCAGGACGTTATGTCAATGACTCCATGGGATTTTACGTGGCGAAGCAGACCGTAAAAAAACTGATTGCCATGGGAAAAGACTTAAGCAAATGCAAAGTTTTAGTGATGGGCGCCACGTTTAAAGAAGATGTGGAAGACATTCGAAATTCTAAAGTCTCTGATGTCATCAATGAGTTTAAATCCTATGGTGTAAATGTAGATGTAATTGATCCACGTGCGAACAGTGATGAATTAAAGCTGGAATATGGCTACGAGCTTACCAAGACTCCGGCTACTGATTATGATGCAGTAGTAGTGGCAGTGAATCACAAAGAATACAAAGGACTTGTAGAGGAAGATTTTAAAAAGATGACGAAGCCGGAAGCAATGATTGTAGATCTGAAAGGCATCCTGAATGGCAAGATAAAAGACCTCAAGTACTGGAGTCTGTAAGGGAACAAGATTGCGGATGCTGCGTATAACCATAAAATAGCAGCCATGACAAAAAAATCAACTATCCTGGTAACCGGCGGAACCGGATTCATATGATCACATACCGTAGTAGAATTAATTGAAAAAGGATACGATGTAGCGATCATCGACAACCTTTGTAATTCACACGGTGAAGTGGTGGACTCCATAGAAGAAATTACAGGTATTCGTCCCGGCTTTGCAAATATTGACCTGAATAACAAAAGTGCTGTTCAGGAATTTTTGCGCATTCACAAGGTAGTAGCCATCATACATTTTGCCGCTTTTAAAGCAGTAGGTGAAAGTGTAGAAAAACCATTGGAGTACTATCGTAACAACCTGGTTTCACTACTGAATTTACTGGAATTATGTCGTGAAAATGGTATTAAACATTTTGTCTTTTCCTCTTCCTGCTCTGTATACGGACAACCCGACTATTTACCGATCGATGAATTCGCTACGGTCAAACCTGCTCAGAGTCCCTATGCAAATACCAAAAAAATTGGTGAAGACATTTTGAGAGACACTACTGCGGTGATGAACATCAACGTAATTTCTCTTCGCTACTTCAATCCGGTTGGAGCACATCCGTCTTCCAAAATTGGCGAATATCCTGTTGGTGCACCGCTCAATCTTTTCCCTATTGTAACGCAAACGGCAATTGGCAAAAGAGATAAAATGAAAGTCTTCGGTACGGATTACAACACACCTGATGGAAGTTGTATTCGTGATTATATTCATGTGGTTGATGTTGCACGTGCGCATGTGGTAGCCATCGACAGAATGCTTTCCGGCCAAACAAAAAATAAATACGAGCTTTTTAATTTAGGTACCGGCAACGGATTATCCGTCCTTGAAATCATCAATGCATTCGAGAAAATAACAGGTGTAAAAGTCAATTATGAATGCGTAGAGCGCCGTGGCGGAGATGTAGAAAAAGTGTATTCTGACACTTCCTACGCCAACAAAGAATTGGGCTGGAAGACCACGCATACACTGGAAGACATGATCACTTCCGCCTGGGCATGGGAACAGGTGTTGCAGAAAAAATCATTGGTAACGAGTAAATAGCTCCGCTCCCTGTAGTTTATGCGGGGGCATTTAGAGAAAAAATGCCAGCGCAGAAATATTCAACTTCACCACCATTACAACCGAATACAAAATAAACAGGCAGTAAATTTTATCCTCTGCAATTAACGATTAAAGTAAACACTCAATGAGTAAAAAAAATATTCTTATTACCGGTGGAGCCGGATTTATTGGTTCACATGTTGTGCGACGTTTTGTCAAAAACTATCCCGATTACACCATCATCAATCTGGACAAACTCACCTATGCAGGCAATTTGGCGAATTTGCGTGATATTGATCATGCTCCTAATTATCGCTTTGTGAAAGGAGATATTTGCGATAGTGAATTTATGCTCGAAATCTTCCGCCAATACAATTTTGAAGGCGTCATCCATCTGGCTGCTGAATCTCATGTAGATCGCAGCATCGCCAATCCCATGGAGTTCATCATGACCAACATTGTGGGAACGGTCAATCTATTGAATGCTGCAAGAGAGATTTGGAAGGGCGATTTTAACAACAAGCGTTTCTATCATATCAGCACGGATGAGGTGTATGGATCGCTGGGCAATTCCGGCTTCTTTACCGAAGACACCCGCTATGATCCACACTCCCCCTACTCTGCATCGAAAGCGAGTTCGGATCATCTGGTACGCGCTTATTACGATACCTATGGATTGCCTGCATTGATTTCGAATTGCTCTAACAACTACGGCTCCTTTCAGTTTCCCGAAAAATTGATTCCGCTTGCTATAAACAATATCTGCAACAACAAACCCGTACCCGTATATGGTACAGGAGAAAATATCCGCGATTGGTTATTTGTAGAAGACCATGCGGTAGCCATTGATGTCATCTATCATTATGGAAAAAATGGAGAGACGTACAATATTGGCGGACACAATGAATGGAAGAACATTGATCTCATTCAGCTTTTATGCAAGGTAATGGATCGTAAATTAAATAGACCCGAAGGCACATCCGCACAACTCATCACTTTTGTAAAAGACAGAGCCGGACACGATCTGCGTTATGCTATTGATTCCTCAAAACTCCAAAAGGAGCTGGGCTGGAAACCCTCTCTACAGTTTGAAGAAGGATTAGAAAAAACGGTGGACTGGTATTTAAACAACCAGCAATGGGTGAATGAAGTGACGTCCGGAGAATATAAAAATTACTACGAAAAGCAGTATGACCTCCGGTAGTGCAAATTCAGCAGAGATTATTTAGCGGGAAATCAGTTCGGAAAGCCGATTTGACGGATCATCATAAAGCGGAATTTTAATCAGTAATTTATCTTACTTTTGCTTAACCGATTATGACATCCCCTCATTTATACAGCAACATCTATCATAATGATTCCATAAAAAATGCCAGCGTCCTTATCAGTGGCGGAGCAGGTTTTATTGGCTCAAACATCGTTGAATACCTGCTTCATCATGGTGCTTCCAGAATAAGAGTTTTTGACAATTTGAGTAATGGTTTCATCAGGAATCTGGAGCCCTTCATGGACAGGCCTCAGTTTGAATTTATAGAGGGAGATATTACTGATCCCGAGCAATGCCGAAAAGCTTGTGAAGGGATGAGTCTGCTGACCCATCAGGCCGCTTTAGGATCTGTACCCCGATCCATAAAAAATCCGGTAGCAACAAGTGATGCCAATACAACAGGCTACCTGAACATGCTGATCGCTGCAAGAGATGCCGGCGTGAAGAGGGTGGTGTATGCCAGTTCCAGTTCAGTATATGGAGATAGCATTGCCTCACCTAAAAAGAAGAAAATCTCGGTCGTCCTTTGTCCCCTTATGCTGTTTCTAAATTGACCAATGAACTGTATGCTTCGGTCTTTGCTATGCACTACGGAATGGAAATCATAGGTTTACGCTATTTTAATGTTTTCGGCCCCAACCAGGATCCGAATGGACCCTATGCCGCTGCCATTCCTTTGTTCATGAACTCCTTACTTTTTGATAAGGAAGCTGTTATTTTCGGAGATGGCAATCAAACCAGAGATTTTACCTTTGTTGAAAATGCGGTGCAGGCCAATATCAGAGCCTTGTTTACTACCAATCAGGAGGCGTACAACAAAGTGTACAATGTCGCCGTTGGTGAAAGTGTATCTGTGAATCAACTTTACGAGACCATCGCTTCAATATCCGGCAGTAAAAGGCAACCGGCTTATGCTGCCGAACGTAAAGGGGATATAAAAAACTCCCTGGCTGATATATCTATGGCAAAGAATTTGCTGGGATACGAGCCTCACTACCAACTGCGGGAAGGTCTCGAAATAACGGTGGCGTGGTTCCGAAAAGCGTTTGCGCATGCTTAAATCATTCTTTAAAAAATTTTCCTCCGGATCAGATGAAGAAGAAAGCATTGACTTTTCTACTTTAAAAGCCGATATGCATTCCCATCTCATTCCGGGGATTGATGATGGTGCCAAAACAATAGAAGATAGTCTGGAGCTCATCCGAATCATGCATGGATTAGGCTACAGTAAATTCATCACCACTCCTCATATCATGAGTGATTATTTCCGAAACACTCCTGAGATAATTTTAGAAGGTTTAGCTACACTTAAAAAAGCACTTGTTGAAAATAATATCCCTGTAGAAGTAAGCGCTGCCGCGGAGTATTATCTCGACGATGGCTTTATCAGAAAACTGGAAGAAGAGAAATTACTGACTTTTGGAGATAATTATCTGCTTGTAGAAGTATCGTATATCAATCCTCCGGACAATGTCAATGAAGTCTTGTTCCGGGCGCAGGTACTGGGATACAAACCGGTATTGGCACATCCTGAACGTTATCCCTTTTGGCATAGAGACCTGGATCATTACAAGCGATTTTATGAAATGGGTGTCACCCTTCAATTGAACTTGAATTCTCTGGCAGGATATTATGGTCCCGATGCAAAAAAATAGCTGAAAAACTGATTGACATGGGTATCATTGGCGCGCTGGGCACCGACATGCATCACCTCCGTCATGCCGGTGCATTGCAGCAAGTGACCAAAGAAAAATATTTGAAGAAAATTCTGGACATGCCTTTGTTAAACAGGGAATTGTAAACTCTTTTCAGCACCGGAATATGTTTTCAAATCAAATGGCTGCAAGTATGATAATTCATTCCTGAATGGTCTGCAAATGAATTGAACATTCGGATAAATCACTCCTCTTTCCTTCCTCCAAAGTGCACTTCTTTAAAAACTCACCACTTCCTCCACATACCACCTAACCCAACTGCATAAAATTTATGGCTTCACATCTGTTACAACTTTGCAATTACAATGTCTGGGCGAACGACCGGATATGTTCCTATATAAAAGAGGCCGGCGATAGCATTGCTGACCAGGAAATGACAAGTAGTTTTCCTACTGTCAGAAAAACGCTTTATCATCTATGGGATGCACAGGAAATCTGGTACAAGAGATTACAGGGAGAATCGCCGAATACCTGGCCCAGTCATTATTTCAAAGGAAGCCTTGAAGAATCAATAGATGCCATTCATCAAAGCAGTATTGACTTTGTAAGATTTGTCGAAAAATTATCTGAAAACGGACATTTATCGTCTGTCGAATTCAAATCCATCGACGGCACTTCCTTCTTCAACACCATCGAAGAGATCGTTATGCATGTCATGAACCATAGCACTTACCACCGCGGACAATTGATTACCATGTTGCGTTCTGCCGGCTTTACTGCTGTAGGATCAACGGATATGATCCGTTATTACAGAGAGCTTGTTAAGGTAAAATAACCTGCACCTTATTTTCTGTTTCCTGAAAGCATAAGTTATCCACAAGACTTACTTCTTCTGAATAAATATGTTTACATAATGTAAGATTAACCCAAACAATGCAGATTTCTTAAAACTATGGATCGTATTTTGCCGTAACAAGACTACAAATCTTCCACTATGAAAGGCAACGAAATCGAACTACATTTAAACATCACTGCAAAATTTGAATTGATCAATGGAGCAATTAAATACGGAATTATTGACAAACAAATTGACAGTGACTTTACCGAAGCGATTACTATTTCATTTCATTGCAAAACCTAAACATTTTCAGAAGAGCAGTTTCACAACGCAATTATGAATACTGCAAATCATTGATGGAAAAAATAAACGTTAAGTTTATTAAAGCGGTTACTCCAATCTAAATTTTACAATCCATTAAAATGCTTTGGGCTGCCTGCTGCCAGCCACCAGCTGCCGGCCCTGATTTTGAGAGAAGAGTTGAAATGTTCGTGCTATAAGCTGCATTATTATTCCATAAAGAAAATTTATTCACATTGAAAATAAGCCGGAAGCCGAAAGCCGGTAGTCGGTAGCCGGAAGCCGATAGCCGATAGCCGGTAGCCGAAAACCGAAAGCCGGTAGCCGAAAGCCGGAAGCCGGATGTATTGCGATAGAAATTTCGTTATTAGATTTAATCTGTTTTATTTTCAACGTTTTTCACCTCCTGACCTATGCACTTTTACCGTAACTGAGATGGATATTTCTTCCACATAAGCCCTGTAGGGGCGGTATCTCTTTAACCGAAAAACTCCCCTATTCATTACAACCGCCGGCAGCTGACCTTAGGTCGGCTGCCGGCGTAGTTGGGGGAAGATGATATCTTTACTTACAGAGATACCGCCCCTACAGGGCTTGTGCCGCTAAGAACTAAGGGCAAGCCTAATGCACATGCTAGCATTATAGTGATAAAAAAATTCGATAATAAATTTAATTTGTCTTTACATTCAATGTTTTTTACCTATCAACAAAGCCTAAAGTAATAGAATAAAAATCGCATAAACATCATAGCCGAAAGCCGGTAGCCGAAAGCCGGTAGCCGGAAGCCGGAAGCCGGTAGCCGGTAGCTAGCTTAATAATTAATCCCCATTATTTCACGCACTTCACGCACGGTTTTAGCTGCAGAAGCCTGCGCTTTCTCCTTGCCCAGCTTCATTACATTTTTCAGCAGTTGTTCGTCTTTTAAGGTATCTGTTATTCTTGACCGGATGGGTTGAATAAAAGTGATCATATCTTCTGCCAATTGCTTTTTCATGTCCCCATAGCGAATCGTACATTCATTAAACGAATTCTCAAAAAACTGAAGAGTTTCAGGTAAAGAAACAAGACTCATCAAAGTAAATAAATTTTGTATCGCTTCGGACTTCACACTGTTGGGTTCTGTGGGTCCCGCGTCGGAGACAGCGCGCATCACTTTCTTTCTTAACGCTTCGTCGGTATCAAAAAGAAACACGGCATTTCCTTCTCCCTCCGACTTCCCCATTTTACCTGTGCCATCCAGCCCGGGAACTTTCACCAGTTGCCCTCCGAAATTAAAGGCGACCGGTTCCGGAAAATAATCCACATTATACATTCTGTTAAAACGGTTTCCAAACTGGCGTGTCATCTCCAGATGCTGTTCCTGATCCTTCCCTACCGGAACTTTTGCTGCTTTATGCAGAAGAATATCCGCAGCCATTAAAACGGGGTAGGTCAATAAACCGGCATTGATATTATCGGGCTGCTTTCTTGCTTTCTCTTTAAAAGTTGTCGCTCTTTCCAGTTCGCCCATGTAGGCATTCATATTGAGCAATAAATACAGCTCTGCTACTTCGGGCACATCACTTTGAATATAGAGTGTACATTGATCTGGATTTAAACCGCAAGCAATGTATTCTGCAAGCACATGCCGTACATTACTTTTCAGATTTTCAGGGTGAGGATGTGTAGTGAGAGAATGATAATCGGCGATAAAGAAGAAGCAATGATATTCTTCCTGCATTCGCAGAAAATTCTTCATCGCTCCAAAATAATTACCCAGGTGCAAATTACCTGTGCTTCTGATTCCGCTTACTACTGTTTCCATAAGACTGCGAAGATAATCGATAATCAGTTTTGCCGCCGGATTTCATTCCTGAAATCAAGCCATCCCAACAAAGTAACCGAAAACAACAACCAAACAAAGCCGATACAATAACCACTGATCACATCACTCAAATAATGAACTCCAAGGTACACTCTGCTAAAACCCATTGCCAGAATGAAGATGATCCCGACTGATGCGACTATCCCTTTCCATTTATAATTTTCAGAATGCATCACCAGCAGATAAAACAGCATTCCATAATAAGCCATTGCTACAGTAGCATGTCCGCTTGGATAGGACCAGGAAAACTCCTCATACCATGCCTGATCGATGGGCCGCGGATACTTATAGTATAGTTTTCCCGCAAAAGCAGTCATTGCACTTGTCGTCAGAGCAGACAAGATGGCGATAAAGGCATTCATTCGTTTCTTCACCAAAAAGAACAGCGACAATAATCCAAGTAATGTCAATACGGTAGGAGAACTTCCCAATCGGGTGAAATGATAAATCCGATTTGCCCATGCTTCGCTACGTAAATTAAAAAATACTGTGCCAGCAAACGATCCAGATCTCTCAACCGGGAGGCTTCCCGTACCTCCTCAGCAAGCTCACTCAATATGAATGCATTGATAACCGCACCAATTAAAAATAATGTCAGCGGCAATCCACGAAAGTGATGGGGATCAAATCGCAACGAAAAAAACCGGAATAACCGGGGAAACCGTCCTTGTAAATTCCTGGCCAGGGGATGGTTAGAGCCCAAAATAAAGGATTCAGACCATCTCCGGAAACCTCTCTTGATACCCAAACGATTCATGGGGTGAAAATAAACGAAGAAAAATACTTTGGTATCTTTGTAAAGTGAAATATCTGTCGTTCCTCCTTCGAAGAATCTGGTGTGTTTGGTTCTTTTTGAGCGGATTTCTCTTCTTTCTTCCCCTTTACCCCGTCTTTTTGCTGTTGCTGAGTCGTGAAGATTGGTTTATTTATGCCTGGAGATTAAAGAAAATATGGGCCCATTGGATACTTTTTACCACAGGGATCTGGTATACGATTAAAAAAGAATCAGCACTTGATCCGAAGCAAGCGTATATCATCACGCCCAATCACTCTTCTTATCTGGATATATTGACCGCGAATATCGCCTTCCCCAACTATTTTCACTTTATGGGTAAGGCAGAGCTTCGAAATGTACCCATGTTCAATATATTTTTCAAACGGATGAATATTTCAGTTGACCGGAGTAGCATAAAGGATTCGCATAAAGCCTATAAGCGGGCCCGAAAGGACTTAGTTAAGGGTATTAGTCTGGCAATTTTTCCTGAAGCCACCATCCCTCCCTGCGCACCTGAGCTGGGTCCTTTTAAAAACGGTGCTTTTAAACTGGCGATAGAAATGCAAATTCCAATCGTTCCCATTACCTTTCTGGATAACTGGAGCATTTTTCCGGATCGGGAAAACGCAAAAATGTTATTGAGACCGGGTCGTTCCAGAATTATCATCCACAAAGCGATTTCCACTACCGGATTGACGGAAGCGGATGCCAATTCCCTCCGGGATCAGGTACGGGAAATCATCCGGAATGCTATTGAGAAAGAAGGAAAATGCCCTTTTATCAAGTGCGATTAATTTCCACTTCTTGCTCAGCTGGCCACCCTGGCTTTAGCCTTGGTCGGCAGGCACAGATAAACGGAGCCTACTTCCATAAAGCTTAGAAGTCCAAAGGGGATATTAACCGCACTAAGAGCAGATATAAAGTAAATTAGAGAGTGATTAAAACACCATCCAAAGCAGTAAAGATTCCAAACTTAAACGCTGCGTTCGCGGCGGGTTCGCGGCGCTCGCTGCGTTTAAATCGAAGATTTAATTTTCAGAAATTTATAACTAGGATTATTTACAGTCAAAAATAAAGGTGAATTTTCATGAAAAAGCGGATTTATAATCTTCCAAAAGATGCGTAATATTTTCAGCCACGCTCTCTGTAGACATTAACTTAAGCGGTTGAATTTAGTTGACTTATAATTTCACTCTTGAATGCAGGTACAAGTCAGCAAATACTCGTACCGTCCCTTTCATAAATAAAAAAAGCGATCCTTTTGAGACCGCTTTTGTAAGATTCCAATTGAATTATTAAGCTTTTACTGAGCAGAATTCTTCAAAGGCTGCATTCAAATTTTCAGCAATCATCTCTGCCGAATGTCCTTCGATATGATGACGTTCGAGCATATGAACCACCTTTCCATCTTTGAATAAGGCAATACAAGGTGAAGAGGGAGGATAGGGCGCCAGGTATTTACGAGCCTGAACGGTAGCTTCAATATCCTGACCTGCAAAAACGGTAATCAGATGATCAGGCTTTGATTCAGTTCTGCTGAGGGCCAGCTTCACACCGGGCCGTGCAGCACCTGCCGCGCAACCACAAACTGAATTAAGCATCAGCAAGGAAGTCCCATTCGCAGTAGGAATGTTGGTATCAACTTCTGTTGCATCTTTTAGCTCAGTAAATCCAATGCTGGTAAGTTCTTTGCGCATAGGAGCGCATAATTGTTCCGGGTATGGCATATTTTCTATTTTAAATTCTTTGCAAAGGTACGAAGGCAACATGCATTGCTGCAAAAGAAATGTAAGTTTCATGTGAATATTTAACCACAAGAGTGAAACCCTGCATGTATCATTGCATAGCAAGCCTTCAAGAAATAACATGAAAAAATCAAAAATGACACAAAACGATCTGCGTGACGCATTCCCTGTAATGCGGTTTGATTATAACAAACGGCTGATCGACTCCAACTTAACAGCTCTTCCCTTACTCGGGGAATGGAAATGCCGGAAAGGTGCTAAAATCCCTTCGGCAATTCTAAAAGCCTACCCTGAAATTAATTTCGTCTTCAATGACAAAGTCCCGACGGAGTGCAAAGTAACTTTCAGCGGATTAAACATTTGGTTTGACATGGTTCCCTACCCGGAAGCCGGATATGTAGGACTCTACGGATATCATGTGGAATCGATGGTACCGGAAACGGTGCAGCAAAAGCTTCGGATGGCAGGTTAACACCTGTTAGGCTGTTGGTTGGTTTGGAGGGAGCAGTTGGCTATATGCCGGCTGTTCCTGTTTTATACCCTCCCATTAATTTGTAAGAAATGCAAGGTTTCCTGCAAGATCAATGTAAGACAATTTTACTTTTTACTCAACCGCGAGGCGGGGACTGCGTTTCAAACCCTATCCAACCTTCCAGCACCAGACCAACAAAAAAAGAAAGAACACAGAAGAGAAAAAAATGAGCAGCCAGATCTTGAGTCAAAGTACCGCAGAGAAAAAAAGTACCCCCGGGAAGGAAAAGTACCAGTCAGTAATGTTAATCGATGATAATTCGCTTGATAATTTCATCAACAAAAAGATGATTGAGTCGAACGGATTCGCAGAAAATGTCGTTACTTACCAGGAAGCCAAGGAAGCATTAACCTTTTTGAAAACCGCCACTGAATCTACATGGCCGGAGATCATATTTCTGGACATCATGATGCCGGAAATGGACGGTTTTATGTTTCTTGACGAATTCGAAAAACTGCCTGAAAACCAACGCATGAAAATTAAAATCGTCATGCTTTCCACTTCAGAGAGTTTCAGGGATTTGAACAGAGCCAACAAAAACCCGTTTGTGCGGAAATTCCTCAACAAGCCACTTACGCAGCAGGTTTTACAAGCTATTAACGTATAATCAGCGTTTTCCTTTAAAATAGGCTGTCAGCAAAGCCGCGCAATCTTCCGCCAACACACCACTTTTCACCTGGGTTGCAGGGTGCAGGACATGATCTCCACCTGAAACAGAAGAGTAGCCTCGTTTTTCATCACTGGCCCCATACACAATTCGGGAAATTTGTGTCCAGAAAGCGGCACCGGCACACATCAGGCAGGGCTCGAGTGTAACATACAAGGTACAATCTTTTAAATACTTCCCTCCCAATCCATTTGCTGCTGCTGTAAACGCCATCATTTCCGCATGGGCAGTAACATCATTTAGATGCTCTACCAGATTATGTCCGCGGGCAATGATTCTACCATTTGCAGTAATCACCGCTCCAATCGGCACTTCATCCATTTCCAAGGCAACCTTCGCCTCCGAGAGTGCAGCCCGCATGAAATATTCATCATCTAGTAACATGCTGCAAAGGTAAGCTTTTGATTACGGGATACGACTCAACAACTGCCGGTAGTTTAGCAAATTATCAATCCTGCCTCATTACTTCTGATCGTGAATCCAAACTTGATGGGCCGCAGATTTATTATGCCAGCCCTCCGAAGTCTACGCCGTCGCTGGAGCTTTGGCGCACGAAGTCAGCGAAGGGGGATTTTATGATTTGTTATGATAAACCTCCGCGCTCGCTGCGAAACCTCCGCGCCCGCCGCGTTTAAATATAAATTTTATGTGACTAAAATTTGACTAACTTAGACGAAACACTTTCCGAATCAGTAATTAAATTGACCAGATAAACCCCATTCGCCACCGCATTCATCGGTATCTCTCCCGTCACATACCCTCCCGCTATCACCTCCACCTTTTTTCTCAAACACCAACCTCCCTTCCATATCAAACAACCGCAAACTCCCCGTTCTTCCTTTGAGTTTGGAGGCGTTGACGTGAATCATATTCCATTCACTATTATACCAGGCTTGGAAGAACGCTTGCTGTGGGGGTTCAAGATCTTGAACCCCTACACTCAGCGTATCACAAGGCGAGCCCACCCATGCGCCGAGTTCGTAATCGGGATTGTTGGGGAGGCCGTAATAAGTTCTGGCACCACCAAGGTAAAAGCTGAAAGGCTGAAAATCGCAAGCGAGGCCGAGTGAATCGGGTTGGTTGATGACGGAGAGGTTAGAATTGATGGTGGTAAATGCTGTACTTGTATCCGGATATGGCCAGGCGTAATTTTCATCAAAGGTGGAAATATATATTTTTTCGTCAGGTGCTAGTAGAATGGAATGCACTCCCATATTCGGATCATTAAAAACCCCAACTCCAACTTTGGAGTTAACAATATTGGCTGCTGTTAAATCATATTGCCAGATTGTAGATGGCTGAGTACTTAGTGATGCTTCACAAACATATAAGAACCTTTCATTGGGTGAAAAGGCACAGCTTGTTAATACCAATGGAAATGGCCCGGCTCCTTCCGGTTGAATTGCAGTAAAAGAAGTAATGAGACCGCTGCATCTATCAAAATCGCAGAGTTGAATTTGCCCCTTCCATGATATTTGGGCGAATTTACTTCCTTCATTATTGAAAATCAAATGCCCTCCACCAGTGGTATGATCCAATCCAATACTCTGGTTAAAAGGACCATTTATACCTGTCTCATTTATTAAATATATATAGTATTCATTTGTTACGGTAGTACCGTTTGGTGCATTCCACCACTGAAAAATCAACCACCAGTCTCTACCATTCCCATGGCGAACAGCCATCAAGGCATCGAAAGCAGGAAGATTATTCAGCATTACATTTTTTTGGATGACAATGCCGCTATCGTTATTGGCTTTGTAATTTGCTATTGAATAATATAATCCGTAGGGTCCACTAGCGGTTACACCTGCAGAGAAAATATATAGCATGGAATCATTGCTTGTGTTTGGAATTATAAGACGATCGTGATACCAACCGCCACCATAAAGGGCACTCCCATTACTCATTACACTGTTATATTTATTAACTAGTATATTATTTAAAGGGAAAATATTGTTCAACAAAAAAAAATACGAAATTAAGCCACTACTATCGGAGATAGTAGATGAAGCTCCCCTCATCTTCATAATTGACTTGAAATTAGTTGGTGTTTTAGGAACACCTTGCCAATGAATTCCGGCACTATCCCCAAAAACCCAAGTATTGTTATTAAACTGTGCGTATGTCTTCCCACCCCCAACAACTGCAGTCATCAACAACAAAGTGCAAAGGAATTTTTCATCACAATAAAATTAGGGAAAAACTTTTAAAAACCGGTCGGTCATTAAAATTCTGACTAGCCAATGCTGTAGGTTAACCGCATAGGCGCAAGGAATGCGCGGCGGACGCTTGGGTTTATCATTATAACATCATTTAACCCCAAAGCCGGTAGCTGGAAGTGAGGAGGCGTCGCTCCCCATCACGAGCAAAAGTCTAATTCTCCGAAGGAGACTTCCGCAAGCAATGGGGAGTAGCAGCTCCTCACAAAAGCAAAAAACACTATTGACATACAAATAGCTGTTAATCAGCAATAACACTTTGAACTTTCTACTGTTAAGAACTCCATATAACCCGTTCATTTTTCGTTGATTTAAAGGGCACCCTTTCTCTACTTTTGAGACGTGGCAAAAAAACAGACATTTACCTTAGACTTTAAGCCGGATTATGATTTCCTGCTCTTAGGGATTTTCTGTGCCTATCGCGATTATAAATTATGTGCTGAACTTAACCGGTATTTACTCTACAATTTTGAAAAACTTCCGGATCTGGAAATAAAGCCGGATAACAAGGGGACAACCTGCCTCTTTCCTTACTTTTTTTATTTAAACGAAGATGAAGAGGAGGTGTATCTGATCTCCAATAAAGGAAATAAATATTATTTTATTCCCGAGTTGAAACAATGCGATTATTTTTTGGTTATTAAAAATTATAGCCGATACACCACCATTGAAGAACTCGAACGTAAAATCCGATTTATAAGTTTAGTGAGCAGTACCTTTGAAATTGAACCGTCCGGATTAAAATCGGCGGAAAACTTTCTCTATCTGGAACCCTATATTGACAAAGACGGGGAAAAACCAAAACTCCCACCAGTAAAATGATCATCAACCGATACAATCGAACTAAGATAGTTGCCACCATTGGTCCTGCCAGTATTAACGAGGAAACTCTTGAAAAAATGATTTTTGCCGGGATGGATGTCTGCAGAATTAACAGCTCTCATGGTGACTATGCCATGATGGAAAAAATCATCCACACCATCCGTGATCTCAACAAAAAACTAAATGCACATATCGCCATTTTATTCGACCTGCAAGGACCGAAAATTCGTATCGGCGACTTGCTCGAGAAAGATATCGTATTGAAAAACGGAGATGAGCTTTTATTAAACCATCATGAGGTGCCGGGCAGCAGTGCGGAGGTTTTTATTAAATATCCACATTTTCATCAGGATGTAAAAATCGGTGATACCGTGCTGGTGGATGATGGCAAAATTGAGTTAGAAGTGACTGAAATTTTACCGGATGAAAAAGTAAAAACAAAAGTCATTCATGGCGGACCATTGAGTAGCAGAAAAGGTGTTAACCTTCCCAATACGGTAATCTCACTGCCAAGCCTTACCGAAAAAGACAGAAGTGACCTTGACTTTGCTTTAAAGCATGATGTAGAATGGATCGGTCTCTCGTTTGTGCGTAAACCCGAAGATGTCATTGAATTAAAGAACATCATCAAATCCCGTAACAGCATGACGCGGGTAATTGCCAAGATTGAAAAACCGGAAGCCGTGCTGAATATCGATGCCATCATTCAGGTGAGTGATGGAGTGATGGTGGCCCGCGGAGATCTGGGTGTAGAGATGGCGATGGAAAAAGTGCCGGTGATACAGAAGTCCATCGTAAAAAAATGCAATGCCGCGGCAAAGCCTGTGATCATTGCTACCCAAATGATGGAAAGCATGATTGTAAATTATCGTCCTACCCGGGCCGAAGCCAATGATGTGGGCAATGCTGTTTTCGACGGCGCCGACGCGTTGATGCTAAGTGCTGAAACCTCTGTGGGTGTATTTCCTGTTGAAACGGTGAGTGCGATGCAACGCATCATCAGTGAAGTGGAAGATCAGGACTCCATTTATTTCCGTGAACATGCGCCTGCCAATGATTCCCCGAATTTTATTCCGGAAAACATCTGTTATATCTCTGCCGTGATGGCCAAGCAAACCGATGCTTCCGCTATAGTGGCCATGACGCATTCCGGTACCACCGCTTTCAAAATCGCGGCTCACCGGCCAAAAGCCTTTATCTACATCTTCACTGACAATCGTCCACTGCTCAACACGCTGAATCTCGTGTGGGGAATACGAGGCTTTTACTATGATAAATATGTCAGTACAGATGTCACCATCTCGGATATTAAAAAGTACCTTGTCGACAAAGAGCTGGTTCAGCAAGGACATTATATCATACATATTGCGAGTACTCCTCTTCAGGAACGATCAACCGCTAACACTATAAAACTCACCAAAATCGAATAAGAGACCGGATAATTTCAGATGTCCTTTCCCTACTGATTCTTAATTCCGATCCCTCACCCCTGAGCCCTGTTTCTTAATAAAAAAACGAGGACTCCCCTTTTCGGGTTTAAGAATAAAATATACCTTAGTCCTCCCTAATTTAACACTATGAATCTTTCTCTCCTGAAACTTATTTGCGAAACACCGGGCGCTCCGGGGCATGAAAACCGTATTCGTGAAATCGTACAAAAGGAAGTAAAATCACTTGCGGATGAAGTGAGTATTGATAAGATGGGCAATCTGACGGCTATCCGCAGAGGAAAGGATCGCACCAAAGTGATGGCGGCGGCACATATGGATGAGATTGGTTTTATCGTGACTCATATTGATGACAAGGGCTTTCTGCGCTTTCATACATTAGGTGGATTCGATCCAAAAACATTGACCGCGCAACGCGTCATCGTACATGGAAAGGAAGATGTGGTTGGGGTAATGGGATCCAAGCCGATACATTTAATGACGCCGGAAGAACGAAACAAAGCACCACAAATACAGGATTATTTTATTGACCTCGGACTCCCAAAAGCGAAAGTGAACAAGATCATTTCTGTTGGAGATCCGGTCACCCGCCAGCGGGAATTAATAGAAATGGGGAATTGCGTCAACTGCAAATCCATTGACAACCGCGTTTCCGTTTTTATATTGATAGAAGCCTTGAGGAAGCTAAAGGGGAATATTCCCTATGATTTCTATGCCAGTTTCACGGTACAGGAAGAGGTCGGATTGCGGGGCGCATCGGTGGCCGCACATCATATTGAACCTGATTTCGGCATCAACCTCGACACCACCATCGCCTTTGATACTCCGGGAGCACGTCCGCAGGAAATGGTCACCGAATTGGGCAAAGGAGCCGGCATAAAAATTATGGATTCCAGCACCATTTGTGATACCCGAATGGTGGATTTCTTAAGAAAAACCGCTGACAAGCATAAAATCAAATGGCAATCGGAGATTTTGCCTGCCGGGGGAACGGATACAGCAGGGCTTCAGCGCAATGGGAAAACCGGAGCTATTGCCGGTGCTATCAGCATTCCTACCCGTCATATTCATCAGGCCATCGAAATGGCAGATAAAAGTGATATTCAATGCTGTATTGACCTCTTGGCACATAGCTTAAAGGATATCCATTCTTATAATTGGAAAGTCTGGAAATAAGTAGTCGGTTTTTGATCAATTTCCGCCCTATTTATTCAGTTTAAGGACCTGTTTAAAACAGACGTTACAACATTGTTCTTCAACGTCGGAAGTAACTTTTTTTAAAACTGATTTAAATCCTGTAATCTTTTAACGAAAAGTTTGACTTCTGTAAATAGTTTTCCTTAATTTTCCCAAAAATCTGTAACGAAAGCCATCGCATATTCGTTATTTTCACAGAACCACCATGAAAAAGAAAATCCCATACCTCACGGCCTTGCTTATCGTCGTAATTCTGTTACGTTTTTCGTTTCCGGGCAAAACCAGTAGCCCCTTTCACTCCCCTGAAGAAATCTCCTTTTTCAAATCCTATATGCAAACTCCACTTGATTCGGGAGAGTATTTTTCACTTCCACAAAATTGCAAGGGTTGTCATGGATTTGATTCGCTTGGAGCAGCCAATGTGGATCTCAACGGAATGGATGTTAACCTTTATGACGATTGGGAAACTTCCATGATGGGACTTGCGGCTGTTGATCCCTTCTGGAGAGCTAAAGTGAGTCACGAAGTGTTGGTGAATCCATCGCACGCGAATGAGCTTCAAAATTTATGCACGAAATGCCATGCCCCACTCGGACATTATACCGCTTTCTACAAAGGACAACCTCACTATACGCTGGCTGATCTTGGACCGGAACTCCAACCGGAGGTAGTTTTGTAGAGCAGGCGACTTATCATGAGTATCTTAATTCTGATTATCCAACAGGACAGCAAATGACCTGTCAGACCTGCCATATGCCCAAAATTGAAGATCCGATAAAGATCGCGAACGGATACGTTTCATTGTTGGGAAGAACGCCATTTAACCTCCACACTTTTGCCGGAGCCAATTCGTTCATGGTTCAATTGATAAAAGACAATAAAATCAGTCTGGGAGTTACTGCACCTGATAAAAATTTCGATTCCACGCTCAAAGCAAATACCACTTTGTTACGAGAGCAAACGCTGGATCTCGTTTCTACTTATGACTCTGCTGTAGGAGACACCGCTTATTTTAACATCAGCTTACTCAATAAAGCCGGACATAAATTTCCGAGTGGATATCCATCCAGAAGAGCAGTTCTTCAATTCATCGTATTGAAAGCAAATGGAGACACTTTATTTTCTTCAGGAATATTCGACAGTAATTTTGAAGTGGCCAATATTGACACCATACTGGAGCCGCATCATGATATCATCAATAGCAGCAGCCGGACACAGGTTTATGAAATGGTGATGGGAGATGTAAATGGAGACCGGACAACGGTCTTAGAAAGAGCGGCGGATCAGCTTAAAGACAACCGACTTCCACCTTTAGGCTTCACCACCTTACATCCTGTTTATGATACTTGCAAAATTGTTGGTGATGCAGAATTTGATTCCGACTTCAATAAAATTTCAGGAATAGAAGGTAGTGGTGCTGATATCGTTCATTACCATGTTCCTTTAGATGGATATATCGGCGACCTTACAGTTTATGCCAATGTGTATTACCAGACCTTACCACCGGCTTTTCTTTCAGAGATGCAGCAATTCAGCTCGGCAGAAATCGATACTTTTTAAACATGTATGCCAATGCCAATAAAAACCCCATCTTAATTGCATCCGATACGTTAAACAATATTAATATTCCGGTAGGTATTGCTTCCACATCCTCTCCTGCAGCGATAACGATCTGGCCAAATCCAACGAAAGACGGCAGTGTCCACCTTGAATCATCCACATTAAATGTTGAAATAGAATGCTTTAAAGCAAATGGAGAAAGAGTATTGACTCCTTTCAGGAATTCAACAAAAAGATTTATCATAAATCTTCCGGAACAGCCGGGTATTTATTATCTTGTCTTCAGAAAAGGCAATGAAAAAACGCTTAAAAAAGTAATCCGATACTAAACAGAAATCCGAAACAATATCCCTTATAAATGAAAAAACTCTATACATTACTCTTTGTAACTTCCTTATTGATATCAACAGGTATCAATGCTCAGGTTACATTCAAGAATCAAAATGTCAAACTCACCAATGGCACTATAAAAAGTGGTAATTGTGTTGCTGTAGTTGACTGGAATTTTGATGGACTTGACGACATTATACGCTTAGACGATGGCAGAATCTGCTATGTAGACGTTCAGCGTACTAACAATCAGTTTCAAACTATTTATCTCGGAACCTTTAGTTCAACTGCCGGTTGGGCATGGGGAATGACCGTTGCCGATCTGGATCATAATGGATTTATGGATGTAGCTGCAGGTGCTTATGGCCCTGCTGTGAGGATATTAATGACAGACAGTGCAGGAACTTCCGCAACTCTGGTCAGCATACCCAACTCCAATTTCTTTGTGCAAAACATGACTTTCGCCGACTTCGATAACGATGGATGGGTTGATCTTTTCGTTTGTGATGATAATGCTATGAGCCATATTTTCATCAATAACGGGACTGGTACTTTAGTTGAATCAAGCACCACCATAAATTTTGATGTGACCGGAACGGATGACAGTGGAAACTATGGTAGTGTATGGACTGACTTTGATAACGATGGGGATCTTGATTTATATATTGCCAAATGCAGGCAGGGTGTAACAAATCCTGCAGATGGCAGAAGGATCAATGTCATGTTTGTGAATGATGGCAACAATAACTTTACTGAAGATGCTGCTGCTTACAATATCAATGTTGGATGGCAAACATGGACAGCTTCCTTCGGAGATATTGACAACGATGGTGATTTGGATTTATTGGTAACCAATCATGATCATGCCAGTCAGATTTTGAAAATGACGGTACCGGACATTATACTGATATTACTAACAATAGTGGTTTTGATGTTTCTGATATCACTCCTGTTGAAAGCACAATGGAGGATTTTGACAATGATGGATTTGTTGATTTGCTGATTGCCGGTTCTTCTAACCGTTATTTCCACAATAACGGCAATAAAACTTTTACAAAAATCGAAGGACTGTTTAATACCAATGACATGCTTTCCTTTGCAACGGGAGATTTAAATCACGATGGATTAATTGACCTGTACACCAGTTATGGCGATGCATACAACAACCCTTCTAATATTGATGATGTGTTATGGATGAACAATACCCGCAACAACAATCATTTTATTACCATCAATTTACTTGGCACGATCAGTAATAAAGGTGCTATCGGAGCCAGAGCGTTAATTTATGGAGCCTGGGGTACTCAGATTCGCGAAGTAAGAGCCGGTGATAACTATGGAACAACAAATACAGCCATGTTACATTTCGGTCTTGGCACTTCTACCACTATTGACTCCATTGTAGTAAAGTTCCCCAGTGGAATTACGACAACAGTAATTAATCCGCAGGTGGATCAGTTCATGACGATCATTGAAAATGATTGTGTTTCTCCTGTAGCCAGTGTCACATATAGTCTGGCGGACAATGTAATTTGCACAGGAACTACAGAAACGCTCACCGCCACAACAGCAGGTTTAAGTTATTTATGGAATGATGGCAGCACATTACAAACGCTAAACATTACTGCGGGTGGTGAATATAATGTAGAAGTCAGCGCAGCAGGAAATAATTGTCAAGCCATCTCCCCTACATTTATCATTGAACAGGATCCTGATCAAACACCTGTAATTACAGCTACCGGTGAAACAGAATTTTGCAATGGCAGTTCAGTGACTTTGCAATCTCAAACCTATGGAGCAAGTAGTTTTACCTGGTCAAATGGTGACTTCACGCCATTTACTTCTATTACACAAACCGGTGTCTACACTTTAACCATTCAGGGATTCTGTGCACAATTTACCTCCACACCCATTTCTGTGACTGTACATGTAGTACCTGACCCGACTACTAATAATGTCACTATTCAAGGTCCGGGCTCTGCCACATTAAATGCAACAGGAACGGTGATCAACTGGTATGATTCATTGAATGCGACGACACCTGTTTTTACAGGACCTACTTATACCACACCTGTACTTACTGCACAGACCAATTACTGGGTAGATAATTCTGAAACATTCAATGCCGGAATATTTAATACCGGATTATTCGTACCATCGGGAAATACTCAATTTAGTGCGAACACGACCAATGCACGCATGTTTTTTGATGTGATTAAACCCTGCACACTAAAAACGGCTAAAGTGTATACAGATACTCCGGGCTTACGCAGAATTGAATTAAGAAACAGCGCGGATAGTTTATTGCAATTTCTGGATGTAACCATTGCGCCGGATTCTCAAATCATAACCTTGGATTTCATTTTAAGTCCGGGTACAGATTATTATTTAACCACTGACGCTGCATTCAATCAGGCGATCCCGGGGTGGGGAAATATTTCACCGCGACTGAAAAGAAATTCAGTAGGTGTGAATTATCCGTATATCATTACCGATGCAATTAGTTTAACAGGTAATAATTTCGGAGGTCAGTATTATTATTACTTCTACGACATCAGTGTAGAGAAGACCGGATTAACCTGCACCAGTAACAAAGTTCAGGTAACGGTGGATATCAGCACTGCCGGTTTGCAGAGTATTGACGCTTCAGGTATACAACTCTTCCCGAATCCGGCGAACGAAATCCTCAATATCCATCTCCAACAGCCGGGAGAGGTACTTGTAAATCTATATGATGCAACAGGAAGAAGAGTATCCAACAACACTTTCACTAATTTGCAAAATACGTTATCACTTTCAGGATTACAACCGGGAGTCTATACGGTTGAGTTAGTGAAATCCGGAAATCGTTATCAGCAAAAATTGATTAAGTACTAAATTGTAGTTAAGGTTAAATGCATCAGGGGAGACTAAACATCTCCCCTTTTTTTATGGATAGAAATCTTATGCGATTGTTCCTGATTTAAGCACTGGAGTTAGAAGGCTAATTTCAAGAGAAAATTTTGTGCAAAAAAAAAGAAAAGAAATAACGTCAGGTGAAGATGATTATTTCTTCGTCATAAACCCTGTAGGGGCGGTATCTCTGTAACCGACAAACTCGCCTTTCCTTTCAACCGCCGGCAGCCGACCAAGGTCGGCTGCCGGCATAGGGGGAGAAGATGATATTCTTATTTACAGAGATACCGCCCCTACAGGGCTTGTACATCGAAGAGCTCATATCAGGTCTCAGGTAAGACTTATCAAGCGTGTTATACCATAAGACACTTCTAATTTACAGCATCATACTGATTTTCTAATACTAGTAAAACCATCTGTTTTTTCTGTGGAACTAAGGAATATTAGTTAAGGTTAAATGCATCAGGGGAGATTAAAAATCCCGCCATTTTTCATTGGTAGAAATCTATTGCTATTAAAAGAAACACTACTCTACCCGTTCGCCCGTATGGCTTCCACCGGATCGAGACGGGAAGCAGAAGCGGCGGGAAATAATCCGCTGATGACTCCGATGATAGCAGAGACACTCAATCCCATAATCACATTCTTCAGAGACAATGACATTTCAAAACCGGAGCCACTGGCGAGGAGGGTCACGAAGTACACCAGCAGGAGACCCAGCACGCCGCCAAAAAGGCAAAGGATAACAGCTTCGGTGAGGTACTGAACGAGTATAAAATAGTTTTTAGCTCCCAATGATTTTTGAATACCGATGATGGGCGTCCGTTCCCGCACCGATACAAACATAATATTAGCAATACCAAATCCACCCACGAGAATACTAAAGCCACCAATGATTCCTCCTACTAATGAAATCACATCAAACAACTGACTCACCTGAGCAGAAAGTAATTTCGTTTCATTCAAGGCAAATCATCTTCCTCCACCGGACGCAAACGTCGTATAGCCCGCATGTGACCTTTCAGTTCGTCGATAAGTTCCGCATTCGTGACATTCGGTTTTGCTTTCACCATGATCATCGGACCGGAGCGATCGGTGCGGATATCAATAAACTTACGGCCATAATTCACGGGAAGCACTACGGACTTGTCATGACTGTTGCCGATCATACTCTCCCCTTCTTTCGCAAACACACCCACTATTTTAGCTTTACGCCCTTTCACAGTGATCGTTTTATCCATTGCAGAAATGGAAGGATATAGATTAGCCGCGACTTCAAAGCCCACTAACGCCACCGGATATCCGCCATTCGACTCCGCTTCCGTAAAATAGCGGCCATCGTACAAATCAAATCCTGTAATTTTTTCATAATCATGGCTCACCAGGCTGACATCACAATTTTCCACCACATTTCCTTCCCATTTTAACGTCTGACCATTTAAAAAAGCCATAAACGCCATATTTTCTGCCAACTGAGAGCGATCCTTTAATTGCGTCAACTCATCGATGGTGGGCAGCGGGCGTTGCCAGTACTTCCACCAGGGATAGTCGCCACCAAAAGCCCATGGCCATTTTTGCACATAAACGGTATTGTTTCCTAATTTCTCTACGCTACCCTTCACACTATTTTCCATGCTATCCACGGCAGTGAATACCGTTATAATGGCAAAGATGCCGATCGTCACCCCCAGCAGAGACAAAAATGTACGCAGTTTATTTACAACCAAAGCATGCCAGGCCATGATGATACTCTCTCTGATCAATCTTAAAATCAACATACGATTATTCTTCTTGCAAGTGAATCTATTTAAGGAGGTGCGCCACGTTGTTAAAGATGGTATTCCGCGATGCTAAGTTAAGCTAAGGAAGTCTTCTTCAGGTTCAAGGTGCCCTAAAATGCAGATTTTTCTTTCCGGAATGTATGGAAATCCTTTCGGCACTACATCTACCCTCAAAATTCTTCCATATGATAACTACAATAAGGTCGGGAACTTCCCGATGGATCGCTGATTACAGCTCCGACGCAAGACATTATCAACTCACCTTCTTATTTATCTTTCTCCTGACCGGACTTTTCGCACTCAACTGGTCGATGCCGGGATGGCAAATTCCCTTAACATTTCTGGTCGCATTAACTACACAACTGGCCGGCATCCTTCTCTTTCGATTGCCCTTTCAATCCTTAAAAAGTGCGTTAATCACCTCTTTTAGTTTATGTCTGCTGTTCCGGAGCGATCAAACTACAGTAGTAATTCTGGCTGCCTTCATCGCTATTTCGTCAAAGTTTTTCTTAAAACCAATGGCAAGCACTTCTTCAATCCGGCCAACGTGGGTATATGCGCCACCATCTTAATTACTGGTCGGGGTGGATATCACCCGGACAATGGGGAGTGAAGGCATTTGGCTATTTCTGGTGGGGATTCTCGGCTTCCTGGTCGTTACGAGAGCGAACCGACTGGAGCTGGCTTTAAGTTTCATTGCCGCCTATGGAGGAGCTTTTCTGATACGAATGCTCTTATGGCAAAACTGGCCGGTGGATGCCCTGACACATTTATTTACCAGCGGATCGTTGCTGCTCTTCACTTTTTTTATGATTACAGATCCGGCCTCTACTCCTTCCCATAAAATTGTACGCATAATTTGGGCCTTTTCCGTCGGACTTCTTGCCTTCTATTTACAAGCCTATCATTGGGTCAACGGATCACCGCTTTGGGCCTTATTTCTGCTTTCGCCTCTGACACCGGTACTGGATTATTTCTTCAAGGGCGAGCGATGGACCTGGCAGGATCGGATGCCGGAGAAAATTACCGCAACCCCTGCTTTATAACTCTTAACAAAACACATCTAAAAATAAATCTATCATGAATAAAAAAAACCTCCTATTGGCATTGCTGTTCCTCCTCACACAACAGCAGGTGCAAGCCTTTTGCGGCTTCTATGTTGCAAGAGCAGATGCAAAATTATTTAACAAAACCTCACAAGTCATCCTGGTGAGAAACGGAGACCGAAGCACGATAACTATGAGTTCCGATTTCCAGGGCAATGTTTCTGATTTCGCCATGGTGATTCCTGTTCCAACAGTACTACAGCGAGAAGATATCAAAGTGGTGGAGCGACGCATTTTCGATCAGTTTGATGCCTACTCCGGGCCCCGACTGGTAGAGTACCATGACCAGGGACCTTGCCAGCGCATGTATATGAACGAGAGCGTACAGGCAGCGGCTACCATGAAGAGCAGAGCTCCTGTAAGTGACAGCGAGATGTCGAGAGAAGAAGATATGTATAAAGTGGCCGTGGTGGCACGTTATACCGTTGGAGAATATGACATACAAATTCTCAACGCACAGGAATCAGGAGGATTGGAGAGATGGTTAAATGATCATGGGTATAAGATTCCTGATGGTGCCCGTGAAGTGCTGGAGCCTTATATCAAAAGCAACATGAAATTCTTTGTCGTAAAAGTAAATCTGGAAGAGCAGCAGCGCTTATCAAGTCAGATACTACGGCCTTTACAAATCAGTTTCAATTCGCCCAAGTTCATGCTTCCGATTCGTCTGGGGATGGCGAATGGAGAAGGAAATCAGGACATGATCATCTATGCATTTTCACAAAAAGGAAGAATTGAAACCAGTAACTACCGCACGGTAAAAATGCCCAGCGACCGTAATGTTCCGATATTTATTAAAGATCACTTCGGAAAGTTCTATACGGATCTGTACAAAGAGAATATTCGCCGTGAAGGTTACGACAATATCTTTTTAGAATACGCTTGGGACCTCAGCGGACAAAATTCGGTGAAATGTGATCCATGTCCGAGCCAGCCGCCGCTCTACAATGAAATTACAGAAGCAGGTGTGAACTGGTTACAATCGGGAGGATGGAGCGGCTATACGGGACAGTTATTCTTCACCCGTCTGCACGTGACCTATAACAGAAGAGACTTTCCTCAAGACCTTATCTTTCAGGAAACACCTAACCGGGAACAATTTCAATGTCGCTATATCTTAAATCATCCGGCACCTTACGTGAATGATTGTCCGGAATGGGGATCTTATCAGGAACAAAAAATTCAAAGCAGAAAAAACGAGCTAAGAGAACTGGCAACTCTCACGGGTTGGGATGTGAGTCGTTACCGGGAATATCCTTCTTACTTTCAGGGCTACAGGGCACCGCAACCTCCGGATAGTAAGACAGGATCCATTCAACAAGAGAATAAAAATCAAAAAACAACACCTCACCTTCCTCTACCGACGGAGCTATTGCCGACAGAAAATGATCCGATTGGAAGTGTTGATGCGAAATTACCCGATTCCATTGCAGCGATCAGTCAGGATGATTTCGTCATGCAGGATGAATCCGAACCGGGGGAGAAAAAAGATCTATCCTATGGCTTTGTTGCCCTCGCTGCGATTACAGGATTATTCCTCATACACCGAAAAAAGTAGTAGTGACAGGTCGGTGCGTGTAGTAGTGACAGGTCGCGACCTGTCATTACAGGTCGGGTGCCCGTAGAGACAGGTCGGTCCGTTGTAGTGACAGGTCGGGTCCGTTGTAGTGACAGGTCGGGTCCGTTGTAGTGACAGGTCGCGACCTGTCATTACAGGTCGGGTGCCCGTAGAGACAGGTCGGTCCGTTGTAGTGACAGGTCGGGTCCGTTGTATTGACAGGTCGCGACCTGTCTCTACTACCAGATATTCACCCGTAGGCTATCCGGACGAAACATCGGATCACCTTCTTTAATATTGAAGGCTTTGTGGAATTCGGGGATATTGGCAAGAGGTCCATTGATGCGAAGGAAATTCGGAGCATGTACATCCGTCATGATACGCATCGCTAATGTTTCATCGCGCATATGTCCTAACCAACTCAGTGCATAGCCGAGGAAATAGCGCTGATCAGGTGTCATGCCGTTGATGAGTTTACCGGATTTATACTGCTCCGTTTTCTTGAAAGCTTCATAACCGAGTACAACACCACCGAGGTCTGCAATATTTTCACCTTGCGTAGCTTCGCCGTTTACAGTTAAACTATCTAACACTTTAAATTCATCAAATTGCTTTACAATCAGCTTAGCTCTCTTATTGAATTCCATCTCGTCATTTGAATTCCACCAGTTACGCAAATTTCCTTTCTCATCAAACTGCCGGCCCTGATCATCAAAACCATGTGTAAGTTCGTGTCCGATTGTTGAAGCACCTGCATAACCATATATAATCGCATCGTCCGCTAATGAATCTGCAAGACCGGGAATAATAAAAATGGCAGCCGGCAATACGATTTCATTATTAGAAGGATTGTAATAAGCATTATACGTTTGAGGAGTCATTCCCCATTCTGTACGATCCACGGGCTTACCCAATTTCGCTACTTCATAATCATGAGCCCATACATGGCTTCGCAAAATATTCCCGGCGTAATTATTCCTTTCTATTTGCAGCGCGGAATAATCCTTCCACTTATCGGATAAGCGACTTTTGTTGTAATTGAATTCAACTTCACCAACGCCTTTTGCTTTGTTGAATCCGACATCCAACTCAACATATTTATACGATCCCGATACGCTTCAAGAATATTATTGGTAAGATCCTGATAACGTTGTTTAAATGCAGGAGAAACATATTCCTGAACATACAATTGTCCCAGCAGATCACCTATAGAATTTTCCACTTCAACGACTACTCTCTTCCATCTCGGACGTTGTTCTTTGACTCCACTCAATACAGTGCGATAAAATTTGAAATTCTGATCATCAAATGGCTTACTGAGATAGGCCGCAAAAGTATTCACCAGTTGCCAGCGCAGATACACTTTCCAGTCTTCGATGGGATATGCTTTCAAACTCTTCTCTACCTCACGGAAAAATTCAGGTTGACCGACGATCACGGAATCTACATTTTTAATATGCATTCCTTCTAACATCGACTTCCAGTCAATGGAAGGAGTCAGGGAATTCAATCCATCGACCTGCATTTTATTGTAATTCAAATACGGATCACGGAGGTCTTCGAGTTTTCTGGAAGCTTTTGCAAGCGTAGTTTCAATTTTCATGATAGTAGCAGCATTCGACTTAGCCTTTACACTATCTTCTCCCATTAACTTAAACATGGCGGCCAGATGCAGAACATATTCATTGCGGATCATCTTCGTCCGGCTATCCGTATTAAAATAATAGTCGCGGTCCGGTAAGCCAATTCCGCCCTGATAAAAATGCAGCGCCTGTTGTTCACTGGCTTTCTCATCCTGAAAAATATATGCACCGAAAACAGGCCCAACACCATAGGTCTGATGCAGCGCAATCACCTCTCCAAGCGACTTCAAATCCTTTATCGCATCTATGCGTTGCAATTCGGCATTTAAAGGAGTAACACCTAACTTATCAATCGTAACGGTATCCATACCCGAAAAATAAAAATCACCAATTTTTTGCTCGTTACTACCGGCTGCTGATTTCTTTTCTGCCGCTTCCTCACTCACTTTTCGCATGCGGTTATAAGTCTCTTCCTGCACTAAACTCCAGATACCCCAGGAATTTTCAGCGGTGGGGATGGGATTATTCTTCAACCAGGTACCACAGGCATACCGGAAAAAGTCGTTGCCGGGAGAGAGACTGGTATCTCTGTTTTCCAATAATGGATCTGCAAAGGCGAGGGCCTCTTTATCTTTTTTAGGGCCGTTACAAGAGGTGAATAGTATTCCGACAATAGCAATACTTACCCATAGGTTTTTTTTCATAGTATCATTTAAGAGCGACCAAAGGTAATTCAAAACTTTAATCCTGCAACAGCAAGATCGCTTCGGCTGAAGAAAATACAGGTTTCTGACACGACTGATTCCTGCAAACATAAATTCCTGTTTTCCCTGCAACAAAACGGTGCTTCAACAAAGCGATTTCGGAAGGGGCGACAGCAGCTGCTATCACACTCGTTGGGAGATACATCCGCAGTAATTCTCTCAATCTCATTGCAGCATCGTCTCCGCAAATGGCGACTTCCGTTCCCATTTCCAATTCCAAAAACACCCTCGACCATCGGCTATGCCAGGGTGTAGCACGCACAACCTCGTCTTTCATTTGCACCAGCATCTTTCTGCACAAGGTCTCCATTGACATATCACCATTAATCCTCGACAAACGCAGCAAATTATGCGACATAACAGCATTCGAAGAAGGAATAACATTATCCTGCACTTCGTGTTTTCGTGCAATTAATTTTTCAGCTCTTGAAGATGTAAACCAAAACAAACCGGAATCCTTGTCATGAAACTCATCCATCACGGTCTTCAGGAGACGGGTTGCCAACTCCAGATAAGAAGCGTCCATCGTCACCGAATAGAGAGAAATAAAAGCATCAATGACAAAAGCGTAATCTTCCAGAAATCCATCAACAGTAGCTATCACTTCTCCATGCACTTCCTTCGCACTATGCAGTAAATGTGCATTGTTCTTCAGGAAGACCTTCTCTATAAACGAAGCAGCCTTCATCGCAGCATTTAGATATTCTTCCTTCTGCATTGCCGCATACGCATCGAGATATCCGGAAATCATAAGGGCATTCCACGAGCAAAGTATTTTATTATCCAGTCCGGGCCGAATTCTACCGGATCGTCGCTGAAATAATTTTTCTTTAATGGTGAGAACACGAGTAGTCAATTCGGATAAGCTTAAACTTAAACGGACGGCAATTTCTTCATCGCTGTTCTTGCGAAGTAGAATATAGAAATCATGTTCCCAATACCCAACTTCATTAAAATTAAAATATTCACTTGCCAGCTTAAAATCATCTCCGGTTATCTCCTTCACTTCATCGATCGTCCAGCAATAAAACTTTCCTTCCACTCCTTCACTATCTGCATCAAGCGCTGAATAAAATCCACCTGTTGCCGAGGTCATTTCGCGCGCGATAAATTCCAGTGTCTCTGTGATCATATCCTGATATAATTTATTTCCGGTCAGTTTAAAGGCATCGGAATAAAGCGAGACCATTTGCGCATTGTCGTAGAGCATCTTTTCAAAATGCGGCACCTTCCAGGTCATATCCGTACTGTAGCGGGTAAAGCCTCCACCCACCTGATCATAAATGCCACCGAATGCCATTTTACTCAATGTCATCTTCACATAATCTAAAGCATCTGCATCTTTTAGTGTAAAAGCTGCGGCCATTAAATAGCGATAACTATCGGGAAGTGGAAACTTCGGTGCACGCAACAGTCCACCCTCTTCCCTATCCCACTGCTTCGACCAACGCTGAAGCAGTTCAGAGTGATCCGGAAAAGAGCGATCTGCATTATCCGAAGCCAGAACAACTTTACTGATTTTATTCACACCCTCTGTCAGCTCGCTGGCATACTTTGCACACTTGTCGGGATCATTTCGAAAAAAAGCGGCGACTTTCAATAAACTGGTTCGCCATTGTTCCTTTGGAAAATAAGTACCTCCATAAATAGGACGCTGATCGGGCAGGGTGATCACATTCAAAGGCCATCCCCCTCTACTCGTCATCAACTGTACGGCATCCATATAAATCTGATCGATATCCGGACGTTCTTCGCGATCGACTTTAATACATACGAAAGACTTATTCATCACAGTTGCCACTTCTTCGTCTTCAAAACTTTCATGCTCCATCACATGACACCAGTGACAAGCGGAATAACCAATACTCACAATAATGAGCTTATTCTCCTCCCGCGCTTTATTCAAGGCTTCCTCCCCCCAGGGAAACCATTGCACCGGATTATACGCATGCTGGAGCAGGTAGGGAGATGTGGAATGAATAAGAGCATTTGGAATTTTCATTCTGTATAGGGATTAAAGACTGTTAAAACAATCGGAGGATTCAATTATCAAGACCTTTCTTCTTCCGCCATAAAAACATAAATCCAACACCCAGAATTATACCCACTGAAAAAACAATATTTGTCAATAAAGAATGCGTATCCTGTGTTGTCAGTTCACCACCACCACGTCGTAATTTATAAATTCCATAGGAGAGTACTGATCCACCTCCACTGAGAGGAGTACTATGATAACACGACGTAGGGGAGACATTTAGTGAAGGGATATACAGTTGGGATACAGTTGATATACTTTGATATACTATTGGGAGATTGTTGGGATACTTTTGGGATACTGTTGAAGTAGCGGGTTAGGAGAGATGGATGAGCTGTGAATATCAGATTTTCAATTTGCGATGAGGAGGTAATAATTTTTCTTGCCTTTTTGGATGAGCAGATATTTATTTTGCAGGAGATCAGTGGCTGTTTGTTGTGCATTGGGATCACTGACTTTTTGTTTATTGATACTCACACCACCGCTTTGCACCAATTTCCGAGCTTCGCCGCGTGAAGGAAAGATACCGGATTTATCAGCAAGCAAATCGAGGAGTGGGATACCTGCTTCCAATTCTGACTTTGAAATATTGACTTGAGGGACTCCTTCGAAAACACTGAGCAGGGTATCTTCATCCAATTTGCTTAGCGCTTCTGTTGGTGCATTTCCAAAGAGAATCTCAGAGGCTTCCATTGCTGCATTATAATCCTCTTCACTGTGCACTCGTATCGTGACTTCTTTAGCGATGGCTTTTTGCAACAAGCGAAGATGGGGTGACTGATCATGTGCTGCCACCAGCGTTTCCACATCTGCCTTAGTCATGGTGGTAAAAATTCGAATATAATTTTTACTGTCATCGTCAGAACTATTCATCCAAAATTGAAAAAACTTATAGGGAGATGTTCTTACAGGATCAAGCCAAATATTTCCACCTTCCGTTTTTCCGAATTTAGTTCCATCGGCTTTTTTAATGAGCGGAGTTGTTAAGGCGAACGCTTCGCCGCCTTCCATTCTCCGGATCAGTTCAGTGCCGGTAGTAATATTCCCCCATTGATCAGAACCGCCCATCTGTAATTTCATATCCAGATGCTTCCACAGGTAGTAAAAGTCATAGCCCTGCACCAACTGATAGCTGAACTCTGTGAACGAAATACCTGTTTCCATTCTGCGCTGGACACTGTCCTTCGCCATCATATAATTAATAGTAATATGCTTGCCTACATCTCTGATAAAATCCAGAAAGGAAAAGTTTTTAAACCAGTCGTAGTTATTAACGATCATTGCCTGAGATGGTCCGGCAGAGAAGTCAAGAAATTTTTCAAGTTGTTTACGCTGGGCATTCAGATTAATTTGCAACTGTTCTTCATTCAGCAAATTCCTTTCAGCGGATTTACCGGAAGGATCACCTACCATTCCGGTAGCACCTCCCACCAAGGCAACCGGCTGATGACCACAGCGTTGAAAATGCAACAAGGTCATCACCTGTACCAGATTTCCTACACCTAGAGAATCGGCAGTTGGATCAAAGCCAATATAGCCTTTGACAGGTCCTTTGCTGAGCATTTCTTCAGTGCCCGGCATGATATCCTGCAGCATACCCCGCCATTTCAGCTCTTCAATAAAATTCAGTGGTTGCGGTAATGTCATAGCTCTACTCCTTAATGGCTTTTATATCCTGATTTGGTCCGCTGCAAATTTACATATTACGAATACGCGAAGGGTCTTCGTCAGGGATTCTTTATCATTAGGGAATCGTACAAATTTTACACAGCCGAAGTTCCCTCCTGCCCCGTTGTAAATATATTTGCCCATCCGAATGCACTATCTTTGTCCAATGATTTTAGTCACAGGAGGAACAGGCATGATTGGCGCCCGCCTGCTTTATGCCATCCTCTCTGAAGGCCATACCGTTCGGGCATTGAAAAGAAAGGGAGCGAGCACGAGGCTTTTTGATCAGTACCTCAGCCAAAAAGATCAGTTTAGTGCTCAAATTGAATGGCTGGAGGGTGATTTGCTCGACCTGGATACATTGGAAAAGGCATGCGAAGAGGAGTAGATACAGTTTTCCACTGTGCTGCGATGATTTCTTTTATTCCTAGAGAAGCGCAAGAGATGGAGCGGGTGAATATAGAAGGAACAGCAAATCTGGTAAATATATGTCTGGAATCAACCAATTTCCGTTACTTCTGTTTTGTAAGTTCTGTAGCCACATTGGGCCGGAGTTCCGGAGATCAGCAATTGGATGAACATTCGCATTGGGATCCCACCACACATCCGTCGAACTATGCGATCAGTAAATATGGTGCGGAGAGGGAAGTCTGGAGAGGAGTAGCCGAAGGATTGCCCGGAGTCATGGTTAACCCAAGCATTGTGTTAGGACCTGGCGATTTTAATAAAGGCAGTTCCGAACTATTTAAAAAGGTAGCAAATGGTTTTCCGTTTTATACAGAGGGTGTAAGCGGGTTTGTTGATGTAAGAGATGTTTGTGACGCCATACTTTTTTTATGGAAGAAGAACAAGACCGGTGAACGCTACATTCTCAATGCAGAAGACTTAAGTTTCAAGCGTCTCTTTGAGAAAATAGCAGCCGGACTCAAAGTTAAAGCCCCTTCCATAAAGATTCAATCCTGGATGACTTCACTCGTCTGGCCTATAGACTTTATCCGTTGTAAGCTCACCGGTGGCAAGCCATTCATCACAAGGGAAACGGCACGATCAGCGCGCAGCCGGTTTCATTATTCAGCGGAAAAGATAAAAGCGGAAGGTTTTCAATTCAGGAGTATAGATGAATGTATTGCGTTTACCATTCCTTTTCTGAAAAAACAAAGTTGAATAGTTTTTCTTGTTATCCTCCGGTGTAGATCACTCAACTACCTCCAAGTACTTTCTTCCTCAGTTCCGGATCGTATTTGATGAAAAAATTCAACCAGATCGCGCGGGATGTCCGAAAAGTATAAGGGGCAAGTGCTGCTAAAACGATGGTCAGGATGATAATAAAAAACAAAGTACCCTGCTCCCAGGAGAAAAGATAATGGGCAATAAACACAGCCACGGAAACGGCTACTGTAAAGGCATAACTCACATACATCGCCCCATAAAAATAACCCGGCTCGGGGATGAAATTGAGATTGCATTTCGGGCAATGGGTGTACATATTGGCAGTTTCTTTTAAATGATAGGGATTCATATCCGCGTACATATCTCCCTCCAGACAACGGGGACATTTATGAAAGAAGGAACTTTTCAGTTTGTTCAGCATAGCAACCAATAAGACCGCAAATGTCGTGAACCGGCGGGACAAATTGAGTAACATAGGTCACATTTCCGGTAACAATTCAACCACCATCAGGCTTGAAAATAAGAACCACCCGACTTCAGTTTATTAATAATTGCATCGCTCAGGACAGCATCTTGTTGAGTGAGCACACAACGGAAACAGAGGGGTTGATTTCCTATTTCATCGGGAAGACCTGTCAATAAGCCATCGAGAGGAGCATTCATAAACTGTTCTCTGAAGGCTTCGGGACTTTGAGTTACCGGCAGCTTTACTGAAAGAAACAAATTTGCTCCATTATTGCCTACGAGAAAGCGATCCGGATTTTCATTTACCGGCTCCAGCGTTCCCTGCAGAATATTGGCACTCACAATTCTCAGCATACCACTGTAATACACATTTGACAACTTCAGCATACCTATTGTTTTGGTATAGGCTACATCCATCGATTTATCGTCAGCTTCTATAGTAAACAATAATGAATGCAACTGCTGTTGTTGATCTAGAAACGTCACTTTATAGTTTCCATAACATTGCTTCAAACGTTGGTCTATTTCTGCCGGAGAAATCCGGATATTAATCCATGCCCGGAGAGAATTATCTCCTCTTTCAATATGAGTAATCACCTGCGATGGCATGGAAAGCCGGTTGTGCACTCTGCTAAAAAGATAACGACGAACAAAGGGATTAATTTTTTGAAACTCCTCCAGATTATTCCTGTAAAATTCCTGCGCCATTGGAACTTTATCTACAGAAAAATTTGTCCGTTCAACGATCACCTGTTTCGTCACATATTTGCGAAACCGTATAGCATAGTAGGTATATTGACCCATGCACGCCATCTGACGTTCCAGGTTATAATCATCTACTCTCAAAATGATGGAAGCATAGGTATAGGGAGGATCCACTCTGAACAGCTGCACAATCAGATGATCATTGCCCTCATCCCTACCTGCCAGACCAACATATTTAAATGCTGTACTTTCACCGGCGTGGCGGTAAATCGTTTTCATTTCGGTGGCAATCAGATCGCCCTTTCGGGTAAAGGAAAGAAAGCTCTCGGCAAATGCCTACATCGGTACGTTCATAAATTCTCCAGACCACATTTATCCAGGACTGAGGAAAGCGATCCGCACGTAAAAGTGTACGGTGCCGGTTCATTAACGCTACTGTTTCATCGATGGGTTTCCCGACCTCAGTTCTTAATTTTCTATCCGCAAATAAGTCGAGCAACTCGATCTCTAATTGCTTGTACCCTGCGAGTCTTTCATTCAATTTATGACCTCTAAAAATACGAATCAACCCCATCAAAACTCTCTCTGAAATTTTCACTTTCTCTTTTCCATCCTTCCATTTCAACCGCACCCGATCCTTCATCAATTCCGGACGCAACTGGAGGTAAAATTCATACATCTCTCCACCCTTGACATTATCGTCCAGGTCGGCCTCTATCGTCATCCAGCGCACCACTTCAGTAGTATAAGAATGTCGGGCTAAACACGGAATCTCAACACCACCAATATTATACAAGTCAATCTTATTAGAAAACCCTGCACTTTGATATAAATACAACATCATTTCCTGATAAAAGGGTTGTAATTTATTGCGGGCGATTAATCGGGTTAGAATTGGCATTTTTTTCTGTTTTAATTATACTTCTAAATTAGATATTTATTCTTGATATATTTATATAAAACATAATTTAAAATGCATTTTTATTGATAAAAATCAACAATAGATTAAAACCATCCAATTTAAACAAACAAATATTTTTCAATTGTAAATAGAAATATGAATACCAAGTTCTTCTCTTTGGGTAAAAGTCCAACGAACCATGAAGAAAAACAAACTCAACGACATCCTGCTATCAGAGCAATTCATTCGCTCCATGCAATTACAAAAAGTCATCGGCTTCCACAGCAATAGCTTAAACCCCAAGCTGAACGAGAACGACTTTGAAGTGCTTGTGTACAATGAAGACAAGCACCTGATCACCTTTGCCAGTACCGGCAGTGGTAAAAGCAGATCGGCCATAATCCCCAACCTCCTGATCTATGATGGGCCCACGGTAGTTTTTGATCCTAAGGGCGAGTTGTTTTCGATCACTGCCAGGGCCAGACTGGAGATGGGTCATGAAGTCGTGCTCATCGACCCTTTCAATACGGTGAAAACCAACCGGAAAAAGCATAGTCTAAACCTCTTCGACACATTAAAATTCTCTGATGACCCATTTCTTGAATGCCAGACGCTGGCGTATAATTTATCGGGAAAAGGATTCAGCAATGATCCGTATTGGGATGAGAGTGCAAGATCCATTTTGGCTGCCATCATTGGATACATCTGGTTTAAACATAAAGAAGAGGAAAGGAACATGAAGGCGGTAACCAAGTTCATCTACTGTGAAGACCTTGCCTATAAAATCGCAGTCATTCTGGACACTGAGAAGGAACTTCCTGAAGCAGTTGCTGACGGTTTTAAATCCTATCTGCAGATACCCGGTGATAAAACGAGGCCGTGTGTTGACAGCACCTTATATTCCTACATGCATATCTTCAACAGTACCGGAATCCTAAAATCGCTGGACACTACTTCCTTCGATTTGAACGATTTCATCAAAGGAAAACCGCTGGACATCTACATTGCATTTCCTGTTGATAAACTGCGTTCCCATTCACGGCTCTTTTTACAATGGATATTACTCCTGATCAGTGCAACGCTCACGCGGAAAAGCATCCCGAAAAACAATACACTATTCATTCTGGATGAAGCAGCTGCGTTAGGTGAAAATGAATATATCGCCAACTTCATCACCCAATGCAGAGGTTATGGGGTAAGAATGTGGACGTTCTGGCAGGACCTGCAACAGCTCACGCGCTATTATAAGAACGATTATAAGTCGATTATTAACAATTGCGGAGTGATTCAGGTATTCGGCATCCTCACATATAATGCAGCTCACGAATTGTTCTTACTTACCAATATCAAACCCGAAATCATCCGGAACATATCACCCGGAAATCAAATCGTACTTATGGAGAACAGGGAGTATATTAATATCAGCCGACCTGACTATTTACTCAACATCATGTTTGAAGGAAAATACGATCCCAATCCTTACCACAAAGGAAAATAAGACTTACTACTAACCACTTTAAAGACAGCGCCTGTTCCACTTACATCATGTGAATGGCACAGGCGCTTTTCATTAAATACAGACGAGACGAGTGCAGAAAGGAATCCCAAAAGCAACGATTTCCTTCCGGCTTTGCTCCCTATTCTTTATCAGGAACACCCTTCAAATAAAGATTGGGGAATAAGGGTTTCATTAACTTAAAAAATTATTTTTACACGGATATATCAATCCATTTACAATTCCGTTATCCCAGCAAACCTAAACCAACTTATGAAACGCTTATTTCTTGTATCCGGCACTTGCCTGATCCTGTTTATCATTTCCTGCTCTCCCGGAAACCGTGTAACTCTGGTGGATTCTAACCTCAGTGACACCCTTGACATTTTTCAAAACCTTGTATTTGATTTCAGCCATGATCTTGCACCGGATAGTGTACTGGGCATTTGGGATTCGACCGCCTATGTGGGCATCGAACCTGCGGTAAAGGGAGTCTTTAAATGGAGTTCTTCAAAGCAATTGGTTTTTAGTCCGGCGGCGGGATTTAAACCGGCTACCAACTATAAAATCAACTTAAGTACCGCTCTGCTTAAATATTCTTCCGGAACGTTAAATCTCGAAGCGCAGGAAATCGGTTTTAGCACGGGTGCACTCCAAATAAAAGGAATCCAAACCTGGTGGACACTTTCACCGGGATCTACAGATAAACTAACATTAAATGCCACATTGCATTTTAATTATGATATAGACCCATCTTCACTGGCTCAACTTTAAGTGCTGAGATTAACGGGAAGAGTGCAGTTGTTGCAGTGGGCGATCAGCCGGTCTCCAAAAGTTTGCAGATCCGTACAGAGGGAATTGAACGCAGTGAAGCCTTAAATGGTCAGATTATCATCAGTATCAATAAAGGGCTCAAGTGTACTGAATGTACCGAAGTCGCTCCTCTGCTAACTTACAGTGCACCGATAAATCCTGTATCCTCTTTAGAAATTACAAGTACAGAAACAGATTTTGAAAATGGAGAAGGAGTAATCCGGCTTTATACCAACCAGCCGGTTATTGCGACTGATCTTGAAAAACTGATTACAGTAGAACCATCTCCGGTGTTTAGGGTGGAGACGATGGAATCCGGGATTCTCCTACGCGGCGGTTTTTCTGCAGGCTCCTCCTACTCCATTACCATCAACAAAAATTTACAAGGCTTGCTGGGTGGCACATTTGGTAATGACTACTACAGTGATATTTCGTTCGGGGAGCAGGAGCCGGGGATTGGTTTTGTGAATACCAAGGGGATGTACCTGACCTCGAAAGGGAGTCGGAAAATTGCTTTGCAAATAGTCAATATTCCAAAAATAAAAGTTTCCATTTATAAAATTTATGAAAACAACATTCTGGCTTTCATGAACAACAATAGATATGAAGACTGGCAAGGAGATGAAAATGGCTATAGTTACGTCTACAATGATTATGAGCCGGAACGGTATGGCAATAAGATCATGGACCAGGAGTACGAAGTAAAGGATATGCCCCGACAAAACGGTCAGAGTTTACTGAGCCTGAATTTTGATGATGAGCTTCCCTTCAAAGGTATTTATATGATCAGTGCACGATCCTCTGAAAACAACTGGATTAAAGCCACGAAATTGGTTTCCGTATCTGACATCGGATTAATTGCCCGAACAGGAACGGATCAAATCATCGTTTTCGCCAATTCGGTGAAGGAAGCCACACCACTTCAGCATTTGAATGTAAACATCATCAGTTCCAACAACCAGGTACTCTTTTCCGGAAAGACTAACGGCGAAGGGATGGTGAAATTTACCGGACTCCAGGAACGTTTTAGACAATTTAAGCCGGCATTGATTACGGCAAAGAGCGGGAACGATTACAACTACATGCTTTTATCGGACACACGTGTTGAAACCAGTCGATTTGAAACCGGTGGCTACCGCGAAAACGATAATGGATACATGGCCTTCATCTATGGAGATAGAGAAATATATCGTCCGGGAGAAACTATGAATTTCAATGCCGTGGTTCGAAACCGCGATTGGAAAGCGATGAAAAATATGCCTGTGAAATTTAAGCTGGTCTTGCCGAATGGAAGAGAATTCAGTACACAAGGCAAAACACTCAACGCACAAGGAGCCTCCACCCAGGATTTTAAACTTCCTGCCGGAACAGTTACAGGAACGTATACCCTTGAGCTCTATGCTGCCAATGACATTTTACTCAGCAGTAAAGCCATCAGTGTAGAAGAATTTATGCCGGATCGTATCAGTGTAAAAGCAACAACCAATAAAGCGCTTTATACTATTGGCGACTCCGTAAAATTGTCGGCAATGGCGAACAACCTCTTCGGCACGGCTGCAGCAGGGCGCAACTATGAGATACAATTCAATTTGAGCAAAACTTATTTTCAACCGAAGGGTTATGAAGGATTCAATTTTGGCATCAGAGGAATTGATCATATTAACTTCCCAGCAGTATTTAAACAAGGCAAGACAGGAAATGACGGTAGTATAGCAGAATCCCTCTATCTTGATCCCATGTATCGGGAAACCGGAAAACTACAGGGTAAAGCATTTGTAACAGTATTTGATGAAACCGGGCGGCCCGTGAATCGCGTAGCTGCCTTTGACGTAGAAACGCAATCCGTTTATTATGGATCCAGAACCAGTGAATACTATGCCGGTGTCGGGCAATCGCTTACAATTAGGTTTGATCGCCTTGAACAATAAAGGACAAGCCGTTACCTCCACAGCAAGAATCCGAATTATAAAAATCAATTATCACAATGTTTTACAACGCGACTACGGCAACCGGCTCTATTATGTGTCACAAAGAGAGGAAAAGGTACTTCAGGACCGGCAGGTGAATATTGGTAAAAGTGAGTTAGTGATCCCATTTACTCCGAATGAATCCGGAGAATATGTGATGCGGGTAAGTGCACCGGGATCAGACCGGTTTATACAACAGGATTTCTACGCCTATGGATGGGGCTTCACCGGAAGCAATTCGTTTGCTGTGAATACAGAGGGCACCATTGACATCGGCAGTGATAAAGAAAGTTATAGTCCGGGTGAAAATGCACGATTTCTTTTTAAAACACCCTTCAACGGCAAGCTACTCATCACGGTGGAGCAAAATGAAGTACTGAAGTATTATTATATAAACACGGATAAAAAGGCCGCAGAACTGGTTCTCCCTATTACTAAGGACTTACTTCCAAACGTCTATATAACGGCCACGCTGTTCCGAAAAGCCGATGATGGATCTATTCCACTTACGGTTGCTCATGGTGTCATTCCGGTTATGGTAGAAGAAAAAAACAATAAAATCCCATTGACCATTACCGCTGCTGAGAAGTCCCGTTCCAACACCAAACAAGTCATCCAGGTTAAAACCACGCCCGGAAAAAATGTGGAGCTAACGATTGCAGTTGTTGACGAGGGTATCCTGCAACTGCGCAATTCAAAAACGCCTGATCCCTATGAATATTTTTATCAAAAGCGATCGCTGGCGGTGGAATCTTACAACCTCTACCCTTATTTACTACCCGATATCAAACAGCGTAGGTCCAGCAGCGGTGGTGACGGCTATGATCTGGCAAAAAGAGTAAATCCCATCACCAATAAAAGGGTCAAACTGGTTTCTGCATGGAGTGGGATCTTAAAAACCAATGCTTCGGGTATTGCCTCACACCATGGACATCCCTTCCTTTAGCGGGGATCTACGGGTGATGGCTGTTGCTTATCAGGACAATGCATTTGGTAGTGCTGAAGCACATATTAAAGTTGCTGACCCTATCGTTATCAGCAGTGCGCTTCCGCGATTTACAAGTCCGGGAGATACGGTGTATGTACCGGTAACCTTCAGCAATACCACCAAGCAATTGATTACTGCTACACTTCAACCGGAAACTGAGGGGCAAATTAAAATTGTAAATACTCCCAACACTTCCATTCGAGTAGAGCCGGGGAAAGAAGAGCGCATCCTCTATAAAGTTGTGGCCGGGGCAATGAGTGGCACCGGAAGTTTTACGATGAAGGTGAAAAACGGGAATGAAAGTTATCGTGACAAGACGGAAATTACAATTCGTCCACCGGCGAGCTTGCAAAAACAAAACGGAAGTGGCAGTATAAAAGGAGGAGCGGTAGCAGAAATAAATATGAAAACCGGATTTATCCCCTCTTCTGCAAGTGCTGAACTCTACATCAGCAAATCACCGCTGGTCAATTTCGCAGACCACCTCAACTACCTTTTAGATTATCCTCATGGCTGTGCGGAACAAACCATCAGTACTGCCTTTCCGCAACTATATTTCGCGGATCTCGCAAAAGCCATCTCCAATAAACCGGGCTATACCATCAATGTACAAACGAATGTACAGGCGGGCATCAGTAAAATTATCAGTTTGCAACATTACAATGGCGGTATTGTCACCTGGCCGGGAAGCAGCATGAGTAATAACTGGACCAGCGTGTATGCAGCCCACTTCTTAACGGAAGCTTCTAAAGCGGGTTATCAGGTCAACGCGTCTGCATTGGAGAAGCTGTTAAAATTTATTCAAAAAAATATCAAGGAAAAAAACACAGAAGAGATTTGGTATTATGATAGCTCAAACAAAACGGTCATCCGAAAATCTCCGGCGAAAGATATTTTCTACTCGCTCTACGTTTTAGCTTTAAACAACAAAGCCGACAAGAGCAGTATGAATTATTATAAATCGAAGTTTAAAGAGCTGGCGATTGATTCCAAATACCTGTTGGCCTGTACTTACCTCGCGATTGGTGATCGCAAAACGTACAACGAGTTATTGCCAAAAGCTTTTGAAGGGGAACGCAGTATATCCTCTACCGGCGGAAGTTTTTACAGTTACATCCGTGACATGGCGATGGCCTTAAACGCCTTGCTTCACTCAGATCCGGACCATCCACAAGTGGGAGAACTCGTCAGAAATCTCAGCAAGGAATTGAAAACCCTATAGTTTCGATGGAAAAGATCTGATCATCAGAAAAGGATTAGTAAATGCTAAAGTAAACATTACGACCAACGGCAATGGTAACCTCTATTATTTCTGGACCAGCTCCGGTCTTACTTCAGATGGAAGTTTCTTACAGGAAGATAAAATTCTGAAAGTCAGAAAAACATTCTACAGCCGAACCGGACAAGAAATTACCGGCAATAGTTTCAAACAAAACGATTTGATTGTTGTCAAGATCGCACTCGAAAACAACAGCAGAACCTTCGTCGAAAATGTTGTGGTCACCGATTTACTCCCCGCAGGATTTGAAATCGAAAATCCAAGAGTAAGCAGCATCCCTGACCTGGACTGGATAAAGAACAATAGTGCTTCTGAATATATTGACATGCGCGATGACCGCATTAACATCTACACTTCGATAGGACAACAGCCGCAGTACTATTATTATGTCGTTCGTGCCGTAAGCCCCGGCAACTACGTCATGGGTCCTGTCAGTGCTGACGCCATGTACTCCGGAGAATACCATTCTATACATGGTGCGGGTAGGATAATCGTTTCGCAGTAGAATGATATATGTGGATATAGATGGATATAGATGGATATAGATGGATATACGTTGAAATACGTGGGGGTATGATGGGATACGTTTAGGTTAATAGGATTGTTTTGCTCCGTCGCTAAAGCTTTGGAGCACGCGGTTACCGAAGGTGGGGTAATAAAGCCAGTTCCGGATTATATATTGAAATTTTCAGGTTAATATACAGTGAAATATTTTAATTAATAATAGTACTATGTGGATCGAAAAAGATAATAAATTAACGAAGACTTTCAAGTTCAAGGATTTTACCGAGGCCTTTGGTTTCATGACGCGTGTTGCCTTTATTGCAGAAAAGATGAATCATCATCCCGACTGGAGAAATGTGTACAATACCGTTGAAATAAATTTGAACACGCACGATGCCGGAGGGGTCATTACTGATCGTGATAAAAATCTGGCGGAGAAGATAGATCAAATTATCGGTTAGTGAGCGGCAATACATGAAAGCAACTGTTCAGCGAATTTTGTTTTTCATGTTACTCGTTGCGTTCGTATTCGGCATTCTGGATATCACCTTTTCCTTCACTCCGCAGCCTTCATGGTCGAAGGTGGTGTATGACCGAAAGGGAAAAGTGCTCAATGTATTTTTGAGTGCAGATGATAAATGGAGAATGGCTTGTACGCCGGAATCAGTAGATCGCTTGCTGCTGGAAACATTGATTCGTAAGGAAGACCGGTTCTTTTATTATCATCCGGGATTCAATCCGATGGCTATTGTGAGGGCAGGGTTTAATAATGTCATCAAAGGACAACGGACTTCGGGAGCTTCTACTATTACCATGCAAGTGGGCCCTATGGCGGAAATATTGAAGGTGTGAAGGCGGCATCTCTCATTTATTACGGTAAGGCACCGGCGTTATTGAGTCCTGCGGAGGCGGTGACATTGACCATCATCCCCAACCGACCTTCGTCACTGCGGCCCGGCAACGGAAATGCGCTTCTTTTCAGTGAACGAAACCGCTGGCTGAAGAAATTGAATACCGAAGGTGTCATTCATCAAAGTGATCTGGAAGAAGCCATGACGGAACCTATCGAGATGCATCGTCGTCCGTTGCCCTTCATAGCACCCCATCTTTCCAGAAGACTCACTGCTGAAATTTCTGATCATGAAATTCACAGTACTCTTGATGCGGATATGCAGGAGAAAATCTCTCAGCTCTGCTATAACCATCTCAAACGATTGCAAAATATCGGCATCGCCAACGGGGCGGTATTGGTCATCGATAATTTACAACATACTGTACTTGCTTACGCCGGAAGTCAGGATTATTCCGATCCCTATTATTCGGGACAGGTAGACGGCATAAAAGCGATTCGTTCTCCGGGCAGTACTTTGAAACCATTGGCTTATGCACTTGCATTCGACCGTGGATTAATCACCCCAAAAACCATGTTGGCCGATGTCCCTGTGAATTACGATGGGTTTAGTCCGGAGAATTTTGACATGCGTTTCCATGGTTTAATCAGTGCAGAAGATGCATTATCGGCATCATTGAACATTCCGGCGGTGCATCTGCTGGAAAAGATCGGCATTCCTGATTTCCGGGAAAATTATTGGAAGCAGGCTGCCGATCATTTGCCAAACAACATCAGTTGGGTTTGTCCACTATACTCGGAGGCTGCGGCATGACGCTGGAAGAACTCTGTGGCCTATATGCAGCGTTCGCCAACAATGGTTCGTATCTCCCTATCCGTTATAACCAAGCTCATCTCAGGAAAAAAAGACTCCGTACAAATCATCAGTACATCTGCCGCCTATCTCCTGAGCAGTATTCTCACCAAAATGAACAGGAGCGACTTACCCAATCTCTTTGAAAACAGTTTGCATATTCCGAAAGTAGCCTGGAAAACGGGTACTTCCTACGGTCGCAGGGATGGATGGAGCATTGGTTATAATAAGCGATATACGGTTGGGGTCTGGATAGGAAACTTCGATGGAAAAGGAATTCCTGAGCTAACAGGTGCGGATATGGCCACTCCACTCCTCTTCCAGGTTTTTAACAGTATTGATTACAATGGAACAGGAAACTGGTATCAACCCGGCGCGGATTTAGACCTCCGGTATGTTTGTCCGCAGAGTGGATGTGTTCCCGGTGAACGCTGTACGGAAAAAGTCATTGATTATTTTCTTCCCGGGATGAGCAGCACTGCCACCTGCACGCATCTTACCGCTTATGCTGTCGATCAACAGGAAACCATCAGCTATTGTACAGCCTGTCTACCTGAAGAGGGCTCTCAGCAAAAAATCTACGAAAACCCTCCGGCTGAAATTCTGAAGTTCTACAGAGAAAATAATGTTCCCGTAAAAATACCTCCTCCGCATAATCCGCTTTGCACGCGACTCTTTGAAGGAAGCAAGCCGCGTATCCTTAGTTTAATGGAAGGACAGGAATATCTTATCGAAAAAGAAGATCCGCGATCGCTGGAGCTGAGTTGTGCTGTTGCGGCAGATGTGACTACGGTGAGTTGGTTCATCAATGATAATTTTTATAAAACGGCTAAAGCAGGCGATAAATATTTTTTTAGTCCGGTAGAAGGAAAAATTAAAATTTCCTGCACCGATGATAAAGGCAGGAACAGCGATGTTTCTATTCAGGTTGTTTTTTATTGAATAACTGAAGGACGGCATTCACAAAAGCACTCGCCGGCAGGAAGTATTTTTTACTCAACTACATCCCGGACAAATCAAATAAAACCTCCGGCATAAATTAGCACTCGTTATTCAAATTTTTCAACCCTATCGAAGAAAAAAACAAAACCCCTTGTTGAGAAGGGGTCTTATGCTGAAGTAGTTAATATTCGTCTTCATTAAAGAAGAAGTCATCTTTTGTAGGATAATCCGGCCAGATTTCCTCGATGTTCTCGTAGGGTTCACCTTCATCTTCCAATTCCTGAAGATTTTCGATCACTTCCATCGGAGCACCTGAACGAATAGCATAATCGATTAATTCATCCTTCGTTGCCGGCCATGGGGCATCTTCAAGGTGTTGTGCAAGTTCGAGGGTCCAGTACATATTTGAAATTTAATTGCTGTTTACGATTAGTGAGAAGAATAGTTTAAATCCTCAAGGAGGGGGCGCAAAAATAATAAAATGAAATACTAATAAACCAAATATTTTTATGATGTTTTTTTCACACTTTCGGCATCCAGGGGCTTTCGGCGGCATTATTCCGATTCGCCAGGAAGCGGCTGAGGACAAATAAATAATCGGAAAGCCGGTTGAGATAGACTCCAATGACTTCATTTATAGCTGTTTCCTCATTAAGGTGAGTCACTAAGCGTTCACAGCGGCGACAAACACAACGGGCAATATGGGTAAAAGAAACGACGGGATGACCTCCCGGAAGCACAAAAGATTTTAACTCCGGAAGTTCATACTCCATCAAATCGATCTCTTTTTCGAGAAGTTGCACGTCGTTATTCGTGATTTCGGGCAATTTCATACGACTTTTTTCAGGATCACTAGCCAGATGAGAGCCGATGGTAAACAGCCGGTCCTGAATTTCGAGCAGGATGGTGATGCTATGATCGTCCACCGGTTGATCGCGGAGCAGACCGATCCACGAATTGAGTTCATCCACTGTGCCATAGGCTTCTATGCGGAGATGATGCTTGGGGACTCTTGTTCCACCAATCAATGAAGTCTGACCTTTATCTCCTGTTTTAGTATAAATTTTCATGACTAAGCTGTTGTTAACGAATTGCGCTTCTGATTTTCTCCATCTGATTCCACGAGGCCATCCTTCAAGCGAACGATACGATGAGCATAGCGCGCGATATCTTCCTCGTGTGTCACCAGAATAACGGTATTCCCCTTATCGTGGATTTCAGCGAGAAGGCCCATGATCTCACCGGAGGTTTTGGAGTCCAGGTTTCCGGTAGGTTCATCGGCGAGGATAATGGCAGGATTTGTCACCAATGCTCTGGCGATGGCTACTCTCTGACGTTGGCCTCCCGAGAGTTCATTGGGACGATGCGTCACCCGATCACCGAGGCCTACATCCTGAAGTGCTTTCAAGGCTCTGGCATCCCGCACTTCCTTACTCAGGCCGGCATAGACCAAGGGGAGGGCTACATTCTCCAATGCTGTACTCCGCGGCAAGAGGTTGAATGTTTGAAACACAAAGCCAATCTGTTTGTTTCGAATCTCGGCCAATTCATTATCATTCAGGTGAGATACATCGATTCCATTGAGGTGATATTCGCCACCAGAGGGCGTATCCAGGCAACCGAGGACATTCATGAGAGTAGATTTACCTGAGCCGGAGGAGCCCATGAGTGCCACATATTCGTTTTTATTAATATCGAGGGTGATGGAGCGCAGGGCATGAATGGTTTCCAGTCCTACTTTATAAATCCGGGAGATATTTCTTACTTTAATGATAGGTTCCACGTTAAGGGCTTTGCTTCAAAAATAGCGAAGAAAATGGTTTCCTCCACTTAGATGAGAGGGTTAAAACAGCATCTCAGTACATAGATTGGAGATCTCAGGTAAAATCAACTGCCAGCTCAATAAAAATCTAATGTGCCGCAGATTGATTATGATTTTTATGATTTGTTAAGATAAATCGCTGCGATCGCTGCTTTCGCGAGACTTCGCGACGCTGCAAACGTTGCGCCTGACTACCGAAGCCTCGGCGCAGGCGGGTTTAAATCAGGATTGGTTTCACCTAAAATCCGCCTTGGAATTGATGATCCCTATGATGGGTGACAGGTTCTAATATTTCTATCTAAATCCACGATTCCTTGTTTAAAGAGGTCGCAAACTTCTTGTCTAAATCCAACCCGATTGAGAAAAAAGTCTAGCTCGCTAAAAACGTTGATTGATCTTTAATACCGAATAACAAAATCTTCCTTACTCAAATTTTTATTCACGAAGAGCAACCCGATCATAAAAACATCAATGCTTAATGTAAAACGCTTATCGGCCTTTAGCTGCTTCCAGGCCTCTTGCATTTCAGGCGACCAGTTGATATCATCAACCACGATGACTGCATCCGCACTTAGTTTTGGATAGCAGAGATTAATGTAATTCAAAGTCGGTTCAAGACGATGATGACCATCGATAAAAAGATAATCGATCTGATCGATCTTCGTTAACAATTGCGGCAGACTTTCTTCAAAAGCACCTTCCACTATTTCAATGTTCAGTGAAGGGAATTGTTGAACGCTAGCCCGTGCGAGTGCCGCTGTTTCAGGACAGCCTTCCATCGTGATCATGCGGCCTTGCGGATTTCCGGCAGACTGATAGAGCGCGCTTATTCCGACGGATGTTCCGAGTTCTAACATTAACTTTGGCTTCAGATGATTTACCAAACGATATAGCATTCGGGCATAACGGGGAGGCTTTGACGAATTTTTGGTGATGTACGAAATTGCTCTTTCCTTGTAAACTTTTCCTCCAAAGCCGGCGCCAAAATCAAGTACATTTATTTTCCGGTGGTTCTGTAAAAGATGATCACGTGTTGCTTCAATTTCTTTATGCACAGCTTCCCTCCTGTCATGGCGAAAAACGGCTTCGTTGAGTTGGTAAGCAAATGGCCCCTGAAGTCCATGACGATTAGTTGCCGAAATATAATATTCGGCAAAGTCTATTATCAATTGTAGCGACCGAAGGATTTTCACTTGTTGGAAATAATTAATGGTGTGAAAATAATGATAATCATTTAATCTGCCGGTTAATAGTTTTAACCCATACAATTTAACTATACTATATAAAATCAACTTCAAAGGTTTCACGCAAAGACGCTAAGACGCAGAGGTCCTGAGGCGCGGAGGGAGAGAGTCGCAGTAATCTTTTGTCGATGACGATATTTTATGGATAAAATGATATAGAGAATTGTGGCTTCATAATTAATGACTCACGATCAACTGGCGGTGGAATATTCCTTTTAGAGTGGATATACGAAGATGATAAATTCCATCCGGTAAAGGCTTTGTATTGATTGATCCAAGGTTGGTAACATGTATTGTTCTTCCGCCTACATCGGTGATATGCACAGATGATAATTGATTCATATCTTCAAGTACCACTTGCACTTCATCATTCGCAGGATTGGGGACTAACAGGACGCTGTTGTGTGGATTAAGGCCCTCTAAAATACTTGTAGTTTGCAGGGAACAGAGCGGCGCGCCCACCAATGTATTCAAGGCATTACAGAGCTCGTTGTAATTCAGGGTATCATTGAAGGTCATCAGGGTTTGCGATAATAAATCTACTTGTTCCAACGGATCGATGGTTAGGTTGTAAAAACGCTGCGAGCCGTTATCGAAATCGATGAGTTTATAATCGATGTTACGGATGGTCTTCCAGTCTTTGGGATTGCTGACCGGCTGAAATTGCTCTGAAAATACCCAATTCCGAACGGCAGTTGTATCATTCTTCAGGAGCGGCATCAGACTCACTGCATCTACAGGAAGTTTTGCAGGAGGAATAAAAGAGAGCCAGTTATTAAATCCACCCAAGTCCAGCATTGTTGCAAAAAGGTCGACGGTATTTACCAGTGCGGCACTGCTCCTGTTTGGATTTACAACAGCAGGTCCGAGATGATCATCGGCACATGAATACCATAATCGTACAAAGTTCCTTTCACATGAGAGGTATCCTGAATTTTCGCCACCGATTTTTCCTGACCGTTATCTCCGATAAAAATAATATTGGTACTATCCCGCAAATTATTTTGATCCAGGTACTGAAACAACCTTCCCACCTCTGTGTCCAACGCCTCAATGGCTGCTTTAAAATACAAGGAAGGATTTGCATTGATATGTCCGGGAGTGCCGGGAAGTCCGGGATTGCTGATCAGGCTATCAGGAGGTTTATGATGAGGAGTATGTGGTGCATTGAACGCGACCCAGAGGAAGAAAGGCTTATTGGAACTTAAAGTATCCAGCCAGTCAATGGCATCATTGATATTTTGAGTGGTAGCATAGGTGGAAACAGTATCCATCACGCCATTCTTAATTCGGGTCCATTGATAGAAATCGGTAATAGCGCCATTAAAATTCCCGGAGTACAAATCATAGCCCATATAATTTGGAAACACTCTTTTTGCAGGAGGCATTGTAGTATGCAGATGCCATTTACCCACATTCGCTGTAGCGTATTTTACAGGAGCAAAATCGCGGAGGAGTGTGGCTACGCTCATCTCTGCAGTATCCAGCTGAGGACTAGAGGTGCCACTAACGATATACCCCATTCCTGTTCTGAACGAATATCTTCCGGTAAACAAACCGGCACGCGTTGGAGAACATACCGGATTGGACCATGCATTGGAAAAGACAACCCCGTCGTCTAATAAACTTCTAAGAACTGGAGTATTTGCAGTATCTCCATCATTGGGATAAAAGCCGAGATAATCAGTACCCAGATCATCGGCGATAATGATGATGGTATTTTGCTGAGCAGCGCTAAACCAGTGAACGAAAACAAAGAGTGTAAACAGGAGAACTTTTTTCATATAGGGAATGCTAACGGAATCCTATGACTTATTGCTATAGCAAAGGTTTAAACAACCCGCTTAAACTTTTTCTTTCTTCACCAACGAAATCATAATACTCATTGCCAGAATCATCACGACCACGAACAAGGCCCATTCTACCGGGATATGCACATAATGAGAGATCAACATTTTTACGCCGACAAAGGAGAGTATAATCGCGAGACCGTATTTCAGGTAGCGGAATAAATCCATCATCCCACTCAAGGCGAAGAACAGTGATCGTAGTCCGAGTATCGCAAATACATTACTGGAATAAACGATAAACGGGTCACTGCTGATGGAGAGCACTGCCGGAATAGAGTCGACGGCAAACACCAAATCTGTAAAATCCACCACGACCAACACGATAAATAGAGGAGTAGCCAGCCAGCGCCCACTCTTCTTCACAAAAAAATCCTTGCCATGGTATTCTTCTGTCACCGGTAAAATCTTTTTGCAGGCACGCACAAAAATATTCCTGTCTAATTTCGGATCCTCCTCATCGTTAGAGAACAACATCTTCAAACCTGTAAATACGAGGATCCCTCCAAAAATATAAATCATCCATTCGAACTTGTTAAACAAGGCCACTCCCACCACGATAAACGTTCCTCTCAGGATCAAGGCGCCCAAAATTCCCCAGAACAATACTCTATGCTGGTATTGCTTCGGCACTTTGAAAAAATTAAAGATCACGATAAACACAAAAAGGTTATCCACACTCAGCGACCATTCAATCACATAACCGGTTAGAAACTCAAATGCCTTTTCAGGACCGAACCAATAATACACCAGTCCATTAAACGCCAATGCCAGTGATGACCAGAAAGCCACCCATAAAATTGATTCTTTGAACGATATCGCTTTTTCTTTTCTGTTCACTATACCCAAATCAAAAGCCAGCATAGCGAGAATGAAGAGGTTGAAGCCGATCCAGAAGACAGAATTATCCATGGCGCGAAATTAGGTGAAAATGATACACGTTGATATACAGTTGATATACTTTGAGATACTTTGATATACTTTGAGATACTTTGATATACTTTGATATACTTTGAGATACTTTGATATACTTTGATATACTTTGATATACTTTGATATACTTTGATATACGGTCTTATATTGTATATCAACTGTATTTCAACTGTATTTCAACTGTATTCCAACTGTATTTCAACTGTATTTCAACTGTATTTCAACTGTATTTCAACTGTATTCCAACTGTATTTCAACTGTATTTCAACTGTATTCCAACTGTATTTCAACTGTATTCCAACTGTATATCAACTGTATATCAAAGTATCTCAAAATATATCAATTTGGTTCAATGTACCGATGAAATTATTCAGGACTGATCTCTGGTTTTTGTAATGAAGTTATTCAGTTTTACATTCAGATCTTTGGAGGTTGCTAAAAAATCATCATGCAACTCAAGACTAATCAACTCACGCTCTAATAGCAGTGACATCCAGTGTTTAAAGGCTTCTCCGTGGGATGCTCTTGCAATGACATAAAATTTATTCTTGTCTTTGAAAGTGTAACGAAAATAACCTTCCGTTAAATTTGCGCCAACAGAGTCGCTGGCGCGTAGGAGCTGATCGCCCATGTGAAATTTTAAATACTGGGGCAAGGAGACGTATATATCCCAAGCCATTGAAGAGAGTTTTCTGGAAAGTTTATAAACTTCCATATCATGAATATCTATGTATGCCATATGATTTTAATTTGAACGCAAAAATAAGGTGGACGAAAGCCATTACTCGTCTCTAAACGAATACAAATGATTAACATAAATCTTTGACGAGCGCTTCAGAATAATTTTCCCCTTACGGACTTGAAAAATCTAGTACTACTCGTTTTTTAAGGTAGCGCAATTACCCTTCTCTCCCATGAGGTTTATTCATTAATCCCCTCGTAAAAGATGGTTAACCTATTCAAATGACGGATTAAAGGAAAAATGTGATGTACGGGGACTTTTGAATCAACATTTTCTTACATTTGAAAAATGAACCTGTCACCATCAACTATTTAGATCATGAATACCATTCCATTTATTCGGATCTTTCTCATTTCTCTTTGCATCTGCCCTACTGCATATTGTCAAAAGCTACTGCCAATGGGAGAGGGTATCAAGTGCCAGGGCTTAATAAATACCATGTGCGTTGACAGCCTTTCAGGAAACATCTATGCAGGCGGATATTTTGATGCGATGAATGAATTGAAGACAAACAATATCGCTATGTGGAATGGTGTCTCGTGGGATTCGTTGCAATCCGGGGTGATTGGGGCTGTTTACAATTTGCACAGTGACAATGGTATTTTATACTGTGCCGGAAATTTTACCATTGACGGCTATCCGGGAATCAGTCATCTGGCCTCCTGGGACGGTACCCAATGGCAATCGCTTTATACTATTCCTCCTTCCGGATCGGTATGGTGTGTTAAAATGTACAAAGGTGCGCTCTACGCCTCCGGCAACTTCACTTCCATCGACGGAGTCAACGCCCGCTATTTTGCAAAATACGAAAATGGGATATGGTCTGCAGTTGGAAATGGCTTAAATTATCCTCTTGTACAAATGGAAACAGTACGCGACACTCTTTTCCTTGGTGGACAATTCACCACCTTTAACGGAGACTCCGTGAGTGCACCGGGATGGATCACTGACAGCGGAAACACAGGTGGCATCTCAGTTCCCGCCGGAACATGGTATCAGTGTAGTGATCTGTTTTCAATAAATGATACGATGTACAGCATAGTAAACGACACAATCGTCAGATGGAGCGGACAGCAACGAATAGCTGCTTACTATTTTCCGGTTGGCATTGACCATGCCTTTTCTCACATGGGCGATATTTATATTACCTATGATAGCATGTACTCTGTCGCATCCACCAATACAAAGGATAATATCATCCGGAAAATCGACAACGGTCAATTGGGTGAACGCGTATGTTACTCAAGAATCACAGGCACCGGTGCGACATTCCGTCCTGAATACTATTCATTTTTGAGTTATGACTCTACGCTATACATTGCAGGAAATTTTTATTCCATCAATTCGGTCATCAACCCCGGCATCATCAGTTATAAAATCAGGTCATTTCCAACACAGGGAAATGTGCCGCTGCTTATGTGGATCCCTGGCAAAATGCCAGTGTAGCAACTATCGCGAAAGATACGGTGACGGGCAATATATACGTTGGAGGATTTTTCATTTTCGCCGGCAACCATTCTCACCCATGATTGCCATGTGGGACGGCAATCAATGGTTTCCGATGGATAGTGGTTTTACAGGTACAGTGCGTTCACTTGCGTTTTACAATGGAGAACTGTATGCAGGAGGTAGTTTTCGATTTGCCGGAACAACGGTTGTCAATGGACTTGCAAAATGGAATGGTACAGTATGGCAACCGGTTTCTACGGGTGCAGATAAAACTATTTTAAAATTATTAGTCGTTGGCAGCGATTTAATGATTGCCGGAAACTTCTACAACATTGGAGGCAACCCTATTGAATATATTGCACGATATGACGGCACTTCCTTTTATGATTTGAATATCGGTTCACAACTTTGGGGATTGGGCGCATACGAGCTAGCCTGGTATCACAACAAATTGTACGCATCCGTACTTTATGACGACCTTTATTATCTGAATGGCAATACATGGGTGAGTGTGGGATTGCAACAGGAATCCGGAAAAATGTTAATTCTAAACGACACATTATTTGTTGGATCCCAAACCCGAATGTACAAGGTTACAGATAATTCATTAGATACTTTAAGCATGGTCAATGCTGATTACTTTGATACCTTCAATCCGCTAAATCTTAGAGATGAATTATTCTCCGTTGACGAATATTCCGGCATCTTCAAAGGAAGTGAATGATACGTTATGGTTACAAGCAGAAGGAATATTTCCTTATACCAGTTTAAATCTGGATTCCACGCATGTCATGATCGGAGGATTTTTTCCTTTACATCACTAATGCTTCCGGCGAAAAACAACTGAACAATATCGGTATACTGGAATTCACTCCGCCTGCAGCTGTCATTTCAAGTAACAAAGATTCTATCTGTGAATACCAATATGTATTTTACTATTGCACTACGGATGACCTTTTTGCCCAATACGACTGGAATTTGCCCGGCGGACTTCCGGATTGGTCTACACAACAAAATCCAATTGTTCAGTATAACACGGCGGGAAATTACCCGGTAAGTCTAACCATTTCTAATCTCTCCGGAACAAACACCTATTTCTTACCGGGAAACATCAACGTTAAAAACTGCATTACCGGAGAGGATGAAACTTCAGCGCCAGCTTCCATTCGTATTTATCCGAATCCATTCACCAATAATTTTTCAATAGAAAACAATTCTCCAAATGTTGTAAATGCAATTATCAGAACCCTGCAAGGTGTGGTTGTTCAAACGGTCGAAATTTCAGGCAATGAAAAACGAATTATTTCTTCGGGTAATCTCGCCAAAGGACTTTATCTCGTAGAACTGATCAGTGAATCATCCCGTCAAACAATAAAACTTATCCGGCAATGAGTAAAAAACCCTCCTGGTTTAGTTCAACATTACTTTTCATTCTTCTACTCAGCACTGCCTTTACGAGTTACGCACAGAAGTATGATAACAAATGGATGATGGGCTACCAATACGCGCCGTGGCAAGCATATCCGGCATTGGACTTTATGTTCGGACAACCGGACACCATTGGATATTACGGATACTTCCCTATGTTTGGAACATCCACTTCTATTTGCAATGCGCAAGGTTTACTACAATTTTATACCAACGGTGTTTTCGTTGCGAATAAATTTGATGCTCCACTTTTCAATGCTGACACTTTTAACCATGATCAATTAACCAACGGTGCAAATTCATTAAACATCGAACAATGCGCCCTCATTCTCCCCCAGCCCGGATCTTCTACTGAATATCTCATCTTTCACATCGGCGGAGTATTTTCAGGAAACGACCTCCTTCCCTTTGAACTTCGGCTCAGTAAAATTGACATGAGTTTGCAGGGCGGTGCAGGAGCGATGACGGTAAAGAAGCAGGTCGTCATTAACGATACACTTACCTATCGTACAATGAACGCGGTGAAACACGGGAACGGACGCGACTGGTGGGTGGTAATTGGTGAAAACGGATCACGCAAATTTTACTCTGTGCTGGTCACTCCTACAGGAATAGACACCATCATTAAATCGGGAAATGTTGTTTCCATTAGAAATGGATTAATCCGCGGACAAAGTAATTTTTCGCCGGATGGAAACTTCTTCGCCTATACCTCATCTGACCTCGGACAACCTGTTGCAAAAACAAAGTGATCCTTTATGATTTCGATCGTTGTGCCGGTACGCTTTCCTTTAAAGATAGATTATTTATGAACCGGTTGATGACAGTTCGGTATTTGGATGTGCGTTTTCTCCAAACTCCCGCTACCTCTACATCTCTACCTTTTACGACCTTTACCAATATGATCTTCTTGCTGCACCCTTGGATTCGGGAAAGAAACACCTTGGCACTTTCGATGGCTTTTACGGATCCCTTTCCCAACTATTTCTACAGGATGCAACTGGCACCCGATAATAAAATCTACATGGTCTGCTGGGGTGGATCAAGATTCCTGCATGTCATCAACGATCCTGACCAACCGGATACGAACTGCAATTTTGTCCAACATCAACTGCAACTGATCTCCTATCACGGATCGAGCATACCTTCTTTTCCTTATTATAGGCTGGGTGCAGCTGTGGGGAGCGGATGTGATACACTCACCGTCGGCTTAGAAACAGAAAATAATTCTTCACCGACCACCAAAAGTTATTACGCCAACAATAGTCTGTATATTCAATTGGGGAAAGTGCAAACAGATGATATGCCCTACTCTATTTTTAGTTCAAATGGACAGTCCATACAAAATGGCATCCTGCCAGCTCATCAGGGAACAGCGTATAAAGTAGATTTGACTGCCGGTTTAAGTGCAGGTGTTTATTTATTTCAGTTGGGCAATGATGAATCGGCACATAGAAATAAATTTGTGGTTATTTCTTCCTGGTGATTGGCAATAAATTGTGTTGAGGAGATGCAACAATCTGCATCGTGTCTATTTCTCCCCCGCTACACTATCATCTCCCCTCGAATCCGCAATACCATTTAGTTTACCCTCCTGGTCTGCGACGATTAACTCTATCGTTCCAAACGGTGATCTGTAGTTAACGACATAGCCTTTACTTTCAAGGGAAGTGGCGATGTCAGATGGAAATCCTTTTTCAACGCTGACGATATCCGGTAGCCATTGATGATGCAAGCGGGGCTCGTTGACTGCGGTGGACGGGTCTTGTTTTAAATCTGCTATTCGCAAAAATGTAAGCATTACAGAGCTGGGGATAGTGGTGCCGCCGGGCGCGCCGAGGACCGCGAAAAATTTCCCGTTCTTTAAAACGATGGTCGGTGACATACTGCTGAGCATTCGCTTACCGGGTTCGATGGCATTGGCCGTTCCGCCTATTGCACCAAACTGATTGGCTACACCGGGCTGAATACTGAAGTCATCCATTTCATTGTTCAGGAAGAAGCCTGCTCCTTTCACCATCGTTTTAGAACCATAGTTGCCATTCAGCGTGGTGGTAATAGAGAGGACATTTCCAAAAGTATCCACGACACTGATATGCGTGGTTTCTTCACTTTCGACGACTCCGGGTTCCGTGATTTTACTGCTTCCGGCTTTGTTTGGATTAAAGTCGGCTATCCTTGCCGTTAGATATTCTTTGGAAACCAAGGTGTCGACCGGGACATCCACAAAAGCAGGATCACCGGGCCATTGGGAACGATCTGCATAGGCTCTGCGTTCGGCTTCAATGAAGCGCTGATAAAACTGAACGAGGTTGGCTGGTTTCCCATATTTCTTTTCAAGGATCTGCATCATCGTGAGGACTTGCTGCATGATTATTCCTCCGGAAGAAGGCAGGGGCATGGTGATCAGTGAATATTCTTTATAATCAAAACGCATGGCATCACCATTCTTCACCCGATAATTTTCCAGATCCTTCTCTGTGACATAACCACCACCGCGCTGCATTTCTTCCACAATATACTTTGCCGTTTCTCCCCGGTAAAAATCATTGAGCCCCTTCTTTCCTATTCGTCTCAGGGTGTTTGCGAGGACCGGCTGCCGAAGGGTATCTCCTTCCTTCCAATTTACATCTTTCACAAAAAGTATTTTCTCCTTGTTATTCTTCAGAAAAACAGCACGATGGGCATTCAGCTTTTCTGCTTCCAGTGCGGTGATCCAAAATCCCTGTTCTGCCAAACGGATAGCAGGAGCAATCAACGAATCAAATGGCAGACGGGCATAGCGATTGGTCTCCATCAATCCCGCCACTGTTCCCGGAACACCACTCGAAGAAGGACCATTCAATGATCTGCCGGTGTCAGCCTGTCCGGTGAGCGTATCCACGTACGTATTGGCGTGAACGTTAGACGGAGCAGTTTCTCTGAAGTCGATGGTAAATGCCACATCGTCCTTCATCAAGGCTACTAAAAATCCACCGCCGCCCAGGTTTCCCGCACGGGGATAAACGACAGCCAGCGCCAGTTGAGTAGCCACAGCCGCATCGAAAGCATTCCCTCCATAGCTGAACATCAATGCCCCGGCATCAGCAGCGAGGGGATGAGCCGCTACGACTGCGGCAGAAAGTCCATTCAGATTTTTCTTTGCAGAATAGGAATAATTCGTTTGCGCGGAAGAAGGCGAAAACAGAAAAAGCAAACTGAACAAAAGTGAGCAGCAGGTAAAACGACAAGAGTACTTTCTCAATGAAGTCATGTTTAATTTTATTTCAGATAATACTCCGGATTAAAAGCATCCTTCCGCCATTGATGTAAAAAGTCGACTACTTTCTCTTCACTATAGCCTTCCTTCTCTTCCAGATAGGCACTGTTCTGCGTATGCACTACTTTACCCTCATCATCCAGCACCACGAAGACCGGAAACCCAAATCGCTGCGGGTAGGAAAGTGATTTCAAAACATCCAGATTCTTATTTTCCTTGCTGTAATTCACATGCAGAAAGATAAAATCTGCTTTCATTGTTGAATCCACTTTCGCATTCGCATGACTAAAGGCATCAAACATTTTACACCAGCGACACCAGTTCCCGCCGATCATCAACATCACATGCTTCTTCTCTGCCTTTGCTTTCTTCACACTCTCCCCTATTTCCATTTTCGCATCCGCTTCCGGACGATAGATCAATACCGAATCCTTCTGCGCAATTGCAACGGAATTTATAATTGTAAAAAGGAATAGTAAACGGAGCATGTTTATATTTATTAGCTGATTTTTTGCTGCTGGTCGCGAGGCTGGTCTCTTGCTTCGCTTCGAGAACTTTTGCTCGCGATGGGGAGCGACGCCTCCATCACTTCTAGCTGCTGGCTACTGGCTTATTTTTATTACGAATTAATTCTCTTTTGGGAATTAATGCAAGTGACTGCAGCGTTAGAGTCAATCCTAATCTCGAATTAATAGCTCATTGGCTACAACTGAAATCCTTTATCGCAGAATTCATCGCCCAAGAAGGCAGCAAGCAGCTAGAAGCAAGCAGCAAGCAGCAAAGACGTATCAATTCGATTTCTCAATTCTTATCCCTACATCCATTACTCCCGGCAATGGATTCAATCGCATGGCCTGAGTAAATTCAAATCGATACTCCCCCTTTTGAGGGAAGCTGACATTCTTCTTAAACAATACACGGTTATCCCAGATATCACCCAGGCCTTCTCCCAACCATTTCCCATCGGGAGTGGCCAGCATGATCTCCAACGTATCGCGATCCAATTCTCCTCCCGGAAAAGTGGTGTTGAGGAAGAGAAAAATATTGCTGAACGGATAATGGCTGGCATTCCGCAGATTGATATAGACATTGTGTGCGCTTGTCGTATCGTCGATGGAAGCCAGGAAGGTCATGGGTTTCTCCGCCGACCAGTTGTTGTCTTCAATTTTATGATTCTCTTCGTACACTACGGAAGAATCACAGGCAGAAAAAAATACCAGCAATACGAAAGCAACAAACGTCGAAACGTTTTTACTTTTCGTTACGGCCTGACCGATAGTTGGTACGCGGTTCATTGCTATTACTATTTATGCGTTATCACTTCCCGGTGCTTTCCTCGGCGGACGATTACCTGAAGGTGCCGGTGCAGGATTTGCCGGAGGCGTTGCAGGACTTCCCGCACCATTTCCATTTTCTGCAGGAGCCTGACGCTGTGGACGGGCGCCCTGTTGTTGTGGAGAGGAAGCCGGAGAAACAGGAGCGGACTTAGGCGCTTGCGGGGCCGGCTGCGGATTTTGCTGCGGTGTTGGCTGTGGCTTTTGCGGCTGAGCAGAGGGCTGAGCAGATGACTGTGCCGGAGGCTGATTGCCCGTTGGAGGCTGTCGGCGTGGCGGTGCATTGCGTTGCTCCTGCTGTGGTTTATTTTGGGGCGGCTGTTGACCGGGAGAAGTGTTGCGTTGCTCCTGCTGCGGCTTCTGCTGCTGTGGCTTTTGCGATGCATCTCCCTGCTGCGGTTGCTGACGTGGATTTGCGCCACGCTGAGGAGGACCACCTGCAGGTTTCTGCTGGGGACGTTGTTGTCCCTGACCTTGTTGACTTTTTTGCTGTGGCTGTTGCGGACGTGCGCCTGCTTCTGAAAGAGTAGCGGCAGATGATGAAACCGGCTTCTTTCTTTTTCTTCTTCTTCTTTTTCTTCCGGTCCATGCGGGTCAGACTATCTTGTCCCACCACATCATCGTAACCCAATTCATCCTCTTCCTCTTCCAGTTCGATGGCGCCGGTATCATCCGGTTTCACGCCCTGTTTATTCAACGCGATAATTTCCTTGACACGATCCACATCCATCGGCACCCATTGCTCCGCGCCGAAAAAAGTACGCTCATCGCCTTCCCTTGGTTCAGGAAGAAGGGCGTACCACATGATGCGTTTGAAGATATCCGTCTTGCGGTGCAGTAAAGTTCCCTTTCCCGTCAACAACTTAATTCCGGAATCAGGAATATCTCTAACGGCATCCATATACGTATCCAGCTCATAATTGAGACAACACTTCAGCTTACCACATTGTCCGGCGAGCTTAATGGGATTCAAACTTAAATTCTGATAACGTGCAGCACTCGTCGACACCACTTTAAAATCGGTGAGCCATGTCGAGCAACACAACTCTCTGCCGCAGGAGCCGATACCACCGAGGCGGGCTGCTTCCTGACGCATACCGATCTGACGCATCTCGATACGCACTTTAAACTGATCGGCTAAACGCTTGATGAGTTCACGGAAATCGACGCGATCATCGGCGGTATAAAAAAAGGTAGCCTTCTTGCCATCGCCCTGATACTCCACATCGCTGATCTTCATCTTTAAATTCAGCGCCAATGCCATTTTCCGCGAGCTGTGCATCGTGGTAAACTCCAGGTCCTTCACTTCCTTCCACTTGTCCACATCCGCTTGCTTGGCGGTACGGTACAACTGTTTTATTTCATGAGAATCTTCCTTCAGTCCACGCTTACGCAACTGAAACCGCACCAACTCCCCCACCATACTAACTTCCCCGATATCGTGACCGGGGTTTCCTTCAACTGCCACCATTTCCCCGACGTGCACCTCGAGGTTATTGATATTCCGGTAAAACTCTTTACGGCTTCCTTTAAATCGTATTTCCACTATATCGAAAGACTTTTGTCCTTCGGGGAGATACATATCAGAGAGCCAGTTATAGACGTTTAATTTATTGCATCCACCTGTTCCGCAAGTGCCATTACTACGACAGCCTGCAGGAGTTCCGGTACTGGTGGCAGTTGAACACGAGCTACATCCCATAGATTGCTTTTTTTATGTTCATTGCCATTTGGCATATATAGAGACGATCCGAATCCGGACCGGGTAATCATTTTATCTGAAGAATCCGACTGACCTTCAAGGACAAATCTAAGAATAAGATCTTTGCATAGGCATTCCTTTCCAAATGATACGAGGCCTCACTCAAAGCCTCGAAAAAAGATCCACATTATTCAGGTTGACAAACGGTATAAACTTTTGAAGCGCAGCCCGTTGCGTTTCCTCGAGCCGCACCAGCGGACCTTCGCTGACATTTACTAACATACATTCCCTGATAACCTGCAGACTCGCCGCCAGAAACTGCTTCTGTTCTTCGCGCGTTTCCGCCGCCATCCCGTCTACCCAGGCGAGGAGTTTGTCCATGACTTTCAACGGATTGAAGCAGAGACGCATCCAATTCAGGAACGCTTCTTCATGACTCCCTGCACCCTTTTCCCTTCCGGCAATTTCCAGCGCCAGGTTATAATCCCCTTCCGAAAGCCGGGCAATATCATAGGCCTCCGCTTCCGGCAAATCAAACTGACTTTGAAGACCGGCCACCACCTCTTCTTCCTGCAAGCGCGACAATTTTACCAATTGCATCCGGCTCTGAATCGTCACCAGCAACTGATCGCGGGCTTCGGAGGCGAGGATGAAAACGGTATCGGCAGGAGGTTCTTCCAGGCTCTTCAACAATTTATTCGCACAGGTCGTATTCATTTTCTCGGGCATCCAGATGATGATCACCTTGTACTTTCCCTCGAAGGCCTTCAGATTAATCTTGTGGACAATCTCCTGCGCCTCCTCTGCCGGAATAAAACCCTGCTTCGACTTCGAATCGCCCACCATGATATAGTCCACCCACTCGTTCAGGTTCGCGTAGGGATTGGCCAGCAACAGCTCCCGCCACTGCGCGATATAATCCATACTCTTCGGCTTTTGAATTCCTCCGCCCGTCACAATCGGATACACGAAATGAATATCGGGATGCACCATCTTCGCCGCCCGCTTACAGGAACCGCAAACTCCGCAGCTATCGTCCTCCAGCGGCGACTCACAATTCAGAAACTGGCCAAAGGCCTGCGCCAGCGGTACCCCCGACCCGGGCTGACCAAAGAACAACAAGGCATGACTCACCCGCCCCTCACGACTACTGGTGAGGAGTCTTTCTTTAACGGCCTGCTGACCGATCACATCGCGGAATTGCATGGGGGCAAAGATAGTGACTCCTTCGCTAAAGCTACGGAGTCCGAAGGATCGCTTCGCTTGGGGGAAGGGGGGGGGACGCGGTGAAGCAGATTCCGCAGGATGCGGACACGCTTCACCGCTTGGAGGAGGGGTCTCGTCATGCTCACCTCTTCTTCGAAGAGTTGATTTTGACGAGATTGGGAAGAAGGCCGAGGAAAGGAGGAGGCGTGAGAGCGAGAAACCTGCTGCGAAATATTATATGTCTACACTGAGTCGCAAATGACCACCTAAACCTTCGCTAATAATTCGCATGAGGGTCGAAAGCCGTATATCACTTGCATCGTTTTCGATTCTGGATATATAGGTCTTGGTTGTACCACATTTTGCTGCCAATTGTTCTTGTGTCATGCCCAATTCTTTACGAAGATCTTGAAGCATAACTCCGAGTTTGAATGCTTCAAATTCCTGTTCATACTTCTCTCTTTTCTTTGTTCCCCTTTTTCCATATTGTTTATCAAGATGCTCAGAAAATGAGGTGATGTTAGATTTCTTTTTCATTGAAGTATTGTTTTTTTAGTTTTTCAGCAAGTTCGATTTCTTTGGATGGTGTTTTTTGAGTCTTCTTTTGAAATCCATTTACCAGAATCACCAGTTGTCCTTTATCAAAGAAGCTAAAGACCCGATAAATATCTGACCCCACTTCAATACGGATTTCATAAATCCCATCAGTGGTTTGAGGCCTTCAAAAAGTCATAAGCAACTTGGCTGATAAATTTATCACTTACTATACAAAGTTAGCTAATCAGGTAACTAAAAAGAAAAAAAATTCTTAAAGCGACTCCAAAAGAGTTACTTAGGTTTACCAACAACACGCGAAATGAATATCGGGATGCACCATCTTCGCCGCCCGCTTACAGGATCAATCGCGAAACCTCGCGACCGCAGCTATCGTCCTCCAGCGGCGACTCACAATTCAGAAACTGCCCAAAGGACTGCTCTATGGGCTATGCAATTGGACATTTGACCTACTAAAGACCTGCATAAAAAATCTAGGAAGGAAATAATCCATTGAATTAAGAAACAGTATATTTTGGTAACTTTGTGACATAATCAAAAATGGCAAAAGCGGACTATATCATATCATTAATCAAATTGCATTACAACAATGAACCCGAAAGGTTCACTACTGCTGCTTTGCAAATTGCTGCTCATGAAGCCAAGTTGGGGCATACACTGGTTGCCAACGAGATTAAAACCATAATAGACAAAGCAAAAGAAACCAAGCATAAAAACAAAGCTTTTGCCCCCGATTTACAGGGATTGATACTGGAAAATGTGCCTGCTGTAAATCTTGCTGATATGATTGCTTCGGAAGACATTAAAACCAAGATCAACCGCATCATTTCAGAGTTTGTGCAACGGGACAAATTACGCAAGCACGATTTGGAAAACCGGAGGAAAATTTTGCTTTCGGGTCCTCCCGGAACAGGTAAAACCCTCACAGCTTCCATTATTGCCAACGAACTGAACTTGCCGCTTTACACCATCTTGATGGATAAAATGGTAACAAAATTTATGGGCGAAACAAGTGCTAAACTTCGTCAGGTTTTTGATTTGATTGAACAAAAGCAGGGCATTTACCTGTTTGATGAATTTGATGCCATTGGTGGCGAACGCAGCAGAGATAACGATGTGGGCGAAATGCGAAGAGTTTTAAATTCGTTTCTTCAATTTATTGAACGTGACAATTCCGACAGCCTTATCATTGCTATTACTAACAATAAAGACTTTTGGACCAAGCCCTTTTCCGCAGGTTTGACGATGTAATTTTATACAACCTACCAAGCATAGACGAAAAACGGGCCTTGCTGAAAAACAGGCTTGCCCAATTCAGCAAAAAAATAAAATTTGACGACCTACTGCCAAACATAAACGGCTTGAGCCATGCCGAAATATCGCTTGCCTGTATTGATGCCATTAAAGAAACGGTCTTGAACGAAAAGCAGCAAATGAACAATCAACTAATTCGTAAAGCAATCAAAGACCGAAATGCAGCGTACACAAATAATTTTAGAATGGCATCATACAAACACATCTTCATATCAGGAAATGTAAATAGCGAGAAATATAGAGCTCCTTCGGCAATGGGAGCGAAACCACGTATCCCAATTCGTGACAGAGCCACCCAAAGCCAAAAACTTTTAAATCAGTTTGATGCCATTTGGCAACAAAAAGCGGAACTACAACAAGAAAGGGGTGCGGAACAAATTTGCCACGAGAAGGAACGTATCTTTCCTTTACCAGCGCTGCCGACCACGATTTGATTACCAAAAGTCTAGAAGACCTTAGAAAAGGCATTCGCTTATTGAACATCAAAGAAATTCCATTGGTGACCAAACACAAATACGCGCAACGGTGTATGTTCCCAGCGGAAAGAAGGGCATTTCATTGCTAAAATTCAAAAATACCAACAGGAAGAAACGGCAAGGGGCAACCTAAAAATGCTCCATTTAGTCAATAGTATTGAAGATGTAAGCATCGCATTGTTAGAGGGATTATGGACAGACAAACCACAGCTTATTCCGACAGATACTGCCAAATGGAGTGAGGCGTGGCTGAACGTAAATACAAAAGAAAATCAGGAACATGAACAAATTGCACAGTTTCTTGCAACGCTTGACAACATTGGAATAACGTATAAACATAACAGTATTATTTTCCCCGAAAGAGCCGTTTTGTTGGTAGACGCCAACCGTGAACAGTTGGTTGAACTGATGTTGCAAAGCGATTTGCTGGCAGAGTTCAGAGCAGGGCAAGAACCCGCTGGATTTTGGGTGAGCGAAAGTAGTGTTGAACAACAGGCGTGGGTTGATGATTTGTTGAACAGAATTGAATTTGGTTGAAAGCAACGTAAAAGTTTGTTGTTGGATAGTGGAGTAAATAACGGACATCAGTTATTACAACCGCTACTTGCGAATGCAGATACACTTACCGTTGATAACACTTGGGGAACCGACGACCACGAACCAAGAGCAGGACACGGAACACTAATGGCAGGCATTGCAGGCTACGGACAAATGGAACAAGTGCTTGTTTCTGCAAATGCAGTTCCACTAACGCATAAATTGTGTTCAGTAAAAATTCTGCCACGACCGAATCAGGCACAAACACCACGAGAGTTGTGGGGCGATATAACAACACAAGGAATTGCAAGGGCTGAAATTCAAAACCCGAATATGGTGTTGGTTTACTGTATGTCTGTTACCTCGCAAGAAGATACCGACAGAGGTAGACCTTCTTCTTGGTCAGGTGCGATGGACAATTTGGCTTTTGGTGAAGGTGAAAATCAACGATTGATAATTATTTCAGCTGGAAATATCCGTGATGAAGAATTGTGGCAAAACTATCCCAATTCAAACTTTACAACTTCAGTAAAAATCCGGCACAAGCGTGGAACGCATTGGTAGGAGCATACACCAAAAAAATTCAGGTAAATGACCCGAATTTTCAAAATCATACACCCGTTGCCAACGAAGGCGAGCTTTCACCTTACAGTTCAACTTCATTACTTTGGGAAAAAAAGTGGGCTGTAAAACCCGATGTGGTTTTTGAAGGTGGAAATTTATTGAGAGCACCTGACGACATCGTTAAACCACATGAAGATTTGGAATTGCTATCCACATCAAGGTCTATACAAATTAAGCCGTTTGACACCATAAACGCTACAAGTGCTGCGGCTGCACAAGCATCGTGGTTTGCTGCAAAAATTGCATATGAATATTCCAATGCTTGGGCAGAAACTGTGAGAGGTTTAGTAGTTCATTCAGCTAATTGGAATGCTGCAATGCTTGCTCAATCTCAGGTTCAACAAGGCAACCGAGCGAGTTTTAGAAACTTGTTGAGAACCTTTGGTTTTGGTGTTCCCGATTTAGAACGGGCTTTGTATAGTCAGGAAAGTGCCTTAACATACATAGCACAAGAAACCATTCAGCCCTTCAATTTCAAAGAAGGAAGCAGCACAACCTGGAAACCAATGAAATTCACTTTTTTAATTTGCCGTGGGCAAGCGATTTATTATTGCAAATGGGCGAAACGCCCGTGAAATTGAAAATTACGCTTTCCTATTTCATAGAACCTGGAGCAGGTGAAATCGGTTGGAAAGATAAATATCGCTATCAGTCGCACGGTTTGCGTTTTGATGCAAACAACGTAAACGAAAGCGAAGATGATTTTAGGAAACGTATTAACATTGCGGCTCGGGAAGAAAACGAAGAAGTAAACGGTAACGCAGGTAGCAACCGTTGGGCAATAGGCACAAACAACCGAAGCATAGGCTCAATACATTCCGATTATTGGGAAGGAACGGCAGCCGCTTTAGCAACTTGCAATCACGTTGCGGTTTATCCTGTAATTGGTTGGTGGCGTGAACGTAAACATTTAGGAAAAGTAGAAAATCAAACACGTTATTCGTTGATTATATCGCTTGAAACACCCGCTCAAGACATTGAACTATACACAACAGTTAGAAACATGATTGAAGTGCCGATCGAAATTAATGCAACATAGGCACAGCCCATAACAGCACCTACAAGAAATTGAAGATTAAGTGGCTAAATACACTGTCAGTATAAAATAATCTCGTATATCAACTAATGAAACACATCCAAGTAGTTGCCGCCATTGTCGTTCACGAGAACAAGATTTTGTGTGTGCAGCGGAATGAGAATAAGTACGATTATATATCCAAAAAATACGAATTCCCTGGTGGCAAGATGGAGGTGGGTGAATCCAAGGAAGCGACTATAAAACGTGAAATGTTGGAGGAGCTTAATTTGGAGATTGAAGTGAAAGAGGATTTTTTAACGGTCACGCATGAATATCCTGATTTTATGATCACCATGCATAGTTTTATTTGTTCTTGTAAAGATTCTTCACTTGAACTAACGGAGCATATCGCTTTTCAGTGGTTGCCAGCATCATAAATGGGTGATTTAGATTGGGCGGCTGCAGATGTTCCCATCGTTAAAAAGCTAATGAGCAAGTAATATGAATAAATTCTACCATAAATTAACGGGGAGTATACATACCGGCTTTATTGATCATTCCATTTCTTCTAGTAAGGAGTATTTGCCTCAGTTATTAGTGAATAGTGAGGGTAAAAGGTACTCACGACCATTGTCCAAGAATTGAATCGTTGTGAAGAATTTTGGTTTTCGGTGGCATTTGTTACCACAAGCGGAATTGCTACATTAATAAATACATTAATTGAATTAGAGCGAAAAGGAATCAAAGGGAAAATTCTGGTTTCTCAATACTTAAATTTTACACAGCCTGAAGCACTCAAAAGGTTATTGCAATTTAAAAACATTGAACTTAAAATTGCTGTGGACAATGCTTTTCATTCGAAAGGATATTTATTCAAGAATGGAGATTTGTATAATCTAATTATTGGGAGTAGCAATTTAACAGCTTCAGCATTATGTGAAAACATTGAATGGAATTTAAAAATTACGGCCACTCCGGTTAGCTATATTATTCATAAAGCTATACATGAATTCTCCTCAGAATTTGAAAAAGGAATCAAGGTCGACGAATCATTTCTTCAGCATTACGAGATACTTTACAATAAACAAGTCGATTTCTCCAAAAAGCTAAAAACTGAATTAGCCATATCAGGACAAGGGGAAATCATTCCCAATTTGATGCAGCTAGAAGCATTGGCTAATATTCAAAAGTTAAGAATAGATGGGAAACGTAAAGCATTGCTAATTTCTGCTACAGGTACTGGAAAAACATTTTTGTCGGCCTTTGATGTAAAGAAAGTGAACCCGAAAAAATTTCTTTTTGTGGTTCATCGCCTAAATATCGCTGAAACTTCCATGAGAGCTTATCAACTCATCTTCGGAAAAAAAAAGACGATGGGCATTTACTCTGGTAGTCAAAAAGACTTAGCTGCTGATTTTATTTTTTGCACGATACAAACTCTTTCAAAAGAGGAGCATTTAAAACAATTTGAAAGAAATCACTTCGAATATATAGTAATCGATGAAACTCATCGTGCTGGAGCAGAATCGTATCAAAAACTTTTGAATTACTTCGAGCCCAAATTTCTTTTAGGGATGACGGCGACACCAGAAAGAACAGATGGATTAGATGTTTTCAAACAATTTGATTATAACATCGCCTATGAAATTCGGTTACACCGTGCATTAGAAGAAAGAATGTTGAGTCCGTTTCATTATTATGGAGTCACGGATATTTCAGTGGACGGAAAAACGCTAGAAGAAAACTCCGATTTCAAATTACTTACTTCGGATGAACGTATAACAAAAATTATTCAAAATGCTACCCTTTTTGGCAGTGATCAAGGAAGAGTTCGAGGACTGATATTCTGTTCTAAAGTAGAAGAATGCAAATCACTTTCTGAAGGATTCAATCAACGAGGATTTAATACCATTGCGCTTGCCGGAAATAATTTAGAAAGCGAAAGAGCAGACGCGATCAACAGATTAGAGTCTGATGATCCTAAAGTAAAATTAGACTATATTTTCACAGTTGATATATTCAACGAAGGAATTGACATCCCAAGTGTCAATCAAATAATCATGTTAAGGCCAACACAATCGGCAATAGTCTTTGTACAACAACTAGGTCGAGGATTAAGGAAAATTGAAAACAAAGAATATTTAACAGTCATTGATTTTATCGGCAATTACAGCAACAATTTTTTAGTTCCCATTGCTCTATACGGTGACACTTCTTACAATAAAGATTCCTTAAGGAAATTTATGTCGAGCGGTAGTAGTCTAATTCCAGGAACCTCCACAATCAATTTCGATAAAATATCAAAAGAACGTATTTATGCTGCAATCGATACAGCAAATTTGCAGCAAAAAAAGGATTTAGTAAACGATTACAACCTCTTAAAATACAGATTGGGACACATCCCAATGATGGTTGATTTTCTTGAACAAGGTTCTCACGACCCTCAATTATTTGTCAATTATTCACGTTCCTATTTCAATTTTGTTTCCGAAATTGAAGATCGATTCAATGGAAAACTGATCAGCCAAGAGGTAAAATTACTTGAACTCTATTCCAGTGAAATCAACAATTCCAAAAGAATTGAGGAAAGTCTATTACTTGGAACATTAATCTCAAATAAAGTCATTTCATTCACGGAATTTAGAGAGCTGATCAAAAAAGAATACGATTATTCAATTTCTGATGAAACCATTCATTCAGTTATAAACAACTTGAATTTTGAATTTGTAACTGAAATATTAAATAAAAAACTAGTTTGTGTTCGCGAAGTTTATAAACTAAATATATTGTTGAAAGATAATTCTCAAATTAGCGTCCACCCAGACTTTGCCAAAATTCTTGAGAATGGAATCTTTAAGGAATTTCTCATAGATAATATAAACTATTCTATTAAAGCATTCAACAAATTATTCAAAAAAGAACAGTTTCAAGAAGGGTTTGTACTTTATCGTAAATATTCTAGAAAGGATGTTTTTAGAATTTTAAATTGGAAAACTAATCCAGTTGCACAAAATGTAGGAGGGTATATAATAAGTCCTGATAAATCTAATTGTCCAATTTTTGTGACATATCATAAGGAAGAAGATATTTCAAATTCAACAAAATATGAGGATAGATTCATTTCAAATTCTGTTTTTGAATGGTTGTCAAAGTCAAAGCGAACTTTAATAAGTCCAGATGTTAAGGCAATCATGAATTACAAAAGCGGACTTCGATTGCCACTTTTCATAAAGAAGAATAATGATGAAGGCACAGAGTTTTACTATATGGGTGAGGTACAACCATTACCTTTTGAAGATAGTTTTGAGCAAACTTCTATGTTAAATAATAAAGACAAACCAGTTTCTGTTGTAAAAGTAAAATTTTCAATGCATCCTCCAGTTGAAGATTCCATTTACGAATACATAACGCAAAATCAGGAGGAGGAAGAGATGGAAAAGTTGAATTAGATTCTTCTCCTACCAAGATTCTGCCTTTTAAAATTATACCCGATCAACAAATAAAACGATATGAGAATTGCATTCCGCTGTATGATGTAAGTGCAGCTGCAGGGCCATTCAAAGGAATTGAAGAAGATTATGCTATCGACTGGATTGAATTGCCCTCTTTAAAAAAATATTCAGATGAATATTTTGTAATTAGAGTTATGGGCGAATCGATGAATAAGAAAATCCCCAATAATTCCTATTGCTTGTTTAAGAAAGACACTGGAGGTTCAAGAAATGGCAAAATCGTTTTAGTCCAGCATCAAGATATTCAAGATCATAAATACGGTATAGGTCTAACCGTTAAAGAATATCACAGCACCAAAAAATCACAGAAGAACTTTGGCAACATGAATCCATCACCTTAAAACCAAAATCTACGGATTCGAAGTTTAAGGATATTGTGGTGAACATTGAAAGCGCAGAAGAATTTAGAATTTTGGGAATATTTGAAAGAGTGTTAGGTGAGTAGGAGAGGTGGAAAGTGGGAAAAACAAAGCGAATAAGCGAACAAGCGCGATAGTATCTGTGAATAAAGTATGGAAGGTTGGGTGGTGAGTTGAATTCGCCAATACACCTTGATATTCCAGTGAATTTGTACCCAGTTTAATCGATCCCATCCAAATCTCCATTAAAGACCAAAAAACGTCCATACCCATTTTCGCTCAACTCATGCCACTTCTGATCTTTAATATCAGCCGAAAATCGAAGGGCAGGGTAGCACAACACGATTTCGATGTCGTAGAATATGTGCATCCGCACTTAACCTTTGGTATCAACTCTCCGCGGAAGGCTTATAAGAACGATGCTGTACACCGTCAGAAACCCGGTTCCCTGCATCACCTCGCTTTTAAAGCAGCTTCGTGCGAAGAAGTAGATGCATTGTACGAGCAGCTAAAAGCCATCGGCGCAGAAATCGTGGAAGCGCCCAGGTACTTTCCGCAACACGGAGAAAAGTATTATTCCCTGTTTTTTAAAGATCCCGGGGTAATTAAATTCGAAATTGTTTTTGAGGAGCGTTGATTTACCAGTCCGCTACAACGCGAACAACACGTTGGCAACCAATTAGGCAGAGAAAACGTCAGAAAATCTTATCTTTGTAAAATGAAGCTCGACAACTCACAGTTAGAAACACTCAAAGCATACTTTAGCACCCGACCGGTGCTTAAAGCGTATCTCTTTGGGTCGTATGTAAGGGGGCTGGCTGACGAACTGAGCGATATTGATATACTAGTTGACCTGGACTATACACAGCGAATTGGATTAGGGTTTGTACAGATGCAAATTGATTTGGAAAAGATGCTGAAAACCAAGGTAGATTTAGTTTCTTCAAATGGTTTATCAAAACATATTAAACCAATAATTGACCAGGAAAAGCAATTGATTTATGCGCGGTAAATTTGGAGACGGAGCCCGGTTGAAACATATGATGGATGCCATCGGCGAAATTGAAACTTATTTAGTGAATGCTGACTTTGATACATTCATGAATAACTCCATGATGCGCTTTGCCTGCATAAAGCAAATGGAAATTATTGGTGAAGCGAGTGATCATATTTCTGAAGAAATTAAAACCAAATTCTCTGAAATAGAATGGGCGCAAATTAAAGGAATGCGAAATATTTTTGTCCATGAATATTTTGGAATTGATTCCAGATTAGTTTGGGAAATTATAAAACATGATTTACCCGATCTGAAAAATAAAGTTGCCACCATCTTAAAAACATTAACTTAAGCCTTTTGTCACGTTATGCCGGGGACGCCACCACTTCCATCCCGTTAAGTGCATCTTACTACTGCCCTCCCCCTACTCCCTCTTTTACCTCTTTTACCTCTTCTACTTTTTGCAGCAGAAAGCAACCGGCTTCATGAACCAGTATCACCGGACTGCTTATGGTTCATTTGATATTTCAGGAGGAAGTCACCAAGTGAACAAGAGATTCAGGCCACACTCCATTAGGATTTTTGCGAGGAAAGTGGCAGAAATCAGATCAACTTAGCTGAAAAGATACAGATTGAATTTTAAAGTAACCGTTTAAAATTTATATTTGTCTGATGGAGGCAAGTTTTCAAAAACACTCCTGTCTCCGGGAAAGGATATGAACTTCAGAAATATGAAACTAATTATTTTAGCAGGAATCTTTTTCCTTACAATTCATCCCGCCCACGCCAAAAAGGAAGGGCAACCTTTAGCCGATTCCCTGGAGCAGGTTTTAAAAAGGGCCGATATCTCTGAAACAGAAAGGGTGGATGTGTTGGCGACACTGGCGTACGAGTACCGAAATTTGTTGCCGCGCAAAGCCATTGCATTTGGCGAACAGGCCGAACTTCTTGCTAAGAAAATTCATTACGAGAAGAAGCTGGGGGAAATTTATTTATGTCAGGCCTATGCTTATGGATTTTTTAGTGATATAATTAAATCCTATGAATTGGCATTATTGGCGGTGAAGTACAATACAGAGTATACTATGAGGGATGTTTTGCCGCTTTCAAAATTGGTGGCCATCCAATTTAATCCGAATACTTCAAAAGAGAAATTACATGGTGCTGTCTTCCAACTCTTGCCGGAAGTAAATACTATTAAAGATAAAGTATGGTATATCCGAACCATAGGCGGATTCGGGAATGCATTCAATAGCGTGAATGATACAGCACAATCCGACAGTTTAATTCGCTTAGCTATAGCTGAATCCCAAAAACACAATCAGAAATTTATGGAGGCGCATAACATCGCCCGTTTAGCTGATTTGTATTTCATAAAACAGCAGTATGATACCTGTCTTTATTTATAAAAAAAACGAATGCCTATTTTGAGTCGATTCATGAAAAAAGAATACATTCTGAAGGATTGGGAGCCTTAGTGGAAATCTATTTAGCAAAATCAAAGGCAGATAAAAAGTATCTGGATAGCGCCCTGGTCTATTCCAATTTATCGCTACAAAAGGCCATTGAGATAGAATATCAAACCAGAATTCTAAGTTGTTATCAACAGCAATATTTAATTCACAAAGAAAAGGGGGATTCGAAGAATACAATAAAATATCTTGAAAAATTCATTAGCTTAAACGATAGTCTCTACGGGCAAAACGCAAGAAGTAAAATAGAAGGCATTGCCATTAAGCAACGGGATGAAATCACCGATGCTCAGCTTCAATTAAAGGATGCAGAAGTGGCGCAGCAAAAAATCTATTCCTATGCTGCATTATCGGGAATAGCGCTGATCACCCTGTTGCTGTTCTTCGTTTTTAAAATTACCGGAATCAAAAAAAATCAACGGAAATTATTATCCACGAAAAGCAACGCAGTGAGGAGTTGCTCCTTAATATCCTTCCGGCGGAAATGGCGGAAGAGTTAAAAACCAATGGCAGCACCAAAGCCAAAGCATTCACCATGGTCACTGTCATGTTCACCGACTTCAAGGACTTTACCGGCATCAGCGAAAGGTAAGTGCAGAACTACTCGTGGATGAAATACATCATTGCTTCTAGCGCCTTTGATTTCATCCTGCAGAAATACAAAATAGAAAAGATAAAGACCATTGGTGACGCGTATATGTGCGCGAGTGGTCTGCCCGTGCCCACTTACACGCATGCCCTGGACATGATCCAGGCGGCTATTGAAATCAGAAATTACATGCTGGAGCGCAAAAAAGAAAAAGAAGCCAGAGGTGAAATTCCATTTTTACTACGAATAGGTATTCATACCGGTCCTGTGGTGGCCGGAATTGTGGGCGTAAAGAAATATGCTTACGACATCTGGGGCGATACCGTCAACCTCGCTGCACGAATGGAACAAAACAGCGAATCCGGAAAAATCAACATCAGTGGCAGCACTTATGAATTGGTGAAGGAGAAATACAACTGTGTCCACCGTGGGAAAATTCAGGCCAAGAACAAGGGAGAGATTGAGATGTACTTTGTAGAGGGGTGAGGCAGACATCCGGATTGACTCATGGTTTCAGTCTTATGTAATCAGCAAATCAATAAGCACATACACTTTGAGAAAAATGCGGACAGCTCTTGCACTAACTGTCAGAACTCCAAGCACCCTTCTCCCGCAAAAGCCCTGTAGGGGCGGAATCTTTGTAACCTACAAGCTCTCATCTCCTAACACCCACCTTCACCCGACCTAAGGTCGGGTGAAGGTGGTATAGTGTAGGAAGAGTGTACTCCAGGTTACAAAGATTCCGCCCTTACAGGGCTTTTGGGACTAAGAAATTCTATTTTCAATTGAATTTATAATGTGTGTCTAACATTTGTTTTACCACATATGAAATTTATATCCTGTGAACCCTGTTAAGTTGGGTACATTCCAACACCATTTAATAAGGCTAAACATGAGGCTAAATCCAATTGGATACAATTATAAGATGGTGTAAACCTGACATTTAGGTGGTTTAATAAAATAATCAAAACTTAAAGAAGATTTTAAATGTTCTACTGACTGATTAAACATCATCTAAAAACCATTAACTAAAAATCATGTTAAAAAAATTTACGACTGCGGATAAACTTCTATTCGTTGCTGCACTTTTATCTTTAGTATTCTCAGAGCTACTCTACTTTCAAGGAGCAAAAGAAGATGCTACATTTATTGGCTTATGGGTTCCATCCATATTAGCCTTTGGAATTTATTTAAAACTAATTAATAAGAATAGAAATGATTGATATTATCCCCTATTTTGCCGGACTCATCACCTTACTTTTTGGATTGGGATTTACCCTGGCCATCATGCAACCCACAAATAAAGATAATTAATACGATCTTTTATATTGATGGAAAATCGCATCAAACGAACACGTCTGTTTCGTCCTTCAGTTCTGTAAAGCATTTATGCAACATTAAGAAAACAACGTTTTAATAGTGTTCATACCAGCTAAATTTTTCATTGACGATTCTCGACTTATCCTTTTTTAAATTTTCCAAAAAAGACTGAGAAACGGGCGAGTGCTTCTTCCCTTTTAACCAAATTAAACTCCAGGTTGTTTTAATGGGTAGTCCTTTCATAGGGATAATCGTGAGTTCATTATTTTCCAATTCGTTTCTGATCCCTATTAAAGGCATTATTGAATATCCTAAGCCAGCCAACAATGCCTGTTTTACAGCTTCGTTGGAAGTTAATTCCATCTTTTTTAACACCGACAAGTTCCTCCTTTCAATGTATTTCTCCATCGTTTGACGTGTACCGGAGCCCTTCTCTCTAAAAATTAAAGGCAACTCTTCAAAAATCTCCTTTTCCTTCATCCCATGCTTTAACTTAGATTTCGAATTTCCCACTAAGTACAATTTATTCTGAAGCAGATCAAGTTTTTCGATATTTAAGTGTGCAGGTAATATAGACACCAGTGCAAAATCCACTTCATTGCTATCCAGACTTTCAATCACTTTGGTCTTGTTGGTAACATCCAACTGCAACTCCACACCTGAATGCAAGAGCAGAAAATCTGAAAGAAAATAAGGCATTACGTACTTCCCGGTAGATACGATTGAAATTTTTAATCGCCCGGTCAGCTGACCTTTGAATGCCATCGTTTTAAAGTTAATAGCATATACCTGGTTAAGAATATTTTCAGCCGATTCAGCAATCTCCCTTCCAAAGTCAGTAATGTAAATTTTTCTGCCCACCACTTCTGTTAATGGAATATCAAATTGATTTTGGAAATTTTTCAGTTGAATAGAAACAGCAGGTTGCGTCAAATGCAACTCTTCAGAAGCTTTGGTTACACTTTGCGTTTGCACGATCTTCAAAAATATTTGAAGCTGATTTAAAGTAAAGTTCATAATTTATATTTATATTTTACATTACAAATATAAATAATAATTAATGATTAAAAATTCTCAAATTTGCACCGTCAAATTAAAATGCAGACGACAACTAATTTATATACAATTAATTAACAAGACAACACACGAACAAATTCATGGAAACAACAAAAGTAGCCGAAAAATTAATCCTGATTGAAGGCAAATTCACAGATGAAGAAGCCCACGAAATCCTCACTAACTTTTTGATGACTAAAATTCGATTTAATAACATAAAAAATCTCAGCTCGCAGGTAAGGTTTGGAAAAGATGATGAGGTCGCTAAAAAGAGAATTATTGATTTAACGGAAGAACTCAATAAAACTAAAAATATTATAGCTGCGGCAAAATCATCAAAGAAGAAACTAACCATTAAATCAGTAATAAACATTTCCTTTGTGAGGATTAACAACTCATGTTTAAAGGAAGAAAATTGCTTATAGTCACGAAGCATGGCAAAGAAAAAGTTATTGCACCTCTTTTGGAAAAGGAACTTGGTGTTGAATGTCATTTGGTTGAAAATTTTGATACAGATGTACTGGGAACATTTAGCGGAGAAATCGAAAGAAAACACGATCCCATAACAACAGCGCGATTGAAATGCCTCCGGGCTATGGAAGTCGACAATCTTGATTTAGCAATAGCCAGTGAAGGATCTTTCGGTCCACATCCTTCACTGTTTTTTATTCCGGCAGATGAGGAATTCCTACTTCTTTTGGACAAAAAAAATGATTTAGAAATCTTAGTGAAGGAAATAAGTACTGACACCAACTTTAACGGGTCAGAAGTAACAACTTTAGCAGAACTAAATAGATTTATTGAAAAGACAAAATTTCCATCTCACGGTCTGATCATTAAAAACGATAAAGAAATCGTTAAAGGCATTACCGATCACGAATCCTTAAAACATGTTTTTGAAGATTTTATTTCCAAATACGGAAAGGCATTTGTGGAAACCGACATGCGCGCCCTGTACAACCCCACAAGAATGAAGATTATTGAAAGGGCCGCTATAAAATTAACCGACAAAGCAAAATCCTTATGCCCCAAATGCTCTACCCCCGGCTTTGGAATTACAGCTGCCAAAGAGGGTTTGCCTTGTGAGCTATGCAATTCCCCTACCCGTTCCATTATTAGTACCCTCTCTACTTGCCAAAAATGTGATCATACCAAAGAGGAGCAATACCCAAACGGGAAACAAAAAGAAGACCCCACCTATTGTGATCTATGCAACCCATAGAAATAAACAATCAGCATAAGATGAATTCCAATTTACTAATCGAAAATTTAACCAATCCGGCATTATTATTCTTTGTCCTCGGAATATTTTCAGTTCAATTAAAAAGTGATTTAGAAATCCCTCAAAATTCCTCTAAATTCATATCACTTTATCTTCTCTTTGCTATTGGTTTTAAGGGTGGACAAGAGTTATCATATCTTAATATTGAGCAGCTGGAGCTTCGTGGCACATGATTGCGATTATGGCTTTGATGGAATCTCCAGCCATTATAACGGGGCGAAGACACATAAATACAACAACAAACAGAGAAAAATGGAATTACTACCAATAGAAACTATTCAAGTCAATCAAAATAAGATAAAAGACATTGATCATTATGTAAAGTCTATTTACCGGCTAATTATTTATAGCCGACACCATATGGACGATGACTTATTAAACATTTATTTAGAGGGTGTTAATACTTTAAAGGAACTATTGAGTATCAAAAATGCTCAAATGGAAGCTCAAAATGAAGAGGAGGCAGAAGAATATTTGAAAAATCTAAAAATCTCACTTGATTTTGTTCTTGAGGAAATAATTTTGCATAACAATTTTGAAAAAGAGATCCAATTATTTCAATTGCTTCGTTTGGTATCTCCTGAAACCAATGCTATACATCCAAATCGTTACCGGCAGACCGTCGTTCAAATTGGTGCTCATCTATGTCCGGATCCTTATCTGGTCCCTCCATTAGTTTCTGAACTTTTTTTTAAGATACAATCCATCCGTCATCCCATATTAAGAGCCATTTATTTTCATCACGAGCTCATTCGTATTCACCCCTTTGCTGATGGCAACGGCAGAGTAACAAGAATCGCAAAGAACTGGATGTTAATGTATGATTTATACCCGCCCATCTTCATAAATGATGCGCCGCAAAAAAAAGAATACATAACTACGCTGGGGAATAGTTTTAGAGAACTTGAAAAGCAACCTCATTTATGGAATCCGCATACAGCAGCCTTTTTTGAACAAGAACTTGATCGCTTGTTATTAAATTCCTCCCTGCTTTATGAAAGCATAAACAGTATTGGAATAAACAGAGAAAAATTGACTTTTAAGAATGAAAACTAATCCGCATCCTGATCAGGCAAAGCAAGCAAATTATAAATTATGAGCGCCCAAAAAATACAAATCCTGGAAACCCTGGCCCTTCTCGGCATATACGTGATTGCCTTTTTTGTTATCAAGACCATCATAAATAATGCATTAAAAAACACCCAACTTCAAAGAGCCAGAAGAAAGATAATTATAAAAGCAGTGCATCTATTTACATCCATTGCTGTCATAATTATTCTAACAGGTATCTGGGGACTGGAGCAAAATGAAATTGCTTTATTTGCAAGTACAATTCTGACCGCATTAGGTATTGCCTTTTTTGCACAATGGTCCTTACTCTCCAATATTACCTCGAGTGTCATACTGTTCTTTAATCACCCTTTGAAATTAGGTGACACAATAAAAATGCTGGACAAAGAGTATCCCTTAGAGGGGGAAGTGACGGAGTTGACCTACTTTTTTATTCATCTGAAAACGACCAGCGGGGAGACGATAACTATTCCCAACTCACTGCTACTTCAAAAGTCGATAGCTGTAATTGAAAAAAAGACAGGGAAATAAAAGTTGTATTGCAATCGTATTTTTCTTATGAAGAAAACGAATCGGCCAATATTAGAATTTTAGGGAGGAGGGAGGAGGGAGTACGAAATACGAAAATACGAAAATGCGAAACCTGCCTGCCGGCAGGCAGGTACGAAAGTACGAAATGCGAAACCTGCCTGCCGGCAGGCAGGTGCGAAAATGAGAAAATGAGAAATGCGATGCTTAGACGACGGGGGAGCACCAGGGCCCATCTGATCACCGTGAGCATCCATTAATTACGAGTTAAAACTACGTTGAGCGACAGGATAGATGTATAACTGGTTGGTTGAAGTGTACAATTAGCAACAACAGCTGCCACTTCTGCAAATGGTAGCTACAATGATTTACCATTTAAAAATTCTTGCCTGGTAATAGGCTACAGGCTGTATTCACTATACACACACATCTCCCATCCATTCTTCAAAAAACAACCCCCGGTATGACGGTGTATCATCCGGGGGTTAGCAAATTTTGATTCTGTATTTCTTTCGGAATTATTCAACGAACAGTTTCTGCCTCACTTCACCCTCCTCGTTCCTTAAAACGACTACATACAACTGAGCAGCCAATTCGTTCACAGGAATTGTCACCTCTTTAACGCCTGCATTTACACGCATGGAAATTACTTCCTTTCCTTCCAGTGTATACAGTATCAAATTAGCAGACTGCAGTAACTTCTGATTTAACTGCAGCGTGGTTTGCTTACGAGCAGGATTAGGGAACAATGTAAACTGAAGATTATTTCCGGCGAATTCATCTACCCCTGTAGTTCCAATGTTAACAACATAAGATTTCGAGCAAGCAGTGCCGTTTATAGTCAAGGTGACGGTATATGTTCCTGAAGATGCGTAGGTATGATTCGGATTTTGTAATGCAGAAGTTCCACCATCTCCAAAATCCCATAACCAACCTGTCGCCGCTACAGAAGAATCCGAAAATGCAACGGCATTCCCTGTCACCACATATCCAAAATCAACGTCTACCGGCGTCACAACTACGGTATCTGTTAAAGATATGCATTGTGGGTCGCGCACTTCGATATCATAGAAATAATAATAGAAAGTACCGGGATTTGTGGTGGCGGAAGAACTGGTAATGGTCATGTAATTTGCCAATGTATACGGATAGCTCGCACCACCGTTATTACGATATAAATTCGCATTGTTAGCACCCAGATTATAATTACCGGAAGCCGGAACCATCAAATTTACATTTACGCGTTGTATTCCATTCACCAGATTAACCGTTACCGAATCGACGATTTGTGGTCCGGAAGGCGGGGTGCCATCAGTATTCGTTCCGCTGGCAAGGAAAATTTGTCGCGGACCTGCTCCACTTGCATCTACCAAGACCGATACAATTTCAAACCCTTTCGCTGCAGTGAAGTTCTGCGCACCATGGAACGCATTCCCATGATATCCGCCTGAACCAAAAGCAGCGTTCTGAGGTCCGACATTTTGACTGGGATTACCGGACTAAATTTTTAACAAAATAGGTCTGTGTCGTATTTACATTCGGAATCACCAATGTATCTCCAACATAAATAAGCGTATTGGACGCATTCCGCCATTCTGCAACACCTGTTACGAGTGTATTTACAAAAGCAGTATCTCCGGCACAAACCAGTACATCATTGGTCACAGGAGTGGGTGGAAGACTAATGGTAATTTGCTGAGAGGTGGTATCACTACCCAGTGTATTGGTAACAATTAATTCTACCGTGAACACACCGGTTGAAGGAAAGGTATGCGATGGGTTTTGCAAGGTGGAAGTTGTTCCGTCACCAAAATTCCATAGCCAGGTCTGTGGTGTAGAATAACTGCTATCTGTAAAACTTAATTCCGTCACACAACTCGTTAAACTGCTCGCCACAAAGGCAGCCACAGGAGGCGCAGTAGCAATCTGACAAAAAGTAGGAATATCAAATGCTTCAGATTGATCTGAACGACTGGAAGAACTTCCCTGGCTGGCACTGAAGCCAAATCCTCTGTTCGCAAACACCTCCCATATCAGGCATTGGTGGATACCCCCGTACAGCAACTGATCCGCCTGCAAGATGGCATCACGACCATCCAGCATTCCGGGGTTGCAGGGCTGTAATTTCAATCCTTCGATGACGAGTTTCATGGCGATATTATTTCCGCCGGTGCCGGTGTATAAATCCGGATCAGGCGCACCACCATATTGATCAATCAACGCCCAGGTTAAATCCCAAAGTGCTGTTGCGAAAATAAATCCCACACCATGCGGTTGTGAAATTTGTCCGGTATTGTTGGAAGCACCGTACGTATAGTTATTAATACCAAAATCTGTTGAGTAGGGAGCAGGACGAATACCCACACCATTGGTAGGCTCACCGATGGCAAAAGTGCCCACTCCACGCGTGTCGCCACCCTGATCTCCCGGTTCAATGGTCAACATCAAACCAAACCAATCGCTCCATCCTTCTCCCATTTGTTCCGCATTGTTCAGACAATTCGAATTAGACGGCCCTCCTGTTAATCTGTTGGATATTCCGTGACCATACTCATGCGCGATGATTACGTTATCAAAATCACCATCTCTCACAGCAGACCCTCCGCCACCATCGCTGATGGTTCCTGAAACAGTACCAAGAAGCAATTGCGCCTTAATGAGATTTCCATCTGCCAGAGAAATCATAATGGAAGGTATGTTGACCGTAGTGCTGGTACCTCCCATTTGAAAAGGAGCCCCTGCTACATTGTTCACGACAATCACTGCAACGGCCCCTGCATTTTGAGCAGCCTCTACTTTAATATTAAAGCTACAGGTCCCCCGGTCTATCAGTGCAATTTTGCCGGCCAATTGAGCTGCATTCACAACGGTTTCACAACCATCGTTCACCGGTGCTGTATTGTCTTCCAGCAATATTATATCAGCAGTAATCGGGGTAACAGGTAAACCCGGACCGAACGTTGCATCTGCAGCGCTATATGGACCGGCAATCACCGTAGGAGAATTTATTTCAAGGTAATTTCCGGCCTGTTGCGCTGAATTCCACAAATACATTTGCATACGCGGATTGGTTCCATCGGGAGGAGTAGCAAAATTTGCATTGTTAGTACCACCTCCATCCTGAGCTTCAGCAAATACTTCATCAACACCTAGTCCACCATTTCCGTAATTGTTCACCTGAAAATTTCCACTTTCCTCATCAAATCCATGGTTGTACCATATATCGTGCATCAAATTATTCATATAAAATAAATTGGTGATAGCAGCAGATTGATATGTAAGCGCTGCACCTGAACTATTGTAAGGGAAATTAAACGTCAGTGCCGGTCCACCATCAGGACTAAACCCGGGTAGATTATCGTTGTCGACGTCATCATAAGCGAAAACATTATTACCACGTGTAATGGTATACTCATACCCCGCTACACCATCGGTATCGTGCCAGCCATAAGGAGAAGAAAGAGAATCCGCAGGTTCGATGACCGTAGTTATAGATCCATGATTCGGGCTCTCCACAGGCAATGGGAAAACGGTATAGGTGCCGGGAATGGAGCTGAGGACAGGTGTGGATTTTCCTGAAGAAGGCCCTGCAGTTGCACAAGTTGCGCTACAGGATGCAGATGGACCATGGTCAAAATTACATTTCACCACCCAGTCATTCTTAGAAATTAATGCGCCCGTTTCTGCATCAATTTGTACCGACCACCAATGCTTTGCATCTAAGGTGTAAATCGATAAATCCCAAGCCAGCCGGACACGCTCACCGGAGATGGCGTAATACATCAGCCTGACCGGAATATCTACTGTTGAAATGTTCCCTTTGTTGTAAATAAAATGTTGAGAAGATACTGTATTTAAAATTCGAAGATTTTCAGGGCGACCAACATTCAATAGGGTGGCAGCAGCATGAATAGCTTGCTGAGGATTCAGGTCAGGAGTTTTATACCGGATTTTACTGCTCAAATTTGAAATCAATCTGTTTCCGGTAAGAATCAACTTATCTTCTTTCAAAGCAAAATTGGCAAGTCCGTTCGCCACCGGAATTCCCTTGTATTGCTGACGGAGATAAATATGCGTAATTCCGGTTTGTTTTGAATAATTCTGATCGGTGATTGTCCACTCGGAAACATCATCCATAGTTACTCCAATCTCCTTGTAATGTTCAAGGAAATAATCATTAATAATTTTCTTATGATCGTTTTGAGCAAAAACTTTCGTTCCTAGTAATAACAAAACAATCAGCGTTTTCGTCAATAGATACTTCATAGATTTATGGGTATGTTTCATTAGAGGTTTTTACAATTTCGTGAGTTGAAATGGCATATTCAAAACAAATATACTCTAATAAAGTTTCCATCATTCCGGTCCCACTGACTGGCAGCCTGACCGTATATAAATGAAAGTACAATACTATATATATCAACTCATTAATTAATTGACATGAGTTGATTTCAGCGCTATTCGCTGCTAAGCCCCGAAATCAGGAAATGCACCATGGCAACAGACCAGTCTATGTGAAGCAAACACTACGTCTAAGAAATTAGTTGGACTGCAGATAAAACTTACAGTCAGATGACAAAACAGACCAATACTCGTAAAGGTCTTAAATATTCTTTCCATCGCATAAATGTTTTTAAAATCAAGTTCCGCTAAGTTTTATTCAACATTCACATCTTTTAGAGATGAAAAGAAATATGCTAAATCTCCAATCCATCTACGTTAAATTTTTACATTTGTTTCCTCTACCCCTCCAAATCTCGTCAGATTCAGTTCGTCTCGTCATTACTGATCTCGTCGCAGACAAGAAGTAACAAGACGAGACGAAATGTGCAATGACGAGACCTCCTCCCATGATCCCCATCCACGACCTTGAAGAACACGAGAAAAAGGAAATAAGAATGATTGAGTTGGATAAACAGTTGAAGAATGATGCTGTTGAACCCCACCGTCATCATTATTATGAGTGCTTTGTATTCCTGAAAGGCGGTGGAACACATACCGTCGATTTCGTAGAGTTTCCGATTGCCCCGCATTCAATTCATATTGTCACGCCCGGACAGGTACATAAGGTCAGGCGGAAGATAAATTCGACGGGCTATGTATTTCTTTTCGACTTATTGCACTTCGATCAGGATAAACGTATCGAGCAATTATTATTTGATCATACCTGTTTTGATGTGAATGAATTTTCACCCGGCTATCATTTTGATTCGGGTTTTGGAGAGGAATTGAAGTACATCTCCACCAAGGCCTGGGAGGAATTTAATTCCAAAGGTCCGTTGAAAAATCAAATTGTGTTGAATCAACTGACTTTGCTCCTGCTCTATTGTTTGCGTTTGCGTGGGAATACCTCTACAGAAGAGCGTGGAAAACATGCCGGACTCTATTCGGCGTTCAGGAGGTTGATGCATAATGAGTATAAAAACCTCAAGAAGGTCAAGGACTATGCCGCCACTTTAAATGTTACAGAGAAATACCTGAATGATGAGGTAATGCAGAAATGCGGGGAGACGGTAAGTGCAGTCATTAACCGGCATATAATTCTTGAAGCAAAGCGGTTGTTGAATACAGGAGTGTCGGCTAAAGAAGTGGGTTACGCCCTCAACTTTACGGATCCTGCTCATTTCAGCAAGTTCTTCAAGGCGCAAACCGGACTTTCTCCCAGCGAATTTAAAAATATACAAGAATAAGTCGGAATTGTACATGGTCGCCGGCATTGATCCGGACTAGCTTTGCAACATACAAAAGTACTTCTATGAAAAATCCAATACAAGGCCTCACCATCGCATTCGTGTTCCTGACTGTTTCAACACTTGCTCAATCCTGGTATCCGATCACCAGCGGCACTACCCGCAACTTAAACACCATTCACTTCCCATCCTCTTCTGTCGGATATATCGGAGGAGATGATAGTCTGCTTTTAAAAACCACCAACGGCGGTCTGACATGGAATCCGGTGAATTATTCGGGCATCACCTTTGTTGGCCAGGAGGATGATATTTTAAATCTACAATTCCTTACGGATTCCATAGGTTATCTTACCGCCGGGCCTTACTCCGGTTCTTATAAAACAGTGGATGGCGGATTGAACTGGACCTTGAATACATTGGCCGGAAACAATTGCTACAACCAGGGACTCTTCTTCTTTGACCCTGACAATGGTTTCGTTGGTGGATCGGGATGTTTTCAGGGAGAACTTATTTCGCGGTTATCAGGAGGAGTATGGAGTCAGGCCACAATGAACAGTTCTACCTGGGACGCACAAAATCTGATTGTAGATATTGATTTCTTCGATGCACAACTCGGTTTGGCTGCGAGTAAGAGCGGACTCATTTTCCGAACTACTGACGGAGGATTAAACTGGGATAGTATTCCCTCTCATCCTAATATGAATCCCGTAACATCTGTATTGATGATCAACGATACATTGGCTTATGTCGGATACAAGGCCTTGAGTGCAGGTTTTGGCTTGTATATTTCCACCGATGGAGGCTTAACATGGGCTGAAGATCTCAACTCTGCCACTTTTTTCTATCCCGACTTCCTGACCTTGCATCAAAGCGGTAGTGGAGAAATATTTACCGGTGGATATTCGCAGGGATCACAAACAGGATTAATTTTTAGGAGTCCCGGCGATCTCATCACCTGGAACTTCGATGCAGTAGATCAACAAATCAACGACATCTCCTCTTACAATGACTCCACGGTCTTCGCTGTGGGTGATAGTGGATACATTGTCGTGAATAAAATAGTAACGGGACTTCCATCTATTGAACCGCATTCCACTGCTTTGAAGGTGGAGATTTATCCAAATCCTGCACATCAATCCATACAGTTGCAACTACCGGAGGGTTTTGAATCGAATGGGTCGATGGTTGCTATTTACTCCATCAGCGGACAATTGCTATCCAATACGGTCTTTAAAAATAGTATCGCTATCAGCACACTCCCTTCCGGTGAATATGTAGTCGAAGTCAGCCAAAAAAATAAAATCGCAGTCGGAAAATTAATAGTTGATTAGATCCTTTTCATTGTAGAAAGTGGTTGTAATGCAGGAGAACAGAAAAGCCAATACAAAACTGATATTTTGCATTACTTCCACTTCTTGGACCTACGCTAAATTTTGAAAATAACCGGAAGAGTTTGCCAGCGAACAAAACAACTTCGGTAAATTTTACTATAAATCATTCGATACATCCTTTTCATTCTTGCAAAAAATTGATCCTTCGTCATCATTGAAATATTATTGCTCTTCTTCCGTCTAAAGGGATGAACGAGGAACTCGGATGAAGGTCGGCTGGCCAAAACCCACTTCATAAAGAAATAAAGGTTAAAAAACAGAAAAAGAGTATCTGAAAACCTTTTTTCATTACTTTTGGTAAGACAATCGAGTCACGTAATCCTTGATCTTTAGTTCAATCTAAATAAAAACTATTGCGTTGAATTAACAAAGGGCAAGTAAAATAATTAAAGAATAAGTAACACTTAAAATTAACTCTATGAAAACAATTTTATCACTTCTTCTCTGTATGACTCTTACGAGCAGCTTTGCACAAAAATGCAAATATGATGTAGAAACCACAGATGCATTTACAGGCACAAAAACTATTGGAACTACGGCTAAACTCCCACAGGGTGCTTTAATTGGCTTCAATCTATCAAATAACAAGTATTGGGTCGGGATTTTCATTGAATTTTTTGGAGAAAAGAATGATAAAATTGCCAAAGGTGATTCTTTATTATTAAAACTCGGAAATGGCGAGATCATCACGCTATACACCAATGATAATTATGCTCCTACCTCCTATGTCTACGGACAAGGCACGTCTGCGGCTAATGTAAAATCGTATTATAAACCCAATTATACCGCTGATGCTGCTACCATGGGCAAAATTGCAGCTAATCAGGTGACTGATTTAAAATTCTTTATGGGGGTCAATAACCTTCCCATCGCTGTGGATGAAAAATTCAGAGAAAAAATCATGAATGCGGCGGCCTGCATTTTAAAGTAAAAATTCGAACATTTCAAATGGTGGCCTAGTGGGTGATTTTGTTACCCATGGGGATTTAAGGGAAGTATACGCGTCAGATGCATACTATTTTCAAGTGAAGGACTAGAGTTGCCTAAAGGCTCCCATTTTGTGCTTTTTTTGCCTTTAATCGACATTAAACCACCAGGGAACATCCATCATCTGAAAGGAAGATAATGTATTTTTATTTTTCAGCATCCTTTTGCAAATTGAATTCATTAAATTCTTAAAATTGTATGAACATTTCAAAACTTTGAAGCAAATGAACATTCCAACAGGATTAATCCGCATCTTGCTATTACTGTTGATCTCACAACAATTGCTCTCTCAAACTTATTCATGGAAAGTAAAAACGAACTATCCCGGTGCAGGGACAGCGGGTGTTTCTGCTTTTTCAATAAACAACAAGGGGTATTTTTTTGGTGGCTTTGACTCTGCCAATGTAACTACAAATGAAATCTGGGAATATGACCCACGACCAACGTTTGGACGCAAAAAGCAACCTTTCCGGGTGATAGCAGAGTGCAGGCTTCCGGATTTTCAGTAGGTAGTAACGGTTATATTTGTGGTGGTTGGAACAAATCAGTTGCCGGTGGACAATTTTTATCGCTCAATGATTTATGGAAATATAGTAAGGCGAATAATAGCTGGAGTCAAAAGCAAGTTTGCCGGCCTATGGAAGATACAATGGCTCTTCCTTTGTTATTGGCAGTAAGGCGTATTTTGGTCTGGGATATGCTCCCATGTCAAGCGATTTCTACGAATACGAAACTTTAACTGATGTATGGACACCTGTGACACCTGCATTTCCCGGCGGAGCCAGAATGAATGCCACCGCCTTTACACTCACGTATCTCCATCAAGGGAATTCTCTTACTCAGGGATTTGTGGGAGGAGGAGCATCTGCCGATAATACTACATCGCAGCTTAGCGATTTCTATTCACACCCGGAACGATACCCGGTTCGGGAAGCTGGGCTCCGGTGGCGGCAATTCCTGTTGCTCGATATGCTGCATTTTCATTTACACTAAATGATAAAGCCTACGTGGGATGCGGAATAGCGAATGGAAATTACCTAAACGATTTCTATGAATACGACCCTGTTACTGATACCTGGCTTGCTCAACAAAATTATCCTGTAAATATGGCGGCGGTGAAAGGATTTAGCATCGGCAATAATGGCTATGCAGGTACCGGCACTGATGGGATGAATTACAGATCTGACTTTTATGAATGGAGTCAGGATTTGTTGGTGTAAATGAAAACGAGACCGGAGATTTCTCCTTTTTATTGACCAAGCATGATCTCCAACTTACGCTGTCCGCCACTGCTGTTTCCAATTCACCGGTTTATCTGTATACCATCGATGGGAAATTAAGTGCGTCAGGTGTTATTGAGGCAGGAAAATCCAGTGCAATCATCGACATGAAGGATCAGGAAGCAGGGGTTTATTTAGTTGGAGTGTATATCAATAATACCACTCTGCGGACTGTTAAGTTTTATAAGGATAAATAGTATTAATTATTATCTTTAGTTTCATCGTATTGGCATTTATTCTAAACTGAATAATATATAGTTCATTAAATTAGCGTATTCGTCACGTTAAAGACGATACTTTCAGTATAATGCAGAATAATAAATTGTGAGACGAGATCATTTTACTTTATTATCAACACTTGCATATTTTAAAAGTGATTGTGCTTTTTATGTAATAAAAACAATTCCACTTCCAATTGGATACCCGGCTTTTTGACTACTTTTGAATCAATAAGTATCAATACAGCACTGCTCATCCAATTTCAAAATTCCATTTGAGGACTAAATCAACTCATTAGCTATCTAGAAATATGAGTTTTGACAATTGAAATAAATGAAAGAAGGAATTTAATTTACATTAGAAGGTAAACTGAATGGCTTAAACTAACACTCTTAAAATTCCACTATGCAGACACCGGTAGTCATCATCATCATCGGATTATTTATTTTCTGGGGGCACTATTTAAACGGAGTGTTTGAACGCAAGAGTATTCCCGATGTCCTGGGCTTGATGTTTATAGGAATTTTAATTGGTCCGGTACTAAAACTAATTGACCCCGCATCTTTCGGGAAATTTGGTTCCTTATTCAGCAATCTGGTTCTTATTTTCATTTTATTTGAAAGTGGCACCGACCTGAAGATCGCGGAAGTCAAAGCCTCTTTTAAAGAATCTGCAGGCATCACAACGGTAGGCTTCTTTACCACGTGGATCACCACCTTCCTTTTATGCAAAGGAATTTTTGACTTACCTACCCTCACCTGTCTATTTATTGGAGCGGCCCTTGGAGGAACCTCCTCTGCTGTAGTGGTAGGCTTAGTGAAAAAAATTCCGGTACTGCCTAAAACGTCCACCACGCTCATCATTGAATCCGCAGAAACCGATGTGTTTACCTTAGCTATCCCTATCAGCATTTTAGGATTGATGATCACCGGACAAATGGAAGCACATCTCGTCGTTTCACAATTTGTTTCCTCCCTCGTAATGGCTTTGCTCATTGGGATTTTAGGTGCCTTTACCTGGTCTTTTATCATCAATAAAATTCCAACGCTCAAAACGACAAAATTCGCCACTCCAGCCTTTTTATTTATTCTTTACGGCTTAACAGAATACCTGAGCTTTAGTGGTCCTTTAACAGCTCTTTCATTTGGGATTGCGATTGGTAACCTTCAATACTTTGAACCCCGACTTCTGGAAAATTTTATTCCCAATCACAGTATAGTTCTGCCACAGGAAGAAAAAGACTTCTTTAGCGAACTGGTATTTTTTCTTCGCACCTTCTTCTTCGTTTTCATCGGACTAAGTATCCAGATTAACCGTCTGGACTGGCTACTTTGGGGAGCCGGAATAACGCTGGTCTTATTTGTTATTCGAATCTTCGCTGTAAAATTGGTGATTGGGAAGAACTCACCCTTACTTGACAAAGCAACGATTTCCATTATGATCCCGAAAGGACTGGGCTCGGCGGTAATTGCAACTTTACCCTTACAACAAAATCATGTAAATGGAGTGATTATTCAGTCCATTTGCTTCTCTGTCATTCTCTTCAGCACCATCTATTGCGTAATCTTATTTACTCTTTTAAAGAGAGGTATCACCATACCCTTTTATCGATTAATATATGGTCGGGACAAAATCAATTTCTCCAATGAATCAAACACCGCTAAGTAAACTCTTCTCTGAATTCTTTGAAAGTGAAAAATCGGGTGGCATACTACTCATTTGCTGCACGGCCATTTCGCTTTTAATTGCCAACTCTGCTTTTCAGGAAAGTTATTTAGAATTCTGGAGTTATGAATTCAATGATCACACTATAGCACATTGGATCAATGATGGATGGATGGCGATATTTTTCCTGTTGATAGGTTTAGAGCTGGAGCGGGAAATATATCAGGGAGAACTTTCCAGTTTAAAAAACGCTTCCCTTCCGCTCTTCTCGGCATTGGGTGGAATGCTTGTTCCTGCGGGCTTATTTCTGATCTTCAACTTTGGAAGTTCTACACAGGCAGGTGCGGGTATTCCCATGGCAACCGACATTGCATTTTGCAATAGGTATTCTCTCCTTGTTGGGAAGCAGAGTTCCTGTTTCATTAAAGATATTACTCACCGCATTAGCCGTCATTGATGATCTGGGTGCTATACTTGTAATCGCATTGTTTTATACAAGTACCATTGTGTACATGAACCTGATCATTGCATTGGTCATCTTCGGATTACTTCTGCTTTTTAACCGTCTGAAAATATATTACCTTCTCCCCTACATCATTGGTGGTGTCGCGATGTGGTACTTCATGCTGCATTCCGGTGTACATGCCACCATCACCGGTGTGCTGTTGGCATTTGCTTTACCCTTCGGTGACGGTGGAGAAAAATCACCATCTTATATTCTTCAGCACTGGCTTCATAAGCCGGTTGCATTTATCATTCTGCCGGTATTTGCACTCGCCAACACGTGTATCACTATCCCGGAAGGATGGCAGGAGGGCTTAACGCAAGTGAATAGTATTGGCATCTTCACCGGGTTGATTTTAGGAAAGCCTGTGGGAATATTTCTTTGGCTTCATCGCCTGCTCGCTGGGCCTGTGTACCTTGCCGGACGAATTGAACTGGAAGCAAGTGGTCGGTGTTGGACTCCTGGCCGGAATTGGATTCACGATGTCCATTTTTATCACCCTACTTGCCTTCAGTGATTCCGGGATGATCATACAATCAAAAATTGCCATCCTTATTGCATCATTGGTGGCAGGAACTCTGGGGTATATATGGCTTTCTGTTACGCTACCAAAGGAAAATAAAGGAGGATGAGGGGGAAGGGGGGAACAAATAAAGATTACTTTTTTGATTTTCATTAGACATAATTTTGATATCCTCCACTATTAAATAAATTGGCAAACCTGCTGTTTTTTATTTAATTTTGAATTCATATACCTCCGAAGGACTGAAATATTAACCAATAAAATAATCCCTTAGAATTACTGTTCCGCTATATTTCCCTCAATCCAAATTTTTTGTTATATTAAATTAAAAAAAGATGAAATAACTATTATGACTATATAACGACCGCGTCTTTTATACAATACTATACTAAAATGAAAAGGATAAACTTTATCACACTCATTACATTAATAACTATACAAGCATCAGGTCAGTCGGGGTTATGGACTTGGGTTAACGGGGACACTACAACTTTTGCCCCACCGGTATTTGGTATCACAGGAGTTTACGATTCTCTCAATCATCCTTTTGGTGGATATGCCGGAAGTGAATGGACAGATAAAGAGAATTTTTGGTTTTTTTGAAACAAGAACACCTTTAGGCTATGCGAATGATCTATGGAAATATTCCCCAACATTAAATATGTGGGCCTTTATGAAGGGCTCTCAGGCGACTGACGATTCAGGAAGCTATGGTGTAAAAGGGATTGAAGCAACGACTAATCTGCCTCCGGCAAAAGTTGGGGCATGGCTACATGGACAGACACGACAGGGTTATGCATGTATGGCGAGGTGCAACAGCTGTCAACCCAAATTTTATCAATGATGTTTTTAGTGATCTCCTGGATGTTTAACATTTCAACAACAACTGGACCTGGGTAAAGGTTCAAAAATACCGCCATCAGCCTCCCGAGTGGTACATTAGGCGTTGCTCACAATGCTAATACACCAGGGGCAGAACCGAAGCTGTTTGTACCTGGACAGATAATGATAACAATCTATGGCTTTTGGAGGGGCTGATACCATAGGAAAACCTTATGCCGATCTCTGGAAATATTCAAGCACGAACAAATGGACCTGGATGAAAGGGCCGGATTCCGTTAGTGCTCAAGGAGTTATGGGACCAGAGGTGTTGAAGATTCTTAACTATCCCAAAGCAAGATGGGCCTTTTCACGATGGAAAGATGCGAACGACAATTTCTATCTATTTGGTGGCAATTACTTTTCGTCAGGCTATTTTCGTTTGAATGATCTGTGGAAGTACAATAAAGCTACTAACAATTGGACATGGATCAAAGGTCCACCTGGTATCTTTCAAGACACAGGTATCGTGGGTAATTTCTGCGTTAGTGACTCTTCATTCAATCCTATTAGTCAGATTAAGCCGAACAAGTATCATTGACAAATTTGGCGACTTTTGGTTCCATGGTGGTTGCAATTCATCATCTGTTCCATATGCAATTTCTCTTAATGACTTATGGACATATGATGTTTCGACAAATGAATGGACATTTATTTGGGCTGACCAGTACTATCACAGGAAGCAAACTTTTGGGCAAAAGGCATTGCTTCTCCTTGTAATCATCCTCCCGGAAGATGGGAGTTGGAGTTTCATGGTATGTTCCAAATCAACATGCGATATATCCATGTTTGGTGGTTATCAATTTTATCCTCCCTCATGCTTCAAAGTTCAGAAGTACAATGTGGAAATACGAAATTGATACGGCTTGTATTCAACAAATATGTAATGTCACAGGTGAATCAGAATTATATATTTCTGAAATCCCTGTAGTGTACCAATCTACCTCTCCAGACTCACATTTGCCATTGATCTTCCTTATCCTGAAACCATCATACTTACACTAAGAAATATTACCGGAGATATTGTGCAGACTTCAAGTGAAAATACTGGAGCAGGAATCTTTACCAAAGAAATGAACCTCGAAAAACTGAGTAGTGGGATTTACATACTTCAGATTTTATCAAACGAAAAAATATATTTTAAGAAAATCATAAAACAATAAAAGATAACCAACATCAAACTCCTTTAAAAAGCCACCAGTACGGGAAAATTAGCTTTTCAAATCTATGATATCCTTATAAATTTAAAATAAAATCTGCCATTTACGCATCATCACCTACTGACATACAAAGATTAACCTCAAGAAAATAACAGATTGTCATAATTACAGCATTCCTTATGGTAAATCAGTTTTTACTTTCTCATTATAATTTTCCTATTCTTCCAACATCTCATGCACAAACCAACAGTCCATCCGAAATCGATCAAATCACAAAAACCCTGATGTTGTATATTGATGGGACAGCAAATGGAGAACCGAAAAATTGAAGGAAGCTTTTCATCCCGACTTTAACCTCTACACGGTTTCTGATAAGATAGTTTACGGATCGTTCCGGGAAAGAATATATCAACAATATTAAGAAAGGAGAAAAATCAAATCGGATCGGTCGTATCGTCTCTATAGACACCAGAAAACAATGCAGCTATGGCAAAAGCAGAAATTACAATTCCGGGCTGGAGAATTTTCACGGATTACTTCCTGTTGCTGAAGTATGAAGGCTCCTGGAAAATTGTCCAGAAAAGTTATACCTGGCGGGAATACCCAAAAGATTCAAAATAAAATTTCTTTCTCGCTTAGAGACCATCATTCAGCGACCTTACATTAAACACAAAACCGACACCAAATACATTTTCTATACTGATATCCCCATCCTCTTTCAGGTATTTCCGTATTTTTGGTGATAAAGACATCTAAGCTACGACCGAGGAAATAATCGTTCTCTCCCCAGAGGGAAGTCAGTAATTCTCCCGTTTGATCACCTTGTTACGGTGGGATTGCAAATAGTGCAGAATTTCACTTTCCTTTTCAGTAATGCGGCGAGAATGTTCATCCAGGATGAGCAGTTGATTGGAAAAATCAAATCTATACCTTCCAATGGAAACTACCTGCGGTGTAGCAGCCGCATTCAGATCGGGAGCATGACGAAGAAATGCTTTTATCTTCCATAAGAGTTCTTCCTCGTCAAAAGGTTTGGTAATATAATCGTCTGCTCCTGTTTCATACCCTTTCAACTTATCTTCCTTCAATGATTTCGCCGTAATAAATATGACCGGAATCTTTTTTGTCCTTCACTTCTGATGGCGCGTGCCAATGCGAATCCATCCGGGCGGGAAGATCATCACATCCAGCAAGCCAAGATCAAAGGCATTTTGCTCAATAAGCCCAATGCAGCTTCTCCATCACGGCAGAGGCTAACCGCAAATCCTTCTGAATGCAGAAAGTCTGAAAGCAGATTTCCCAGATGATGATCATCTTCAGCAAGAAGTATTTTATTGCGCATGGTCATGAAGTGGAATTCTTATCGTAAAGGTAGTTCCTTGTCCGGGTTCACTCTGCAAAATTACCTCACCATGATGGATTTCGATCACTTTCGGACATAGGCCAGACCCAATCCAAACCCTTTGACATTTGAAATATCACCTGTTGGCACCCGGAAGTAGTGATGAAAAACTTCCTTTACATACATTTTATCAATTCCAATTCCTTTATCAGCCAGCACCAGCACAATAGATGAATCTTCGTTCATGGTTTTTATATCAATCTCCGGAGAACCCTTAGAATATTTAATGGCATTGTCGATTAAATTACCAATGGCATTGCTGAGTTGGATGGCATCGGCAAATACCGGTGATGGGTGAGCATTCAACGCTCTGAATCACCCTTGCTTGCTTTCTACCTGCAACGCAAAACGTTTCACAGTATCCAACAGGAAGTGATGCAGGTCAACGACTTCTAAATCCGGTTTCAACTCTCCCGTTCCAATGCCGACACACTCAACACCTGTTCTACCTGACGGTTGAGGCGGTCAATTTCTCCTCGAGTATGTACATTGACATAATGCTACTTTATCCGATGGAGAAACGGCGGCATCCTTCAGCGAGCAACTTGCCCGCTAATGCGATATTAGTAATTGGCGTCTTGAATTCATGCGTCATCGTATTCATCATTGCTGTGGTCTGAGCGGAAATAAATTGTTCCATAAATAATTTCCTGACTGTAAGGATGAATAAAATCAAGACGATAGCGACCAGTACAATAGACAAGACCAACGGCAGGAGGAGTTCATTCGCCAAAAATCCATCTTTATGAGGTGTATTCATTTGAAGCCGCCAGGAATGTGTGGTAGCATGTTCCTCCATACTTTGATTATAACAGGCCTGCCCATCTGCTTCCGTCTTCACAAAACCAATCGCTGTTTGAACAGTGGTGGAAGCAGGATGAAGGATGTCGAATGAAAAAACAACATTAAAATTATAGTAATTCCATAAATTGCCGGAACAGCGAATCAATATGCAGCAGGTCGTCCTTACTTTCCGTTCCGCTTTCTAAAAGCGCTATTCACAGACTATCTCCGGCTACTGCTTCCGTGGTACGGGCAAGCAGAATAGCAGCCTTCTCATTAAATAAATTCTCCTTCATTTCAGCCATCTCCCTCATCCAATTGATTTGAATCAGCAGGACCGACAGCAGAGCGATGGAAGAAACTCCAATAAAGAATCGCGAATTATTTTTCTTCATGTGACATCAAAATTAACGTTTTCTCAGCAATTTTAAACGATACAAGTCGTTAACAAGGTAATAACTACTGACTAACATTTATTCTACGAATGTAGACTAACTTTTGTAAAATAGAAATCCACACCGGTCCAATTGATGAGGTGACCTGAAATAAAAACAACATTAATCATTAAATACATCTCTTATGAAACAACTCTGCACAATCCTGCTCCTCACCCTTGATCATCTCCTGCACAGGAGAGTCCGGCAACCCATTCATACACAACGCGAAGAAGGATGCCCCTTAATGTAACAGCACTTTATGCGCCGACACCGGCTAAATCAGGCAGCTTTCTCCATGCCCAAAGAAAGACAGTCTTAAATACAGGTGCTATATCCGAAATCTGCTGATAGATAAAAAGGGAAATCTATGGTTTACGACGCATTCGAATGGTTGGAGTCTTTGATGGCGTAAGCAATACCTCTTTGAAAATAAGGCGGGAATAGCGGGGAATGTGATCAGAGATATTGTTGAGGATAAGTCAGGAAATATCTGGCTGGCGACTAACGGTGGCCTATACCGTTATAATGCACAAGCGCCCCTCCATCTACCGGAAAGTTATACCAACTACACCACTAATGATGGAATAATCAGCAATCAGATATGGTGTCTGACCATCGACACCTCCGACAACTTGTGGATAGGTACTGAAACCGGAGTTTGCAAATTTGACGGAAATCGTTCACCGCACTCTCCTTGCCCCAAAGACCGCAAGCGAATCTGACCAATGCCTATCCTGCGCCTGACATGGTCACTTCACTCTACATTGATAATCACGCAGCACTTTGGATTGGAACCAATGGCGGAGGTGCATACCGTTATACTGCAACTGCGGGCGCAAATGATTGTATTCAAAATTCCTGCAAACACGATTTGAATCAACCCGGCGATATCCGCTCACACCACTCCTCCCTTACTCCCTTTTCACACACTATTCCGAAGCCAACGGTCTTTGTAATAACTTTATACAATCGATCACAGGAGATCAGGAGGAAATATCTGGTTCGGAAGTCGATTTGGGGGAGCAGGCAGATTCGATGGAAAATCCTTTACTACGTTCAATACTTCCAATGGTCTCACCAATAATTTTATCTGGACGGTGAAAGAAGATACGCGCGGCAATCTCTGGTTTGCTTCTGCAGGAGGTGGAGTGTCAAAATTCGATGGTAAATCGTTACTGCTTTCACTATGAAGGATGGACTGGCGAGCGACTATATTCAATCTGTTGTTGAAGACAAGGACGGGGAACATTTGGTTTTGGAACAAGTACCGGTATCACCCGTTATGATGGAAATAGCAGTGCACCTTCAGGCAAGCCCTGACATCAAGGACAAGGAAAATAAAAAGCACCTAAAATCTTTTCCGGGGATAAGGAATGGTTGCTGATGGAAGAAACAAGAATGCACGTTCATTTAAAATACAAAAAAAGCACTCTCTCATTAAAACAAGCCCTGCTCTCTGAAATAATCAATCACCGCCTGCTTCAGTAAATAATCCTGTTCGGCCAAAGTCATGGAGTGCATTTTCTGATCGAGTTTCCAATGGGGCCAGCCTTCTTCGTCAAGCCTTGAGTGGTATAAAACCAAACTGACTAAAAAGTTTACGGTGGCGATGCATCAAATCCTGGCTGTCGTGTTTGGCATACTCCCGCGGGCCTTGACCTAACTCCTGTACACCGATGAGAAAATGATTCCCTGCGGATCAGGTCGTTGTCAAGCTGGGTATTGAGCTGATCAACGAGTTCAGGCAGTCTGATTTTAATTCTTCAATGTTTCGGAGATGGAGCATATTATTGGGAACACGGATTACACTGATAGAACTGATTTTCGAAGATGAATTAGTTCGCATGTTCGAGAACTCCTGTTGCACATCTTTCAAAGCAGGAAAGAGGTATTGAGAGACGAGACACCGGTTGAGTAAGATACGATTCGGATTTCGTTTTGGCGGAGAGTAATCCAACTGCGCATCCACAGGGCGGAACACCGACAAGACTACACTAACGACCAGTGCGAACTTCAGCATCGAAGAAAGCATCTGCGATTTTATTAAAGACATTCAGGTTTCCGATTTTCAGAATACCTTCCATGAATTTCACGAGCAGGATCATGATGAGCACCGCAGCGATGAAGACAATGAAGAAGGTGAGGTATTGTAATGTACTTCCCTGGGCATCGAGCATTTTACTCACGACACCTTCAAATAAACTGCTGACCTTAAATGCTAAATAAGTCCGAGCACCACGCCGATCAGCATCGCAATCTCGAAGATGATTCCCGCGTTGGTAACCTTTGGATGCTCCCCAAACGAGTGGAACGGCAGAATGGAAATCTAAGTAGTTCATCGGGGTTTAATTCAGAATTGTAATTCAATTCAGAAATTCAGAATTCAGAATTAGGAATTTAGAATTAGAAGTTAAATTGGAGGATTTTAGAATTAGAAGTTAGAATTGGAGGATTTTGGAATCAGGATTTAGGGTTAATGATTGCGATTTATGGTTAACGATTGAATTTTCATAATTTGCAGTTATGGATTTTGACCTAACGATAATAAGACTAAGTACTCAAAATAACTCTTAATTTTTATATGTATATTGGTTATTTCTAACAATAAGAGTTTTCATTCCTCATCCAACAAAATAATTCTGAATTCTACATTGAATTCTGAATTAATTTTCATTTGCTTCATTCACCATTTTCACTCCCCGGCAGTTCTTTACCTTCAATATACTCTAACTGCGCTCCTCCACCTGTGGATACATACGACACCTTATCCGCCATATTGAACTGGTTAATCGCCGCTGCGAATCTCCCCACCTATGAGCGAGAAGGCTCCTTTCGCTGTAGCGGCTACAATGGCTTCGGCTACCGTTTTGTTCCGCTTTCAAAGGCAGGCATCTCAAACACGCCCATCGGACCGTTCCACAATATCGTTTTACTGTCTTTAATAACCTCCGCAAAGCTGCAGCCGAAACC
>JADKIC010000013.1 GCA_016721435.1 Bacteroidota bacterium
CTTCGCGCTCTTCAATGGAGCGTTCGAAGATGCGTTTCTCCAGCCAGCGGGAGAGCACATTCTCCGCGAGACCGGGCAGATTTAAAGATTTATACTCAGGATATTGCGACATAGGATTTGAAGGGTGCAAAGGTAGGGAATTCCTTGTGATAACCGATAGAAAACTACCCTACTCTGTACCAATTGGTTTCTTCAAAAAATCATTAGTTTTGAGGTATCATGCATTGGTGCTTCTTTAATTCTTTTTCTGCAAAACATCAACCTAAGGTTACATCTGAAAGTGAACACCTTGAAAATCTAAAAACGATTGTCAATCCATGAAACGAGGACTTTTCATTTTCTTGCTGCTGGTAAATTAATTTTCCGGAGCACAGTTTACAGACAGGTTCTGGGCTTTTGGAGACAGTTCCGCTATTGATTTTAGTAATCTGAATAATCCCACACCTTCTACCAGTATATTACGTTCTCGTGGTTCTTGCGCGAGTATTTGTGATAGTGTTGGAAATTTATTGTTTTATGCTGCTGACCCTAAAGTAAGTTTATGGCTATCTCCGGGAGGAAATCAACTGGGCTATGTTGTAAACAAAAATCATATTGAAATGGAAAGTGGAGATAGTATTAAAACAACACTATGGTACCAAGAAATGACTATCATACCTGACCCAGTTGATATCAATAAATTTTATTTATTTCATGTGGGCGTTACATCTAATACTAATCCTGGATTTTATTACTCTAAAATTGATTTAAATTATAATTCGGGACTTGGAAAAGTGTTTCAAAAAACGCACAACTATCGTCTCTTCCTTTGTCGATGAAATTGCTGTGTAAAACACGGCAATGGCAGAGACTGGTGGGTGATTGAAAACCTTGGGATATTCAACTATTTTATGATGAATTTTATGTTTATTTAATTAGTCAAATGGAATAAGTGCACCAAATATTCAGAATATAGGAAGTAATTATGATGGAGGGGATTTACAAGAATGAAATTCAATAAATCCGGCACAAAGTTGTTTCAAGCTACCCCGAATAGTTTTAGAGATGTTAGACTTTGATCGCTGCACAGGTTTGTTTTCTAATCCTGTCACCTTCAGGCAGCACCAAAGTACCCCCATTGTGAATTACTGGAGTCTTGCAATATCGCCCGATGAAAGTAAGTTGTATACTTCTGTTACTCCACTAAACGTAGCACCTCCCTATTTTTCTTATTTATTTCAATATGATTTAAACAGTGCTAATGTACTTGCATCAGAAGACACTTTAGCGCAATGGGAATTTACTAACAACGTTGGAGGTGTATTAGCGGGCATGCTCCAATTGGGTCCCGACAATAAAATTTATTTGAGTAATGGGTATGAATCCAACGACTGCGCTTTAATTATTTGTATTGTGACACTACTTGGGTAACAGAAAATAAATATATCTCGGTAATAAATTCACCTGATAGCGTTGGGGCTGCTTGTAATTTCCAACCTTACAGTTTTTATTTAGGTGGACATCGTTGTTATTATGGTTTACCCAACAACCCTCACTACGAGCTGGGACCTGATAGTGGCAGCGTTTGCGATACGCTCACCGTAGGTCTAAATACCATACATGGAACTCCGCCTAACTTACAGGTGTACTACGAAGCCGCCTGGCAAAGCATTTATTAATGCATCTACCTTAAAGGTAAAAACATCATTTTAGAAAAATGTACGACGTGGCAGGCAAAAAAGAATATTCAGTGAAAAATCAACACTGCAAAGCAGCGATTATAGTCGTAGCCTGGAGATGAGTGGTTATGTAATGGACTGTATATTATAGCATTATTACAGAGAAAGGAAGAGTGAGTAGGAAGATGGTGAAATATTAATTTGAAAATGGATTAATTTGAGATTTGAAAATGGATTAATTTGAAGATTTGAAAATGGATTAATTTGAAGATTTGAAAATGGAATCTAACTTGACCTGCACATACTGGAATTGTTTAACACTTCCCTTCGCTGCAATTATTTTGACAATAACCTGGAGGTTACCGATTGACAATGCTGTACTCATGACGTAAGACGACGTAAGCCATACCACCGGAAGACTAATTACAGGATGACCTGCACAGGGCCATCCTGGTATTAATCGGTTTGATTGTGTTTGAAGTATAAAAAGATGGAAGATTATTCCGGATCGGACATCTTACAGGACGTCTATCCGGTGAACGAAAAATACAACCTTTCCTTGAGCGCACCGGTGTATTCAACACTACAGAAATGGATAATTAGGTTAACCGGGTCCTGCGCAAATTTCTTACTCTGCTTTTATCAATGTACCACACCAATCGTTGATGGTGCTCCATCGTCAATGAACGTACGCTGAGTACACACAGTCCCCTGCGGAAATTGATTTACCGGAACTTCAAATTGCGCGGCCTGCTCGCTGTTTTCGGGTACGAAGCTATACACTTGTTTACCGGTCATATCGGTAATGCTTACTTCCTGAACATCGTTGGTCCACTCTTCCGGCAATACAAGGTAAACGATTTCAGAGGCAGGATTCGGGAATAATTTTACCTCAGCAGTTGCCAGATCAGCAGTACGAAGCACGGCAGTGGTGAAAGGGAACCATGCCGTCCAGGCGCTGTGAAGAAGGCCGCCACAGTTACTGCGTACTTTCGCTTTGTAGTTGGTAGCTGCAGATAATCCTGTTACATTGAAGGATGTTTGTGCTGTAGTCGTTGCAAACAAAAATGCGACAGGATTATTTTGTCCGTCTTCTACGCAAGCGATAATTCAATGCACCTGGAGCGGCAGTCCACGAAATAGTGGCAGAGGTTGCAGTGGTGGCTCCCGGCTGTCAATCCTGTTGGTACCGCACACTGTGTTTGTCCTGATCCGCTGGTGAAGAAATAATAGGGTGTCCAGGAAGACTTATCGCCATTGCAACGGGTACGCACCTTAAATTTATAATTGGTGGCAGTAGTGATTCCACTTAACGTATACGTATTGGTGGTAGCATTTGGCTTCAAAAAACGGAACCGGATTGGTGGCATTTTGTATTTCAAGATCATAACGAATCGCGCCGGGAACTGCATTCCAGTTTAACTGCATGGATGTCGCCGAAACAACAGTGACATTTAATCCTCCGGGAACGCCACAATTTTGCGCATTGGTTGTGGAACTGATAAGGATACCTGCTACGAGTAAGGTAGCCCAGTAAATTTTGATAATTGTTTTCATATAGTTTATGTTTTTAAATTGTTACACAAAGAGAACACCTATTCCATGTTAAAGTCAATTAAAAGAAATTGAAGAAGGCGAAATGTAGGTTTGAATGAGAAAATATAGATGTTGAAACATTCTTTAAATTTTGCTTTTACCGTATTGGGGTATGATTCTTTCAAAAACCTCCTTTGCATACTCAAATCGTATATAATCAGAAAAACATCTCCTGCTTTCGACACGTTACTTGAAACGCTCTTTACCACAGTGGTAATGACTTAAATGTAATATTTATAGATGATTTTAGGTTGTCTCAGCGACGAAAACAGGTGGGATTCAAAATTGATTGATTAAATTCAACTTACTGCGCTTCTTTAAAACTACTCTGCGGCTCTGTGACTCTGCGAGAAACTTCTTCTGTTGTGTTCCTGATGGAAGTCGCGAGCAATATCGGAAAATACTGTTTTGAAACTTTTAGTAAATAAAGATCTCGTCTACATAAAAATTGCCGATTTTACCACTGAGGCACAAAGTTCACTAAGGTATCACGGAGGACTTTTCCTAAAACAATAAAAGATAATGCTTCCAAACATTCTTTATCACGAACGGAATCTCAACTACATTCTATTTAATTTCTACCTCATTTTTCCCGTCTACAGGATTGACTTTGCCGGAGCTTACAAAAACATTTAAAACTACACCGGCAATGACCAGCACGATGCCCAGTAATTCTACCAGCGGGTGTATTTCATCAAATAAAATCCAACCAAATAACAACGCATAAACAATTCCGAGATAATTTAAAATGGAAACTTTGGCAATACGCTCCAGTTGTAATGAACGCGTCAGATGTTCTTGTCCCAACTGTGTAAAAACACCCACGAGCAAGAGGTAGACCCAATCCATTCCTTCGGGCATTTGCCAGTCAAATACCGACACGATTCCTCCCGCTACTGCTCCTAATAACTGAAAATGCAGCACCACCACCAACGGATGTTCCCGCTCCCGCATGGTGCGCACCATATTATAGGCGAGCGCGGAGAAAATAGCGGAAATAATTCCCACCGCTAATAATTCCCAACTGATTTTTGTGTCAATTCCCTTGATCAGCAGAACACCACTGAATGAAAGCGCAAAATAAAACCATTGTACCGGTCTCACTTTTTCTTTCAATAAAAATATAGCGAAGATGGCCGTAAAGACAGGTGATAAATATTGAATGGCGACTGCTGTACCCAACGGCATATGTTGTAGCGTAAAAAAAAAAGTAAACAAAGCAATCGTCCCAAATGTCCCGCGCAGGAATAATAACAATCTGTTACTACCTATCCAATCTACTTTCGCACGGTAAAGACTTATAAATCCAATCACGGTGGCGATGCCGCACCTGAAAAACACCAGTTCCATAGTAGGTAAGTGGGCCAACAATTTAACAAAAGCATTCATGAGTGCAAACCAAAAGGTAGCATAGAGCATATGCTTTACACCGGAAGACATCAAGGAACTTTTCATTAAAATGAATTAGCGTTTTTGGTCAAGAGTTTAAACTTTACGCCGTCATTCATACAGCTCCTGCCATCCGGTTTCAAAATGTCTAAAGCCGCTCTATGCAAGCAGCCGCAATTCAAATAAGCACTTGCATTAATCTTTAACATACCGCACTGAAAATGCATTCGCTCTCCGGTAATATATATTGGTGATCACCGGACTATTGGCAGAAAACATACGGGCGTAGGCGGTTTGCTCTCCTTTTACAGTGGAGGTCCAGTAAAAACCCTGTTCACCTTTTCTTCCGAAAAGATCACTCGCACTGTTGGCACTTCGGTAACCCGGCAAGGTGAGTTCCATTCCCGACTTCCCTCCCTTCATGAGCGCTATTCCAGCGAGCGAATCTCCTCCATAATGATCGATCAATGCCTGCCATTCTTCGTCTGTAGGGAGATGCCATCCTTTCGGACAAACGGCCATCGCGCTGCTAAAAAAATACAACCGCCCCTGCTCCTTGTTGGCAACAGAATCCCGTTCGTACCAAAAACTATTGGGAGCAGGAATACTTATATTCTTCTTCATCCATACCTGATCTCCAATGCGAACAGTGTCGGTGGGCAGCATCTTCCAGTCGCCGAGTGCCGACGGACCGGAATAGATGAAGCTGACGGAACAAAGCAACAACAAGACAAAGAGTTTTAATCGGGACAGTGTTTTCATTTCAATTAATTTCTATTTTAGTTTTACTAATCGCACTGCACTATTCGAGAATAATTTTACTATCGGTATCAATATTTGTTCTGGGATCAAATCTGAATTCTACAAATCCGGCTTCCTCTTTTTTCTTGTCGACAGGCACTTTCACCCTGCCCATCTCCGCACCTTTTTTATCGAATGCCTTTGCTGTAATCATTCCATTAAAGTCGGTATTGAAAATCATGTACACGGTTAAGATATTATCATGACCACTGGAATCATTGAGGCTGACTTTTCCCAGCGAAATTCCGGCAGCCTGAAGCGGTGCACTCAATTCCATTTTCACTTCAAACGCCCGTTCTACTCCGCTGCTGATACCGGAGGCAAACTCACCTACGGTCTGCCCTGCCACATCGCCGGCCTGATTAATTTTTTCTTTGACATCGCCCGAGGAACAGGCGGAGACAAGCAATACAAGGAGAAAGAATACAGGCAGAATTTTCATAGCAGATTTCTTCCCCGAAATTATGCATTTGACATCAACCGTCGGTAAAGAAAATTTTAATTATGTTTGAAAAATGCAATTCCGATTATTCATCGTTGCGCTATGCTTCCTTTCGGCTTCTCTAAAAGCCCAGCCTGTTTTTGATGTGTTTCAGTTTCAATATCAGTATTCTAACCCTACTACGCTGTTAAATAAACCAGAAGGTCGGGATGCAGTTTTGAATTTTTTTCAGAGCCAGTTGAATCTGCCTGTAAAAATAAGCCCGCGTGATGTGTTGGTGTTGAATCCATCTTATGAACGAAGAAGAATTAATACAGGCAGCAATAACTTACTATCGCCTCACGGACCTACCTATAAAGAACTGGACTTTCAATCCTTGTCATTTACTGTTTCGCATCAGCATACTTTCAGCGATACAACCGCACAGCTACTCGCAGCTGCAGCAATACGACATTATGCCGACATCCGGCTTTCTCCGTCAGAGCATACGCTTACGCCGGCGTTCGCACTGCTGTATTCGAAAAGAACAAGTCAGCGCTTTGCCTGGAAACTGGGAGCCTATTACAGCAAGGAGTTTTTCGGAAATCTTTGGCTGCCTCTTGTGGGATTCGATTGGAAAATCTCAAACCGCCTATGGTGTTGGGGAATACTTCCGCGCTATGCAGTGATGGATTACACCATTACACCTTATTGGCATTCCTGCATCAATTATAAAGGGGTCACCGATTCTTATCGCCTCCCGGAGGAGGATTGGTTTTCCATTGTGGAAGGTCAGTTGAGATGGTCCAATGATTTTTATATTCCGCGAACAGGATTGATGATGACAGTGGATGTGGGACATAGCATCGCCCGAAAATTTACAGCCTATGAGGCAACACGGTTTTCAAAAGATAAGTCCAAAGAAATAGATGGATTCATTCTTCGTGCGGCAATAGTCTGGAGAGTGGTGTTGAATAAAAGTTTCTCCACTCCTGCTTCAACAGTACATTGAGTACAGTGAGATAATTTTAAGAGGCGAGCACTTCCTGCTTTAGAAATTTTAAATCTTTAATATTCAACTGAAGTGTGGTGCGTCCATTGAACGTATTTTCTTCCACGTGATAGACCACATCAAAACATTCCTGCGTCTCTACTTTTGGATGATGATGACCTAACTGGAAGGCGATACCGTCAAACATCCCTTTATGCATTTCCTCTTGCGTCAGGCTTAGCTTCAGGTGATTGTTCCCCACGACTCTGCCACGCCCGTTGTCACGCACACCGCTGGTTCTGAAAATAGGAGCCATATTACCCGGACCGAAAGGGGCGAACTGCTTAAGAATTTTATAAAAGGAAGGTGTAATATCGTTAAGGTTCAACTCGGCATCAATTTCAATTTCGCGGGTCAGCATACGGTCTTCAATCGTGGCTTGAACAATCTCCTCAAATCGCCGGCTAAACTCCTCCACATTTTCTTCCTTCATGGTGGAGTCCTGCCGCGTACATATGCCCGCCAAATTGTTCGAGTAAATCACTGCAACTTTCAACAGCATTGTACACATCAAAATCCTTTACAGAGCGCGCGGAACCGGATACATGTCCATTACTTTTTGTAAGTACAATGGTGGGACGGTAATACTTATCCGTTAGACGAGAAGCTACAATACCAATCACTCCCTTATGCCATTCCGGATGATACACCACTGTCGATTTCCTGTTGATGAAGCTTTCATCGTTCTCAATCTGTTGTAAAGCCTGATCGGTTATTAATGCATCGAGACTTTTGCGTGTGGTATTTTGTTCATTGATATCATCGCCAAGAAAATTGGCCAAATCTTCTTTCTTCTGAATCAATAATTCCACTGCTTTTACGCCATGTTCTATTCGTCCGGCGGCGTTGATGCGCGGGGCAATGGTAAAAACAATTTCATTGATGGTTAAATCCTTTCTTGATTCCTCCCAGTTCAAGAATCGCTTTTATTCCGGGACGCGGTTCTTTATTAATTTTCTGCAATCCGAAGAAAGCAAGTATGCGATTTTCCCCGGTGATAGGAACAATATCGGCGGCGATGCTGATGGCCACCAAATCCAGAAACTGCTCCAGTTGTACAAAGGGCACATGATTCAATTGCGCAAAAGCCTGAATAAGTTTAAATCCTATACCGCAACCTGAAAGTTCCTTGTAGGGATAATCACAATCATTTCGCTTGGGATCGAGCACAGCAACAGCATCCGGCAATTCAACACCCGGACGATGGTGATCACAGATGATAAAATCTATTCCAAGCTCCTTGGCATAGGCTACTTTATCAATACTCTTAATGCCACAATCCAAAGCAATGATCAGTGAATATTTATTTTCTTTCGCCCAATCTATTCCCTGTCTGGAGATGCCATACCCTTCTTTATAACGGTCAGGGATATAGTAAAACACATTTCCGGAATATCCTTTCAGAAAGGTATAAACTAACGAGACGGCTGTTGTGCCGTCTACATCATAATCACCATAAATTAAAATATGCTCCTTACTTGCCAGTGCCTCTCCTATTCTTGCTATGGCTTTGTCCATGTCCTTCATTAAAAAAGGATCATGGAGATCTTCCAAAGAAGGTCTGAAAAATCGTTTTGCTTCATCGTAGGTCGTGATGCCTCTTTGCACCATTAAATTGACGAGGATCTTATTGATACGCAATTCAGCCGCCAAACGGTTGACTACATCAGTATCACCTTGAGTCTTCAAAACCCATCTTTTATCCATTTGGTCGGCTGTTAAAAAATCTAAACAAATATATAGTCACTTGAGGGCGACTACACAGCAATTTACGTAAGTTATTGACAAGAAAGGGTGGAATGATAAAATTCTTAAGGAAAAAAACGGAAAAGCCAAATAATCAACAGAATAGCTAAACTGAAAGCTTCCGGTTATGCCTTTTCAAGACCCTCCCGGAGGATCTTCCGGAGGTCAGGACGCAGGCGGGAACGGTAAACCGACAAGGTATCCTGCTTGATCTTACCTTTTCGGAGGCGGCGTTGTTCTTCTATGGGGAGATGAAAAATTTCCTGACAGGCAGGCGTACAGCAGTTATCAAATTTTTCACCGCAGGAAGTACATTGTATAAAAAGAAGATGGCAATCATCATTGGCACAATTCACATGATCATCACAGGGCGCTCCGCATTGATGGCATTCGCTGATGATATCTTCGGTAATGCGCTCTCCCAATCGCTCATCGAAAACGAAATTCTTCCCAATGAATTTAGGTGTCAGTCCCTGTTCTTTCACTTCTCTTGCATATTGAATAATGCCTCCATGCAATTGATTCACGTCACTGAAACCATGATGACGGAACCAGGCGCTGGCTTTCTCACAACGGATTCCACCGGTACAATAGAGTAAAATTTTATTCTCCTTTTTATCAGCCACCATCTCCACACTCTTCTCCAACTCCTCACGGAAAGTATCCACTTCCGGACAAATGGCTCCTTCAAAATGACCCACTTCACTTTCATAATGATTGCGCATATCAATCACGATGGTACCCGGTTGTTCCAGTGCTGGTTGAATTCTTTTGCATTGAGGTGCTTTCCTACATTGGTAACATCAAAGGCATCATCATCCAATCCGTCTGCGACAATCTTTCTCTTCTGTCGGACTATTAATTTGATAAACGATTTCCCATCGTCTTCAACTGCAATTTTCAAGGGCATATTGACCAAATGCGGGTCTTCGTTCAGGAGTGATTTAAAAGCATCAAAATGATGTTCCGGAACATTGATCTGCGCATTCACCCCTTCACGGGCGATGTAAATACGCCCTAAAATACCTAAACGCTCCATTCTCAGGTATAAATCGTCACGATAAAGCGCAGGATCTTCAATGATCACATACCTGTAAAAAGACAAAGTAACACGTTTAAAGTCCTCGTTTTCAAGACGTTGACGCAAAGTCGCTTTGTCGTATTTATTGTGAAGAATCATGGGAGGCAAAGATACACCGACTGGCCTATTGAATGCAAACAAGAAACTGGAAATTGAGAAAAATCAGCTATCGACAAATCTATCCGTTCAACTGTATCAAACTTCTCCCCCTGATCAAATGTACTTTGAAGCTTCCTTCACGCTAAGGGGTGACAATTGCTGTTTTTCTAGAAAGGACTTACCGCAGCCGGGTTTGATTTACTGTACTGACGCAAGGCCCAACCAATGGCTTTACGGATAAAAAACTCCTTCTCTTTTGCATAGCGTGAACAGAGTTGAAACAAGAGCTTTTCATCGGTATTCTTTCCATACTTCAACTGAAAAATGATTGCCGTGCGGTGCAGCCAGAAGTTGTCAGTCGCCGTCCACTTTTTAATGGTCGGTTTCAATTCGGATAACGGCGAAACAATTCTCCAATGAGTTGACGCCAAAATCGACGGTATCCCACCAGGATTTATCAGTGACCATGTGCTCAAAACGGGGAGTGTTCAGGTTGAAGTAGCTCTTCATTCTGCAGAAAACCATAGCCATATACTGAAATTCTCTGTAAGGAAGTTTCCACATTTGCTGAACGATAAGCATCCATTCCTTATCAGGAATCGATCTGAATTCAGATGTAAATTTTTTCAGGACGATTTCTCTAAACGGTTTCTTCACCCCTAAAAATTCAAACTGATCCCGCATATAGGCTTTCATACCGATTGCTGTTTCTTCGTCACTGAAACGATGCATTTCCTCTTCAACTGACTGTACAAATGGATGCTTTCATGCGGTAAAAATACCAATAGGATTAAACTTTCATAAAAAAGCAGATCATCGTCCAAAAACTGACAACTATCATTACAAGCGACTTGATAATTGCTCTTGTATTGCTTAATTTTGGAACACATGAAAAAAATATTTCTTTATTGGCTGATTGTCTATTTTGGTATGGGAAATATTTTTCTACTGCAGGTTATAAAGTTTCCTGATCTGAACAATCATTATCAATTGCATTTCCAAAGCGATGCACTCACTCTTTTTGAATTTCTGAATTTACATTATAACACCAGGGAAGATGAAACCGACAAGGATCTTGCTGCCGACAATGCCCTGCCATTCAAGTCATCTGTCTCAGGGGAAAAGCCTTTTAATTCTTCCCCACCGGAGAATCGTCAGGAGGTGGTAATTCATACCCCTGCACAACTATTGCTTTTAGTCAGAGTCACCACGGATGAAGGTCAACAACTTCAATCCGATATTTTCCAACCTCCACGTTGCTGATTTTTCACCAATAAAATTTACAATAAATTTAGCACTTCTAAAGGGAAGCTTACTTCCTGTATTCGTCTATTCCCGGAAGTCAAACAATTAAAAAACAAAAAAATGGATTTAACACATCTTCATCTCCTATTAAATCACTTCCCTATCATAGGAACTATTATAGGCATTGCGCTGATGGCTTATGCCCTCTTCCGCAAGCAACACGCCATTCAAAACGCTGTATTGGCTATATGGGTAGCCATGGCGATCATCACCATACCGGTTATGAAAACCGGTGAAGAAGCCGAAGAAACGGTAGAGAACATAGCAGGTATCACGGAGGCCAGCATTCACGCCCATGAAGAAGCGGCTGAACTGGCGCTATGGCTCATGATCACACTTGGCATTGTTTCTCTTGCAGGACTCCTCCTTAAAAACAAAGATGCAAACAAAGCGAGCCTGTTTACAAAACCGGCCTTCGTGCTTTCACTGGTTGTCTTCGCAGCAATGGCGCGTACCGGGTATTTGGGCGGACAAATCAGACATACGGAATTGCAGGGCATAACATCCGCTATACCGGCTGGAGAGATACATCCGCACCGGAAACCGCTTCATCATCCGAAGATGACGATTAACAAAAAACAAAAGGGCTGCATTGAAACATCATGCAGCCCTTTTAAATCGAACTTTCATTCAAAGACTTGCCACAAAACTCTGCAGCTGGTCCATCGTTACAGTTGAGAATTTTGTTCCCGACACGGGCGTTCCATCGGCTACTCCTTTACATTTAGCAACCATTAACTCCCCTTTCGCATTGTAATCGAAAAACAATACATTAAATGCTTCATTAGCGGGTACTCCTTTAAACACCATGCGGTCCGGATGTCGAACACCGGGAATAATTCATGAAAGCTGCTTGTTGCAAGCTGCACACTACCTCTAAATCCTTCGGGCAAAAAAACAATAACATCTTTTCTTTCTTCCAAATTGACAAATCGATCACAATTAATCCAGCCCATTCGTGTCATCTGCAATGCATAATTGGTCACCATACTCATCTCTGTCGCATTTGATGCAATGACTGTCTGATTTTTACCTTTCTTTTTCAGGGCTGCGATGAAGTTATGGCCTTTCGTTGCCAGTCGCAGATAAAAAGTACTGGCATAACGTATATCATCGTGTTCATCAATGTGCTTCGGATATCGTGATTTATCCCAGAAGTTTTTTGTAGATAAACGAATCAAAGAATCGAGTACGACATTATCAGAGGGGATAATGACCAATTCATATCGGGCATTCTCCAATAGTCTCATATTCACTTCTACGCGTGTAATATCAAATACACTTTTCCATAACAACTTATCTGCCTTCACTAAATCACCGTAAACAAAACTTGTCCATGAAGCAGGACGACCTTGTTCCAAATGACGAAATCGTTCCCGTTTAGTTGCACTGGTTACATCCCATATATAACCGGAGACCTTAAGTTCATCCCCTCGGCCCGATCCTGAAGACAAGACCGTAGTGCCTGACCGCGAAACGGTACCGGTCTGACCGCGGGTTGAACTTGTACTTACAGCTGCCCTGTCGGCGGATTCCGGAATCCAGTTGACAACACCATCGGCTTGTTTTTCACCATAAAATATTTGCATGCCCTCTTTCACTTCCTCTGTCCGGAAACTAACGTTAATGGATTTACGAAGTTTCAACGGTTTACCATTAGAAGAAGCATCGCAGTAAAACATCCCGGCAGTCTCGATCATTTCTCCATTACAGGTGGTGGTCAATCCCTCCTTTAAAATAGAGAGATCATCATGGAAACTTTGCAAATGGAACATGATTTTTCCTGAAGGAGCAGAACCATCATCGTGAATAAACGCTCCGGCAGGAATCGCAAGTTCAAGTCCCTGATGATTTGAAAGGATGGTATCACGTTCAGAACTGATCTCATGGTGCATGATATCCGGCAGCAGAAACTCACTGTATTGCACTGCCTGTTCACGGGGGTAAACCGGAGAAACAGGGGATAGCGCCGGCGCGCGCGTAAATGAAACATCCTGCATGTTGTTAAGTTGTTCCGGAGTGACGATTTCTTCCGTAGGCCGCTGTTCAGAAAAAGTGACAACATCGGGCAAGATTTCGTCTTTCTTCTCCTGATCCTTGTTGCTGTTACAGGCTGCCAATATCATAAGACATAGCAATGCCGTTCCGCTGGTAGAGTGGGTGTTCATGGTGTGTAGGTTTGCAGAAAAAACGGACCGGCATACCGGTTTGGTATATCTTCAATAAAAAAATCACCCCAAAGTATACCTGCAACCTATAAAAACTCTGGTACCCATTATTGGCGCATAGTTATAGGAGGGATCGAAGGTATAACCGTAAGGATTATTCACATCGATGAATTTATCAAAGGGATCAAAGGGTCGTAAAATAGGATCTTCCGGAATAAAGTTCAACAAGTTCTTTAGTCCCGCATACAATTCCCAAGGGCCGCTTCTTCTGGTGACCTGTACATTCATGATAGTAAACCAGGGTGATTTTTGAGGACGAAAATCATTAGGCACAACAGGCAGATACATGGGACCTGTTAGTTTTCCGGTAAGGTCAATTAACCATCTTCCTCCTTTGGCTGTCCATGTCAAACCTCCTACTCCACTCCAGGAAGGCGCATGCAATTGCTTTGCACGTCTTCCCATCTCCACCTGATACACCTCCAGAAAAGTCACGCCGACGTTCCCGCGCAAAGTTCCCGTTGATGCAAAATCCAGATTGAGACTCGCACCCTTGCTGATCGCATAACCATCCAGATTTTTGTAGATGATGCGCTGCGGATCCGTTAAAAAATCACCGGTGATACGGTTAGAGAAATAAGTATAAAATACAGAAGCATCTATATTCATGATGCCCCAAACCGGTTGCAATTGTCCGGTATAATTCAGATTCACATTCCAGCTCTGTTCCGGCTTCAGGGATTCTACAATTTCGACATCACGGGCACCACTCAGCGCGGCATGATCTTCTGTGAAGAGGTTCACTACCCGATATCCATTGCCCGAACTCAAACGCATCGAATGAGAGGCACTCCACTTATACCGGGCTGCCAATCGCGGAGAGAGCACCATGCCATGTTCTTTGTGAAAATCCGAACGTATCCCACCCAGTAATGCCAGTTGATCGGTAAGGCTGAATTCATCCTGTATAAAAACTCCGGCCAGTAAACTCTTCATTGGTGCATTGGTCATCTGCAGGGAATCGCCGGTAGCAGTGCCCGGAGTATTATCATCATAAAAGGTATAACGGAGAGGCAGCCCCGCCATCAGCTCATGACGCCCCATCTTCTTCGTCCACCGGAATTGAAGAAAACTCACCGCTTGTACCGCATCAAAAGAAACGATTCCATACCAGGAATCCTGAACATGACGGTTGAAGGAAAAGTCAGTAGTTATAATTTCATCTTTCACCTTAAAACCATATTGACCAATCGCCTCTACCCTCGACGTATACACCGACTCTCCATAAATCGAATCCGAGCCTCTCCACTCCGACGACCATTGCATCTCTCCTCCCCAGCGGTCTTCATAAAGATAGCGCACCGCGATTTGAACCGGCAAGGTATCCTTCCTGCTATATGACCATTTATTAAAAACAGAAACTCTCTTCTGTAAGGTAACATCCGTAAAATTATCATCATTGATATCACGCGCATTGGAAAAATGAAAGGTGTTCACCCCCAGCAAGGAACTCCATCTCCCGGCTTTCCACTTCCCGGTCACATCCAGATTCACCTCACCGGTTGAAGTCGCATTCAGCTCCGTAAAAAAGCGCGGAACGGCATGAGGCTCCTTCGTGATAATATTGATGAGTCCGCCCATCGCCTCGGAACCATAGAGTGTACCGGCGGGACCTTTTACAATCTCGATACGACGAATAATAGCATTCGGAATTCCACTCAGGCCATAAACAGAACTCAGACTACTGACGATCGGCATTCCATCTATCAACACCATCGTATAAGGACCTTCCATTCCGTTGATATGAATATCGCCTGTATTGCAAACGTTGCAGTTTATTTGGGGCTGTACACCATTCACCATATGCAAGGCTTCGAAGACACCCGGAGTCGGATTTCGTTTAAAGAAAGAAGGATGATACACCTCTACCGGAATGGCCGACTCCAAACGCTCCACGGGATTCAATGTTCCGCTAATGACCACTTCCTTTAATGCACTTGTCTCTCCTTTCAGGTAAAAATCAAGTGATGTCTTCACGCCATCCACCAACTTCACTTCCTTCCGGTAGATTTGAAAGCCCAATGCTTTTACTTCGATCTTCTGTAATCCTGCAGGTAAATCATCCATGACATAAAATCCATTACTATCCGATGTCGCTCCGATTCCCAATGCAGGAATCCCAATCGTAGCAAAGGGTACAGGCTTGCCATCGTCATACACACGACCACGCAAGCTTCCTTGCCCATATAAAAACTGAACTGATGGTAAGAGGAAAACTCCTACCAGTAAAATCATCCGTATCATAAGGCAAATATACATTATTTTGTTAGATTAACCTAACTTTTATTGTTTGAAAATCCTTTCTATATTTGTAAAATGCTGACCAACACTGAAGAAAACTATCTGAAAGCCCTGTTACACCTGATGCTGCAATCGGGGAATAACGAAACAGGAACCAATAAACTGGCGGAGCATCTGGGCATAAAACCGGCTACGGTGAACGACATGCTGAAAAAGTTAAAGACGAAGAAGCTGGTCATGTATGAGAAATACGGGAAAATCAAACTCTCCAAAGATGGGCGTAAACAAGCCTTACTGGTGATCAGAAAGCATCGCTTATGGGAGACCTTTTTATACGAGAAGTTACATTTCTCCTGGGATGAAATTCATGAAGTCGCGGAACAGCTCGAGCATATTCAATCCGAAAAACTCATTGAGAAATTAGAGAAATTTTTAGGTTACCCGCAAGCAGATCCACATGGCGATCCGATACCGGATGCAAAGGGAGAAATGAAAACGTATCAGAAAACATCACTTCTTGAAATTCCGGTGGGCAGCATTTGCCAGTTGGTCGCGGTAAAAGATAACTCAGCAATGTTTCTGCAGTATGTCTCTGAATTGGGTATCGGATTAAAGTCAAAGATAAAAGTCATCTCAAAGATGGATTTTGACGGCTCACTACGCATTGAGGTAAACCGGAAGCAACACAATGTCTCACAAAAATTTGCTGAGAATCTACTTGTAAAATAAAAAGTACGGGATGCTCACTTTGAGCACTTCAGGATGCTTTTTCTACTGACTTCCTCGAAAAAAACCAGTTGGTTTTTCAAGTAATCGAAAAATATTTGATGTTTTAAATTTACGAGACTCTTAGGATGTCCCATCATTTGACAAGTCATCTCTGAACCAGAACCTGAGGCTTCGATGTAAAAGCCCTGTAGGGGCGGTATCTTTGTAATGAAGGAGATCATCTTCTCTCACCTATGCCGGCAGCCGACCTAAGGTCGGCTGCCGGGTTGAATGAGTAGGGGGAGTTTGTCGGTTACAGAGATACCGCCCCTACAGGGCTTATGTGGAAGAAAAATCCATCTCCGTTCCGACGTTATTTCTTTTTCTGTCTTCTGGAGAAAACTTACTTAGAAGATATCGTTATATGGATACACGTCACAGTTCTAAGAAGGAGATGGTTAAACAAATCAGAAATAACCACACTTTTGCATTAAATTTGTGGCTTATAAAATCTATAAGAGCTAGAAAGAATCCTTTTGAAAAAGAAGTCATGCATTAGCCCCGAAAGAAGCATAGAAATCGTTCAAAACAACCATACTAAATGCTTTACTACGCTAAATAATGAACTTTTAACTCGTTTCCTGATAATATCTGACGTCTGGTAAATAATCAAAAGAACTCTTCGGTTTTAATTTGGACTGTCCCCATGCGAAAGTCTCAAAGATGGATTTTGACGGATCCCTGCGCATTGAAGTAAACAGGAAGCAACACAACGTCTCTAAAAATTCGCTGAAAATCTACTTGTAAAATAACCGCAACTACCTCTAAAAAATCAGGAAGCTTTTTCCTTTTTATTATTCTTCCACCAGATATAACCGGCGACGCCACCCATCAAATAGGGAACCGACATCAGGTATAAAATGCCGGTATTTAATCCACGACCTTTCTTCTCCCCGTTCTCCAATCCGGATTCTGCCACACGTTTGCACATGGAGCATTGCGCAGATGCCTCCTGCTGAAGCATTAGAAATACCGAGAAGATGCTGATGACGATTAACTTTTTCATGGCTTCCATTTATCTTTCACAAAGGTAAGTAACACGACCTCTGATTTGCAAGTTTAAAATTTATAATAAGGGGAAATCATCAGGTAAACAATCACCCCGGTACTGGTGACGTACAGCCAGATCGGGAAGGCCCACCTCACCAGCTTTCGGTGTTTTTGCACCTGATTGCTCAACCCATACCAGAAAGAGACCAGAATCATAGGCAGTACGAGAGCGGCCAGGATGATATGGGAAATCAGAATGGTAAGATAGAGGGGGCGCATGGGATGATCTGCCGGAAACTTTGTCTCTTCGCTCAGCCAATGATAAGTAACATAGGAAATGAGGAACAAACTGGACAAGACAAAAGTGAGAAGATTGAGTTGCTTGTGACGGGCTACATCCTTTCTCTTAATCGCTTTTAAGGAGAGCAACAGCAGAACGGTACATGAGCCGTTAATGATGGCATTCAGCATGGGCAGGTAGGCGGCAAATGCAGGCATCGGCTGCGGTCGGGGTAAGATTTTGCTATCCAGAACCAGTACAAGTAGAAAAACGAAGATGGAAAGCGCCATCACTATCCGGAAGACCGTTCTTTCTTTCACCTGATCAATAGTTGCCATAATTTTAATTGCTAAACAAATTTAAACGCTTGCGGGTTTTAAATCAGCGCGAAGGATTTGCATATTCATTTTTCAGTGCTGCAATATCTTCCATCAGCTTCTTCACTTCAAAATGATTTGTTCCATCGTAAATACCCCGGATGCGCTTTTCCTTGTCCATCAACAAAAACTGCTCTGAATGCAGGAAGGCATCTTCACCGCCACTTCCCTCCAGCGCATTGAGGAAATAACTATTGCGCGCGAGACTGTAAATCTGCTCTTTATCACCGGTAAGAAAATACCATTTCCCCGGAATGGCATTGTGTTTGGCTGCATATTCTTTTAAGCGGGCAGGGGTATCATTACCCGGATCGACAGTAAACGAAAGAATGACCACTTCATCGTCTTTCTTAAAATTATGCTGAACCCGCATGAGCTGATTCGACATTTTAGGACAAATGGTTTTACACGTACTGAAGAAAAAATCCACTACATAAATTTTTCCATCTGTGATCTTTCCGGTGACGAGGTTACTATCCGTATCATATAAAGAAAAGTCACCGGCGGTATGATAAACCGTATCGATGACTTCCTTACCATTAATGATCTTTTTACCGGCTCCTTCGGACCAAATATTTCCATCTTCTCATATTTATTCTCTCCTGTCTGCAGCAACAAATACAGGGCGGAAGGAATAATAAACAGTAAAGCAAGAATCAGAAATTTTTTCACACGGGGAGGATCAGAATAAGCTATCCCATATATTCAGATAAGTACCTTCTGCCAGCGCCATACCAATCAGATAAACAATCAGCACGAAGGGCAGAATAATCGTATAGGCAAAACTCAACTTCTCATGCTTAAGATGCATGAAGAACGCAACGATAAAGTACGCTTTTACGATAGTGAGCACAATGAAGGTAATCACAAGAATACCATGTGCAATGGGGGCGAAGGCGATGGCTACTTCAAAAATCGTAATGAACAAAAGTATCCAGAATGTTCTCCAGATAACCGACCGGTTCTTTGGATCATAATGTTCTTCAACGAACTGATTGTGTATATCGCCGGTATAGTAGCCGTGAGGCTTTGAATGATTATCTGACATACGAAGGTTTTAAGCTGTAGTATTTAATTTTAATTACACGAGATAGAAGAAGGTGAACACGAATACCCATACCAGATCCACGAAATGCCAGTACAATCCTGTTTTTTCAATATGCTCATAATGTCCGCGGCGGGAATACACACCGGCCAGTACATTCAGGAAGATGATAATGTTAATCATCACCCCGGAGAATACGTGGAATCCGTGGAAGCCTGTAATAAAGAAGAAGAAATCGGCAAAGAGCGGATGTCCGTACTCGTTATGCGTCAGGTTGGCACCATGGATATGTTCAGACTTGGCTTTAATGGCTTCTATAGCTGACTTATCAGAGATCAAAGTATAGTCAGGAGCAACGAGCGATCCGGCAGGAGGATTACTGGCGTGTAACTGATACGCATTGGAGACATCTCTGTAAACAGAACCATCAGGAGCCAGATAAGCACCTACTTCGGTTCCATGAATAAAGTGATACCACTCCCAGGCCTGTGAGCCAAGGAACATAAATCCGCCGATGATGGTGAGAAACAACCAAACAGCGACACCTTTATTATCACGACGATGTCCGGCATCTACAGCCAGCACCATGGTCACCGAACTCATGATCAGAATGAAAGTCATTAAACCAACATAAGCGAGGGGAATATGTCCTTCTATAAAAGGAAAGTGTGTAAAGACATCGTTCGCTTTCGGCCAAACAGCCTCGAAGCGGTGACGCATTGCACCATAAGCGATAATTAATGAGGAGAAGGTAAATGCATCCGACACAAGGAAGAACCACATCATCATTTTTCCCCAACTTACGTTGAAGGGTGAACGTCCACCATTCCACATACTTTTGGTTCCGGTTTCCTGGGTCATCGTAGCTTCTGCAGCCATACTTTATTCAGATATTAGGTTGATTAATTAGCGATAGATGGCCAAAAATACAAATAAATATATCCAAAGGCCGTCCAGAAAGTGCCAATAAATTGCACAAAGTGAAATACCCAGATAATTAGAGGAATTGTATTTTTCGCGGATCGATTTTGCACCGGTAATAATGAGTCCCAGAATGCCGAAAGCGATATGGGCCAGATGTAATCCGGAGAGCGCGAAGAAGAAGGATCCGGAAGGCGTGGTCTTGTCGACGAAATGTACGCCATTCTTAATCAATTCATTCCATCCGATAAACTGGGTAAAAACGAAGGCCAGACCCAAACCCAGCGTGATGATCAGGAAAGTTTTGATTTCCTGAAACTGGTCTCTTTTCGCCGCTCGCAAGGCCAGGTGCATTGTCACGCTGCTCAGCAAAATAATTACTGAGGAAATATAAAACGCCGAAGGGATTTCAAAAAATTTCCAGTTTCCTTCCGCTTGCCGAACGATATATCCGGAAGTAAGGCCGGCAAATAACATGATTATACTCGCAATGCCTATCCCCAGGAGAATTTTCTCAGAAGGAATTTTGGGCTTACTTACACTTTCGTTGTCAACTACCATCTCTGCCATCTTCTTACAATTTATCAATTACCATTATAATTTGAACTACAGGTAAATAAACAAAGGAGCCAAACATTAGTTTTCGGGCAGATTCCATATCACAGCGAATGAAGAGCTGGAAAGCGAGCCATAAAAAATACAGACTCACGGCAGATATCACCACTACGGTCAGCCATCCGGTCAAACCAAAAATATATGGCATGAAGCCGAGGGGCAATAAACTCAAGGTATAAAGCAAAGCCTGAAATGCAGAATCCTTATCTCTTTCACCTGTAGGCAACATCTTGAATCCTGCCTTTTTATAATCCTCATCTAACACCCAGGCAATGGCCCAGAAATGTGGAAACTGCCACAAAAACTGAATGCTGAACAAGAGCCAGGCACCCATTCCGAACGAACCCGTGGCAGCTACCCAACCCAGCAAGGGCGGAATGGCTCCGGGAATTGCGCCTACAAAAACCGCGAACGGACTGCGTCGCTTCAGAGGAGTATAGGCCAAGGTATAAAGTACAATAGAGAGTAATCCGAGAAATGCACTGGCTGAGTTGATGAACCATCCAAGTAAAAAAACACCTGTCGCTCCAAAGAGGACACTTGCAATAATGCCTTCGTGCACACTCATTCTTCCGTCGGGAATAGGTCGTCCTGAAGTACGTGCCATCATTTTATCCAAATCCCGCTCAATAATCTGATTGAATCCGTTCGCTGATGCCGTGGTTAAAAATCCTCCGATGATAAGAAGGATAAACTTACTCCAGTTGACCTGATCCGCACCCATTAAGTAGGCCATGGCAGCTGAGAAAACCACAAGACCCGCTAATCGTAACTTGCTGAATTGCGCATAGTCGGAAAGCTTAGCTCCCAATGACTTAGGCTTTACGAGTACGATAGTCTGTTCCATGAGGGCGCAAAAGTAGATGATACATGCGCAACCAGCAAGTTTTAAGGGAGTGAATTAATGAAGCGTTGAGACTTCTTTTTTAACGGCTAAAAGCAAAGTTCCCTAAAAGCGTATTTTTAAAATTAAAAGAGGTGAAAAGCCATTCAACATGATGAAACAAAACCGGGGATGCTGTTTCGTCTCTCCTCGTTTCATCAATCCCCGCTATGCTTTCCGGAGATGACCTGTAAGGCGGTGATTATGACAATTTTAATATCAAGTAGCAAGGACCAGTTTTCTAAATACCAGACATCGTATTCCACCCGTTTCTCCATGAGCGTATTGTCGCGGGTTTCTCCTCTGAGTCCATGCACCTGCGCCCAACCGGTGACTCCGGGTTTGACGAGATGGCGCACCATGAATTTATCGATGAGCTTGGAAGATTCCTCCGTTAGCTTTAGCGGATGTGGTCTCGGACCGACGATTGACATATTCCCAATCAGGGCATTGTAAAACTGTGGCAATTCATCGAGACTGGTCTTCCTTAAAAAGGCACCGATCTTTGTGATCCGCTCATCGCCCTTCCTGGCCTGCAAAGTATCGGCCTCGTCATTGAGCTTCATGGATCTGAATTTATAGCAATAAAACTCCTGATTGTTTAAACCTGTCCGCAGTTGTTTAAAGAACACCGGACCCTTTGAACTCAGTTTTATAAGCGGTGCAAAAATCAATAAGGCAAGAGGAAAGACGATGATGATCACCATCAAGGAGAAGGCGATATCAAAAAGTCGTTTGGAGATACGATTGAAACCATTCTGCAGCGGCTCATTACGAATGCTCAGTACAGGCACCAAATCGTAGAAGTCAATCTTTATTTTCCGGTTTAAAAATCCTCTGTAATCCGGAATCACTTTGAACCGGATCATGTTATTATCGGCAAAATTCATCATCCGCGTGACGGCATCCGCATCCAACCCGGAAAGAGAACAATAGATTTCATCAATTTTTTGTGCCAACGCAAATTCAACCGCATCCTGAACCGATCCCGAAACCTGATGAGGTTCCAGCAAGCTGGATTCATCACAGAAAACGCCCTTGAGCCGGTAACCCGTTTCCGGGTGATTCTCAAAGAATTTCATCATCTCCTTGGCAGGTTGTCCATTCCCCACAATAATTACTTTCCGATAATTGATCCCCCTCCTTCTTAAAAAGTTGATGAAGAGTGCAATGATTATCCTCCAAATCAGGAAAACGATGGCCCAAACAATGATTTTAATTTCAAGATGGAATACGGGTATGAAGTAATTGTCAAGGAAATACAGAAAGGAGACGAGTAAAATACTGAACAAGCCACTAACCCTTAGCAACTGCGCTACAATTTGTTCAAAGCGGGTTCCCCGGTCAATTTCATGGACTCTGATAATCGAAACGCTGATTACCCAGAACAGGTTAATGTAGATAAACTGCACCAGGAAGTTGATATCCGCGTTGAGCACCGGCCATTTGAAATACAAACTCACCAGACCGAACGTTAAGTTCAGCAGGAAAAAGTCAACGATTAAGTAAATCGTTTTTAGATAGCGCGAGTAGCCGATGGCCATAATTTAATAAAGGGTAAGCAAAATTAGTCACTCTTACGGCCTTTCGGGAGATTATTGGTATAAATTAACTCCTCAACAGGGTGAAAGCGTGATTTTCATAGATGAAAAGGGATATTCTGCATTTCAACCCGTCAATTGTTATATTGAACAGGGTTTTTAGTGCTGTAACCCCTTTTCTATAAATGCTCCGGTTTTCATATCCTTTTAAAAATACATCAAATTACAGCCGCGATGTTCCGAATTGTCAAAACGTCCGAGTACTTCAAAATGGTTATCGGCATGCATGCGTCCGATGTCCTCCACCGCGATAAATGCACAGGAATGCAGATTGGCAAGGTCGGTGATGCAGATTCCACCGGTGGCGCCGTTGGGAACGTAGGCAAAGGGATCATTGATTTCCCGTATCCTGACCTTCATCCAGGGCGGACATTGAAACTTACCCTCTCCTTTTGAATAGGCCTGCGACAAAAGTTCAGTCATGCCGTATTCAGAATGGATCTGAGGAACATTAAAACCTCGTCGTAACAATTCATGCAAATCTTCGCGTATCATTTCCTGCCGCTTTCCCTTCATCCCTCCTGTTTCCATAACGATGAGTTCGGGAAAATCCATTGGAAATTTTTCCGCCATCTCCAGCAAGGCATAACTGACGCCCAATAAAATGGTTCGTTGTTTTTTATCCCTTTGTCGTTTTAATACTTCCGCCAACTGTTCGTATTGATGCATGTAAAAGCCGCTGTCTTCATGCCTGCTCTCACGAATCAGTCGCTCCGTCATAAAGACCAGCGAAGACCCTTTCCGTTCCAGATACGAAGGCAAGAGGGCGAGCAGACAATATTCCCGGAATGTCTCCATAAAACAATTCAAAGGCTTTTAGAAAACTTTGCTCATAGATACGAATGTCGGCTACCCGATGCCGTGAGGGAATCTGTCCGGTGGTGCCGCTGCTGGAGAAAATAACATCTGCTGTAGCGCCTTCTTCGCAGATGGCATGTGTTTTAAAAAATGAAACCGGTAAATAAGGAATATCTTCCCATTGCTTCACTTTTTCCGGATCTACACGAATGGCTTCCAGATATGCTTTGTATACGGGAATATGCATAGCCTGATACCTGAAAACTTCCATGGCTTGCCGGCGGAAAGCTTCCTCTCCGTCAATTGAAAAGCAGGCAAGAGGATCCATCATTTTTTAGCCGGGGCAAGAGGGGATTCCAGATCGGTATTGAAATGGAGTCCGCGGTTTTCAGTACGGGCCATGGCGGCTTTGGTGATGAGATAACCGATATTGATCATATTCCTCAGTTCACATAAATCGGGAGAAACGATGGTCCGTTCGTATAACGCTTCCGTCTCACCGTAAATGATGCGCAAGCGGTCGAGGGCTCTTTTGAGTCGTGTATTATTTCTTACAATGCCCACATAATTACTCATCAATGCCTGCACTTCCCTGCGGTTCTCCGTAATCAGAATCATCTCCTTCGGCTTCCCTGTTCCTTCTGCATTCCAGTCGGGAATACCTTCTTTAAAAGAAACATTGCCCAATGCTTTTATACTGTGCAGATAGGCTCTGTGAGAAAACACCACCGCTTCGAGGAGCGAATTCGATGCAAGCCGGTTGGCACCATGCAGACCGGTGCGGGCACATTCTCCGGAGGCATAGAGATGCTGAATATCGCTACAGGCATTTTCATCTACATAAATACCACCGCACATATAATGCGCTGCCGGAGCTACCGGAATAAAATCCTTCAGGGATCAATGCCAATGCTCAGACATTTGCGGAGGATATTCGGAAAATGTTCTTCAAATTTTTCCCGTTCTATAGGGGTGCAGTCGAGATACACATGTTCTCCACCGCTCTTTTTTATTTCATTGTCGATGGCTCTTGCTACAATATCACGAGGTGCCAGTGAACCTCGCTCGTCGTAGTGCATCATGAATTCCTCCCGGTCGGAATTACGCAATACCGCACCTGCTCCTCGTACCGCCTCTGAAATTAAAAAACAGGGACTCTCTCCGGGATGATACAAACCCGTTGGATGGAACTGAATAAATTCCATGTCGCGCACTGTACCTCTCGCGCGATACACCATCGCGACACCATCACCGGTCGCAATGCGTGGATTGGTAGTGGTTCTGTACAATTGTCCGGCACCACCTGTAGCAATCATGGTGATGCGGCTTAAAATCGTATCTACTTTATTCGTGGTGAGATTAAGTACATAAGCACCATAGCAGGCAATGCCACCCGAACTTCTGGTGACTTCTTCTCCGAGATGATGCTGCGTGATGAGATCGAGGGCGAAGAAATGGGTGTGCAGTTCAATATTCGGGTGATGAATAATCTGATCCAGCAAGGTGCGTTCAATCTCCGCGCCGGTGCTGTCCTTGTGGTGGAGGATGCGATGTTCAGAATGACCACCTTCACGTGCGAGATCAAACTTCCCGGACTCATCCTTATCAAAATCGGCTCCCCAGTGGATGAGTTCCCGAATGCGATCCATGCCTTCCGTAGTCACCATGCGAACAATTCGCTCATCACAAAGTCCGTCACCGGCATCCAGCGTATCGGCGATATGCTTTTCGACAGAATCCGGCGCATAGGTAACTGCGGCAATACCGCCCTGCGCGTACTTGGTATTGGTTTCATCCCGATTCGCCTTGGTGATGATCATCACCTTACCATGAGCAGCCACTTTCAACGCGTAACTGAGTCCGGCAATACCCGAACCGATGATCAGGAAATCTGTTTTTTGTTGCATGTCAGCGATCTACACATCATTCAAGAGAACAATGATTTACAAAAGTACGGTATTGCCTGTTAAAACAATCTGCAGGAAGCATTGTTTTATCGACGTATCTTTGCCGTAATAAAACAAACATGCGACCCATCAATATATACGCTGAGCTGACCCCCAATCCCAACAGTCTGAAATTTGTTGCCGATGTACTCCTCCTGGAAGGCGGTGCGGTAGAATACAATCATCCTTCCGAAGCAGTCAATTGTCCATTGGCGACACAGCTTTTTGCTTTCAGCGGCGTGAACAAAGTCTTTATTACTTCCAATTTCATTACCATCGGCAAAGCCTCCGACATCGACTGGTTTGATATCACCAATATCCTTCGCGAATTCATCCGCGGTTTTCTGATGTCAGATGAAAAACTTTTCCTGAATTCTCCATTGGAAGAAGGACATATTCCCGGGAAAAAATCTCTGGAGAAAGAAAACAACCCTGCGCCTGCAATTGCAAACACGAAAGCCATTGCACCGGAGACAGACGCTATCGACACAGCGCCTGATCCTGCTGCTGAAAAGAAGATTATGGAGTTGCTGGAAGAGTATATTCGTCCGGCCGTAGAAGGCGATGGCGGCGCGATTGATTTTCGCTCCTACAAAAACGGTGTGGTGAGTGTAGTCCTCAAAGGCGCCTGCAGCGGATGCCCCTCCTCTACTGTCACCTTAAAATCAGGTATTGAAAATCTGCTTAAGCAAATGGTACCGGGCGTGAAGGAAGTGGTGGCTGTTTTAGAATAATAATATATTTCAAATCCAATGTTTCTATTTAAAGTACTTTTTCGACGAAAATCGAATTTCATTTGCGTAGAGATTCGCGTTGACATTAGTATTTTTTGCTGCTGGCTGCTTGCTTCTGGCTGCTTGCCTTTTTAATTGAACCCATAAAATTTTGCTTCTTGGTCTTCGTAGCTTACGCCTCGCTAAGCTTGGCGCACATATAGCGAAGGAGACTCGGCTCAACCCGATAGCTATCGGGATCTGCGTGACACCTTTAATCGCGAAGCCTCGCGATAATTTCTGTTGAAAAAATTAGATTGTCGAAAAATAATAATTGGAATTTAGGTGAATAAAGGTCTTCGTCTTGATTGAAATTATCCCTTTTTACCACGGAGGGCACAGAGGGTTAACAGAGGAGCACGGAGGAATTTTCTTAAAAACTAAAATTTTTTTCCTCACAACATTCATCAACTCATCAATTCATTAATTCATTAATTTCATTACAGTTCGAGGAGCATTTTCATCGGATCCTGGCCGTGGGTGAGGAGTTGGATGGGGTCTTCGAGCATTTGTTTTACTTTGACGAGGAAGCCGACCGACTCGCGGCCGTCGATGATGCGGTGATCATAGGAGAGGGCAACGTACATCATTGGGCGGATTTCTACTTTTCCCTGAATGGCCATTGGTCGCTCTACGATGTTGTGCATGCCCAGGATGGCACTCTGCGGTGGATTGAGAATAGGCGTTGACATCATGGAACCAAAAACGCCACCGTTGGTGATGGTAAATGTTCCTCCTGTCATTTCTTCGATACTGAGTTTTCCGTCGCGGGCCTTGCCTGCTAAACCTCCTATCGCACTTTCTATCTGCGCCAGACTCATGCCCTCCGCATTTCTGACTACAGGCATTATTAATTCTTTGGGGGCACTAACGGCGATGCCTATGTCACAATAGTCGTGGTAGATAATTTCATCTCCATCAATTTGACCATTTACCGCGGGGAAAGCTTTCAACGCTTCACAAACGGCCCTGGTGAAGAAACTCATGAAGCCGAGATTCACCCCATGCTTCTCCTTAAAAACGTCTTTGTACTGCTTCCGTACATTCATCACCGCACTCATGTCCACTTCATTGAAGGTAGTGAGCATCGCCGTTGACTGTTTCACCGCCAGCAACCGTTGCGCTACTTTCTTTCGCAACATGGTCATCTTCTCCCTTCGCTCTTCCCTGCTCCCTGTACCGGTAACACTTTGATTCAACACAGGAGCGACAGCCGGTTTCGCATCCTTCTTTTCTGCCGGACCTTCTTTCAACGCCTCCAGCACATCTCCCTTGGTGATGCGTCCATCCTTACCGGAAGGTTTTACCTTTTCAGCAGCAATATTATTTTCCTTCATCAACTTTTCTGCACTGATACTTGGAACACCGGCCGCATAGCTCGTGGATTCCACTTTCGCCGGATCTTCTTTAACCACTGCTGCAGTTTTATTCTGTTCGGCTGAAACAATTGCAGGTTTATCTTTTTTAGCAGGTGCCGCCCCGTTAGTGTCAATGGTAGCCACTACGCTGCCCACCACTACCGTCTCTCCTTCCTTCACGAGAATTTTCAAGATGCCGTCCGCTTCCGCAACGAGGGTTAAGGTATCTTTATCAGAATCTATCTCCGCAATTTCTTCGTCTTTCTCCACCACATCTCCGTCAGACTTCATCCATTTGGAAATCTGTACTTCGCTAATGGACTCTCCGGGTGAGGGCACTTTCAGTTCTATGGCCATGATATTAATTTTTCGGTACTGCTAGGGGTTAGTTACCGGCTGTTGAACCGCCGATAGGGTAAAAACTTTATTGATGATGGCTTGCTGCTCTTTCTCGTGCTGCTTATGTGAACCGGTGGCAGGACTTGCACTCTCCGGTCTCCCGATATATTTCAATTGCAGATCCCTGAATACTCTGAGTAAATAGGTCCAGGCGCCCATGTTTTCGGGTTCTTCCTGTGCCCAGCAAAAGTCAGTGGCTTGTTTATACTTACGGGTAAGTTCACGCACTTTGGTGTAGGGGAAGGGATACAATTGCTCAATACGCACAATCGCTACCTCTTTGGATTTCTCCTGCAACTGCTTCTCGAGTAAATCGTAATAAATCTTTCCGGAACAGAACACCACGCGTTGCACATTTTCAGGTTGGGCCTGATTATCATCTATCACCTCGTTGAACCCTCCTGTTGTAAAGTCATCAATTACTGAAACACATTTAGGATGTCGCAATAAACTCTTCGGGGTAAAAACGACCAATGGTTTCCTGAAATCACGTTTGAGTTGACGACGCAGCAGGTGGAAAAAATTAGCCGGAGAGGTGCAATTGACGATCTGCATATTGTTCTCCGCACTAAGGCTTAAAAACCGTTCCATGCGTCCGCTGCTATGTTCTGCACCCTGCCCTTCATAGCCATGTGGCAGCAAGAGCACAATGCCATTCATACGGCGCCACTTGTCCTCTGCACTGCTGATGTATTGGTCGATGATGATCTGTGCACCATTTCCAAAATCACCGAACTGCGCTTCCCATACCACCAGTGTATTGGGAGCGGAAAAACAATAACCGTAGTCAAATCCCAACACTCCGTACTCGCTGAGCAATGAATTATAAATATAGAAGGGAGCCTGGTTCTTTGTGAGATGATTCAGCGGCACATACTGTTCTTCGGAATCCTCCACACGCAACACAGCATGGCGATGCGAAAAGGTTCCCCGCTCTACATCTTGTCCGCTCACGCGCACCGGATATCCTTCGTTTAACAAAGTAGCATACGCGAGCAGTTCACCCATAGCCCAATCGAGGCGGCCGGGTTCGGCGAGCATCTGTTTGCGATCCTCAAAGAGACGCACTATTTTACTGAAAATGTTTTCTCTTCGGGGAGAGCACAGAGTTGAGTCGCGAGTTGCAGCAAGGTTTTTTTCTCTACACCTGTAGTCGGGGATTGTTCAAAATCTTCCGGGACCGCCAGACGCAAGCCGCTCCAGTTGCCTTCCATGAAGGATTTTACCTTTGTCTTGGTTTGTAATTTAGAGAGATCGAGGCTGCGCTGGAGGAGTTCCTTGAATTTCTTCTCCATCTCCTTCGCGAGGTTCGCCTCCACGATACCCTGCGAAAGTAATTTCTGATTATAAATTTCGCGTGGATTGGCATGCGTCGAGATCGCCTTATACAACAAGGGTTGCGTGAAACGTGGTTCATCTCCTTCGTTATGTCCGTATTTGCGGTAACAGAGAATATCAATGAACACATCGCGATGAAACTTCTGACGGTACTCCATCGCAAAACGAATGGTGTACACGAGGGCCTCCACATCATCTCCATTCACATGAAATACGGGTGACAAGGTTACTTTACCCACATCGGTGCAATAAGTACTGGAACGTGCATCGATATAATTCGTCGTAAATCCAACCTGATTGTTGATGACGAGATGTATTGTTCCTCCCGTACCATATCCTTTCAGCAGTGACATCTGAATCACCTCATACACGATACCCTGTGCGGCAACGGCCGCATCTCCATGAATCAAAATAGGTGCAATCTGATTAAAATCTCCTCCCGGCGTATTGTCAATCTTTGCTCTCACGATACCCTGCACAATCGGATCCACCGCTTCGAGATGAGAGGGATTAGGTGTGAGACCGAGATGAACTTTTTTATTGTGCGGAGTGGTCACATCACTTGAAAAACCGAGATGATATTTTACATCGCCATCAAAGGCATTCTCATCAAACTCCTTTCCTTCGAATTCCGAAAAAATATCTTCATAACTTTTGCCTAAAATATTTGCCAGGACATTTAATCGTCCACGGTGCGCCATCCCTATGACAAACTCTTTTATACCCAATTCTGCACCGGTATCAATCACCGCATCAAGCGCAGGGATCAACGACTCCGCGCCTTCGAGCGAAAAACGCTTCTGTCCGGTAAATTTGGTGTGAATGAAATTTTCAAACGCCACTGCGTCATTCAATTTTTCAAGAATACGTTTCTTTTCACTGATCGAAAAGTTATACCCATTCCTGCAGCTCTCCATCTTCTTCTCCATCCACTCGATCACTTCCGGAGTACGGATATATTTATACTCAGCACCCACGCTCTGGCAATAGGTCTGCTCGAGCATGGCCACGATATCTTTGAGCTTTGCTGTTCCTATTCCAATCTCCTGTCCTGCCTGAAATGTTGATTCCAGATCGGCGTTACTAAGTCCGAAAGTTTCTAATGAAAGATCCGGCGTATACTTTCTCCTCTCCCGCACCGGATTGGTTTTGGTAAAAAGATGTCCGCGCGAGCGATAACCATTGATGAGATTGATGACTTTAAATTCCTTATTCACCTCTACGGGTGCTCCGGAAGCTCCGGCATCATCACCATACCGGTGTTTCGCAAATTCAAAACCCGAAAAAAATTGCCGCCAGCTTTCCTCTACCAACGATGGATTATCAAGAAATTGAAGATACATCGCCTCGAGCGCTTCAGGACTACTATTACCAATATAACTATGCTTATCCATGTAAACAATGCCTTTTAAATGGCCTTTTTAAGAGGTACAAAGATACCACAATCAAGAGCGAAAAAAGTTTTCCTCCCGGATATATTTTTCCCTGAAAAACAGCGCCATGCACTCTTCTAAGGCTAAATCATCCTTTGCACAAGAAGAAACGGGAATAAATGACAAAGTAAGCTTTCCGAGGAAAATAATTTTCTACAAACCATCAGATAACAGAATAATAGTAATTCAGATAAATGATAGTACTGTCATGATCTATGGGAATAAATTTCCCGGTGAAGCATTGACATCTACCAACGGAAGATTGGAATTGTATTTCGCATTGATGACTTTCACAAATTCATTCGCGATAATGGCATAACCACGACTACAGGGATGAATACCATCCAATGAAAAAACACTGTTTTTAAGGTATTGATTACTGAAAGAAACACCGTTAAAAACATAACCGGCTGAAAACTGTTTGAAAATTGCATTCATATCCACAAAGGCGAGGTTCTTCAATAGAGCCGCATTTTTCAACTTCGCATTGTAGGCCAGTGTCGCTTGCCGGATGGTATTTATCTCTGCAGAATCGAGTACGTACTTGGAGGAAATCGGTTTCTGAGGAGTACCTTTTCCATAGCAGCGCAGTGAATCCATGGTGATGCTCAAGAGAATCAACTCTCCTTCCCTGATTTGACGAATAGATCCGCCACCCGGATTTGAAATAACAAATGGATTCGCACCCGCTGTAAAATTGATGCCCGGCGGAGAGGTGGCATTTAAACTATCAGCCTGAAGGGAGTCAAGTAGTAATCCGTTATAAGGTATCGCTTTGAAGAAAGGGAACTCCGTGAGATCAGGAATATTTGCAATGACTCCCAGAGCACCATTTGATGTCAGGCTGGTAACGATGGTATCCACAGAAGCATCAAAGACCGCATTACTTGTAATTTGTACAGTAGGACTACCGTTGGCTTCACCGCCTGCCAATGCATTCAGCAACACATCATTTAATCCGATCCAGAGCGTAAAAAAAGAAGGATTCACCAGAGAGGCGTCACCGAGTGTCGTTGAACTTAATCCACCCACACCTCCGGTATCAGAAGCGATACGATAGAAAAAAGGATTGCCGATTGTTCCTTTTCCAAAAATCTGTGAATTCAGATTAAACGATTTAGCGCCGGGAATTCCCAAATTATTAAAGGGACCCTGATCTCCGATCCATCCTATATCAGCAGCATTCACCGACAACTGCTCAAGACCCAGATCCGATTGCAATAAACAATTGATATAACTCACCAACTGCACTCTCCCTCTCGATTTCTCCTTGACAAAGTCAAATCCATATCCATTCCCCGGACTCACCAAAGGCTGTCGGAAAGTGCCCCCACCGGCCACTGAAAAACAAGAAGAAAGCAAGGCCGGATACGAGCGACGCTGCCCTTCTAAGGTCAAGGCATGATCCAGATAGCCAGCCGTATAATCAGCGCCAATCGCCACATACCGGCTAAAATCCGCAGTACCTGAAGTATACTTCGGACCCTCCAGCTCCGGCTTACAGGCTGAAAGAAACACTATAACGGCAATGAAATACCGAAATAAGCGTTTAGAATGTATACTGCACACCGATTCCGGCAACATAGAGATTTGATTTATATGTTCCAATGAAATTATTTTCTGCATTTTCAACTTCTTTTCGCTCACGCACATCTTCAAACATTAATGAAGCTTCCACACTCCACCCCTTCTTCAGGGCATAAGTACCTCCTACACCAAGTATTATCTTATTCCCATCCGGAAGTTCCGGCGAGAGATGCTGATCTTCCACCGGACTCTGGTCATAGGCTAATCCTGCTCTTAACTGCAATTTTTCAGCATGCTGATAATTCATTCCGATACGTGCTGCGATACTGTTTTTATACTCCTTCCCGTTTCTCGATTCCAATTGCGAATGATCAGGAAACTCGAAATTCAAGGAGTCATAAACTTCCCATCCGGTATAGTTCAACTCAAAAATTGCTGTGAACTTTTCATTGATTTGATATCCTGCACCCAGGGATAAAACGGAAGGCAGAGAGATGGCAGAATTAAATTTCGAGGAAAGTGGAAATGTACCATTGTCGATCAATGATTGCGGAACATCGGTAAATGTAGCCTCACCGTCCTCTATATCCATCTCCACTTTAGAGCGGTAACTCAGACCCAATGTTAATTTATCCAGAGAGACGTAAACACCCGCGTTAAAACCGAACCCATTTCCTTTCCCATCCAGTTCCAGAGAAGCCTCTTCACCACTTGTACCATTTACAGGCAGTGCTTTTTTTAGATTGGCCTTTCCAAGCGCAATTACCGGACCCGCACCAATTGAAATTTTATCGTTCAGCTTCATTGCAATTGTCGGCTGAAAGAAAATGGTATTGAGTCTGGCCTCCCTGGAAATAAATCGGCCACTCCAGTCATCTTCCCATTTTGTACCCAAACCGAATGGAGTATTGACACTCAATCCTACCGAAATTTTCTCATTGATGGCATAATTGCCATAGACATAAAAAGGGGTATAGAGTTGCGAAGACATGCTCTCACTGCTTCCTGTTGAGCCTAAAAAAGTAGATTTTGGCAACAAAAAAGATACACCGGCATTCAGAAAATTACTTTTCAAAGCCGTTAATCCTCCCGGATTGAAATAACAAACCGAAGCATCCATGGCCCATCCTGACACAGAACCGCCCATGCTAATTGCTTTCTGACCTTGCGTATTCACTTGAAATCCACCTGCCTCACCCAAAAAAGGTAAGAATAGCAAACTCCATTTCATCCTATGCTTCATAGTTCAGGGTGTGTAAACAAATGTAGGTCAGCGCAGGAATGCTGGTCAATGACTATGAATTATAATTATTAACAAAGCAATGTGGGCTGAACAGCCATTAGCATACAACGATTTTTAAACGATCTGATAGTAAAGGTACGGTATTTAAAATAAGCCATACCCTACAGAAAAATCTCATCCTGCTCTGATAGAAAAAAGGGGGCCGGGTGTGTTTGATTGCGAAACAATGTACTTTTGCAGCATGAGTCAAACCACATATGATGTCATCGTAATTGGAGGTGGAATCGTTGGATTATCAACCGCATACAAAATAAATTTTTATCATCCGCATCTGAAAATCTGTGTTCTGGAGAAAGAGGAGAAAGTAGCGGCACATCAGACAGGACGAAATTCGGGTGTGTTACATAGCGGCATTTATTACAAGCCCGGCAGTTATAAAGCTAAAAATTGCGTAGACGGGAGACGGGAGATGGTCGCTTTTGCCAAAGAACATAAGATCGGTCATGATATCTGCGGAAAGCTCATCGTTGCCACACAGGAGCGGGAGTTGGCTCATATGGAAAAAGTCTATCAGCACGGACTTCAAAATGGGGTGGAAGATATGCGCATGGTGGGGCCGGAGGAAATAAAGGAAATTGAACCTTTTTGTACAGGTATTAAAGGAATTCATGTAGGATGTACTGGCATTATTGATTTTCCTGCGGTTTGTGAAGTCCTCAGCCGACTCATCCGTGAAAATTTCAATGGGAGTGAGGTAAAATGCGGCCATGAAGTACTAGATTTTGAAAAATCGGAGGAGAGTACAACAATTATCACCAACAAAGGAAAATTTAATACACGCTATATTGTCAACTGTTCAGGATTACAGAGTGACCGTATTGCCAAAAAAGATAAGTTGAATCCCGACATGAAAATTGTTGGATTCCGTGGTGACTATTATGAACTCACCGATCATGCTCAACATAAAGTGAAGCATCTCATCTATCCTGTACCGGATCCTCAATTCCCTTTTCTTGGAGTTCACTTTACGCGCATGATTGGACATCCTACCGAATGCGGCCCGAATGCTGTTTTTGTTTTTAAACGTGAGGGTTATGGTAAAACAGATTTTAGCATGAATGATACCCTCGATGCATTGGCCTATGGAGGCACGTGGAAACTCTTCTTCAAACATTGGCAATTCGGACTTGATGAATACCGGAGAGCTTTTAGCAAAAGACTATTTCTCGAGCGTTTACGCCGGCTTATTCCTTCTCTGGAGATGGGCGATATTGTTTTCGGTCGTGCGGGCGTGCGGGCAATGGCCTTAGATAGGGATGGTAATATGATTGATGATTTTAAAATAGTACATAGTCATAACTCCCTGCATGTACTCAATGCCCCTTCCCCTGCAGCAACGGCCGGATTAGCGATAGGAAAAGCGGTGAATGATATGGCGGAAAAGTATTTTCAATTGGATTGATGTTCAACCCCGTTGGGGTTGTGGAGAGTCTGGCGCTATAATCTTCGGGTATTATCCGGGTTAATATTGTTGAACTCCTTCAGCGTTCTGATGGATGACTATTATACCTTCAAGGGATTGAAAAGTGCTTATTGCATAAAATTGCTTTTCGCAGTGAGGGGAAATCCCGGTAATGAAGACTATTTTGATCGCACCGAAATTGATGGGTCACTTGAAAATAATTTCTTTTCCCATTAGTCGGGGTTGGTGTGTGGCGCGGGGGGGGGGGGGGGGGGGGGGGCGGGGGGGGGGGGGGAAAGGGGGGGGTTTCCCCTATCCGTCCCGTTGTGTGGTGGCGGCGCTATGGATGTTGATTATACTTTCGTGGGATAGATAAATGTTTATTGTTTAAAATGCTTGTCGCCGAGATTGGAATCCCGGTAATGAAGACAATTTGATCGCACCGAAATTGATGGGTCACTTGAAAATAATTTCTTTTCCACCAATTATTCCAATGTTCAACCCCGTTGGGGTTGGTGTGTCTGGCGCTATAAACTCCGGGTTTCACCCGGAGTTTATAATGTTGAACTCCTTCAGAGTTCCTGTGGAGAAAAATCATAGCTCCGCAGGAGTGGTATTATTCTAGCGACATTATTTTAGCAACAGCAGGATGACCATTCATAGCTCCGTAGGAGCGACAGTGATTGTAGCAACAGCAGGATGACCATTCATAGCTCCGTAGGAGCGACAGTGTTGTAGCAAAAGCAGGATGTCCATTCATAGTTCCGTAGGTGCGACATGATTGTAGCAACAGCAGGATGACAGCGGAAGGATTTTACTTCGGATGAGAAAAAATATTCTAATACATAATCTAAAATTTATTTTTTCATCTTATCGCCAAACACCTTTTGGAATTTTTCCATTTTCGGACGAATGACGATAGAACAATAAGGTTGATTACCGTTTTCGTTGAAATAATTCTGATGGTAATTTTCTGCTTTGTAAAATGTTTTCATGGGACTAATTTCCGTGACTACGGGATTAGGAAAAGCACCGCTGCGGTTTAATTTTTCCTTGTACGCTTCTGCCAGCTTTTGTTGGTCTTCGTTATGATAAAAAACAACAGATCGGTATTGTGTGCCTATATCTGCGCCCTGCCGGTTGAGGGTGGTGGGATCATGTACACCCCAAAACACTTCTAATAACTCAACAAAACTAATGACGGCCGGATCATAGGTGACCTGTATGACTTCTGCATGTCCGGTGGCTCCTGAACAAACCTGGTCATAGGTTGGATTTTCTCGTTGTCCGCCGCTATAACCACTGGCGACTGTTTCTACCCCCTTCAATTGCTGGAAGATGGCTTCAATGCACCAAAAACAGCCTGCGCCTAATGTTACGGTATCTTTTCCACTCTTATTTGAATCCTGAATTGCGTTATCCGTCATGTTCTTTTCCTTTTGATTTATTTCAGCCTGCGGAGATGTGCAGGACATCAACACCAGACCGGTTGCCACAGCAACGAATTGAAGAAGTAATTTCATTTTTACAATTTTAAACTACTGTTATCCCTGCTTCACCTTTGCTACAAATTCTTTCAGGTAGTGAGGTTCAAAGTAAGCAATATCCTCAAACTTCTGTTGGCTGAATGCAAGGAGTCCCGGATATAACAAACCAAGTGCCGAAAGGTTATAGGTGGTATCCACTTTAACAAAACTTTCACTTTTAAATACCTCCACACATTTCGCCGCTGCATCTCCAAAAACGAAATGGGGCCCTAGCTTTTCACGAATGAAGCTATCTGGAGTGAGCACCTCGGCACGAATGCCTTCTATATATTCCAGTTGCATGTCAAGAGCAGCACCATATACTTCCATCCTACGCGCATCAATTACGGGCACCAGCACCGCTTCAGCAGGTAGTTCATTCTTGCGTTCATGCCAATAAGCGGAGGCCATTGCAAGCGGGGTGTCGATCGCAATAAGCGGTTTATTCAACGTAAAACAAATTCCCTTTGCTGTTGCGATTCCAATTCTTAATCCGGTATAACTTCCGGGACCCTTACTCACCACCACCGCATCGATCTCACTCAATTGCCTTCCCACTTCTGTCATCACCTCCTGAATATAAACAGCCAGCATAGAAGCATGCTCCCGCTCTTCCTTACTTGTTCGAATAGTAAGCAAACGCTCACCCTCAGAAAGCGCAACAGAACAAACTCCGGTCGCTGTTTCTAATAATAAGAGCAATGGTTTTTTTAACATGGAGATTTACTTATGTATGAAAAATACTTTTGCTGCTTGCTGCTTGCTTCTAGCTACTAGTTGAATTTTCTGAGTTAATAAACACCTGTTTTTTTAACGATTTACTCGTAAACTTAAAAACTCTATCAAAAAGTAAGGCAGCAAGCAGCTAGCAGCAAGAGGCCAGTAGCAAAGCGAACTACTTCTCTTCTTTATCAAAAAGCTCTTCTTTCGGCACCACATTCACCGTTGCTTTATCCTTCAGGGTTTTTGATACGGCATTATATGGACCTGAGACCACCATTTCACCTTCTTTCAAGCCACTCAGAATCTCAATATGCTGACTATCCTGAATACCTGTTTTCACTGCTCTCAGACTGACCTTCTCCTCTACAATAACAAACACATACTCTTGCGTCTCTTTTGCTGAGACCACCGCTTCTGTCTTCACTTCCGCTTTTTCTTTGGCGTCCTTTTCTGAAGAGTCGGATTTCTTCAAAGTATCTCTCGTAGTAACCGATTGAATGGGGATGGTCAGTACATTTACCGTGCGACGTGTTCTGATTTCAACTGTTGCTGACATTCCGGGGCGGAAAGGGCTATAGTCAAGCTGTTTTCCTTCCAAAAGATCCATGTAGGAGTCGCGTAAAATGCGGACTTTCACTGTATAATTTGTCACCTGATCGGTTACATTGAGTCCGCTCAGGTTGGAAGAGTTTGCCACTTCGGTCACTACACCGCTGAAGGAACGACCCAGCCAGGCATCGACTTCAATATCGGCGGTATCTCCACTGTTCACTCTTACAATATCTGTTTCGCTCACATCCACACTCACTTCCATCTCATTCAGATTCGCAAGACGTAAAATCTCCGTTCCCTCCATCATATTAGTCCCCACTACTCTCTCCCCCTTCTCCTTACTTAATTTAGAAACGGTGCCATCCACAGGTGCATAGATACTGGTACGGTTCAGATTTTCTCTGGATTCTTTTAAACCGGCTTCAGCGCTACTCACATTAAATCCTGCGGCGGCCACACTCTGACGGGCGGCATCCACTTCTGCTTTAGAAACTTCGTACGATGATTTTATATTTTCGAATTCGGATGGAGAGATCACCTTCTCATCAAAGAGTTTTTTATTCCTGTTATAGCTTAGTTCCGATTGCTCAAACTGTGCCTGAGCCTGTGTGAGACGCGATTTGCTGTTCTGAAAATTTGCTTTGGAAGAATTCACCGCTGCTGTTGCGCGATCATAGTTAGAGGCATATACTTCAGGATTGATGCGGCACAACAAGGTACCTTTTTTCACCACATCTCCTTCCTTTACATACAATTCGGTGATTTCACCACTCACATCGGCAGAAATTTTTATTTCAACTTCCGGCTGTACCTTACCGTTAGCCGAAACGGTTTCCACCAAATCACGACGCATCACCTTTTCAGCACTCACCTTAACGAGATTGCTTTCTCCAAGCCAGCCGGCCCGCTTAGCAACAACGAGCCCTATAAGGATAACCAGTGCAGCTACACCGACCCAGATCCGAATTGATTTTTTATTTGCCATAAACTATTTTGCTCTACGTTAAGATAAAAATTAAAATGTAAGTGGGTTGCCGGCGTAAAAATCAAGAACTTTCACACGAAAGATAAAATCATATTTTGCCTGAAGGAGTTCAATTTTTGTTCGGGTGAGGTTGTTAGTAGCAGTGAGAAACTCAAGGGAATTCAACAGTCCTGCATTAAATCTCTTCTCCGCATACTGATAAGCTTCCTGAAATGCCGTTAGGTTTCTTTCTGTGGCATCAAATCTTTTACGGGCAGCCAATGCATCTGTATGTGCTTGCTGAATACTTTGATAAACCTGATTTCTTGTTTGCTGAGCACTGTATCGGGCATTTTCATAATTCAGTTTCGCGCGCTTGACACCTATTCGCGTTGTTAAACCATTAAAGATGGGTATATTCAAACTGAGCCCTATTGCTCTGTTCAGATTATTGTCAAACTGATCACTATAAGGATTATCCTCCAGACGGGAAGAAAAGCTCGGAGATAAAACTGTATCTCCTCCTGCGGTAATACTTCCATCCGGTTGGTATCCGTTAAAATCTACACCGCTAATCTTTTTGGAGCTGGAAGAATAAAATGAACTCACCGAACCAAATGCCGTGATACGTGGATAATATCCACCTTTCGCGATGGTAATTCCTTTCTCTGCACTTGAGATTCTTGTATCTGCAGCCTTGACTTCAGGAAGCGTTTTTAATGCTATATCATAAATCTGTGACGGGGTTAATGCGGCTACACTCACATCCGGCAAGGGAACATCCGGCTCCTGCACATCAAAACCTTCCGGCGACTGCAATTGCAGGAGTTGCGTCAGACTTAAAGTAGCATTTGCCAACTGATTTTCTGCAGTGATATTTGAAAGCTCTTCATTCGACAATTGCGATTCTGCATCGAGGAGATTTCCCTGCACCATTGTGCCGGCATCCACCATACGCTTTATACGGTCACGCTGTTCCGTGGATTGTGTGACTCTAGCAGCAGCAACTTTTAACTGCTCCTTAGCAAACAAAACCTGTAAATAGGCTGAAATCACATTCAATGAAATATCGTTTCTGATTTTCTGGAGATCCGACAAGCCGGCCATATACTCCAGCTGACTTTGCTTTAAGGTATTTCGCAATTGAAAACCGCTAAACAAGGTCACATTGGTATTCAATGAAATATTATCTGACTGTACTTGCTGAGTCGTAAAAAGGTTGGTGAACGGATCGATGGTTCTACCAAAATTCCAGTTTCTGTTAGCGGAAGCATTTAGCGATGGCAAAAGGGCATATCGGTTCTGAACCACTGCTAAATCCGCTAACTCTGAACTCAGTTCATTCTGCTTAACGGTAATATTATTTTCGAGGGCGTAGTCTACGCACTCCCTTAATGTCCAGGCTTTCTGCGCATAGCCGGCGACGTTAGCCACCATCAGGATAGCAAAAGCGAAGATGGATTTACTGATGTTAAATTTACAATACATAACTTCATTTAAAGACTCCCAAAAGTAACAAAGGAGACTTAATAGGAGACCTGAAAACGATAAAGTGGGCAGAAAAGGCGACGAAACGTTTGAAGAACCGTTTCAAGTGAACGGTAATCAGTTCATTACCTTAACAATAAATACAAAATCCCGCAATTTCTTCACCTGTGCGGTACGGTCGAGGTTATTGAGGTTTCTTTTGCCCGGAAAGGAGATTTTTTCTTCTGAATGATTCTTGATATCGTCAGAAATCCACTTTGATTTTACAGCAAAGGAAGCCCCTTCTACAGAGGTATTACGACCGGAAATAATGCCAACGAGATTCCCATGGTTATCGAAAAGAGGACCACCCGAATTTCCGGGATTTACAGGAATACTGATCTGATAGGCGGCGGTATCCCCCTCGTAACCGGTATAAGAACTCACCGACCCTTCTCCAAACACCATGTCTTCGCGGGGATAGCCCAAGGTATACACTTTCTCTCCGGGATCGGCCACTGATTTTCTCATGGTATAGGGAATTTCACCGAATCCGAAAAGGAATCTTCATCCACTTTAAGTACAGCCATATCCAGTTTAGGGTTGGTGTACACTACTTTCATCCTAAGCTGCTCATACTTCTCATTACTGATATAAATCGCTTTAGCGTCAGAGATTACGTGATAACTGGTGATCACAAAACCTTCCTTATTTAAAGCAAAGCCGGAAGCAGTAAATGTACGTTCGGGATCTGTTGAAGGCTCTTGTTTTTCATTGATATCATGAATCATTGCCCTTTGCTTTCGCTTGATGCTTTCCACTTCACGGCGTAATTCCTGATAAGCGCTATGCTGTTTATTTCCCGCAACCCCGGTAATGTTAAATGTAAAAATGGTGGCACTCACTGCAACAACCGCCACAACAGCAGCTACGGCAATCACTTTATATCGGCGCCACAATGTCCGGACACGACCGGTTTCAGGTTCAACAACTTTCAAAGGAGATTTAAAGCGATATTGCTCCGACTCCATTTCATCATGTATCGCAGCTATTTTACTACGCAAGCGCATACGTTCCGCATATACATCAAAAGAGCTGCTCACCAAACGATGCTCTTCAATAGCTTGTAACAACTCCGGATCACTATCTCTCCATTGATCAAAAATCCGCAATTCCTCCGGCGTAAGTTGCCCGAGGCAATAACGTTCAATTAACTCATCCGTTTCCCTTCTGCTCATCATAATTTATTCCTCCATTAGTACCGTACACATCAAAAAACATTTTCTTCAGACGTTTCAGGCATTTGTACTTTTGATTCTTGGCATTATCGGCATTCGTGTATCCAAATTTCTCAGTGATTTCTTCCATACTTTGATTATTCATGTAGAAATCTTTCAAGATCGACCGGCAAGGTTCTCCAATGGCTTCCAGTGCAACATGCATGGCATTGAACTGATCTTCCTTCTTTCCAACTTCTTCCCAGGCGACTTCCTGATATTCTTCTGTATCACTCAGGTTAGAGGTGAAACGATTCTTTCGTTGCAATTGTTTTAGCCAAATCCTTCTGGCCACTGAATACAAGAACGTTTTAATTCTGCACTTTAATTCGAAATCAACTTCCTTTACTTTCTCATAGAAGATGATAACGACTTCCTGATACACATCCTTTGCTTCCTGAAGACTTCCCCCATTATTCATCACAAGATTTACCACCATTTGATAATGCTGGCGGTAAACCTGACGAAGTACTTTTTCATCGCCATTCTGTAGTAGTAGAAGAATCTCCTCTTCGGTGACAGGTAATACCTGTTTCATGTCTTGTGTAGTCTTAATGCGTGAACCTGCGGAAAGGTAACCCGGCAATTGGCAAATTTCACCTTTCTTTCACCGCAATTTCATATTTTATTAAACATTTTTAAGCTGGAAATCAATTACTTAATTTATAATCTCCGGATTTTAAAAGTGATCCGGGTTACCTTTTTAATGACGGGGCATTAAAGGGTAAGTTTATAAACTAAAAACACATCAAACAAAAAATGAAAAAATTCGCTTCATTCCTTGCTGCTGCTACCTTCGTTGTAGCTCTTGCTTCTTGCGGTTCTAAAACTGCTGAAAACGCTGAAACTGCTGGTGAAAACGCTGCTGAAGCTGCTGCTGAAGTTGCAGTTGACGCATCTGCTGTTATTGACTCTGCTGCTGCTGTAGTTGATTCTGCTAATGCTGTTATTGATTCAGTTTCTGCTGCTCACTAATATTAAGCACAAGAAATAAAAAAACCACCCTTTTGGGGTGGTTTTTTTATTTTCATTCATTTCATCATCTCCTTTAACAGCCCTATTTTCATTGGAGCCCTCACTATAAAGAAGAGCCCCTGATCCTATGACAAATCAGAGGCTCTTTGAACCACTTCACTATATATTTATTCATCGCCTGATTTCGGAAACAGGAGGTGTTGGTAGGTGGCTAGCCCATCTTGAATAGCAATTTCACTTTCTGTAAAGGATCCAATAACATCGCTCTCAAGAATGGTACTATATGCTATTATTTACATTTGATGATGCAATATACAACATCAATTATATAATTCCTATAGATTTTATAGACTTTAAATACTGAAAAAACCTGAACAAGCGTATGATGCTGGTGTTCAGGCATGTAATTTTAAGAAGGAGTAGATTCTCCGGCGGTACCGGCCGGCACTTTCAATTCATCATTCTCTTTTAAGCCCTCCAGAATTTCAATATTGATCCCATCCGATATACCGGTTTTAAGTACTTGCTTCTTATATTCTGTTGGGGATACTTTCACTTCTACAAAGGTAGTGTCCCCGGAAAACTGAAGTACATTTTCAGGAACTCCCAATACTTTATCTCTGCGGTCAAGAATAATGTCCGCATTGGCGCTATACCCGGAACGTAAAAAGTAGGCGGTATCTAATTTTACAGCTGCTCTGATTTGAAACTGAATGGCACCATTTTCAGCCACTCCCTTCGGTGCTATATATTCCAACGCTGCGTTGAACTTGTAATTTTCAATGGCACCAATGGTCAGAATCAGATCCATGCCCTGACGAATCTTTCCTACTTCCGATTCGTCTACTTTTCCTTCAAATATCATTTCACCCATATCTGCAACAGTAGCAACGGTAGTTCCTTCGTTGAATGTATTCGATTCAATGACCGAAAAACCTTCCTTTACCGGTACATCCAGTACCATTCCACTGATGGTAGAACGTATCAACGTATTGGTCACTTTCCCGCTACTCTTTGCCACACCTTCCTTGATCAGGTCGAGGTTGTCCTGTGCGGTGGTCAACTCTTCTCTGGCCTGACGCAAACGGATTTCATACTGTTGAAATTCGGCCGGACTTATAATTTTATCCTTAAACAAACTCGAATACCGATCGAAATCAATCTGTGCCTGATCCATTGAAATTTTAGAACGGTTCACACGGCTTTCGGCTTCATTCAGGTTCACCATATTAGGAATAATCCGGACCTTGGCAATCACATCGCCTTTGCGGATCATCTTACCGGCAACAATATAAATCTCGTCCACAATTCCCGAGACCTGCGGTTTAATGAACACCTCACGGCGAGGGATAACCGAACCTGTCGCTACGGTTTTGCGGATGATGGTCATGGTTGCCGCCTTTTCTGTTTTATATTCCACAGGAGGTTTCTCTGATTTGGCATAGAGAAAGTACAATGTCCAGACGAACGTTCCGATCAACAGAACAACTCCAAGTATTTTAATAATTCGTTTCATATGATATTTTACTATTCAACTTAATAAATCAATTGTCGTAACGCAATGCTTCAACCGGTGGAATTTTAACCGCTTTACGCGCGGGAATGAGTCCGGCAAGTGCACCGGCAACTATTAGTATAGTCAATGCCGTTAGTGCCGCGTTCAGGTCGATGGTAGGATTACTGAACATTCCGCCCTCGCCTTCCGGAATAGCAGCTGCAACTCCTTCCATTAAAGCGACTGATAAGACAAGTCCTATGTAACCTGCAATGGTGGTGAGGAAGACGGACTCAATGATCAATTGTCTCACAATATGCGATGGAGGAGCCCCAATCGCTCTGCGGATTCCAATTTCCTTGGTTCTTTCCTTGACGACAATCAACATGATATTACTTACGCCGATGATGCCTGCCGGCAAAGTCCCGATACCAACAATCCAAACCAATCCGCTGATACCGGAAAATAATCCGTTGAGTTTATTGAACTCCTTTTCCATATTCCAGTGACCGATGGCAATAGGATCATTAGGTGCAATCTTATGCCTCTCACGCAGTACAGCCAGCACTTTATCTTCTGCTTCAGAAGCAGGTACATTGTTTGCCGACATGACCGCATACCAGCCTACCACATCTCCATAATTGAAAGCCTGCTGAAAGGTACTGAAAGGAATATACACCGTTTCACCTTGTTCTTTTCCACGTTCACCGGAGGAAGCAGGTTGAGTAATACCGATCACTTTAAAATAAACACCGTTGATACGAATATACTCACCAATCGGATTTGCGACACCTTCAAATAAAACATCCTGCACCCGCTTTCCAATCACTGCTACTTTCCTCTTCTCTGTAATATCGTTTTGATTTAAAAAACGACCGTCCTTTAATTTTGTCTCTTCAATGCGGGTCAGTTCCGGATACACCCCAGATACGCCAAAGCCCCCACTCTTCATGTTATAAACTACATTGTTGGTTCCCTGATAATTTCCCAATTGATTCATCGGTGCTACCACCGCCAATTCCGGAATCTTCTTTAAGGCCTTTGTGTCTTCATTGTTAAAATTGAAATTCCTTCCCGGCTTCATTCCTTTATAGGGCTTTGAGGTCTTTTGTGCCCAGCAGAAAAAACTATTCGTTGCCGTTCCTGAAAAATCCGACAATATTCCATTGCTCAGTCCATTCCCTGAACCGATCATTACCACCAACATAAATATACCCCAAAACACCCCGAAACAGGTGAGGAAGGTGCGCAATTTATTCTTACGGATAGTGGCGAAGATTTCTTGCCAGGAGTCGGAGTCAAACATGTTTAATTTGAAGATGGGTTAATTTGAAGATTTGAAGATGGGTTTATTTGAAGATGATTTAATTTGAAGATTTGAGGGGGTTTTTGTGGAGGGGTGAAGATTTGAAGATGGGTTAATTTGAAGATGATTTAATTTGAAGATTTGAAGATGGGTTAATTTGAAGATTTGAAGATGGGGTGATTTGAAGATTTGAAGATGGGTTAATTTGATCGCGAAGCCTCGAGATGGGTTAATTTGAAGATTTGAAGATGGCTTAGTTGAAGATGGCTTATTTGAGTAAGAGTTGATCTAGCTTGGCGAAATACACGTTTATCGTAATCTTGGCTTGGAATCGAGAGCAACGTTTGCAACTGCAAGCAGTGTCGCTTTGCTTAGTAAAAGATGGGCATCTCCTAGCTAGGTAAACAAATATGTCGGTCATATCGGTCATTTTCAAATTAACACATTTTCAAATTTTCAAATTAATCAAATTATTCGTCGCGTAAGGCTTCTATCGGTTCAATTCTTGCGGCGCGGAGTGCAGGGATGAGTCCGGCGAAGGCCCCGGCTACGATAAGTAATACGACAGCAGAGACGGCAACGCCCAGGTCTACTTCAGGATTGACGAAGAATTCGCTGGGAGGCATGAACTTACGAGCCAGTTCCAACAGTCCAACTCCGGCCATGAGTCCGATGTATCCGGCCACTGCAGTGATCAATACACTTTCCTGAATGATCATTGAAATAATGGAAGAGGGTGCCGCACCGATGGCTTTCCTCACTCCTATTTCCTTGGTTCTTTCTTTCACCGCGATCATCATAATATTACTAACGCCTACTATACCCGCAATCAGCGTTCCGATACCAATTACCCAGATGAACAAGCGGATATTTCCGAGCATCGCCATCACCCGTATGTATTCCACGGTATTGTTCCAGACATTGACGGCTTCTTCGTCTTCCGGATCAAAATTGTATTTATGTGCGAGCATTTTTTTAATATCGGCGGCCATCTTATCGCTTTCTTCAATACCCGCGGTACCGGTACTCAGCCAGATCACGCTCAACTTATCTTGTCCGTTAAAAGCACGCTGAGCAGTACTAACGGGAATGTATATCCGCTCATTATCTCCACGCCCCGGATCCGTAAATGTGCCGATCACTTTGAAAGGAATACCATCTACATTCACATAACTGCCAACCGGATCGGCTTTACCGAAAAGGGCATCCTGCACGGGCAATCCCATGGCACATACTTTTCTGTAACCGGTGATATCATTGTTATTGATGAATCTTCCCTTCACCATCGTGCAATTCTCCAGATAATCATGATCCGGCATACAGGAACGCACTGTGAAAGCACCATTTTTCTCCTTATAGCTAAGTGTGCGGATATTCCGTCCGTCGTCGTAGGAAGCGGTTATTTCATCTTTAGATGCTTTTTTGTCTGCTGATCAATGAATAATCCTCATTTCGCAATTGAATTTCGCGTCGGGTTGAAAACCATTAAAGGCTTTACTGGTAGTCCCGCCATTGACCCAGATCGAATTCACTGCATCCGACTGAAAGCCCCTTTTGTGCTCCGTTTACGCAACCCCTTGTCCGGAACCCAGCAAAATAATCAGCATAAAAATACCCCAGGCCACACTAAAAGCCGTGAGAAAAGTCCTCAACCGGTTCGCGCGGATCGTAGATAAAATTTCAGACCAGACTTCTTTGTTAAACATTTATGATATAGAGATATAAGAGATACAATAGATATACTAGTTGATATACAATTAACACTTTTCAAATAATCATCAATTCATTCCTCAAGATCGGGCTCAACTGCTCCTCCCACATTAACACATTTAAATTATTACATCTTCAAATTTTCAAATCATTGCAAGATGAGACCATCTTTAATTCGAATCGTGCGTTGCGTTTTTGCCGCCACATCCGCTTCGTGCGTCACGATGATAACGGTAACGCCTGACTGATGCACTTCGGTGAGTAATTGCATCACTTCTTCCGTAGTTTGAGAATCGAGAGCGCCGGTAGGTTCATCAGCAAGGATGACTTTTGGTTTGGTGATGAGGGCACGGGCGATGGCGACGCGTTGTTTCTGACCGCCGGAGAGCTCGTTGGGTCCGTGGTTGGCCCAATCTTTTAAGCCTACGCGATCGAGGTATTCCATCGCTATTTTATTGCGCTCTTTACGTTTGACATTTTGATAATAGAGGGGCAGGGCCACATTCTCCATGGCATTTTTGAAGCTCAGGAGATTGAACGACTGAAAAACAAAACCAATGAGTCGGTTCCGGAATTGAGCCGCCCTGGCCGGGTTCAGGTCTTTGATAAGGGTATCATTGAGGGTATAGCTGCCGGTATCGTAATTATCCAGAATTCCCAGGATATTGAGCAGCGTAGATTTCCCCGAACCGGAGGAACCCATGATGGAAACCATCTCCCCCGGGTGAATATCGAGATCGATGCCTTTCAGGACATGCAAGCTCCCGGCACCCATAGGATAAGATTTATTGACCTGTTTCAGTTTGATCATTATAACAAAGTTAGCAGGAAGTTTGGAAATAAGGCGAGCCCTTCGACAAAGTGCAGTTCCCTGCTGACGAAACGTAGATAATGGGAGATAAGGCAACGACCTATAGTAATGACAGGTCGCGACCTGTCATTACTATAGGTCGATATGTGGATGCCTTTATAGTGACAGGTCGCTTGTAGTGACAGGTCGCGACCTGTCACTACAAGCGACCTGTCACTACAAGCGACCTGTCACTACAACCATCACACTACCACCGGCTCGTAACCCAACACCGGTCCCAGCCAGCGCTCGGTATCATCTACCGACATACCTTTTCGCTTGGCATAATCTTCTACCTGATCACGTTGGATTTTTCCGAGACCGAAATAATGAGAAGCAGGATGCGATAAATACAATCCACTCACGGCGGCCGTTGGTAGCATGGCTAAACTTTCAGTGAGCGTGATGCCCGCTTTGGTATCCGCATCGAGTAAATTCCAAATGGTTAATTTTTCGGTATGATCCGGTTGTGCGGGGTAGCCCGGAGCGGGACGAATTCCATCGTATTCTTCCTTGATCAAATCATCATTACTCAGCGTTTCATCTGAAGCGTAACCCCAAAATTCCTTACGTACCCGCTGATGCAATCGCTCTGCAAATGCTTCTGCCAGACGATCAGCGAGTGCTTTGAGCAGGATAGCGTTGTAGTCGTCGTGATTGGCTTCAAAGCGTGCTACGTGTTCATCAATGCCGATACCTGTAGTAACCGCAAATGTGCCGATGTAATCTTTAACTCCTGCTGATTTTGGTGCGATGAAATCTGAGAGAGCAATGTTCGCTTGTCCTTCCGGTTTTTTCGTTTGTTGGCGAAGCGTATGGAAGGTCGCACGCACTTTTTTGCGCGTGTCATCTTCATACACCAGAATATCATCACCAACAGCATTGGCCGGAAAAATTCCGATGACTCCATTGGCCTGTAACCATTTTTCATCAATGATTTTTTTCAACATCTCCTGCGCATCATCAAAAAGTTTTTTCGCCTCAACTCCTCTTTCCGGATCCTTTAAAATTTTCGGATACGACCCTTTCATCTCCCAGGAATGGAAAAAAGGTGTCCAGTCAATGTAGGGAACTAATTCAGCGAGGGGATAATTCTCCACTACCGTTACGCCGGGTTGAGCAGGCGCTTTTGTATTAACCGCTGTCCAGTCAGAATGCCAGGCATTCGCGCGGGCTTCATTGACGGAGATAAATTTATTCGCGGCTTGTGCACCGGCATGTTGTTTCCGCAACCGATCGTATTCTTCATTGGTACGGTCGGTGATTTCCTGTTTCTGTTCTTTCGAGAGCAATGCACTTGCCACCGGAACAGAACGGGAGGCATCGTTTACATGCACCACAGGATGCGAATAATGCGGCGCAATTTTTACAGCAGTATGTACTTTAGATGTTGTTGCTCCACCAATCAGCAACGGAATATCAAATTTCCGGCGTTCCATTTCTTTCGCCACGTGCACCATTTCATCCAATGATGGCGTGATGAGTCCGCTGAGTCCGATGATATCCGCCTGATGTTCGATGGCCGCATCCAGAATTTTATCCGCGGGCACCATCACACCCAAATCCACCACATCATAATTATTACAAGCGAGAACAACACCCACAATATTTTTTCCGATATCGTGCACGTCGCCTTTCACGGTGGCCATGAGAATTTTCCCTTTCTTGCTCGCTCCTTCTGTCTTTTCGGCTTCGAGGTAAGGGAGGAGATAAGCCACTGCTTTCTTCATCACTCTTGCACTCTTCACTACCTGCGGTAAAAACATTTTTCCGGCTCCGAACAAATCACCCACTACATTCATTCCATCCATCAGGGGACCTTCAATCAGATGCAATGCTTTTGAATAATTCTTTCTTGCCTCTTCTACATCCACTTCGATATACTCCACCACACCTTTCACGAGGGCATGTGTGAGTCGTGCTTCTACCGTTCCTTCCCTCCAGGCTTCATCGCGCTCTTGCTTTTTACCGGCACCCTTTATTTGTTCTGCATAAGTGATCAAACGTTCTGTCGCATCATCACGTCGGTCGAGGAGAACATCTTCTACCATCTCCAGCAGATCCTTGGGAATCTCATCGTACACCTGCAGTTGACCCGGGTTCACGATGCCCATATCCATCCCCGCTTTGATCGCATGATAGAGGAATGCGGCATGAATCGCTTCACGCACATGATCATTCCCTCTGAAGGAGAAAGATACATTACTTACTCCTCCACGCACTTTGGCATAAGGAAGGTTCTTTTTAATCCATGCTGTAGCTTCAATGAAATCCAGGGCGTTGCGACGGTGTTCATCCATGCCGGTAGCGACCGGGAAAATGTTTGGATCGAAGATGATATCCTGAGGAGGAAAATTAATTTTTTCAGTGAGGAGTTTATACGCTCTTGCACAAATGTCGATGCGTCGCTGATAGGTATCCGCTTGTCCGTCTTCATCAAAAGCCATGACAATCACAGCGGCTCCGTATTTGCGGATGATATTCGCCTGTCGTAAAAATTCTGCTTCTCCTTCTTTCATGGAGATGGAGTTCACGATACTTTTTCCCTGCGTGCATTTTAGTCCGGCCTCAATCACGAAGAACTTCGAAGAATCAATCATGATGGGCAATTTGGAGATATCTGGTTCGGAAGCGATCAGATGAAGAAACTTCACCATGGCCGCTTGCGAGTCGAGCATACCTTCGTCCATATTGATGTCGATGGCTTGTGCACCACCTTCTACCTGATCGCGGGCGATGGCGAGGGCGTCTTCGTATTTTTCATCAATGATGAGTTTTGCAAATTTACGGCTACCCGTCACGTTAGTACGCTCGCCTACATTCATAAAATTACTTTCCGGGCGCAGTGTGACAGCTTCAAGACCGCTGAGGTGCATGAGGTGATCACGCGCAGGTACTTTTCGTGGTGGACATTGTTTTGCGAGAACAGCAATCTCACGGATATGATCTGGAGTAGTACCGCAGCATCCGCCAACAATGTTGAGGAAACCACTGGTGAGAAAATCTTTTATCTGATGGCCCATATGATGCGGGGTCTCGTCGTATTCACCAAACTGGTTGGGGAGTCCGGCGTTGGGGTAGGCGCTGATGTAGAAAGGAGCTTTCTCACTGAGTTCTTCAAGATAGGGCCGCATTTCCTTTGCTCCGAGAGCGCAGTTCAATCCAACGCTGAGCAGGTCAACATGGGAGATGGAATTCAGAAAAGCTTCTACCGTTTGTCCGCTGAGGGTACGACCACTGGCATCGGTAATCGTACCGGAAACCATCACAGGAATCCGGAGATCTCTTTCTTCGAGAATCGTCTGAATCGCATAGAGTGCTGCCTTCGCATTCAAGGTATCAAAAACAGTTTCGATCAATAACAGATCCGCACCTCCGTCAAGAAGTCCGTTGATCTGTTCTGAATAAGCCTCTACCAGATCATCAAAAGAAACCGCTCTGAAACCGGGATCATTGACATCCGGACTGAGTGATGCCGTGCGGTTGGTAGGCCCCAGTGCACCAGCAACAAACTTCGGACCTCCGTTGGGGTTAGTCACCATCCATTCCTGCACTGCTTGTTTCGCCAGTTTCGCTGATTCGAAGTTCAACTCATAGGAGAGTGACTCCATTTTATAATCGGCCAATGAGATCTTCTGTGCATTGAAGGTATTGGTCTCAATGATATCAGCACCTGCTTCCAGATAGGCTTTGTGTATATCACAAATAATTTTCGGTTGGGTCAAACTCAGCAGATCATTGTTACCCTTCAGATCATGCGGAAAATCGGCAAAGCGCTTGCCGCGATAATCCTTTTCTTCCAGCAGGTAACGCTGAATCATAGTTCCCATGGCACCATCGATCACAAGGATGCGGCGCTCTAATTGTTGACGAATCGGGTGTACAGCCATAATTTTTGCGGGCATGCCGGAAATGAAAAAATCCCCTCCGGCTGCCAGAAGAGATTTTACGTGTTTTTACTGTTTAGGTTCAGATCTTCCGGACTTATCTTCTCCCATCATATTTGACGAGACTGGATGTGGCACTAACTGAGTTGAACGTGAAACGTTCAACGTTTAAAGTTTAAGTTCAAAGTTTAAGGTTTAAGGTTTAAGGTTTAAAGTTTAAGGTGGCGAGATGAAGTAGTATCGTTAAAATAAAACACATCAAATTTTAATTAATTGATAATCAAATATTTGAAACAATACGGCTACTAACACTTAAACATTGAACATTGAACTTTAAACGTTAAACATTGAACTTTTCTCTTCAGCCTTCGGCTGAAGAGATCAGGGTTGCCAAGGCTTCATAGGGCACAGTCCCTCCACCTTTCTTGATAAGCTAAATAAAGAACGAGGTGCAAAGGTATAAATAATTGACGGAATACAATCTAGGAAGCGACCATCCCATTTTACCTGGTTTGACCAACTAAAATCCTCTCTCCTCCCGGTGGTCATAAAGCATAGAAAATCCGCGAAAATCCGTGGAATCCGTTTCATCAGCGTTCCCGTTTCACCTTCGCAAAGTCATTACAGTCGTGTACTTTATGGGCGTACCGAATGAGAATAATAATTTAATATACCTATTCCGGTTGATATTCAGGAGAAGACTACCTTTGCGCCTCTTAAAAGTAATTCCAATTACGATGAAACGCTTCCTCATTCAACTGCTCTTTGCAACCATTTTACCTCTTAGCCTTTACTCACAAACCGCTGAACGTCCGTTTGCTATAGGCCTTTGGGGTGGTCTTACCCAATACAATGGCGATCTGGGACAGGGGTTCTATAACAGTAAGGATCAGGATGCCCAAATGCATATCGGTCTGACCACCGCCTGGTTTATCAATAGTCATTTCGACTTTTCGATGAATGCCACATTGGGGACGTATGGCTATCGTGAAAATGCCCTGAAGAATTTCGAAGCGGATCAATTGCAATGGAATGCCCATGTGCGTGCCAGCCTTTTTAAAGAGGAGCGGTTTAAAGTCAATCCCTATGGATTTGTAGGTATTGGTGTGGGTTATCTGAACAATATTAAAAATCCGGGAACAGATATTTTCGTTCCCTTTGGCGCAGGATTAAAAATCAGCATTACAGAAAGATTAGGTCTGCTGTTGCAGGAAACTTTCGCCTACACAGACCACGACAATCGTGACAAAGAAGAGCGGGACAATAACGATGCTTTTTTGATGCATAGCCTTGGTCTTACCTGGAATTTTGCTACCGCTAAAGATGAAGATAAGGACGGTGTAAGTGATAAAAAAGATAAATGTCCGCAGACACCTGAAGGAACAACTGTAGATGCAGACGGTTGTCCGTTGGATCGCGATGGGGATGGTATTTCAGATCAGCTGGATGCTTGCCCGGATGTGAAAGGTGTGGCTTCAGCGAAAGGATGTCCGGATAAGGATGGAGACAGTGTTGCCGACTCGATTGATAAATGCATCGATGTGGCAGGGCTTGTTACACTGGATCCCGCTACCAACGGCTGTCCTGATCAGGATGGAGATGGTGTAACGGATGCGGATGACCGTTGTCCGGAGATGAAAGGAACATTGGCGCTGAAAGGTTGTGTAGATACAGATGAAGATGGCGTCATTGATCCTGATGATCGTTGTCCGCAGGAGAAAGGAACCGTTGAATTAAAGGGATGTCCTGACAAAGATGGAGATATGGTTGCTGACATCGATGATAAATGTCCTGACAGTGCAGGCGTGGCTACCAATGGAGGATGTCCGGAAATTGCGAGCGCCGGAACAACATTAGCAGCAAATGAACTTAAACCGGTATTATTTGAAACCGGCAGTGCAAACATTCGCTCCGGCTATTTCAAGATGCTGGACAATGTAGCAAAGACGATGAACACTTATCCGAACTATAAGGCGGAGATCATCGGACATGCAGATAATACCGGCGATAAATTAAGGAACGAAACACTTTCACAACAACGTGCCGACGCATTAAAGGCGTATCTCATCAAGAAAGGAATTGCTGAAAACCGCATCAGCACAAAAGGAATGGGAGATGGAAATCCTGCCGGAGATAATGCTACTTCATCAGGAAGAACGATGAACCGCAGGGCTGAAATAAAAATTGAATATTAATTCGCGTTTACCATTATACAATCGTTTGCGTCGTAAATATTCCTTCTCGACCGTAGCGATAAAACTTTATACTGATTCATGGACTACTTTCTCATCTACAAACCCTTCGGCGTGCACTCTCAATTCAAACCGGATGGAGAGAAGCCCGGATTAGGTACGCTTCATGATTTTCCAAAGGATGTGTATCCTGTAGGTCGTTTGGATGCAGATAGCGAAGGGCTTTTATTGTTGACGAACGATACTGCTATCAACAAGCGATTATTACATCCCCGTTTTAAACATCACCGCACTTATCTGATACAAGTAGAAGGGACGATTACGCAGGAAGCCATTGATAAGCTATGCGCTGGCGTTAGTATCAGCATAGATGGCAGGGAACATTTTACGGCACCGGCAAAAGCAAAAATTATTCCTCCACCGGAATTACCCGAAAGAAACCCGCCCATACGTTTTCGAAAGACGGTACCTGATTCCTGGTTAGAACTTACAATTACAGAGGGTAAAAACAGACAAGTGCGGAAGATGACAGCCGCAGTTGGTTTTCCGACATTAAGATTAGTCCGCTGGAAAATTGAAGATTTAACGATGGAAAATCCTGAACCTGGAATGGTGGTGGAGTTAGACAGAGATACGGTATTTAAGAAATTGAAGTTGTAAGGAATGATAAAGTCGGTGTTTTGTAAGATATCGACATCCTTCTGCGCCTCTCTCTGCGTCTCAGCGAACTTTCGGAAACCTGATTTGCGCCGTGATAATTTTGACAATGCTTTTAGATAAATAATAACATTCGGTTAATTTTCAACGAATGGCCTCGATATAGAATATTCTGCTATTTTTGAATCAAATAATCACTTCATTCATGAAAAATCTTGCAGCAATTGTATTACTATTCAGTAGCGTGGTTAGCCTTTCGGCCCAGACCCTTACTCCGGAAGCACTGGTTCAATTAGCCCGTGTCGCTGATCCACGAATTTCACCTGATGGAAAAACGGTCATCTACAATGTAAGAAACTTTGACATCGCTGCGAATAAAGGGCAAAGCGACATTTTCCTAATTCCTGTAAATGGCGGTACTCCGATACCGTTAGCAAAATCTTCTGCTGATGAAGGCAGCGCCCGCTGGCGTCCGGACGGAAAAAAAATTGGTTTTCTGATGGCCGATAAAAACGGAGACACCCAATTATGGGAGGTGAATCCGGATGGTAGCATTCCATTACAAGTCACTTCTATTGCAGGAGGAATCAGTAATTTCGGATATTCGAAAACGTTATCTCGTATATGGTACAGTGCCGATGTCAAACTGGATAAAAAGCCCAGCGAAATTTATCCTGATCTTCCTAAAGCAGATGGTGCACGTATCATTGACGGACTGATGTTTAAACACTGGAATGCCTGGCATGATTACGCGTACAGTCATCTTTTCATTGCTAGTTACTCCAATGGTACCGTTGGACAAGGTGTGGACATTATGCCTGGAGAACGCTGGGATGCCCCTACCGGTCCTTTCGGAGGAGATGAGCAAGTGATGTTTTCACCGGATGGAAAGAAGCTGGCTTACACCTGCAAGAAACTCAACGGAACCGATGCGGCAGTAAGCACTAATACTGATATTTATCTGTATGACCTTCTGAGCGGAACCACCTCGAATCTCACCGAGGGCATGAATGGCTATGACAATGACCCTTGCTGGTCACCCGACGGGAAGAAATTACTCTGGCTGAGCATGGAAAAAGCGGGCTACGAAAGTGATCGCAACCGCCTCTTTCAATACACAGTTGAGACCAAACAGAAAACCGAACTCCTCCCGACATTTGATTATTCCGTTGACAATCTCGCCTGGAGTGACGATAGTCGCAGTATTGTACTCACCGCAGCCAAGAATGCCACCAAACAAATTTTTATCTATGATTCCTTCCTGAAAAGTGCCATGCCTTTACGACAAGTGACAACGGCACAAGCGGATTACAATGAAATCACTGTGGCCGGAACAAGTAAAGCTTTAAGCATTATTGCCAGTCGTACGGATATGACCATGCCTTCCGAATTATTCAATGTGAATGCACAGACCGGTGAAGCGAAAATGATTACCAATACCAATCCGGATAGCTGGGGAAAATTGAAAAAGAGCAACGTGACGAAGCGTATGGTTAAAACAACCGATGGAAAAGACATGCTGGTCTGGGTGATTTATCCACCCGATTTTGATCCGGCGAAAAAATATCCGACTCTGCTCTATTGCCAGGGCGGACCACAGAGTGTCGTGAGCCAGACTTTCAGTTACCGTTGGAATTTCAGTCTCATCGCCGCTCAGGGATATATTGTTGTAGCACCTAACCGTCGCGGGTTACCGTCGTTTGGAGAAGAGTGGAATGATCAGATTGCCGGTGATTGGGGCGGACAAGCGATGAACGATTTGCTTTCTGCGATCGATGATGTAAGTAAAGAAAATTATGTAGACAAAAACAGACTTGGTGCTGTGGGTGCCAGCTTCGGCGGTTACTCTGTTTATTGGTTAGCCGGACATCATAATAAGCGTTTTAAAGCCTTCATTTCACACTGCGGAGTATTTAATCTTGAGTCTGAGTATGCGGCTACTGAAGAAATTTTCTTCGCACACCATGATATGGATGGCAACTACTGGGATAATCCAAAACCGAAAAGTTTCGATGCCTTCTCCCCTCATAAATTTGTTCAAAACTGGGATACACCCATATTAGTCATTCATAACGAGAAAGATTTTCGTGTACCGTTGAATCAGGGCATGGAAGCTTTTACAGCTGCGCAATTACAAAAAGTACCCAGTCGGTTTCTTTACTTTCCGGATGAAGGACATCATGTGTTGAAGCCGCAGAATAGTATTTTGTGGAATAGAGTATTTTTCGATTTCCTTAAAACTTATCTTAAATAAAAACTTAAGGCGGGGTTACGAAATACGAATATACCCGGAAGTGTGATAAGAAAGAGGAGCCCCTCCTCTTTCTTATCTCTACTTCGGATACGAATATAAGAATTACGAATTTTACGAAACCGAGAATAATACGAAAGTACGAAATACGAAATACGAAAGAGTGAAATACGAAAATACGAAAGAGAGAAATACGAAAGTACAAAATACGAAAGGATATCAATTAAGGCTAGACTTGTGATGTTGAATCAGCGAAAATCTTAAAAATCAGCGTCATCAGCGTTCTCTCTAAAATATTAATGTATTGAAAATTATATATGCATCATCGGAAGTTTATAAAGGAGAGAGCGAAATACTAAAGAGTACGAAAGGGCGAAACCTGCCTGCCGTCAGGCAGGTACGAAAAGAGTGAAAAGGCTGTACGAATTTGAGTGTAATAAATTTTTGTGGGGTTGGCTATTACATCACAGGCCGTATCTCTTACGGCTTATTACTTTTAGCTTGTTCCACGCTTAGGCGCGTGATGACTTCGTCGTACATGGTGTGAAAATATTCGGGTTCGGAGCGGTAGTATTCGAGGCTTTTGCGAAATTGAGCGGAAGATATTTTATGCTTGTTAAAAACATATCGATAGCGGCCGTAAGCTTCAGCTTTCAAAGTATCATTTCTTCCCAGGCCTTTTAGTTGGATGGTGGCCTCTATCAAATGAATATCTGCCAGGACCACAATCATGGAATCGCGGGGAATTACATCTGCAGGCACCTTCACTTCCGGCTTACTGCATGCAGTTATTAGGATTAGAAATGACAGCAGCAAATATGTTCTGAACTTCATGTCCTTCTAACGTTGAAAAAATAAACGGGAACCAATTTTACTTTCATCTATGCGACCATTGTCATAAACCAAATGTCCGTTCACGAAGGTCTGCAATATTTTTGATTTAAAACGATGACCTTCAAAGGGTGACCATCCGCATTTATAGAGAATGTTTGCCGGCTCAACCGTCCAGGGATTATTCATATCAACCAGGACAAGGTCCGCAAAATATCCTTCGCGGATATAACCACGGTCTTTAATTCTGAAGAGTGTGGCGGGGGCATGTGACATTTTCTCCACCACTTTCTCCATACTGATCCATCCATCGTGTACACCATCTAACATCGCCACCACCGCATGTTGTACCAAGGGACCTCCGGAAGGACATTTAAAATAGGATTGTGATTTTTCTTCTTTTGTATGAGGCGCATGATCAGTAGCAATCACGTCGATACGGTTATCCAATACGGCCCTTCGGATTTCATCTCTGTCGGAGGCTTTCTTCACCGCAGGATTCCATTTGATGAGATTGCCTTTTGTTAAATAATCCTGATCCGTAAACCAGAGGTGATGAATACAGGCTTCTGCAGTAATCAATTTTTGCTCTAATGGAATATCATTTCTGAACAGTTCTGTTTCCTTCGCGGTGGAGATGTGCAGGATGTGCAAACGGGTACCATGCTTTTTTGCTAATTCTACTGCGAACGAAGAAGATTTCCAGCAAGCTTCTTCACTGCGGATGACCGGATGCTGTGAGGGTGGGACCATCTCCCCATAGGTGCGTAAGGCAGCTTCATGATTTGCCCTGATAGTAGCTTCATCCTCGCAATGTGTCGCTATTAACGTTTGCGCCCTGGAGAAAACAGATTCCAATATGGAAGCATTATCCACCAGCATATCTCCGGTGCTTGAACCCATAAAAATCTTTATGCCACAAACATTCTGCGCATTTGTTTTTAATACTTCTTCAAGATTATGATTCGTGGTTCCCATGAAAAAAGAGTAATTGGCCAGGGAACATTGAGCTGCTCGTTGGTACTTCTCTTCAAGTAATGCCTGTGTAGTTGCCTGCGGAACAGTGTTGGGCATTTCCATGTAAGAAGTGATTCCTCCTGCAACAGCGGCTCGCGCTTCTGTATAAATCTCTCCCTTATGCGTTAAACCCGGCTCCCGAAAATGCACCTGATCATCAATAGCACCCGGAATTAAATAATTGCCTTTCGCATCTATCTACTGCAGACGTCCTGGAACTGAGATCTCCCCTCCTACTCTTTCGATGCGGTTATCTTTAATCAGGATATCGCCATCGATAATAACTCCTTCGTTGACGATACGGGCATTTCGGATGATAGTGGCAGCCATATTTATTGTAATTTATCATTCAATATTTTTTAAACCTGCCTGCTGCAGGCAGGCGCAGCGAGCGCAACGGTTTCGCAACGGCCGCAGCGGCTATTTCGGCAAATCTCCAACCATATCCAGCGGGTTAACCCATTCGTCGAATTGTTCGGCGGTGAGGTATCCGAGTTTAATGGCGGTTTCTTTTAATGTTCCTCCGTCACGGTGGGCGGTTTGTGCGATTTCCGCGGCTTTGTAATACCCGATATGTGTATTGAGTGCCGTTACCAGCATCAATGAATTGTGAAGGTTACGATCAATGTTTTCCTTTATCGGTGCAATACCCACAGCACATTTATCATTGAAGGAAACACATACATCTCCAATCAATCGGGCAGAATGCAGGAAATTATAAATCATCACCGGCTTAAACACATTCAATTCAAAGTGACCTGTTGCACCACCGATATTGATGGCAACATCATTGCCCAAAACCTGAGCTGCCACCATGGTCATCGCTTCGCATTGTGTGGGATTTACTTTTCCGGGCATGATGGAAGACCCCGGCTCATTGTCGGGAATAAAGAGTTCACCAATTCCACAACGCGGACCCGAAGCCAGGAGACGAATATCATTTCCGATCTTCATCATACTTACGGCTACTGTTTTTAAAGCACCATGCGCTTCCACTATGGCATCGTGTGCTGCCAATGCTTCGAACTTATTTTCCGCCGTGATGAAAGGTAAACCCGTCAGCTTGGCAATATTCATTGCCACATTCTCTGAATATCCTTTCGGTGTATTGATTCCGGTACCGACTGCTGTTCCACCCAATGCCAATTCGGCCAGATGAGGCAAGGTATGATTGATAGCGCGTAAACCATGATCAAGTTGAGATACGTATCCGCTGATTTCCTGTCCGAGAGTGAGCGGCGTGGCATCCATCAGATGAGTACGGCCAATTTTACCACATGCATAAACTCCTTCGCCTTTGCCGCTAAGGTGTCCCGTAATTTTCGGATACCCGGTATCGTTACCTCCACCAATGCCTTGTATGCGGCAATGTGCATAGCGGTGGGGAAAGTATCATTGGAAGATTGTGACTTGTTCACATCATCATTCGGATGAACAGCTTTCTTTTCATCGAGCAGACTTCCGCCATTTACCACATGCGCACGATAGGCGATGACTTCATTTACATTCATATTGCTCTGCGTGCCCGAACCGGTTTGCCAGACCACCAGCGGAAACTGATCGTCGAGTTTTCCCTCGAGGATTTCATCGCAGATGCGTCCGATGAGCTCACATTTCTCCTGCGGCAACACACCGGCTTCCCTATTGGTGATAGCAGCAGCCTTCTTTAAGATAAGCGAAAGCACGGATAATTTCTTTGGGCATCCTGTTGATGTCCTGAGCGATTTTAAAGTTCTCGATAGAGCGCTGTGTTTGCGCGCCCCAATATACGTTGGCCGGTACCTGCACCGTACCCATCGTATCCTTTTCAATTCTGTAGTCTGACATAATAATCTTCGGGGGTTACCACTAAGGCACAAAGGTCACTAGGACACTAAGGCCAATATATTTATTTTGGGAGTTTTGCAAATTCTTCAGTTACTAAGGGGACAAGACTCTTTGTTATATTATCAGTATGAAAATTGATAAGAAGTCCTTTGGGTTTCTGTGTTAATTTAAGATAGGAAAGCAACTGTGCTTTAAATACAGGATGTATTGTTTCTGTTGCTTTAATTTCAACGACAATCAAATGCTCTACTAATAAATCCAACTCAAGTACTTGCCCCAGGTCCTTTCCTTTATAACTTACCGGCACGCGCACTTTGGACCAAACTTCCAACCCTCTTGATTCAAGCTCATCAAAGAGGCACTGATGATAAATTGACTCCAATAAACCGGGACCTAATTCCGAATGTACTTCAATTGCACAAGCCACAATCTTATATGAAAGATCATTAATATACTTTTGAGTAATCATCTTAGTGCTCTTAGTGTCCTAAGTGTCTTAGTGGTCATTTTATGCGATTTCCTTCGGTTCACCGGCGTATTCCATGAGATACGCTTTTATGAATTCGTCGATTTCACCATCGAGGACGGCCTGGGTATCGGAGGTTTCGTAGTCGGTGCGGATATCTTTCACCAGTTTATAGGGATGCAGGACATAACTTCGGATCTGGCTACCCCACTCTATTTTCTTTTTATTGCTTTCTGTTACTGCTTTCGCTTCGTTACGTTTTCTGATCTCTAACTCGTAAAGTTGCGACTTCAGCATTTTCATTGCTCTGTCTTTGTTGCCACCCTGCGTTCGTTCTACCTGACAAACAACAACGATTCCTGTCGGGTGATGTGTAAGCTGCACTTTTGTTTCTACTTTATTTACATTCTGACCACCGGCACCACCTGAGCGAGAGGTTTGAATACTGATATCCGCATCCTTAATTTCAATATTGATATCATCATCAATCATTGGATAAGCATACACCGATGCAAAAGAAGTATGACGGCGCGTTGGAATCAAAGGGAGAAATGCGAACAAGACGATGCACACCATTTTCACTTTTAAGATATCCAAAAGCATAATCACCCTCGATTTCATAGGTTGCAGATTTTATTCCCGCACCATCGCCATCCTGATAATCTATCTCGGTTACTTTATAACCATGACGTTCTGCCCAGCGTAAATACATTCTCAACAGCATGGAAGCCCAATCCTGACTTTCAGTTCCACCGGCCCCGGAATTAATTGTCAAGACCGCACTGAGACGATCTTCCTCGCCACTCAGCATGTTTTTAAATTCAAGATCTTCAATCACCTTTACGGTTTCTGCATACTGGCTATCCACTTCCTGCTCGGTGGCTTCACCGGCTTTCTGGAAATCAAAAAGAACGGTAAGGTCGTCCAGCGCGCTCTTTACTTTGAGAAACGCGTTGGTCCAGTCCTTCTTGAGGTTAATTTTTTTAAGAATCTGTTCTGCCCTTTTCGGGTCATCCCAAAAATCGGGAGCATGTGTAAGCTGTTCTTCCTGAGCTATTTGCTGTAGTCGGTTATCGACGTCAAAGATGCCTCCTCAGAGCATCGACACGTTCGGAAAGTTCCTTTAATTGCTCTATAATCATAATGGTACAAAGATACTAAAAAGGAAAAGAGATCGGGTAAGCACCTCTCACATCCCAACAAACTCCAATGATGACATCGGGATCAATACATTCTCCACCCATCAAAAAAATCTGCGTTAATCCTAAAAAATCCGCGTATCCCGCATCGCGGGATCAGCGTTCCCTTTTAAATTTTAATGCTCCAATACATCCCATTCCTTAAGAAGATCCCAGACGATGTCGGATTCGAAGCCGCGGGAGATCGCATATTGCGCAATTTTATGCTTGCGCTTCAGCGGATGCTTTTCTTTCTCTTCCCTGTCCCGTTTTGAAATAATTTTCTCAAGCTGTTTCGTATAGTCGGTAGCGTTAATAACGGACAGGGCTTTACGAATACAGTATTCGGAAACTTTTTTTTGCTTTAGCGCCAATTTAATCTTTACTTTTCCCCATCCCAGCTGACGAAATTTTCCTCCGGCGAAGGTGATGGCGAAACGTTCTTCATTGAGAAAATTCTCCAGGATGAGACGCGAAATAAGTTGTTCTACGTCCTTACTATGCAATCCATAATCATAAAGTTTATCCCGTACATCCTGTTGACTTCGCTCCTGAAAGGCACACCATTTACAGATCTTCTGCCAGGCAATTTCAGCAGAATAGATTTTCTTATGTGCCTGTACTTCATCCATGTCAATGAGGAATGGCTTCGATGAGTTTGCGGGTATAGTCGGATTTGGGATGAAGATAGACTTCATCTGCATCACCCAATTCTTCGATACGTCCTTTGTTCATCACCATGATACGATCACTCATGAAACGTACTACAGACAGATCATGCGAAATAAAAATATAGGTTAAACCCTGCTCTTCCTTCAGTTCATTCAACAAGTTTAATACCTGCGCCTGTACGGATACATCCAGGGCTGAAACAGACTCATCGCATATCACGAACTCGGGATTCAGCGACAAGGCACGTGCGATACAGATTCGTTGACGCTGGCCACCGGAGAATTGATGCGGGTAGCGAAAATAATGTTCCTCTTTCAAACCTACTTTTTTCAACAACTGCATCACCATCTCCTTTCTCTCCTTGTCGTCTTTATAGAGTCCGTGCACATACATGGGCTCGCGAATAGCGGCGCCTGCGGTCAGGCGGGGATTGAGCGAAGAATAGGGATCCTGAAAAATGAGTTGCATCTGTTTTCGAAATGCTCTCAGCTTTGATTTTTCAAAAGAACGGATATCATCACCACGGTAAAGGATACTTCCCCCTGTGGGTTCAATGAGACGCAGAATACTTCTACCCAGTGTTGTTTTACCACAGCCGGATTCGCCTACCAGTCCCAGCGTCTCACCGGGAAACACTTCGAAACTGACAGTATCCACGGCTTTCACTTCGCCCCTCGTTTTTCCAAAGAAGCTTTTCTTCAAAGGGAAATAGGTTTGCAATTGCTGAACACTCAATAAGGGTGTAGTACTTTTCTGCTCCTGTACTTTTTTGGGGGCCGAAGCTTCATTCACCTTCAGTTGCGCAATGATCTCTTCAATACTCCTTCCGGTCTCCGAATAATTTCCACTTTCATCAGCCACCATAAAATCACTGATAACGGGCAACCGTTTTAATCCGGTATTGTTTGCAGGTCTACAGGCCAGCAATCCTTTGGTATAGGGATGTTTCGGGTGATGGAAGATACTCTTCACATCCGTTTTCTCTACTGACTTTCCTTTATACATTACCACCACCTCATTGGCAATTCGGGAAATCACCCCAAGGTCATGGGTAATAAAGATCATTCCCATTCCGGTTTCTTCCTGCAGTTCTTTCAGGAGATCAAGAATCGTCGCCTGAACGGTCACATCGAGAGCAGTAGTAGGTTCATCAGCGATGAGGATACGCGGCTGACAGGAAATCGCCATGGCAATCATGACGCGCTGCTTTTGGCCACCGGAGATCTGATGCGGATAGGCGTCGAACATTTCTGCGGGACGTGGGAGCTTCACTTTTTCGAAGAGATGAATGGTTTCTTCTCTTGCCGCACGACCGGATAAATTTTTATGAAGTTTTAAAGCTTCCGCCACCTGATGCCCGCAGGTAAAGACCGGATTTAACGAAGTCATCGGTTCCTGAAAAATCATAGCAATATCATTGCCGCGGAATTTCCTGATTTCCTTTTGAGACAAGCTCAGGAGATCAACAGTACCATGATTTTTGGTTTGAATACGAGCCGTCCCGCTTTCAATTCTACCGGCAGGTTGAGCAATGAGCTGCATTAAAGATAAAGAGGTCACCGACTTACCGGATCCCGACTCCCCGACAATTCCCAAGGTTTCACCCGGAAGTATACGGAAGGAAACATTATCAACGGCTTTAAAAAAATGTTCACCTGTGCCAAAGGAGACGGATAAGTTATCTACCTCAAGAAGGGCTGAATCAGGATATACATGCATGGTGTGAAATTAATGGAATACGAATACGAAATACGAAATAATGCGAAATGCGAAATGCGAAACCTGCCGGCAGGCAGGTACGAAATGTTGCGAAATGCGAAACCTGCCGGCAGGTACGAAATGTTGCGAAATGCGAAACCTGCCGGCAGGCAGGTACGAAAGAAGGCGAGATAAAAATCCCTAAGCGCACAAGGGCGTTCGGGAGTGCGTCAAAAAAGCGGCGCCCCGATCCAAAGTGGATCGGGGCGCCGTTTTAATTATTATCGGGTTAATAACCTCAGAGGAGATTATTCAACTACGATACGGATTTTCTGTACTGTATCATTGGTGCGGAACTGCATAGTGTAGATTCCGGCAGCCATTCCTTTTACAGAGAATTCCAATTTGTTAGCACCTTCGTCAGCGTTGCGGTTCTCATTAAGAACTACGCGACCGGCAGCATCCATCATAGTCACAAGAACATCTTGGTTCTTATCGCTATTGAAGCTTACATTCAGAAGATCACTTACAGGATTTGGATAAGCTGAGATATTCATTGCAGCTGCATCACCAATACGTGGGCAAAGAGTAATGCTAATTCCATTAAGGCTGCGAATCGGACCTGTTCCACATGCATTAGATGCACGAACAGAGATCGATAAGCTACCGGCAGGATTAGCACCGGCTTTCACAACGATATCTTTAGTACCCTGACCGGAAAGGATAATAAATCCGGAAGGAACAGTCCAGGTGTAAGTTGCAGCACCGGCTACAGTAGCAACACCATAGTTATAGTTCTGATTAGCACATAACGCTGTAGGACCAGTGATCGGCGAAGCCTGACCAGGAGCACCCAATACTGTAAGCGCACGAGCTGCACCATTACCACAACCATTCTGAGCAATAACAGTCATTGAACCTCCGCCATAAGAACCGCTGAAGTCAACAGTAATTGTAGCAGTACCCTGACCACTCATAATAGTAGCACCTGTTGGAACATTCCACAAGTAAGAGAGCGCACCAACAACCGGATTAGCAGTGTATGCTACACCTGTTGCACCACAAACTCCTGTACCCTGACCACTGATAGCAGTTGAAGCAGGAAGGATGTTGAGGCTGATGTTACGTGTACGTGCAGGAGAAGATCCGCAAGCATTGGTTGCAATTACGCTGATAGGACCACCTGTAAATCCGGCACTGTATTGTACCTGAATTACGTTGGTGTTCTGACCACTTACAACTGATGCACCTGCAGGAACTGACCATACATAGTTATCAGCACGAGCTACGAGCGCTACAGAGTAAGTAATAGTTTCACCGGGACAAGCTTTAGCAGCACCAGAGATAGATGGAGGAGTTACAGGAGTAGATAATTGAACAGAGATACCAAGACAACTTGGAGCTCCGCTACCACAGCTATTGCTATTGTTAGCAGTTACACAAACCTGACCAACAACTCCATTGTGGATATTGCTGAACGGCCAGGTAACAGTGATGCTGGTAGTACCTTGTCCGAAGAGAAGAGTAGTACCTGCAGGAACTGACCAGGTATAAGAAGTAGCACCAGGAACTGCAGCAACACTATACGTTACAGTTTGGTTGAAAGGATTACACAATGCAGCAGGTCCTGAGATAGCACCCGGTGATGGTGGAAGATCCTGAATAGTTACTGTAATGAAGCTGGAAGCCGGAGTACAGTTGGTTGGAGCATCAGTAGTTAATGTTAATACAGCAGAACCGGCCAAGATATCAGCAGGACCCGGAGTATAGGTAGCATTCAATACAGTAGCACTTGGTGAGAATGAACCGTCACCTGCAGTTGACCATGTACCATTAGTAGCTCCACCACCGATAGAACCGTTTAAGGTAGTTGACTGACCTGCACAGATAGTTACATCTGAACCGGCGTTAGCAGTTGGAGGATTCACACAACCACAACCTTCGTCAACGTTTCCGTCGCAGTTATCATCGATCATGTTAGCACAGATCTCAGTAGCACCGGGATTAACAGCACCATTGTTATCGTCGCAATCAAGAGCATTCAATACATAACCAACCGGAGTGATCGCAACACAAGTAGTGATACTTGAAGAAGCATTACCATAAGTGTCACCATCTGCGTCAGCATAGTATGTGAAAGTTGGTAAGCCATCATCAGTTAAACCGTTACAATCATCATCGATGTTGTTACAAACTTCAGCAGCACCGGGATTGATAGCACCATTGGTATCATCACAATCACCATTGTTACTTACATAACCTACAGGAGCAGAGCAACCGGTAGTAGTTACTGCAGGGTCACCATAAGTGTCACCGTCAGCATCAGCATAGTAAGTGTTCACAACACCTTCGTCAGTTAAACCATCGCAATCATTATCCAATAGGTCACAAACTTCAGTAGCACCCGGGTTGATAGCACCATTGGTGTCATCACAATCTGTTGCATCAGCAACATATCCTACAGGAGCAGTACAAGCCTGAACAGAAACCAATGCATTACCATAGTTATCACCGTCAGCATCAGCATAGAAAGTAGAAGTTACACCTTCGTCGGTTAAACCATCGCAATCATCATCGATAGAGTTACAAACTTCAGTTGCACCCGGATTCACCGCAGCGTTTCCGTCGTTACAATCTGTGTTATCTAAAACATAACCAGAAGGCTGTGCACAAGCTACTACAGCAACACCATTGGCATCACCATAAGTGTCATTGTCAGCATCCACATAGTAGTTAGAGAAAGTCAAACCTTCGTCAGTTTGTCCGTCGCAATCATCATCAATACTGTTACAAACTTCAGCAGCACCCGGATTGATAGCACCATTGGTGTCATCACAATCCGTAGCATCAGCAACATAACCTACAGGAGCAGAACAAGCCTGAACTGAAACCAATGCATTACCATAAGTATCACCATCAGCATCAGCATAGAAAGTAGAAGTTACGCCTTCGTCAGTTGAACCATCGCAATCATCATCGATGGAGTTACATACTTCAAGAGCACCGGGATTAACAGCAGCATTACCATCGTTACAATCTGTGCTATTCAACACATAACCTACTGGCTGAGCGCAATTGCTTTGAGATACTGCAGGGTTACCATAAGTATCACCGTCAGCATCCTGGTACCATGTAGAGACAACTACGCCTTCGTCAGTTTGACCGTCGCAATCATCATCTATACCATTACACTGCTCAGGAGCACCAGGGAAAATAGCGTTTGAACCGTCATTACAGTCAGTATTATTTGTTACAGAACCGAAGATTGGGTTACAAGAAGAAACACCTGTAGCACTTGCATCTCCGAAACCGTCAACGTCAGCATCTACATAGTAAGTTAAGAAAGTCAGACCATCATCGGTTAAACCGTTACAATCGTCATCCACACCATTACAAACTTCAAGAGCACCGGGATTAACAGCATTGTTGTTGTCATCACAGTCACCACTTACAGTTACAGAACCAAGCGGCTGAGCACAAAGGTTACCAAGGAAGGCACCACCATAAGTATCACCATCAACGTCTGCATAGTAGTTCGCGAAAGTTAAACCTTCGTCTGTTAAACCATCGCAATCATCATCGATACCGTTACAAACTTCAGTTGCAGCAGGATTAACAGCAGGATTTGTATCATTACAATCTGTGTTATCCACTACATAACCAACAGGAGCACCGTTACAAGTAGACTGAGATACCAATGGATTACCATATGTATCATTGTCACCATCTGCATAATAAGTAACGAAAGTCAGACCATCATCAGTTAAACCGTTACAGTCATCATCGATGTTGTTACAAACTTCAGCAGCACCGGGATTAATTGAAGCATTGTTATCATTACAGTCACCACCTACAGCTACAGAGTTCAATGGCTGAGCGCAGAAGTTACCCAATAATGTTCCACCATAAGTATCTAAATCAAGATCTTCATAGTAGTTTGCGAACGTTAAACCTTCGTCAGTTGAACCATCGCAATCATCATCAATGCTGTTACAGATTTCTGTAGCACCGGGGTTGATAGCAGCGTTGTTATCGTTACAGTCATCATTGGTTGTAGATGATCCGACAGATTGAGTACAGAAGATAAGCTAGCAGCACCGGCACCTAAGTATCAACATCAGCATCTACATAGTAAGTTAATTAAGTAACACCTTCATCAGTTAAACCATCGCAATCGTCATCAATAACGTTACAAACCTCAAGAGCACCAGGGTTGATGGCGATGTTGTTATCATCGCAATCGTTATCAGTTACGTAACCAACTGGAGCACCGTTACAAGTAGATTGAGAAACTAAAGCGTTACCATAAGTATCACCATCAGCATCTGCATAATAAGTTACGAAAGTAAGACCGTCATCAGCAAGACCATCGCAATCATCATCCACACCGTTACAAATTTCTGTTGCAGCCGGGTTGATTGCATTATCATTATCATTACAATCTAAGTTATTTAGAACAGATCCGGAAACAGGACTACATGCAGATACACCAATAGAATTCGCATCTCCATAAGTATCTAAATCCAAATCAGGATAGTAAGTCTCAAATATTAAACCTTCATCAGCAGACAAGTTACAGTTATCATCTAAACCGTTACAAATTTCTGCAGCACCGGGATTGATAGCGATATTGTTATCATTACAATCCGTATTATCAGCAACAAATCCTACAGGAGCGCCTGTACAAGAAAAAGTAGTAATCGCAGGATTACCATAAGTATCGCCATCATTATCCGCATAATAAGTAACAGTTGGAGCACCATCACCTACAGTATAAACATCAGTAGCAGTACATCCGCCACCATCAGTAGTTACAGTTACCGTATAAACGCCGGCAGCTAAACCGCTTACATCTTCTGTAGTTGCACCAGTACTCCAAAGAATAGAGAATGGAGCAGGTGTACCACCTGTAATAGTTAAATCAAGAGCACCATCAGAAGTACCTGCACACGTTACATTGGTCACCTGAGCACCTAATGTTGGAGCAGTACAGGTTGGAGCGTTCAGTATTGGATTAGATAATGTACTTGTATAAGTAGTTGTCGTTAAATTTAGGCATGTTGAATGCTTACACCGGGAACACAAAATGGAGTATTTACTGTTCCAAGATAATAGTTAGCAGAAGTGCTGGGGTTAATTGTCACCAGATTGAATGCCAAATTTGCCTGCACGGATGCAAATGGGATAGAATTCGTTAACCGCATACGACCCACACGTATTCCGGGAGCAGTAGGGATAATTGAACCGGCACCGACACCCGGAGCAGGAGGTCCTGCCAGACGAAGCTGACCGGCAGTTGCAGCGTTAATCGTGTTCTGCAATTGAGCAGGGTTAGATAATTGCGTTGATGCAGCTACCCAGGCATCCGTCATCGTACCACCATTTTTCATCGCAGTATTATATGCGATATTGTACTGATGACCGGCCAATTCAAAAGAACCCGGGAATGTACTGATCATGTACACATCAAACTCCAATTGATTGGGAGCCACCTGCACGTCGTTCGAGAGCAGGAACTGCACACCATCCTGTGCCTTTCCTACTCTGCTGAACAGAGTGCATATCAGCACCATGAACAGCGATCTAAGCAGTGTAATTTTTGTTTTCATTGTATAGTTATGTTAATTTAGTTTTTATTGTTTAGTTATACCAGGTATGGTTTTACATCATTTCCACCCGGGATTCATGATCCGGAATCCATTGGCAGGGGTTATCACCCCAACGAAATTGAAGAGATTATTGTCAATATAGCCTGATCTACGATATCCACAAAGGAATCTCCGTTAAGGTCACTTAAAACGTAGCCAGAGGCGAAATTTGATAGGTCATTGTCCAGAATACCCTGGTCAAGGATATCGATGAATCCGTCCTGGGTAATGTCGCCCGAGTAAATCGCGAACACCCCCGGTTCAACCTCTTTTTGGTTATCCCCGTAGGCATTGTTTTGTGCTTGTACTGCTACTGAAGCCAGCATCAGCATAAAGATAAGAAATGATTTTTTCATAGTTTTTGATTTTTATATGCCTTAAAATAGGGAGGGGGAACGGGATTCTGCCCCCCTCCTATTTTGTTTTTTATGGATGTACCGACCCGATAAAGTTGAAGATATTATTATCAACTATCGACTGATCCACAATATCCACGAATCCACTTCCGTCCAGATCTGATACTACGTATCCTGAAGCAAAGTTGAAGATGTCATTGTCAATCACGCCCTGGTCAAGGATATCAATAAACTCATCCTGCGGACTCAAGTCACCACTATAGAATGCATATACACCCGGCGCCACTGCGATCATATTAGATCCGTAGGCCTGTGTTGCTGCTGTTGTAAAGTTGTAATTGGTTACAGAAGAGAAGGTCATCAGATCACTCCATGTTTGAACCGCGTTACGGTGGAATACGGCGATATAACCGTTCTCGCCAATCACTGAACCTGGGAAGGTAAAGCTGGCCTGGCCGCTGGTATTCAATACCGCTGTACCGCTCGCCAACACATTCGCCGGAGTCAATTGATCACGTAATTCTACATAGATAGTATCACATTCAGTTCCACTTAAACCAACTCCTGAATTCTGCAATGCCGGAGTAAGACCACCTGCACCGTTATAGAATCCTTCAATCAGCATGGTCAGGTTGAAGCTGGCATCAGTGATGGAATCGATACGAATCGTATCCGCAAACTGGCAGTTGTTCGCATCAGTTACCACACCATAATACAAGGCAGCAGGTAAGTTGATCGGTGAACCTACGCCCACTGAGATAATACCCAGACTGTCTAACCACTCATAAGTGTATGGACCTGTTCCATCAAAACCCACTGCAGTTGCTGATCCCGGACCACCAATAGAAGCCGGCGTAGAGCTCAATGTGATTCCCAATGGCAATGGCTCAATAACAGTTACAGTACCGATGTCAAAACATCCTGATCCGTCAGAAACGGTCACAGTATATGTACCACCGGCAGCAATGTTTCTGGAAGCGACATCTGCAAATTGCGCGTCACTCCATACAATACTATAAGGACCACTACCTCCGGTATAATAAACCGTTGCTGTTCCATCGGCAAATCCGGTACAGGAAATATTTGTTCCGACCACTGAATCAACTACAATCGGAGATATACCGCCAACAACATACGTCAATACACCCGAGTTACAAGAGGCAGGAGTTCCTGCTTCGTCATAAACCTGCAGATAATAGGTGCCAGCTGTCAGGTTACTCAGTGTATCTTTATTACTAGCCTTCGTTATAGTGCTAATGATATTGGTTTGAGCAAGGTCAGTTGACCAGATATAGTTATAGTTAGGCAATCCACTGGTTACCTCCACAGCTATTGAACCGAGGGAAGTACAACTTGCAGGGGTAATGACATCCACTACTGCCACTGACTTGGTCAGGATAATAGCGGTATCAGAACTTGCAGAACATCCGTTAGGAAGTGTTACGATAACTGAATACGAAGAACCATTGTTAGATCCGATTTCATTCAGATCAGGAATTGGAACTCCGATAGCACTCCAGGTAAAGTTGGTACCTGCAGGATATCCTCCAACATATAATCCGGTATCAATTACGTTTACGTTAATTGTATCAGGGTTACAGAGGGTGGTATCGTTATCCGCGATAATCGGCTTAGGCTGTGCAGCGAAGTTGATAAATACTGAGTCAGATTTAACACAACCTGTTAATGGGTTGGTAACTGTCACAGCATAGTATCCGGAAGAACCTGGTACCGCTTGAATAGAAGCAGTATTTGAAGGAGTAATGATGTTTTGACCTGTCCAGCTAATGGTTGCAGCAGCAGGCAATGAGAAACGGAAAGCATCATTATTTGCTACCCAACCGGTTACTCCATTACGTCCTGGGACAGCAGTTGCAAGAGTTCCTGTGCTATTTTCAATACCCTGTGTAGTTACAGTACCGTCATCTGAATAGGCAGCGGTATGAACTTCAACAATGTTGGTTCCTTCATAGAGCTTAATCTGACCGGTCAAAGGAGTGCCGGTTCCGCTTAAATGTGCAACATTATTGAAATCTACAATAAAGACCTGATTGGGTGATGTACCCACGGTTGCATAGGTAATCTGACCTGAAGCAGCAGTTAAATCTTCCCATCCAAGTGCGACGAGGTTATTAGGATCTGCTGCATTTGGTAATGTCTGCCCGGAACAACATCCGCTACCCGGCGCAGCATCAAACGAGATAAATCCATTGGTTGATATACTCAAATTACTGTACGTATTACCGTAGAAATCGAAGTTAAAGCCAATTGGAATCGCACTAGCAACAACATCATCACCAACAGGACCAGCAGTACCAGTAATGGCAGTTGGAGAAAATGCTATTGGCGTAGCAGTATACACACCGCCCACAGGAGAAGTAATGTTCGCATTAATTGTTACCGTATCACCATTACACGTTAGGAGTAGGAGTAGATACCGTAAACACAGGTTTCGGATTAACAGTAACCACAATGGTATCAGAATTCTGACAGAAACCATCGTTTCCGGTAAGTATATACGAAGTCGTTACCGTCGGTGCAGCGTAAGCGCCTCCTAATAAATCTCCAATTGGGCCTCCAATTAGCGTCAAAGCAGGAGACCAGCTATATCCAAAAGGATAAGAACCAAATCCGTCTTGAAGTAATACGCTATCTCCTTCACAAATCGTAGCAGAAGATGGAGTTATATCAATTGGAGGAGCAGGTGTAACTGTAGCAACTACCGGAATTCTTGGCGACTGACATACAGTACTACCAATTTGTACCAGATAATCTTCAGTTTCACCATAAGTATAGGCTTGATTAGATGTTGGACTGGCAATTCCTTCCGCGTTAATGATACGGACACGGGTAAATCCAATGGAAGCTGTTACCGGAACTGTAAAGTTACCGGACACTGTCCAACTTAAAGCACTAGTTGTAACTACTGTAGTATAAGCTTGCTCATCAATATCATCAAAATCACCATCGCGATTATAATCGATATACATGGCTACTCCACTAGCAAAGGGTGTAGCATTTTCACAATCACCAATAGTAATCGAGAATGGATAGCTGGAACCCGGTGTTATAACAGGGGCCGGCAATGCAGTATAATCCGTGTACAATGCACAGTTAGGAGCAGGTTGGTTATTCACCAGGGAAGCTATGGTTACTGCCGTGATGTCCTCATCAATTGTACTACCGGCTGTATTAGCAGGATAGTTAGTTGGAGCAGGACCCGGAGAAGGAACCGGAGCAACAGAAGCAGCTACCCAGAATGTATCAGTTGCAACTAAGAAGGTATCCAGCGGACTTCCGATTTGAATATATGAACCTCCTGTAGCATCAGTGTACCAAACATCAAACAGACCCGGATCAACAGTTGCAGATAAACTTGCAATTCCCTGACCACACAATACATCACCTGTACCAATCGGTAAAGCAGGAGAAGTAACGTCAAAGAAGATTGAGTTAGAGAATGCATCGTTGGTACAAGAAGCCTTAGCGCGGAAATAAGTATCAGTGTTTACAAGGATGACCAATGTATCATTGGTTTCACCACTGATATCTCCCCACGTGCTATTATCCGTAGAAGATTGCCATTGGTAACTTCCTGTAGTACCTGAAGCCACAACAGTAACAGTTGCAGATACACAAATATCAGTACTTGATGAAGTTGCAATAGCAGGAGCTTTTGGTGTTCCGCTGATTGTGAAATTCAATGTTGAAGTAGCCTGACAACCATTAGATGGATCAGTTACTGTCAATACCAATGATTTAACACCATCTGAAGTTGCAGTATAAATAGGATCTTCAATATTAGAAGCACTTAATTCACCGGCGGGTGCCCATGAATACAATACATTACCACCTGTGAATCGTGTATTCGGACGGTTCAGGTTAGTTGCTCCAGTCAGAGCACATCCAAGCAAGTTTGCTGTGATTGTTCTCGCATCAACAGTTGGTGTAGCTTGCAACTGATCAAATCCGGGTATACCGGGAGTTCCATTACAAACTTCCAATACCACATTTGAAGTTCCATCCCAGAAGAATGGAGTTGTAAACACATGCTGGTTCCAACCTAATACTGTAGAAACGTTACCTGCGAATACGGTAGTAAATACCGGTGTCAAATAGGTTGTTGTTAACGGAGGAGATGTAGCCACACTAGCCATATTCATTGTAAATCCAACCAATGGAGTTGTACTTAATTTATTGACTACATTAAAAGAAGCACTGGTAATGTTTCCAGGGCCAATTAATCCGGCTGCATTTAATTCAGCAGCGGTATAAAGGACCTGCGTTTTAACATTCGGATTAAATCCATCATAAATAGCAATTGTATTATTTATTGAGTTTGTTCCTGTTCCAACAGTTTTGAAACTGGAAGAACCTGCAGTGGCATTGATGTTAAAACTTGCACCTGAACATAAAGAATCAAAGGGAGCAGGATCAATAGAAACTGTTGGTCCGGTATTAACGGTAACAGTTACTGAAGCTGTAGTCTCACAACCATTGGGTAATCCATCATTAGCAGTAAGAGTGTAGGTGGTAGTTACCGTTGGTGAGGCAACCGGATTCCCTATGCTAGCATTGCTCAAACCTGTTGCGGGTGTCCAAAGGAAACTTACATAAGAAGGATCACTATTGGTAATAGCGTCCAGTGTAACAGCGCCCGTATTGCAATATGCTGTAGGACCTGATGGTGTTATCACCAATGCAGGCGGAGCATTAACAGTAGCAGTAGCAATACTTGGAGCAGAATAGCATCCTGCACTCACACCATCAAAGGTACTGATAGACCAATTGTATAAGCCAAAATACAATGTTGTTGCATTTGGAGGTCCCCAGCCGGTGATAGCAACCTGACCAGGAATGGTGTAAGGATTTACAAAACCACCCTGGTGATATTGAATGTTCGGGTTTGAAGCCAAACGCAATCTATAAGCTGTTCCTTGAGGAACGAACATATTTAAGGTAAGGGTCTGCACTGTTCCTTGTGCTGTAGTTACGGTAGCAACCGGAGCACCCAAGGCATTACCAGTAGCATCTTCCAACTGAATGGCAACAGCCGTTCCAAGTGGTGTAGCTATATTTGGAACGATATCCACAGTGTTTATTATGATTCCGCCCGGAGACAAAACATCAAAGGTCTGGTAATTGATGGTAGCACTTGCATAAGCTGTAAGCCCTGGAGCAGTTGCTGATAATCCAACATTCGCTGTAACAGCTGACGGATTTTCAATTACATAATACGTTTGCGTTGAGGTAACGAAAGGAGAATAAGAAGTTCCGGTATTCAATATCGGACCGGCGATGGTATCTAACCAAATAAGCGATCCTGAACCTGCGGCAGTGGCAGAAAGATTCACAATTCCTTGACCACAACGTGAATCATTAACAACTGTAGGCGCAGCAGGAGGAGCCACAACAGTTACAGGAACGGTTGTGAAAGCTGTGCATCCGCCCGGATCAGAAACTGTGACGGTGTACGTAGTACTTGTGGATGGATTGGCTATTGGATTAGAGATATTCGGATTTGACAAATTTGTAACTGGAGTCCAGGCATATGTTAAACCGGTACCTGACAATACATTAATAGTATAATCTTCCGTCTCACCCCAGGTATAAGTACCGATGGCGGGTGCAGGGCCACCTTCTACCATTACCACACGCATGCGTGTATTTCCGGCAGAAGCAAATGAAGGCACGGTGATAGATCCGGAATAAGCAGTTCCTGTAACAGCTGCAACTGCAGCAGTGCTTGTGTAGGTGGTTTCTGAGGCATCCGCAAAATCACCATCACGATTCCAGTCGATATAAATGGCAAAAACCATTGTATATGCAGTACCTGAACAATAACCAATAGTTACAGAGAAAGGAACAGATTGTCCACTAATTACAGTAGGAGCGGGCAATGCAGTATAATCAGAATACATATTTAATACTGAAGCGCCACCACCGGTTGTAGAACAATCAGACGTGTTATTTAATGTTCCGAACGTCACATTAAAAATTTCATCATCTGCTGTAGATGTTGCTGATGAAGGATCATATGTTCCTGGAGCGGGTCCGCCTCCACCTGCAGTATAAGCACTAACTAATAATTGAGAACTTCCTCCTGTACAATAAGCAGATGGAGAAGCAGTAGCTCCGGAAATAATAGGTGAAACACCAACGCCAATAGTAATGATCGCTTGTTCAATACATCCGGTTCCACCATCCGTACCGGTTACAGTATACGTAGTTGTACTAGCGGGTAAGGCATCTACAACTCCGTTACTGATATTGGTTAAACCAACCATCGGATTCCAGGTATACACATAATTAGGGTCATTTGAACTAGAAGCAGTAATTGTTTGAAGCCGGCTCACCGTTACATAAGTTCAGGTCAGTTGCCGAAACACTGATTGCAGGAGCAATTAGAGGAGTAAATGTATAAGAAGCACGAGGTCCTGATTGCACGCATCCGGTCAACGGATCAAATGCCTCTGCATAATACGTCACCGCACCGCAGGCATAAGCAGCATTAAATGGAGTACCGGTTCCCAAAGGTTACCACCTGTTGCGGCATCGTACCAACGTACATCACTTCCGGGTGCAAGCGTTACTGTTAATGTTGCAACACCACAACCACAGAATGAAGTGGAAGAAGTAATTCCAGTAGCATCAGCAGGAATAGGATTAGCAGTAACATCAACTGAAACAACAGTTGAACAGTTAGCCGCATTCACTGCAGTCAATTCATAGGTATTTAAACCTGCAGATGATGGAGTAACGGAAGGATTGGCAATCGCATTGTTGCTGATTGTTCCTGCGCCGGCTGTTTGGAGCCAGTTAAAGGTAAGGTTTGGATCTCCGAAAGAGTAGAATACCCGTCCATTGAAATTTCTGGGCGAATTCGGAAAGCAAATGCTCCACCTATTCCTGCACCACCATGGCCTTGCGAAATAGAAATATTCGCGTCACCAATTAAGAGTACAAATAGCAGTACCGTTCGTGTAATAGTTTGCACCATTACATACAACTACGAAACCATAGGTTTGTCCTACCGGAATAGTGACATTTAAATTCAAAGGTATTGATGTGAGATTGGGCGTACCACCTGCAGCAGTAATTGCCACAGATCCTACCAATGTCCAGCCTGCACTACTATTTAGATCAGCACAACCATATCCACCCGGGATATACCATACTTCGGCAAGTGTACCGGAACTTATTCCCATGTACACACTATCGATGCGGATCGGAGAAGATCCATTGATATTTGAAATATTAAATGCGTTACCGGAAGCACCGTTACCAGCTAATACAGCAGTTTGAAGATTACCGGAAACATAGTTATTCGCCGCCAACTGTGAACTGGCGCCCAAACATAATACAGAAGGAGTAGCTGTCGGATTAATGACAGGTTGAGGAGTTACTGTGATGGTAACCGGAGTACGTGCACTTGGGCAGGTTCCGTTATTACTTTCTACATAATAAGTAGTAGTAGATGCCCAGGTATTGTTCCAGGTAGTTCCTGTAAAAGCTATTGTTCCACCGATAGGTGCAGTGAACCAATTTAATGTTGATAAACCGGAAGCAGAAAGAGTTGCTGCTGCTCCTGCGCATGCTGCACCATTTGTAGTGGTGGGAGCTGGATCACCAGCACCAAGGTTGGTTAAACTAACTGTATCAGTTATGACACAACCTGAAACAGGATTTGTTACGGTTACCGTATAAATCTGACTGGTAGCCGCAGCTAAAGTTGCTGTAGGATTCGGAATACTTGGATTACTTAACCCACCGGTCGGAGACCATGAATAGGTAATGTTAGGCAATGCAAATCGCCAACCTTCATTGGTAGCTGTCCAGGTACCACTATTTCTAGCGGGAGGAGAAATACCATAGGTATTCGTTTCAAACCCAATTGCTTTAGTATTTGTAACTCCATTTACGGAAGTTAGAAATACATCAATAATATTTGAAGTTTCATTTAATTCTATTTGATAGGATACAAAGGGAGTAGCTGAATAGAAAGGTACGTTAGTAAAGCGAGCTATGAATTTCCGATTCGGGCCGCTCCAATAATATCATAAGTAATAGAACCGGCAGCGGTAACGTTCAAATCTGACCAAAAACCAACCCAATTGTTTGGAGCTGTCGCAGTAAAAATAGCAGGAGGACTATATACAAAATCTGCGGATGTATTTCCGGTGCCCATTAAAATCTGACCATTGGAATGAATTGTTACTCCTGTATAACCAACACCATCAAATGTAAAAGTAAAAGGAAGAGCAACACTTATATTTCCTTCATCTCCTAACGCCGCGCCTGATTGTGTAAGCACCGATGCATCCGGAGCAAAAGGTATACTGGTAACCTGATACTCTGCAGCTACGGCAGTATTTATTTGCGGAATAGTTCCATCACAAAAACTATAGACGTTTGAGGAGGCCACCACACTGAATGCACTTGAAGCAGACCAGTTGACAGTATTATTTCCGGCGAAGCCATCAATTCCCCAGGTTAAATTCGCGGAGAAATTATAAGTTCCGCTTATTGAAGCATTGTAACCGACAGCAACAGTAACTACTTGTGAAGTACTTGGAGCCAATGTACCGGTATTTATAACAACCGGAGTAAATGTCGTTCCATTAGGACCGGTGACAGAACAGTTAATTGTAGCGGGATTAACACTGAAATCAACAAGGTTAGTACCATTATTGCGTAGGGTTATATCCACCGTAGTACTGGCACCATTACATATTGTGGCACCTATTGGGTTGCAGGGATTTATAACCCCAAATCATCAGCTGCGCCAGCTAACATAGGCGAATATTGGAGCGGTTCGCACCTCCATAAGAGGTTTGTGTTGATAAGTAGAGAAGCAGTTCCTGATCCTACACCTAACGTTTGATTGGTTGTTGCACGCACATACCCTAAATTTGAATACACCATTCCTTGGATTGCCGGTTACTGCTGAAATATCAAAATCAGTCAATATTTCCAAAGAACTACCATTGTATACGAATGGGGTTATCAGGAAATTCTGCAACCTGTTACTGTCGGAAATTTCCCGGAATTGCCAGATAACGCGGTATTGTTAAAATTCTGTGTTTACAAGACTAGCACCTGTTAGTGAGCGCAGCCGGGTATTAGATGCCAGTTAAGCAGTCGTAGCAGAATTCTTCATATACAGAATAGAAGGTTGTAAACTGTGCTTGAAATGAAAGCCGTAGAGTTTTTGAGCCGGGAAGACCTACGATGGTGGCTCCACTTGGGATACCGGCGGTACTAAGTTCTGTAGCCGTATACAAGTAGGAATACCTTGACCAGTCAAACGTACTCCCTGCTGAGGACCTGTAAACAGGACCATAAAAATAGGACTGAGCGCTCCCGTTCCTATCTGCGTAGTGGTTTGAGCAAATCCACTTTGTGTCAATGACCCGAACGTGAGTAACAGGACCATCAACCGAAGCCATGCCACAAAATTTCTTTGTCGGAAGCTTCATTGATTTGTAGTTGTTTGTCATATTGTTTATTTTGATTAGATTATTTTCCAGAGGAGAAAATGGTATAAAAACGAATTTCCTGCGCATCACAATGAAAGTGCGCAGTAATAAAGGAAGAAAGAATTGGAAGTAGAAGTTTTTAATCATGATTGTTATAGACCGGTTCTGATCGTGTATATTTTCGGTTTAACCCGAAATCCCGGCATCATTTCGCGAAAATGATGAAGAGCATTAATACAGTTTCAGAGAATTCCCTTTTCAGGATTGTTACCGCAATTTATGACTATCCAATACACCATGCAAGTTTTTTGTAAAATTTCACCCACTAAAACGAATAGTTGGCAAATTTGTAGCTGAAAATCAATCAATAAAAGAATAAACAAAAAGCTATGAAGACTGTTTATACTATCTTATTACTGTCAGGATCTAACATTTTTATGAATCTGGCGTGGTACGGGCACCTTAAATTTAAGGATTTTGGCTATTTCAAACATTCCGGACTCTGGGTGATCATTTTAATCAGCTGGGGCCTCGCTTTCTTTGAATATTGCCTCCAAGTTCCTGCCAATCGCATTGGTTATCAGCTAAATGGAGGGCCATTCAGTTTGATGGAACTTAAAATACTTCAGAAATCATCACATTGGTCGTTTTTACCGTATTTGCTCTGGTCTTTTTTAAAAGCGAAACATTAAAATGGAATCATGTAGCCGCGTTCATATGTCTGGTGATGGCGGTGTATTTTGTGTTTTATAAAAGGCTTAATTCAGCAGGTAAAATTATTAACGGTGTTGCCTATACGAAAACGACAGGTCGCCATATGTAATGACAGGTCGCCATACGTAGGACAGGTCGCAGTAGGACAGGTCCCTTAGGACAGGTCGCCACGACACCAAGGACAGGTCGCCATTCTTAGGACAGGTCGCCATACTTAGGACAGGTCGCCATTCGTAGGACAGGTCGCGACCTGTCCGTACAGAGATCGATGAAATCAACGCTCAAAATTCCAGTTTCGGGCCGATAGCTCGGCGATGATGGATTGGATGCCCTCCCGAAGATTTATTTTATGTTTCCAGCCCAATTGATGGAGTTTGGAAACATCCAAAAGTTTGCGTGGGGTTCCGTCCGGTTTATCGGTGTTAAAAACGAGTTGACCGCGGTAGCCGATCAATTCCATGACCAGCTCTGCAAGTTGTTTGATGGTGACATCTTCACCCGTACCAACGTTGACATGCTGATCACCGCTATAATGCTCCATCAAAAATACAGAAGCGTCTGCAAGGTCATCCACATGTAAAAATTCACGCATGGGAGCACCGGTTCCCCAGATCTCCACGGACTCCTTGTTCTTTTCTTTGGCTTCATGAAATTTCCGGATCAATGCAGGAAGCACATGAGAGTTATTCAAATCATAATTATCATTGGGCCCGTATAAATTGGTAGGCATCGCAGCAATCATATCTACACCATATTGCCTGCGGTAAGCTTCGCATAATTTTAGTCCTGCGATTTTCGCGATCGCGTAAGGTTCATTGGTTTGTTCCAGATACCCGCTCAACAAGTACTCCTCTTTAATGGGCTGCGGACATAATTTTGGATAAATACAAGACGATCCTAAAAACAAGAGTTTCTTCACACCATTCTTCCAGGCCGCATGTACCACATTATTTTGGATCATCATGTTCTCATAGATGAATTCCCCGCGATACGTATTGTTGGCAACGATCCCTCCTACTTTAGCTGCCGACAGGAAAACATACTCCGGCTGATGGTCCAGAAAAAATTCCTCCACATCCGCCTGATTGCGCAAGTCCAGTTCTGAAGATGTTCTCACCAACAGGTTTTCAAAGCCCTTTGACTTTAACTTTCGCATTATAGCCGATCCTACCATTCCACGGTGGCCTGCGATAAATATTTTATTTTCAATTTGCATTTTTAGTAACCTCTAGCTTTTCATATTAACCTAAATTTTCAATTTGAAAATTTGAAAATGAGATGATTTGAAAATGTGTTATTGGATGATGGATGATTGCTTGATGGATGATGGACAATTGGATGCTATGCCGGATGTTCTGATGATGGATGATGTATAATCTGATAGTGTATGATCTCTATGTTAGGAAACAGATTTATTAGGTACCGATACTCGTGATCATGATCCGTGGTTCTCGAGAATCAACACCTTTTCAAACCTTTCTCCCGATATGGAGATCTTCCCATCTTCAAATCTTTCACAAGACGTCACTCGCGACAAATCATCTCATCTTCAAATTTTCAAATTGTTCAATTTTCAAATTATTTTTATTCGTGGTAATTCATTACGGAATGCCCCCCTTCTTTGAGGTACCGGTCTCGTTTGAAGAGCTCGAGGTCAGCAGCAACCATTTCTTTAACGATCATAGGCAGATCGTATTTTGGTCTCCAGTTGAGTTGGGTTTTAGCTTTTGTCGGATCCCCGATCAGCAATTCCACTTCAGCAGGGCGATAATAGCGCTTATCTATATTCACGACCTCTTGTCCGGGTTTCACGGCATATTCGGATAGTGTAATTGTTTTAACTGTTGCAATTTCATTTTCGCCTTTCCTGACCATTCGAGTTCTATCCCCAATTCACGGAAAGCCATACTAATAAAATCTCTTACGGAAGTAGTAATACCTGTTGCGATCACGTAATCTTCCGGTTTATCCTGCTGCAGCATCAAGTACATGGCTTCCACATAATCTTTAGCATGACCCCAATCTCGTTTTGCATCGAGATTACCCATAAACACTTTATCCTGCAGGCCGAGTGCGATTCGGGCAACGGCACGTGTAATTTTCCGGGTTACGAATGTCTCTCCTCGTAGTGGAGATTCATGGTTAAATAAAATGCCATTTACCGCATACATATTATAAGACTCCCGATAATTTACAAAAATCCAATAGGCATATAACTTTGCTACGGCGTAGGGAGATCTTGGATAAAACGGTGTCGTTTCCCTTTGAGGAATTTCCTGCACCAAGCCATACAACTCTGAGGTAGAAGCCTGATAAATACGGCAACGATCGGTCATATTCAACATGCGAACAGCTTCTAAAATCCTCAATGCCCCGATGCCATCGGCATTTGCGGTATACTCCGGAGAGCTAAAACTCACATGGACATGTGACATGGCGCCGAGGTTATAAATTTCGTCGGGTTGCACCTCACTAATAATACGAATGATATTAACAGAGTCGGTCAAATCCCCATAATGGAGTTTAAATCTGACCCCTTTTTCATGCGGATCTTCGTATAAATGATCCACACGCTGAGTATTAAAGAGGGAACTCCGGCGCTTTATGCCATGGACTTCGTAACCTTTTTCCAATAAAAGTTCGGCCAGATAGGCGCCATCTTGTCCGGTAATACCGGTAATAAGTGCTTTTTTCATTCTATTCGATCCGGAATTCCGGTTTTAAATTATTTATACTGCTTTTAACCCGTTGACTGTATATGAAATCATAACACAACATATTGTACTACAAGTGTTTAAAAGGATTTATCGTTCAATAGATTATGGCTCAAAACAAACAAATCCTTCCAATTTCATACGCAGGAAGGAGAAATCTTGTTTCACCTAGTAAAATTATATGTAAAATAATTGCTTTAGGGTATATTTCCCGGGTATTTTGATGAATTTATACAGCCGTTTAATGAAATTATTACATCTTTCACAGTATTACGCTACTTTAACAAAGCGATCCCATTGAATAATAGTACTTTTGTGAGCTAAAAAAATATAATTTCAAAGTTTTACGTTTATCAGCGATTTGACGCTAACAAAAAACAATCTTCCACGTAGAAAGTAGAATTATTAACAGTCACTATATACCCGAATAAACATGGAAAAGAAAATGGTCGGAAATAACAACCTGATCGATCAAAAAGACCTGAAGCGGACACTCTCCACTATTGGCAAAAATTGGTACTGGTTTATTCTTTTTTTGGGTTTAAGTTTAGGAGGCTCTGTTTTTTATCTATACAAGGCCACTAAATTTTATGGGGTTACTACTGAGATTTTAATTAAACCTCAAAAAGATCCTTTAAAAGCTGCTTTGCTGGAATCCATGCCTACCAAACCATCCGATCAGGATCTTACCAATGAAATTCTGGTCCTTTCTTCCACTAAAATGGTAGATGAAACGGTTAAGAAACTAGGATTAGACATCTCCTATTACATAGAGGGAAGGATAAAAACCGGAGAAGTTTATAAAGGTACACCCTTTGAAGTTCAGGGAAAATTACTCGATTATAGTTTCTATGAAACTCCCATCAGTCTGAAAATTATAAATCAAAAACGTTTTTCATGGGAGATTAACACTGAAGAATATTCCAAAAAAGGTGAGGCTAATTTTGGAGATCCGGTGGTTACTTCAAAATTCTCCTTCCTGGTAACTCCTGACTCTAACGTCTTTAAAAACAATCCGAGAATCAATGAAATCAATTATCAGTTCCGGTTTCATGATCATAAAGAGTTAGTCAGTAAATACAGAAAGCGGCTGGTAATTGAGCCCATTCCGGATGCCTCTGCTATTAGCATTTCATTGGAGGATGAAGTAATGGAAAAAGCGATTGACTTCCTCAACACCCTTGTCAATATTTACATTGAAAACAGTATTTCCGTTAATAAGCAAGTTAATGAAAACACTTTAGCATTTATTGACGGACAGCTTTCACAGGTGGAAAATCAATTGAACGGTATTGAAAGTAATCTTGAACAATATCAAAAAGACAAAACAACATTTAATCTTGGTGGTGAGCAAAGCGTATTATTTCAGCGATCTGTTGATTTTGAAACCGAAAGGGCCAGGATGGGCATACAATTAAAGTCCATTGATAATATGTATGAGTATCTGAATTCGAGCGAATCGGATTTAGCCATTTCTCCTGCAGTATTAGCACAACAAAATGACCCGTCATTATCATCAGCATTTACTGAATTGTTCGCGTTACAACAGAAAAGAACCAACTTACTTTTCAGCAATACACCCAGCAGTCCTCTGGTGAAGCAGACGGATGATCAGATTTCTTCCGTGAAACAAAACATCATGGGATTGATTTTAAACATTCGTAAAAAACTCACCAATGATATCAATAGTTTAAGCAGTCAGTTGAATGAGTATGAGGTTACGATGCGCCAGATGCCTACCACACAACGTGGGATCGTTAATATCAGTCGGAACGTAGAAATATATTCAAAAATTTATGAATTTCTATTAGAGACCAAAGCGCAAACTGTCATTTCAAAGGCTGCCATCGTGGCCGACAAGATCGTTTTGGAACCGGCCTATTTCAATGGGAATGTACGACCCTTGAGCATGCAGACCATTGCAGGTGGCTTTGGACTGGGCATCGCATTATCCTTCCTGTTGGTTTTTATAAAAGGTATGTTTTATAATTATATAAACACAAAGGACGAATTAAAAGATATCACGGATTTATCCATCATCGGCGTTATAGGAAAAAGCAAGGAAGCCGGGGACGAATATCTTGTAGTAGATAAATTTCCGCAGTCACAGATCGCCGAAGCTTTTAGGGTCATACGAACCAATCTGAGTTATTTTGCCCCGAAGGTGAAAAGTAAAATATTACTCGTTACTTCTTCTGTTGCGGGAGAAGGAAAAACGTTTTGTGCTGTAAATATTGCGACCACTCTGGCAAAGGCCAAAAAGAAAGTCATTCTGGTGGATCTTGATTTGCATAAACCAAAACAAGCCAATGCCTTCAATTTACATAACGATGTAGGAATAACTTCCTATGTAGTAGGAAAAGCAAATCTCAATCAAATTATTAAAGATACTGCCATTGAGAATTTACAAATCATACTAACGGGGCCGCGTACTCCCAATGCTTCTGAGTTGATTGTTGATCCAATGATGGATAAATTACTGGAAGAGTTGAAGAATTTATATGAATACATTATCATTGATACACCACCTGTTGGATTACTATCAGATGCTTTGGTATTCATGAAACACGCTGATTTAAATTTATATGTACTGAAAGCCGGATATTCCAAGCGGGACTTCGTTGACATTGCGCATCAGATCACTGAAAAGAACGATATTAAACATATCAGTTTTATCCTGAACAATGTAAATGCTAAAAACATTCCTGCCGGATACGGTGGCGGATATTATGCGTAAGATTATTTAGCAGAGCAGAGAAATGGCACTACGCAAGCGAAATTTAAAAAAAAAAGAAGCAAGATCACTTCAGATACTGGGCAACAGATGCATTAGGATTGCATATAGAAGCCTTAGTTTGCATCTTAGCTTCCAATCAACATAAAATGTCCTTCTCCTGGTTAGACTTACCTTTTCATCTGCATTATTAGATGTATTCGGACTGGCCGCTATTTACCATTAATAAAGTTGCACAACTCCAAGTGCGATACATACCAATCCATACCTGAGTCAACTTTATGAGAGCTTAACTTTTCCAGTGATAAATCTTTTTACTGTTCATTATTTTATTTGTACTCTCTTTCTTTCATGAAAAGTATTTTTGGATTTTTGTCAATTACCTTCAAACAAAATTCGGTGCCAATCTGGCATTTAATATTACCCAAAAGCAATTTAATAAACATTTTAATCTCGACTTTCATCGTTTCACATCCTTAAAAAGCAGCGAAATAGTTCATCATGTCCTCAACAATCCCATTTCATATGTAACCTGGGTGGTAATGCCATTTATTCTTTTAATTTCCGAGAGTTTTATTGTTCTTCTTATTGTGTGGAGAATAGCCGCATATGACTTTCAACTATTCATGTTCATATCCATTGTTATAGGTCCATCAACCTGGCTAATCTATCATCTTTTACAAAACAAAATTACACATATTGGTTCCGAAATGAACCGGCTTCTTCCCTTATCAATGGGGTCATTAACGCAAACAATTTCCGGGTATATTGATATTAAATTAGCAAATAAAGAAACCTATTACAGAGATGTGTTTCTAACTTTTCAAAAGAAATACCACCGCTTAAACATGGCATCTTATCTTCCGGTACTCATTCCGTTAAGAGCAAATGAGCTGGTTGCTTTGATGGGTGTTATTTTAATCTTCGTATACGCCCTTTTTTTAACAGACAATAGTGATGATGCCATCATCATGGTCAGTTTATTTGCAGCTGCAGCTTACCGATTAATGCCATCACTTAACAGAATTGTCACCTCAATGATGTCGATTAAGAAAAACATGACCGCATTAAACAACCTATCTTTAAATCCGGAACTCAGTTATGAAATGGTAGCCAGCGCTTACGGCAGCACCTATAAAATTTACAGAAAGTGTAGAACTTCGTGATTTATGTTTCAGATTTCAAATGGTGAAAGAGACTTATTGAAGAAATTAAATTTAAAGGTTGAAAAAGGAGAGAAAATTGGCATAGTGGGTGCTTCAGGATCAGGAAAGACCACATTAATGAATGTCATTCTCAGATTTTACGAAGAAC